>CAYZOV010000007.1:0-80587 GCA_964480525.1 uncultured Ruminococcus sp.
TTTGCGGTTTAGAGCGTGTACTTTGACGTGTGGGGAAGATAGGAAACCGCTTAGGATAGAGTTTTTTAGCTGTTGATAATTTGTTGAAATAACGTAATATTCCGAAAATTTTAAAACTGTAGAAACCATTTGCCCACTTTGAGTGTCGCAAAATAGTCCACCGGACTATTTTGCGAGGGGAGTTTGATAAAGCTTATTCAAGGGAAACTTTTTTCTTGAAAAGTTTCCCCAGCTGAAATAAGATGGCTCTTATTTCAGCTACCCTTTCAAAAACGCTTAATGGTATTGGAGAATTTCGCTGCTCGCAAGCAGCGATGAGGGGCGTTGCCCCCTCAACCCCCACCACCTTTTGAAAAAGGTGGACGAAAACTGTTATATTCTGACGAAATTTCAAAGTTAGCGAAAAACGAAAACTATAAACTATTTCAAACTTCGCCAGCGAGCAAAACAAAGTCGGACACATAACAAAAGTGTTGCGAGCTGAACCGATGAAAACGGCACGTTTTCCGAAAACTTTTAGTTTTCTGACGAAGTTTCAGAGTTTATGGGGTTTAACGGCAGAGTTACAGTTAAAACCGCCAAATCACAGCGTAAGCTGAACCGACAAAACGCCACGTTCCTCAAATTACAAATTACCCAAACGTAATTTTACAGCTCTTTTTTCATTGTAACACATTTTCCCCCTAAAGTAAACCCAAAAACTGCAAATGCAGGTTACTTTTTTTAAAAACACAAAACCCACTTGCTTTTTACAAATGGGTTTTAGGGTAGTTAATTTTAAGCACTTATCTTTGCATAACGTCTTGACTGCAAAATTTCCGTCATGACGGCAAACGGCGTAATTTCGCCACTTGACACCATGGAAAACAAACGTGGCGAACACCCCGAAACCAATGCTACGCCTTGTTCGTTTTGGGTGACGGGCTGGTTTAACTTGCGACTTGCTACGTTCCAGAAAATTATTTGGGGCAGTTTATAGCCGTATTTTTCAAATTGGCGTTTTGCATTTCCAAAATTTGTCAAAGACGCATTTTTCACACAACAATTAAACTCCATATCCGAAATAAGGTACAAAGTTTCAGGAAGTTCCTCTTGCGAAACGTGATTTTTAACGGCTGTCTGCAAAATCAGGTTAAACACCGCTTCTAAGTTTGTGTCTGCAACCTCGTTGAACGTACACAAATATTCCAAACGGTCGGTGAAAGTTTTGCCCTTAATTTCAATAAGTTTAGGGCGTGAGGAAAATTCTATAAATCGGTTATGAAAAACTCCCGTGTTTCGTTCGCCGAAATACAACCCCAACGACAGCGCAACAGCGGCAGGCATGGCATTTGCGTAGCAGTACATAGACCCCGAAGTATCCACCACCGCCAGAGCGTTTTTGTTGTTGCAAAAATCAGGCAGAGCGTTCCATGTGGCGTTAAGCGACGCTTTTTCTTGTCTTGTCAAACGGCTGTTGAACCCCCACCCTTTTGGGTTAAGTGCGTTTTTTACAATTTCGTACGGAGCAAGCGTGCCTGTGTTAAGCTGTTTTTCGCCTGTGGAAACGGCTTGTAAAAATTCGTAATAACGGCGGTTGTCGTTTCGCAAAAAAGCCTTGCGGTATTTAAACATTGCCTTTGACGGTTGTTTGGAATAATCAAAAGTATAATCTTTTTCACGAAGATTATTTTCGATAATGCTAAGCTTCTTTCTAAGTTTTACAAGGGTTTTGCGGTATTGTGCGTCCGACATATTAAGATACCTTGCAATGCGTTTCGCCTTGACAATCGTTTGGCTGTTTGACGCATTAACCGACGGCAACCACTTTGCAAGAAGTGATATTTTTCCTTTGGAACTAAGGTCTTTTTCCAACTGTTCACCGATAACGTTCAAGGCGTCCTTTTCGCACGCCGTACCCACCAAAAACACCAAATCGTCAAAACGTCCGTATTCAGGGATAAATTTTATATTTTTACGCAAAGAATCCGGTCTGTTTTCAGCAAGCCATTTTGTGATAACCCGAAACACACGGCGTTCACCCACACCGCCCCGAACGTCACGCCCGAAAAACAAAATCTTCATTGCAATATCCGAATCTTCCGTATAAGCACGGACAAAACGATTGATAATCTCTTTTTCGGGTGCGTTTCTCATTGCTCCTATTGTTGCAAACAAGTCCAAACAATCGGACATAGTGCTTGCATTTGTAACTGCGCCGTTTTCCGTATAGGAAATATTCGCTTCTTTTTCTAAAAACTTCAACATCTAAATTCCTCCAATCATACGGCGCAGACGCTTTATCAATCTGACGCCTTAAAATTATAAATAGGTTTTAAAACTTCGATTATGTCAACCGATTCGATGATTACGTCTATAATATCTTCCAACGACTTATACGCCATAGGCGCTTCGTCAAGGGTGGATTCATTTACCGACGTGGTGTAAATTCCCGTCATGGTTTTTCTGTATTCTTCCAAATCAAGCGTTTCTTTCGCCTTAGTGCGTGACATAATACGTCCTGCCCCATGAGGTGCGGAAAAATTCCACTCCGAATTGCCTTTGCCCCTAGCAAGCACACTTCCGTCACGCATATTTATAGGAATAAGAACAAGTTCGCCGTCATGTGCGGCTATGGAACCCTTTCGGAGAATCATTTCTTTTGTGTCAATGTAATTATGTATTGTATGAAACGACGAAACAGCGGACAACCCTGTTTTTTCAAGAATAATTTCAGCCATTCTTTCACGGCTTCGTTTTGCAAATCTCTGGCAAATTTCCACGTCGTGAAGATAATCTTCCAAATAAGTGCCGTACAAATAACAAAGGTCGGCAGGAACAGTCGGCTCTTTTGCCGTCCATGCTTTTTCCATTTCCTTTAACGCCGCCTGAATTTCGCTTCGGCGACCTTGTTCTTTGTATGTGCGAATCAATTCGTCACGGCTTTTAAAGTATTCGGATTTTCCCATATTTAAATCCACAGCCAATTTCTGATAAATTTCCGCAACCTGTTTTCCCAAATTTCGACTGCCCGAATGAATTACCAAATACTTAGTGCCGTCGGCAGAACACTCAATTTCGATAAAATGGTTTCCGCCACCCAACGTTCCCAAACTTCGTTCAAGACGTTTTGCCTGTTTCAGACTTCGGTAACAGCAAAGGTCGGTCAGGTTAAACCGTTCCATACGACCGTCCCAAACATTTTTTCCGCTTGGGATATAATGGGCAACCTCGTCAACTTTTTCAAAATCAATGTCCACTTTGCCCAAATTCACCGTGTACATACCGCACCCGATATCCACACCCACAATGTTCGGAACTGCCTTGTCGGTGATTGTCATTGTTGTGCCTATAGTACACCCTTTTCCTGCGTGAACGTCGGGCATAATTCTGATTTTTGAACCTGCCGTAAATTCGTGGTCGCACATTCTGCGAATCTGTTCGATTGCTTCGTCCTCAACAACCGTTGCATAACAAACAGCCGTATTAACTTTTCCTTTAATTTCAATCATAAATTAACCCCTTTCTTTTTAATAACAAGGCACTTTTGGGAATCGAACCCACAAAAGATAATCTTTAATTATCGGTTATACCATTTAAGCTATGTTTTTGCTGTTAGTGCCTTTTTTAATTAAACAAGGTACGTTCATTTGACAGATGAACAATTGCTGTGTGTACCTTTTTTGTAAATGCAGATGTGTTATCCGCTCTTTACAACCATATTATACCTGTTTAAACCAACATTTTCACGGAAAAAAAGCTGCGAACTCACCTGAGTTCACAGCTTTTTTGACAAATAAGACGTTCTTTTATTAAATTTACAAAACTTTCAGGCTCCAAAACCTTGACGTTTGCCCCAAAAGACAACACCCGAATAACCATTTCCGTTTCGTCGCTTTCGTAATATTTCAAATGCAAAATATATTTGCCGTCATCTGTACGTTCCGCCCTTTTTTCAAAATGTGCAAAATGCAACATGGCTCGTTCCAACGTGTTGCGTTGGTCTGTTATCAACAAAGTTAGGTCTTTTCGCCTTTCTTCTCCCGGAATATTCTCCCACCAACCTTTGCCGTTGTAAAAATCGCACTTTACAACTCTGCCCAAATTAAACCGCTTGAATTTGCACCCCGTGGCAACAATTCTGATTTTGTCGTCTTTTAACGAATATTCAAAACCTTTCGGAAAAAACCTAAACCACACCTCTTTGCCGTGGCGGTTTATCATACTGATTTGAACGGGTCGGTCGGTGCGAATAGCGTTTAGAACAAGTCTGAAATTTTTTATGTAATCTTCGTTATGAAAACTGTCCCCGTCGCTGTATTGGTCGTAAATTTTATAATCTTCCCTTGTAAACAGGGGTTCAACGTCCCGAAGTTCGGGAAAATCCACCCCGAAAAGTTTTACACGGTCATCTTCCGCAATGGCTTTAAGCCACCTTTTTTCCAAAAGAGTTAAAGGCATTGTGGGTTTATTATTCAGCACGGGAGAATAATTTTCATCGACCAACGGCCATTTTCCGCTTTTTAACGCAGGAAGAATAGTCAGCACACTTTCGGAAAAAGCTTCTTCCGTAACACACCTTTGCAAGTCTTTTTCCGTTGTTTCGGGGTCAAAAGCCAATTGTATGATTTTCGCCACCGTGTTGTAATAAACAGAGTACAGTTCACTGAATATCATGGCTTTCACCCCCGTTTATTCCGTACATTTCATACATTTTTTGTATATCCGCCTTGAACGTGTTTTCCGTAGTACGGTTTGAAAAATTCATCTTCGTAATTCGTGAAATAAACGTGCGAATCCACGGAAGCATTTCCGTTGCGTCAAAAACGTCCGCAACATAAACATAGTGGTTTTCGTCGATTTTTTCCACACGACCGCAACGTTTTTCCCTTTCAAGTCGCTGAATTATAAACTGTTCGTCGTCTTTGATTCTTATTTCAAACTCAACGTGTTCTGTTTTGTTGGTACTCCACCTGCAATTTACTCCCCACATATGAGATTCCACCTTGCAAAGTGCCTTTCGCAATTTGTCAAAATTTTGGCAAACCTCGTTTTCAATCTTGACGTTTGACAAATAATCAAGGCGGTAGGAATTCAAAAGATTAGCTTTTTCGTGAAACGCCAAAAGGTTCTGCCTGCCGTTTTGGGCGCTGATGTAGATTTTAAGCGGAACAAGGCGTAAAGTTTTTGCTTCGGTTGAGTGTTTTCCCAAATTGTCAACTTTAATATACCTATGCCCACGCATAGCTTCAAACAGCATAGCCATTACGTCGCTGTCTATTGCCTGCGTTATATAATGGTGCTTAAATGAAAAAATATCGGGGTGTTTTGGCTGTTTGTCCTGCAAAAACGACCCCACAACGCCACACGGCGCAACTTCGCTGAAAAAGTCTATAACGTCCGTTAATGAAGAAATATCCACGTCGGCGGCTCTGCTGTACAAAACCTTGCGACCTTGTTTTTCAATCCTGATTATGCCTTCCTCGGAATATTCTTTCAGCTTTTTTCTCAGCGTGGATTCGTCAAATGCCAATTTGCAACACAACAAACTGTCGATTTCTTCAACAAGTTCGCCCAAAGTTTTTTGGATTTCGGGTGCATAAAGAATGTCGAAAATCGCAAAATGTAGGGTTATATCCCCGTCCGTAAAACTTTTTGCTTTCCAAGCCTTGTAAAAAGGATTTTTGACGGTTTCACGGCTGTCCACCGACAAAAAGACGTTTTTTCCGTCTGCCGTCTGGGAAAACCGCATATAATCGCCCAACCAGCTTTCAAGCCTGCGTCGTTCGTCGTCGTACGAACGTGGGCTTTTTGCGTCATATTCAGTTCTGCTTTTAAAGCCGTACACATAAAACTCACGCATATATGCCCTGACTTTTTCAAAATTTTTTATAAGCTCGTTGTACGCCATAAACACACTCCCTTAGTTTTGTTGGGATATTCGCTTGTATATTTGAGGGTTAATTTTACCACGCTTCCACGCAAACGTAAACCGAAAAGTTTACGTTTATTGTACCATAAAATCTCCGCAAATCGGGTACTTTTGTGGTTTTGCTTTAGCAAAATTGCCGTCGGTGTTGACGGCAAAACAAAATACCCAAATGTAAACCGAAAAGTTTACGTTAATTGTACCATATAATCTCCGCAAATCGGGTACTTTTGCGGTTTTGCTTTAGCAAAATTGCCGTCGGTGTTGACGGCAAAACAAAATACCCAAACGTAAACCGACAGGTTTACGTTTATTGTACCATAAATTCTGCACAAAGTAAACCCAAAAACCGAAATACGGACTATTTTTTAAAAAACAAAACCCACTTGCAGTTGACAAATGGGTTTTGAGGGATATTTAATTATTTCTCATTTAATTAAGGCTCTTCATTGTCGGGAACAGCAAAACATCTCTGATAGCAGGTGAGTTTGTAAGGAGCATTACAAGTCTGTCAATGCCGTAACCGATACCGCCTGTTGGTGGCATACCGATTTCAAGCGCTCTGAGGAAGTCCTCGTCGATTCTGTTAGCCTCGTCGTCGCCCTGTTTCAAAAGCTCTTCCTGTGCCACAAATCTTTCACGCTGGTCGATTGGGTCGTTAAGCTCTGAATAAGCATTACACATTTCCCAAGTGTTAATGAACAGCTCAAATCTTTCAACGTGGTCTGGGTCTGTCGGCTTTTTCTTTGTAAGCGGTGAAATTTCGATTGGGTGGTCGGTAATGAAAGTCGGCTGAATAAGGTGTTCTTCAACAAATTCTTCAAAGAACAGGTTGAGAATATCGCCTCTCTTATGTCTGTCCTCAAATTCAACGTGCTTTTCCTTAGCGATTGCCTTAGCTTCTTCGTCAGTTTTGATATTTGCAAAGTCAACACCCGAATACTGCTTAACAGCCTCGGTCATTGTCATTCTTGCAAAAGGTTTTCCCAAATCAATCATATGCTCACCGTATGGGATAAGGGTTGTGCCGCACACCTCGTTTGCAAGGTATCTGAACATATCCTCGGTGAGTTCCATCATTCCCTCATAATCCGTATAAGCCTGATAAAGCTCCATAAGTGTAAATTCAGGGTTGTGTCTTGCGTCTACGCCCTCGTTTCTGAATACTCTGCCGATTTCGTAAACACGTTCCATTCCGCCCACGATAAGACGCTTTAAGTAAAGTTCAAGTGAAATTCTAAGTTTTACGTCCTCGTCAAGAGCGTTGTAGTGTGTTTCAAACGGTCTTGCAGCAGCACCGCCTGCGTTAGAAACCAGCATTGGCGTTTCAACTTCCATAAAATCCTTGTCGTCAAGGTATCTACGGATTGACGCAATAATCTTTGAACGCTTTTTAAATGTATCCATTACTTCCGGATTGCAGATAAGGTCCGTGTATCTCTGGCGGTATCTTGTATCTTGGTCTTTAAGACCGTGCCATTTTTCAGGAAGTGGCAACAAAGACTTTGAAAGCATTGTGATTTTCTGTGCGTGAAGCGAAATTTCGCCACGTCTTGTTCTGAAAACAAAACCCTCAACGCCTACAATATCGCCGATATCCCATTTTTTAAATTCGGCAAATTCATCTGCGCCGATATCGTTCATTCTAACATAAACCTGCATTCTGTCGGTTTTGTCACGAACGTCGATAAAGTTTGCTTTACCCATATCACGCCACGAAAGAATACGTCCTGCGATTGAAACAGTCTGTCTGTTTTCTTCAAGTTTTGCCTTAAAAGCTTCTTCGTCGTCGCCACATTCAGCCCTCAACTTAGCTTCCAATGCTTCGTACTCTGCCTTTGCGTCGGCGTTGTGAACCGTCACGTCGTACTTTGTTACTTCGTACGGATTTTTGCCGTTGGCTTTCATTTCGTCAAGCTTTTCAATTCTGATTTTCTTTAAAATATTTATGTCCTGAACTTCTTCAAGTTCCGGATTGTTCTTAATTTCTTCGCTCATTCTAAACTTTTCCTCTCAATAATTTTTACTTACTGATTTCCATAATTTCAAATTCCAAAATTCCCACAGGTGCCGAAACTTCGATAATATCGCCCACTTTTTTCTTCATAGCTGCTTTTCCGATAGGGGATTCGTCCGAAATTTTGTTGTTGTCGGGGTCGGATTCGGTAGAACCTACGATAGTGAGTGTTTCAATTTCGCCTGTTTCTCTGTCTTTCAGAGTAACGATAGAACCCACGCTAACTTCGGTGGTTGAAATGTCGTCATAATCAACAACCTTTGCGTTGTTAAGGATATACTCAACCTCGCTGATTCGTGCTTCGAGAATAGCCTGTTCGTTTTTAGCTTCGTCGTACTCTGCGTTTTCCGAAAGGTCGCCGAAAGAACGTGCTTCTTTAAGCTTTTGCGCAACTTCCGACCTTCTTGTTCCTACAAGATATTCCTTTTCTTCTAAAAGTCTTTCATAACCTTCTCTTGAAATTGTATTTGTCTTTGAATCTGGCATTTTTCCAAAACTCCTTTTTTAATTTAATTTGAGTAAAAAACTACAATACTTCAATCTACAATTATACCCGAAAAATCCCCGTTTGTCAAGGGGCAAAACCCCACAAAAAGCCGTGATTTCAAAAAGTCGGCAAAGTTTAATTTTCGCAAAAATTTAGCGTTGTGCAGTTTAACTTATGGGTGAAAAATTGTAAAGGATTTCATTGTGACAGCATACGAATTTCTGAAAATCCCTTGTAAAAGGTAAAATTATATGATAAAATTATCATAACAATAAAAATTTGAAATAAGGAGTGGTCTTATGAACATAGCTGTCGCCCAGTCAGGCGGTCCGACTTGCGCCATCAACGCAAGCCTTGTGGGGGTTTTCAAACAGGGTTTCAAAACCAAAGAAATTGACGCAATTTTCGGTTCTATAAACGGAATCGAGGGCGTTATCAAAGACGAACTTATCGACCTAAAACGGGTTATTCGCACCAACGAGGACATGGAGCTTTTGCGTCAAACCCCGTCAACAATGCTGGGTTCGTGCCGTTACAAGCTTCCCGATTATACCGAAAACAGCGAAGTTTACGAAAAAATTCTGGGTTGTTTTACAAAACACCGAATCGAAATTTTCATCTACATTGGCGGAAACGATTCTATGGACACGGTTGTTAAGCTGTCGGATTTTTTGAAAGAGAAAAATTCCACCATCAGAGTTATCGGTATTCCGAAAACCATTGACAACGATTTGCCTGTGACAGACCACACGCCGGGTTTTGGGTCGGCTGCGAAATACGTTGCGTCGTCGGTTCAGGAAATTATTCGTGACAGTTCGGTTTACAGCGTGGATTCCGTAACAATTGTGGAAATTATGGGTCGTCACGCAGGTTGGCTGGCGGCTTCGACCTGTATGCTCCGTGCAAACGACGAAATTGCACCACACCTTATTTATTTGCCCGAATCGGATTTTTCAATTTCAAACTTTGTTGAGGACGTTAAGCGTGAAAAATCCAAACACATGGCGGTTATTGTTGCGGTTTCAGAGGGAATTAAACTTAATCCGAAAGAGTGCGGTCTGGAAGATTTTCAGTCGGGCGCCGAGGACGTTTTCGGGCATAAATACCTGTCGGGCGTGGGCAAATGCCTTGAAAGGGTTATCGCCAAAGAAATAGGTTGCAAAGTGCGTTCAATCGAGCTTAACGTAATGCAAAGATGTTCGTCGCACATTTGCTCCAAAACCGACATTGACGAAGCGGAAGAAATCGGAAGTGCGGGACTTTTGACGGCGCTAAAAGGCGAAACGGGAAAAATGATGTATTTCAAACGCATAAGCGACATTCCGTACGCCGTGACAATTGAAAACGTCGACGCAAAAGAGGTTGCAAACAAGGAAAAAATGTTCCCGAAATCGTGGATAAATTCCGCCCAGAACGACGTTTGCAAAGAAGCGCAAAACTATTTTTTACCGCTGATTCAAGGGGAAGTAAACATCAAAATCAAAAACGGTTTGCCTGTTCATTTCAAGCGTTCTATGTAAAAAAAGCGTTCCGATTTTTCGTCGGAACGCTTAAATTTTCGCTATTTTCTCCTACAAAACCGCTTGAGCGTGACGTGTGACGTGGCAACCCACGTTCACCGACACGGGCAACCCCGCAATGTGGGTTGGGGCTTGTTCAATGTTCACAGCCAATGCGGTGACAGTTCCGCCAAAACCCTGTGCGCCAATGCCGAGTTTGTTAATTTTTTCTAAAATTTCCTTTTCCATTTTGTTGTACAAAGGCTTTTCGTTACGCACCGAAACAGGTCTGCACAATGCCTTTTTTGCAAGGTAGGCGCATTTTTCAAAATCTCCGCCTATGCCCACGCCCACAACGATAGGCGGACAAGGGTTAGAACCGCTCTGTGCGATAACCGAAACAACCCAGTCGCAAATTTCGTCCACGGTAACGCTGGGCGTCATCATTTTCAGAGCCGACATATTTTCGCTGCCGAAGCCTTTCGGTGCAACGGTGATTTTGACATTTTCGCCGTCCACTATTTTAATGTGCAAAACCGCAGGGGTGTTGTCGCCGGTGTTCACCCGTTCCAAAGGGTCGCCCACTATGGAACACCGCAGTTTTCCCTCGGTATAACCTCTTGCAACGCCTTTGTTTACGGCGTTTTCAAGACCACCGCCCACAAAATGCACGTCCTGACCTATTTCCATAAAAACAACCGCCATGCCCGTATCTTGACAAATCGGTATGGTGTCTTTTTGTGCAATTTTAATGTTTTCGATTAAATCATCAAAAACGCCTTTTGCAACCTGTGACTTTTCCTGTTCTTTAGCACAGCAAATGCAATCCTCCAAATCCTGCGGAAGCTTTAAATTTGCTTTTATGCAAAGGTCACGCACAGCGTTTTCGACCTCGCAAACGTTAATTTCACGCATTTAAATCAAGTCCTTTTATAAAGAAAATCAAACAATTTTTCCGTTAATAAATACCATGTCGGGCATACTGTCCACGTCAAGGGGATTTTTGGAAAACACCGTAAAATCGGCGTTTTTGCCCACTTCGATACTGCCTACTTTGTCAAAAATTCCGCCTATGAGGGCAGGGGTTTTGGTGATGGATTCTATCGCTTGGACGTCTGTTGCGCCACCTCTTTTTGTCAAAGCAGCCGACAAAGGAAGATACTGAATCGGCACTTCGCTGTGGTCTGTGCAAACAGCGGTTTTGCACCCGTTGTCTGTTAAAATTTTAAGGTTACTTAGCGAGATATTAAGCAATTCAGGCTTGCTTCGGTCTGAAATTATCGGTCCGATAACAGCTTCGCAACCATTGAGTTCCTCGGCGATAAGGTGACCTTCTGTGCAATGAATCAGCACCGGTTTAAGGTTAAATTCTTTTGAAATTCTCAACGCCGTAAAAATGTCGTCCGCCCTGTGGCAATGAAAATGAGCCTTGATTTCACCTTTTAAAAGAGGAATCAGACTTTCAAGTTTCTGGTCAAATTCAGGACTGTCAACGTCCGAATCCGTCTTGGATTTTTCAAGCTGTTCCAAATAATTTTCGGCTTTTTTCAGCGTTTCACGAATCAGCGAAGCGGTCGCAAGGCGTGTTACAGGGGTTGTATCTTTGTCAATATATGTCATTTTTGGGTTTTCCCCCAGAGCAAATTTCACGCCGATTTCCCGCAAAACCATTTTATCAATGCGTTTTCCGTGGGTTTTTATCGCCACAACGTTGCCCGCAATGGGATTTGTTGAACCGGGTGCAACTGCAACGGTTGTTACACCTGCTTTTCTGGCTTCTTCAAAGGTTATATCCATAGGGTTAATGCCGTCGATAACATTAAGTTGCGGCGTAATCGGGTCGGTGTCCTCGTTGAAGTCCTCACCTTCGATTCCAACCCCCGAATTCATCAGCCCCATATGGGTGTGCAAGTCAATAAAGCCGGGATAAACACTTCGACCGTCAAGGTCAATATCACACGGCTGAATATCAAAAGGTAATCCCTCGCAAACATCCGTAATTTCGGCGTTTTCAAAGGATATATACCCATTTTGAATCACGTCATTGTGTTTATCCATTGTAAAGATTTTAGCATTATATAATTTCATAAGTGTAAATTTTCCTTAAAATTTATTTGTCGAACCGAATCCGCCTTCGCCACGTTTGGTGTCCGAAAGTTCGGACGCTTCCTCGGTTTCAGGCATAAGAATCGGCGTTACAACCAGTTGTGCTATGCGTTCTTCGGGCATTATAGTATAACTTTTTTTGGACAGATTCACCAGCGGAACAATCAATTCCCCACGGTAATCCATGTCCACAACGCCCACACAGTTTGCCATACTCAACCCATGTTTTGTTGCAAGGGAGCTTCGTGCATACATCAGCAATGCCACGGTTTGTTCTCCCACAAACTCAACCGCCAAACCAATGGGAATTTTCACAATTTCCCCGGATTTTACCTCAATTGGTTCGTCAATGCAAGCGCAAAGGTCATAACCCGCACTTCCGACGGTGGCACGTTTGGGAATAATTGCATTAGGTTTTAGCTTTTTAAAAAGTAGTTTCATATTACAATATACCTCTGTAGTAAAGTCCCCGTGTAAATTTTCCGTCAAAGGTTTCTCCTCTCAAAAATTTTTCGTAAATTTCCTTAACCTGCTGTGGAGTTTCGTCGTAAAATTTCAGCGTAACGTAGTCTGCGTCAATCTCTCTCAACTTGTCCCCAATCCACAAAGTGTCGCAGTTTAAAACTTCAGAATAGCCTGATTTTTTTTGACAATTTATAGGAAAATCCCGTCCTGTTCTGTCGGTTATAAAACCTTTGCAAGCGGAACAATTTCCGATTGGACAATTTCTCGTCAGCATTAAAGGAAGCCGACCGTAACCAATCACGTTAAGTCTTGTAAAATCAGCAATAGTTCGTATTTGCGACGTTTTTAGTTCGGGCGAAAGTGTAACCGACATCAGATTTTTGTTTGCAAGTTCTTCCAAAGACATGGAATTTGTCACGTTAAGTCCAAAGTCGCCGTGCATTTCAAAGCCGATTTTTTCGCATATTTCAACATAAGCATAGTTAGAAATGTACGCCTTTTTGATACCCATTGAATACGCCTTTTCAAGCTGTTCAATGACAGGTTTTTCGTCCAGAATAAACCTCGGCAACGACACGCAAAGCTTTTCCTTGTCAAGCCCCTCGGTGCGGTCTATCTCCCCAAGAGGAAGTATCGCCATGTCCACTTCGTCAAGGCTGACCCCACGCAACTGCGCTGCTTTTGCCACGTCAAGTCGTGGAATTCTAAGTTTAATATTTTTATATTTCGGATAGAAGAAAAACAGGTTTTCACCATTAAATTTAACCTTTTTAGTGTTCTTTTCGATTCTCAATTCGTCCATTTTTTGACAAACTTCACGTCGCAAAGAGTTTAGCTCACCCGCACTAACCGAAAGTCCCTCATCAATTTGTGAATCAAGTTTTGCAAAATTATAAATAGTGTCGCCCAACTTAGACAACTGTTTTTCGCAAAAATCCACGTCAACAGCACGTTTTTGGGCGATTTCAGGCACAGCGCCAACAACCTGAACGGTATTTCCGTCGCTGTCTGTAGCTGTGAGAACAATCGGTTGATTTTTCTTAATTTTTATTAAAAATTCTATGTCGCAAATTTTAATTTCTTTGCGGTAAAGTTGACGAAATTGTGGCAAAACGTCATTTGCTTCCAAAACGTCCTCTTTTCGGCGGATTCCGAACATATCCTCACGTTTTGCGGTGTAATATCCGTCGGTAAAACCGCTTCGGGAAAATACCGATTTCAGCGCCGAAAGGTCGTATTTTTCGCCTTTTAACGCCTTTGCGCAAGCGTCTGTCGCTCCTGCCACATACTCCGGACGCTTCATTCTGCCCTCAATTTTCAAGGAAGATACTCCCATTTCTCCCAATTCTTTCAGGTGTTCGACAAGGCACATATCCTTTAAAGAAAGGGCGTTTTCGTTGTTAATGTGGTTTGAAAACGGCAGCCTGCACGCCTGTGCGCAACGCCCTCTGTTGGCACTTCGGGAGCCTATCATTGCCGACATATAGCATTGCCCCGAAACGCTCATGCACAGCGCTCCGTGAACAAAAGCTTCGATTTCCACCCCACGATTACAGCACGATTCTATCTGTTTTTTCGACAGTTCACGGGCAACAACAACCCTTGAAAACCCCAATTTTTCGGCAAAATCCACCCCACTCGGTGAGTGAATCGTCATTTGCGTTGACGCATGGATTTCCATGTCGGGGCAGGCAGTTTTCACGATTTTTACCACTGCCAAATCTTGGGAAATTATCCCGTCAATCCCCATTTCACACGCTTTTTTAATCTCCTCGGCGCATAGAGGCAGTTCATCGTCTGTTAAAACAGTATTTATAGCTTGGTAAACTTTAACCCCGTTTCTGTGGCAAAGTCTGACCGTTTCTCTTAATTGTTCTTCTGTAAAATTTTCCGCGCCTGCTCTGGCTGAAAAAAGTTTTCCGCCCACATAAATTGCGTTGCAACCGCTTCTGAGTGCGGAAATTACCGATTCAAAACTTCCTGCCGGCGAAAGAATTTCTACGCTCATATGTAAATTTTCCTTTGCTAAATTATGGCTTAATCACGTCAGGAATTGAATACTCCGACGATTTTGCTCTGGCTTGCGCTTCGGCTTTTGCCCGTGCCTGTGCTTTCGCCTGTTCAAGCATTATTCTGGCTTTTTCTTCGGCTTCAAGCCTTGATTTTTCCTCGGCTTTTGCCTTTTCTTCGGCTTGTGCTTTCAATTTTGCCTGTGCTTTTGCCTGTTCAAGCATTGCTCTGGCTTTCGCCTCAGCTTCCAACTGCGCTTTTTTCGCTTCCTCCAAAGCCTTTTTTTCGGCTTTTTCTTTGGCTTCGGCTTCTTTTTTCGCTTTCTCCTCCGCCGCTTTCACAGCCGCCTCGGCTTCCAATTTTTTGTTGAACATACGCCTTATTTCAACTTCTTTTTCAAGTTCGGCGCACTTTTCTCTAAGCGCCCGAAGCTCCTTTTGCGCCTCGTCGCACTTCAATCTTGCGTCCCCTGCGTCGTCAATATAATCCTTAATTTGCGCCCGTAAATTTTCGATTGTGGACAACGCTTTTTGCCTTTCGTCAACACATTCCAGAGCGGTGAGAATCGCTGCGTCAATAACGCTCGTGCTTAAATTTGCCGAAACATAAGCCTTAACTTTTTCGTCAACAACCGCCGAAATTTTCTTAATGTAAAGTTCGGTTTCGTCCGTAGAAAGGCTGTACGGTCGATTGAAAATTTTAACATTCACGATATTTTTCATTTTGACACTTCCTTTATAATTTATTTATATTTAGTTTTTAAATAATTTTCATTTATTCTTCTAAAAGTTTACTTTTGAATCAAACTATGATTGTCGTAGCTGTCATAAGTGCGTGCCAATTTTCCCACCAAAGCCAGAAAACTTCACTTTCGGACAAAACGTCACTCTTATTATTTATTATACAACATTTTTTCAAAAATGTAAATGCTTTTTGAGAAATTGCCTGAAATTTGCACATTTAAAATCACCGCAAACGTTAAAATATAAATACCGTCATAAAATTATTATCTTTGTTCATATTTTTGTAAAGATAAATTTGCAATTAAGCCGTGCAATTAGACGTGTGATTGTGCTTAACGCAACCGAGTTTTCGTGCGCATAACTGTAAAGCACGCTGTCTAAATACTTTACAACGCAAAAATACTTGCAAATAGACGTGTTTTTCGCCACGCATTTGTGTTTTTGGGTGTTTTCCCTTCGCTCCACGGACAACGGTTTTGCTCGCTGGCGTATGCAAACTAAAGTTTGCATGATTTTTTGCTCACCTCGTTATACTTGGTGTTTCGCTGTGCGAAACCGCAAAAGTTCCCAGATTGATGAAAGTTTTCGCTTTTCGCTAACTTTGAAATTTCGCCAGAGAATAAAAGTTTTCGTCCACCTTTTTGAAAACGTGCCGTTTTCATCATTTCACCTCACCACGCTTTTGTGGGGTAATAAAGTTTGTTTTGCTCGCTGGCGAAGTTTGTAAAGAAAATTTAAAGTTTCGGTCAAGCCTTTTCAAAGGCTTGCAGGGGGTTAAGTGGGGACAGCGTCCCCCTTATCGCCGTCCGCAGACGGCGAAACGCCCCAATCCCCAAAAGCGTTTTTCGGGGGGAGCAGAAACATAAGCCATTATGTTTTTGCGATGGGGGACTTTTCAAGAAAAAAGTTTCCCTTGAACAAGCTTTATCAAACTTCCCTCGCAAAATAGTCCGGTGGACTGTTTTGCGACACTCAAAGTCGGTCAGGAAAAAGTGCAAAGTTTTAAAGGTTTGGCAAATTTTTAGTGTTTATGGTTTGGCAAAACTCATGCCAGTAAACAAAGTCCGCCAATCGGGGGCGTTGCCCCCTAAAACCGTTTGTTTTGGCAAATGGTTTGTAATAATCCCCAGTTACTTTTGTAAAGTAATCAAAGTTTGCCATTAGGAACTTCGTTCCCAGATTAGTTTGTAATCTTTTTGACTACCCTTTTTAAGGGGGGAAAACCAACTAGGAAAAGGGAACTAAGAAAACCTCCAAAATCGGGGCATTAGACAAGATTTCAGCAATTGCAAACCAGTCTGTACGCACAAACAACCAGAGTTTTGCAGTTTTGCTTGCAAAACGAAAAACTCGCATGCGAAGCTTTAGCTTCGCATATGCCCCCTAGACCCCTGCAAGCCTTTGAAAAGGCTTGACCGAAACTTTTATGTTCTGACAAAGTTTTAAAGTTAGCGAAAGATGAAAACTTAAAACTTTCATCAAACCGGGAACTTTTGCGGTTTCGCACAGCGAAACACCGAGTATAACGAGGTGAGCAAAATTCCCATGCGAAGCTTTAGCTTCGCATACGCCAGCGAACAAAACAAAGTCGGACACATAACAAAGTGTTGCGAGCTGAAATGATGAAAACGGTACGTTTTCCGAAAACTTTAATTTTCTGACAAACCTTAAAATTTTGCATGGATTCACGGCAGAGTTACAGTTAAAGCCCACAAATTGCGGTTATCACAAACCATGAAAATGCGTTTGGCAGAAATTATGGCGGATTTCGGAGTGAGAGTTATCCTACAAATTTAGATTAAACGTCTAGTTTCGGTTTTAAAAAAAATCCCCCCCATTTTTACAAAATGAGGGCGGATTATTTGCCTATTTTACTTTCTTTTCTTTATCAATCCTCTTTTTCACAATCACAAAACACAGCGTATGCACGAAAAACGTCACAATCCACGAAATCGGGTAGGACAAATACACCGTGGTGATATTATGAAATCTGTCGATTTGAAACACCGTGGCAATCCACAAAAGCCTAAGACCGCACACGCCCACAACCGACACAACAGTCGGCAAAACCGACGCTCCAATACCTCTCAGACCGCCTACCATAACGTCCATAATTCCGCAAGTTGCGTATGTACAGCAAATTACCGACAGACGTTTTACACCTGCCTTGATAACAAGGGGATTGTCCGAATAAATGGACACCAAAGGTTTTCCGCAAAGGTAAACAAGGTTTCCGAAAACCAATCCCACCACGAAAACACACGCAAGTTCGGTGAGAACGATTTTGTTAATTCGTTCGTTTTTGCCTGCGCCGTAATTCTGGCTGACAAAGGAAATGGTGGATTGGTGAAATGCGTTCATGGACGCCCAAACAAAACCCTCTATATTCATTGCCGCCGAATTTGCCGCAACTATGACTTTGCCGAACGTGTTAATTGTTGCCTGAATAACAACATTTGACAGCGAGAAAACTATGCCCTGAAAACCTGCCGGAAGTCCGATTTGCACGATTTTAAGAAGAATTTTTTTGTCGATTCTGAGATTTTTAAGAACAAGTTTAATCGAACTTGATTCTTTCATCAAACACCGAACCACCAGAACCGCCGAAACAATTTGAGAAATAACCGTGGCAATCGCCACACCGGCAACGTCCATTTTAAAGCCGATAACGAAAACAAGGTTAAGAACAACATTGATAACGCCCGCAAAAAACAGATAGTAGAGAGGGCGTTTTGTGTCGCCCACCGCTCTGAGAATCGCACTTGCAAAGTTGTAAACCATCATAGCCGGCATACCCACGAAGTAGATTCGCAAATAAATTGAAGCAAGGTGTTCAACCTCAGACGGGGTTTGCATAAGACCCAAAATTCCGTCGGCAAAAACAAGACCGAAAAGGGTTAAAAACACACCGCTGACAAGACCCACCAAAATTGACGTGTGGACAGTTGCGGAAACGTGTTTTTTCTTCCCTGCCCCCATAAATCTTGCGCAAACAACGTTTGAACCCACCGAAAGACCCGTAAAAAGGTTGGTGATAAGGTTTATAAGCGCAGTGTTGGAACCAACCGCAGCCAGAGAATTATCCCCTGCAAAACGCCCCACCACCACAATATCCGCAGCATTAAACAAAAGCTGTAATATACTTGAAAACATAAGTGGCATTGTGAAAATCAAAATCTTTTTCAACAACGGACCGCTTGTCATGTCCATTTCGTAACTTTTCTTAGCCATAACTTCTCCTTAATTAAAAACACAATTATTCAGCATAAATTTTACCACGATAATGTGACTTTTTAAATTTATAAAAGAAAATTTCCTGTTAATGATAATTTGGGAAAACTATAGAATGTTGTGTAGGTTTTCAAAAAATCAACACGTTTTGTACACAAAATTGAGGTAATATTAAACTGATGAATAATGTATTCTCAAAGAAAGGACTTGAAAACTATGCCTAAAATTCTTATTGTTGACGACGAAGTGAAAATCCGCACCGTGGTAAAAGAATACGCCGAATTTGAGGGGTACGAAACCGACGAAGCGGGCGACGGAATGGAAGCGGTGGAAAAAGCCAGAAAAAACGATTATGACATAATTGTTATGGACATAATGATGCCGAAACTTGACGGTTTTTCGGCGTGTAAAGAAATCAGAAAAACCAAAAAAACGCCTATGATTATGCTGTCGGCAAGGGGCGAAGAATACGACAAACTTTTCGGGTTTGAACTGGGGATTGACGATTATGTTGTTAAACCGTTTTCGCCGAAAGAGCTTTTGGCACGAATCCGTGCGGTTATCGCAAGGTCGGCAGGGGTTAAAAACAGCGAAGAAGTTATTCAGTACGAGGGGCTTATTATCAACATGACCGCAAGAGAAGTGACCATTGACGGTGAAAAAGTTCAGATGACGCCGAAAGAATACGAATTGCTTTTCTATCTTGTTAAAAACATGAACATTGCACTTTCAAGAGAAAAATTATTGGAAGAAGTGTGGGGTTTTGATTTTTACGGCGACGACCGCACGGTTGACACACACATAAAAATGCTGAGAAACAGTCTGGGAAAATACAGAAATCTTATAATTACCCTGAGAGGAATGGGATATAAGTTTGAAAAAATTCAGTAATAAGATAAAAAAAGCCCGTCGCAAAAGACTTGACAGCGTTAATATCAGAACGTACATCTGGGCTAGTTTTATTGTGTTTACGCTGTGTATTCTGGGGCTTTTGTGGTTTTTCCAGTACATTATGCTGGATACTTATTATTCCAAAATGAAAGCCGACCAGCTTGTAAAGGTGTCCGAAAGCATATCCACGCAGAATCTTTACAAAAACGAACAGGAACTAAAAAACGCCGTGCGCAACGAAGCTTTTAAAAACAGCATTGCCATTGTGGTGACGGACGAAAGCGGAAATGTTGAAATAAGCGAGAATATGCTGGGAAGTTCGTCAATGTTTCAGGCGGACATTGTCAGGGAATACGGCACGTTTATTTATTCGCTGAAATCCGAATACGAAAGCCACGATTATGAAATTATGACAAAAAGCTTTAAAAACGACAGCTTCGGTTCAAAAGGTCTTTTTGTGGTTTCTTCATTTGAATTTGCGGGAATGAAAAAGTACCTCTTTATCGAAAGTTCCCTTGAAATGCTGGATTCTACCACGAAAATTATTAAAACACAGTTGTTTTATATAACCATAATTTTGTTTGAATTGACGTTTATTATATCGCTTTTTATCTCAAACGCACTTTCAAAACCGATTATTAAAATTACCAAAACCGCAAAGAAATTTGCCGAGGGAGATTATAACGCAAAATTTGAAAAAAGCGGTTATTTGGAAGTTCAGGAGCTTGCGACGGTGCTTGACAAGGCACGAACCGAGGTGTCGAAAGTTACGGATTTACGAAAAGATTTGATTGCCAACGTTTCTCACGATTTGAGAACCCCGCTGACGATTATTAAATCTTATGCCGAAATGATTAGGGATTTGTCGGGGGATAATCCGCAAAAACGTAAGGAACATTTGCAGGTGATTATCGACGAAAGCGACCGACTGTCGGCGCTTGTCAGCTCCCTTTTGGAACTTTCAAAACTTGAAAGCGAAACAATCGAACTTTCACCGCAGGAATTTTCCATTAACGAAAAACTTGACGAAGTTATGCAAAGGTATGCTCTTTTGGTAGAAAACGACGGTTACGACATCAGTTTTGAAAAATCAGAGGACAGAATTTGCGTGGCTGACGTGGGCAAAATTGAGCAGGTTTTTTATAATTTAATCAACAACGCCGTGAATTATTGCGGTGAGGGCAAAAAAATCGTCGTGCGTCAGATTAACCTTGAAAAAGCGGTGCGAATAGAGGTTATCGACGACGGAGAGGGTATTCCGAAAGAGAATTTGCCGCTTATTTTCGACAGATATTACCGAAGCGAACGCCACAAACGTGACAAGGCAGGCACGGGGTTGGGACTTTCGATTGTGAAAGAGATTCTCAAAAAGCACGAATTTGCTTTCGGGGTTATGAGCGAACTGGGAAAAGGTTCGACGTTCTGGTTTGAAATAGCGGTTAAGGAAACCGACCATAAAAAAGCAAAGTAAAAATTTCCTCCGTCCCAAAAGGCGGAGGATTTTTTGCGTTAAACGGGTTAAAAACACTTGACAAATGCGTTCTTTTGAGGTATAATGTAAAAGTTGAATTGTGAAAAACAAAAGGGCGCAGTGGTCAAAATTTTAAGACGTGAAAACGTCGCAAAAATTTTGGGAACCACAAGAGTAAGCGTAGCGCTCCCCGTCAAAAGTGAACTTTTTCGCAAATTATAAAATCGAATAGCATTACGAGGTGTGGCTCAGTTTGGTAGCGTTTTGTTGGAGCGTCGTCCGGTGGACGAAACAAGCGACAACAAAAGGGCGCAGTGGTCAAAATTTTAAGACGTGAAAACGTCGCAAAAATTTTGGGAACCACAAGAGTAAGCGTAGCGCTCCCCGTCAAAAGTGAACTTTTTCGCAAATTATAAAATCGAATAGCATTACGAGGTGTGGCTCAGTTTGGTAGAGCGCTGCGTTCGGGACGCAGAGGCCGCAGGTTCAAGTCCTGTCACCTCGACCAAAAAAGCACGGTAATTTTGATACGAGAGTATCTGAAACTGCCGTGCTTTTTCTTTTTGCCTGAAAGCCTTTAATAAAGGGTTTTTAGGCTTTTTACTTTTTATGGATAGTTTCATTGTGGGGTTGTGGTATGGTTTTTCGGCTTTAGTTTTTGGGGATTAGAGAGAAAAGAAATCACTCTGAAACTATTCGTGGTAGGAAAAGTTTCAGAGTGAGGGGAAAAGTTTCAGAGTGAGCAAAAGCTCCCAAATAGGGATTTCGAGGTCAAATGTTAACTTCGGAATTTACTATTTTACCATCCTCGATGTCGTAAAGCTTGAACTGTTCGGTATATCTGAAATGTTGGAAATCTGTCCGTTTTCGTAAGTAACCGCTATTCTCATAATACCCCTTTAATCAATGTCTACGCTTTCGCTGTCCTTATAATTTACTTCCCAAACCTTAAAATAATTGTTTTCTTCGTCGTAATTCTCGTATGAATATAAAAGCTTGGGTGTTTCACCATAAAGATTTGTGGAATCAAGTTCAACAGCCGCAATTATAATATTTGCACCATCTGTCTTGTACTGGGCATACTTTCCCGCATTTTCCGCCGCAGGAAACCGCTCATTCAAAGGAATTTTTTTATCGCTTACCTCGGAAAATGCACAGCCGTTTGCTTCATATAAGCTGATAATGCTGCTCTCGTCCATCTGGTTTATTCTGCCGATACCAGAGGGATAGTTCGCGTTACTTTCAAAGAACATTACAATTACGCCGTCACCCACAACACCGCTTCCTGATACAGGCTCGCAGCAGAATAATTCAATTTCTTCGCCGCTCGCCTTATTAGTAAGAGAGTAGCGGAAGCTCCAACCTTCTTTAACCTCCTTCTGCGTGTCAATAGATGAAACATCATACTTATCGCCATACGCGGAAATAAATTCGTTGACGGTCATATATCCGCCGTTTTTGAACACATCGCCGCATATCTGAACAAGTCCCGATGACAAGTCTGCATTTATAACATCACCTGCTTTGGAAGTGCTGTTATTCTCATTGCCGCTTTCTTCCACAACCTGAGCGTCCTGCTCCGAATCTGCGCCAACAGCCGCATTGTTACCCGCTATGCTGGAGGTTGTCGTATTAGTTTCAGCATTACCACAGCCTGTCATACTCGCCAAAATCAGCGCGGACATAACTGCAAGTCCAACTACTCTTCTCATCTTTTGTTCTCCTTTTTTCGTAAATAATCACACAATCAGAACCTGTTGCGAAAAGGCGCTGACTGCTTACACATTATATCATAATTTTGTCATTTTGTCAATACAAGAAAATTCAATAAGTGGCTTGCCCCTGTTCACTTGTCAATGATAGTTGACACTTACCTCAAAAACTATAAAGTTAAGCGAATATAAGCAAATTTTCATTTTGTAGGAATGGTTTCACTTCCACCGATATGGTTTCATTTTTAAGTGAAACCGTTTGAACCCGTATCATTTTTATCAACTGTTGCAAAAAAAGCATGATGGTTTTGATACAATACCATTGTGCTTTTTATTTGAATTAAGCATAATCGCCTGATATAGCAAACTCGATAAATCGGATTTGCGGAGGAAAACACATATGAAATACAAAGGAACTCTTATCGTTGTAAAAGATTGCAACCGTGCGCTAAAGTTTTATCGTGATATGTTTGGGTTTCAACTGCTTCAAGACAACGACGGAAATATGGAATTGACAAACAATCTGTATTTACAGGAAGCAGGTTACTGGGAACAGTTTACGAAAAAAAGCATTATTCCAAACAACAATCATTCCGAACTGTATTTTGTAGAACCCGACATAGAAAAATTTGTGAAACGACTTGAAATGCTCTACCCGGAAACAGAATATGTCAATCGCCTGATGACGCACAGTTGGGGGCAAAAGGTGGTCAGGTTTTATGACCCTGACGGAAATTTGATTGAAGTCGGAACGCCTGTATAATTCAGCTCGACAGATTTCGGTTTAACAAACGAAAAAAGCATGGTTGCACTTCCGCCGATATGGCTTCATTTTTATTAACTGTTGCCATAAATTTAAGGTTTAGCTTTTGCTAAACCTTTTTTAAACACCTAGTTTTAAAGGGGAGGTTGTATCACGTTGCGATAATCAGAAAATTTCACAACGTCCGTAGAGAAGTAGTTTACTCAAAACCACAGCTCATGTAATCTCTACTTGCACTAGCCTGAAAAGTCCGAACTTTTTTAAGTTCGGACTTTTTTTGTGCGCTTTTTTGGTAGATTTGTGTTTTTAATATATATTTTGAAAAAACAGTTAATTTACTATAAATTGACGCTTTTCCCAAATATACGCTAACATTTACAATAAGTTAATATTAAGTTCTTAATGACGTAAAATATATTATGTGAAATTTAGTAAATAAGACAATTATCTACAAATTTGAACAACATTTCAAGACATTTTTTGTAACTTAATTAAAAGCTAATAATTATTTTGTTTGAATTTGTCAAACGCAATAGTTGCATTATTATGAGAAAAATACACAAATAATCAACATTATTTGGAGGTCAGGTATGGTCGATTATGAACAATGCTATTATGACGCAAAAGGAAGATATTTTAACGCTTGCTCGGAAATGAATTATTACGAGAACAAAGTAAATGAATTAAAGTACCAACGTCTGCAAAAAATTTCGTCATTAAACAGTTTAAAATCCGATTTAAAGAAATACAAAGATGTTGCTTCAAAGTTGACAAAAGCTGTAAATATGGAACCACAGATAAACGAAGATTTTTCAAAAGTAAAAGCTGATGTCAATACTGCTTCGGAAAATTTCGGCAAAATGGCAAGTTCGGATTCCGTGACCGGTAAAAACCTTAGCGACGCCTACGACGCTGATTCGTCGAAAGCCACGATAGACAATGTTTTTTCTACACTTGGCAGTAAAAAAGCAACTATTGAAAGCAGAATTGCAGAGCTGCAAGGTGACATAAACCGCATAACATCTGATTTGCAAGATATAAAATCAGGAATCAGTAATGCAAATTCCAGTGTTTCATATTGGAAAAGACAAAAACGAAATGCTTCGTATGATATGGAGTATTATCGACGTAAAATGTATACAGAGGGATAGCTAAATGTCAACTATTACGCTATATGCAGGAAAAGCCAACAGTATGTCGGGAATGATAAACGACATAAAAAAGTCTGTAAAAGATTATAAGTTGAGCTTAGATTCGTTAAAAAATAAAATAAATAAAATAGACAGTAGCGTTTGCAATGTAGAAGAAGTAATAAGTTCGTTGAAAGCTTCGGCAAAAACTCAGGAAGAAAAGATTGAAAAGCTGGACGTACTGAAAGAAGAGGTAGACGATTTTGTTTCGGACGTTGTGCGAATCGACGGCGAAGTTGCGGACGTAATAGACGAAAGCAAAGACGATTTTTACGAAGAATACAGCCATTTGAAGCCTGAATGTGAGAAAAACGCTTGGGATAAATTCAAAGAGGGCTGTAAAAAGGTCGGCGAATGGTGCAAGGAGCATTGGAAAGCAATTGTTACGGTCGCAATTGTAATAGCAGCAGTTGTCTGCTTATTTATACCGGGCGTTAATGCAGCTATTGCAGGATTAGCATTGGGAAAGATAATTTTAGGTGCAGCAGCCGGTGCTTTAATTGGAGCAATATCCGGCGGACTAATAGGTGGCATTACAAGTGCGCTATCCGGAGGTTCGTTCTGGGAAGGCGTTGAAGATGGTGCATTTAGCGGTACAATCTCAGGAATGATTTCTGGTGGGTTAAGCGGTGCCGGTTCTATTCTTGGTTCGGTTTCCAATTCATGCAAACTGTTTAAAGTGATGAAACATACATCAAGGATTTCAGGCGTGTTGTCTAAAGGTATGTCATTATTCGATGTTTCCGCTTTGGTTGTCAGTCTGTTTGATTCACAAAATGCTTTTGTGCAATTTAACCAAGATTTACATAAAAACAAGTTTTATGAAGCTTTCCAGTTTACAGTTGGTGCAATTTCAGATTTTTCTTCCGGAACGTATGAAGCAATGTCAACACATACAGATACGTTAACCTGTTTTGTTGCGGGAACGTTGATTATGACTGCTAACGGACGTATTGCCATTGAAAATATCAAGGTAGGCGACAAAGTTATATCAACAAATCCGGAAACTTTTGAAACAGCGGAAAAAACAGTACTTGAAACTTATATCAGAGAAGATTCCAAACTAATACATCTGGTAATAAAAGGCGAAGAAATTGTTACAACTGAAACTCACCCATTCTATGTAAAAGACAAAGGTTTTGTCAATGCGGGAGAACTTAAAGTTGGCGACAAATTGCTTGATATTGACGGCAACATACTTTTGCTTGAAAAATTTGATGTCGAGTTGACAGATGAACCTACTACGGTGTATAATTTTCAAGTGGAGGATTTTCATACTTATCATGTTGGTGAGTTTGGAGTTTGGGTGCATAATTCAAATTGCAAGTTGATAAGAAATGATGACGGCACATATGATGCGGAACTATCATATAAAGAGGATTGGACACCAGAGCAACGAGCAGAAGCTGATGCAAAATGTAAAGCGTTATCTAAAGCTGATACAGCAAAAACGATTCCAGAACGTGGTAGCACATCCGCTTCAAAAGAATACAAGAATGAGTATGGAGAAAATTCAGTTTTAAAGACACAAGATGTCGATCACACTATTGATTTACAACTTGGTGGAATAGATGATATCCATAATATGAACCCATTAGATAAAAGTGTAAATCGAAGTTTAGGAAGCCAGATAGCATATTTAATAAAAAATTTGGATTATGGGACAGTTTTAAGAAATTTTAAAATGGTAGATCAAAAAAATTTATAAGGTGGTAAAAAGAGATGTTTGAGAAATTTTATGATTTTGTAGGTGTTGAAAACAAAAATAATGTGACCGATATGTCTGGATTTATGGACATTTATGGCGGAGAAACATTTTTGAATGGTTTGTATCGTATACACAACAAAAATGATGTAAAAAAGTGGAATGAGATACTCAAGAGAGCTTTCCCTAAATTCAAAAATGGCATACAGGTATTCGGATATGATTGGTTAGGCAGGAATTTTGCACTGGATACGCAAAGAGATGTAGTCTTGATATTTGAACCAGGTACAGGAGAGATTCTTAACACTGGGGAAAACTTTGTGAATTTCCATGATAGTGAGATACCGCAATATCATAACGCTTGCTTGGCGTCTGAGTTCTTCAATGAATGGTTTGAAGCAAATAACAATTATATTTTACCAGTTAATAAATGTGTGGGCTACAAAGTGCCGCTGTTTCTAAACGGAGAGGATGACATAGAAAATCTTGAAATATCCGATATGGAAGTATACTGGGAAATAATGATGCCATTGATAAATCTTTAACCGATAACCTTACGGAGGGATAAAAAACATGACAGAAAATCAAGAAAAAGTGGTGCAATTGCTGGCTGATTCGCACTTTGCATTTTTAAATCAGGAAAACAAAACCGCATTGGATTTGGCTCAAAAAGCTATTATTCTGGCACCGAAAAATCCTGACTGTTACAAATGTGCGGCAAACGCATATATGTCATTGGAACAGTACGATAAGGCAATTGAAAATTATAACAAAGCAGTCAAATGTGATTCGGACAACGGCAACAGATATTATGATTTGGGGTTTGCTTTAGCGACCGGTGAAAGAATTTCCGAGGCTATAAAGAATCTTGCAAAAGCCGAAGAATTAGGTTGTTCACCTGAAAATACGGTTCAGTTGTACAATCTGTTAGGAATAATTTGTTTTGACATTGGAAGATATAAGGACGCACTCGTAAATCTTGACAAAGCACAACAAATTATCGGTGCGGATTTAGACATAATGAAGCGCAAAGTCATTATTTACGGCATTAAAAATGACATACGCAACGGACTTCTTACCACCAATCAGATGAAGCTCATTGCTCCGTCTGAATACGTCGGATATCAGCTTGCATTTCAGCTTTTGTGTCAAGCAAAACGTTATGAATCGGCACAGCGAGAACTTGAAATGGCAAAAAAATATGCTGAAATTACGATGGATTACTATTTTGACTGCATGACTTTTGAAATCCAAAAATACCAGATTGACAAGGACAAACGAAGATTTAAAAAAGCACTTTCGTTTATTGAAGAAGGATTAAATACATTGAAGCCTACGCCTGCGGAAGCAATAGACAGCTACATAAATGCGGCGGAAATATATTTGCAACTTGAAAATTCAGACAAAACTATTGCTTGTTTAGGTGCAGCACAAAATCCAATACAGTCGTATAACTTGGGATTTGAAGTTATTGATAATAATTATGAACCTGTCACTTTGACGGATTACGACTTAGATAAGATGATGGAAGATGACAGGGAACGTATTGAAGAAGAACTTGGCGATTAC
The DNA here is from genome assembly GCA_964480525.1 of uncultured Ruminococcus sp. GTDB lineage: Bacteria > Bacillota > Clostridia > Oscillospirales > Ruminococcaceae > JAAZZIT01. The sequence continues at coordinate 27,768 of CAYZOV010000007.1, forward strand.
GGTTTAGAAGAATTGGTGGAAAATACCGACCCTGATGAAAACGGTGAAAGAGAATACCTTACTGACATCGACGAAGATTTGAACGATGAAGAAACATCTGATAAGTTAGATGAATCCGAAGAATTTGAATTGACATCAGAAAATATTGACCAAATCAATCGCTTGTATATCGGAGCGTATACTCTGAAAAAAGACTTTCACAAGGTTATGGATTACGCAAAAAAATTACAGGAAAGCCAAAGTGTTCATAATGTATATATCGGTATCTATAGCGAAACAAATGCGTACAAAGAATTGGGATTACCTGAAGCAAAAGCAAAATACGAAGAAACCATAAAATTCTTTAGAAATGCTATGATTAAGGACCCAAGCGATATAACAGCCGTAACAATGCGTATTCAATGCTATATGGATATAGGCGAGTATGACGAGGCAGAACAATTGTGTAATCTTATGTCAAACGATTTTAGAAAGCCTATGCTTGAAAAGATTCAACAGGCAAAATCCGGAGGTGAAAGCCATTGAGGCTAAAACAGGATATTGAATTAAACAGCGAAGCATTTAAAACAGCGTCGGCGGAAATGTCTGCATTAAAGACAAGAGCGGAAAATCTGAAAGCTAAACTGGAACAGATGTATAAGGATTTGACAACTGCGCTAGATACGCCCGCAGGAAAAGCAATCCAGATAGAAGCAAAGGAAGTTCTAATCGAACCGATAGACGACCTTATAGCTATAATCGGACAAATGTCAAAAACGCTGAGTGATATTATCGCCAGACCTTATTATCAGAATGTATTCGACAATTATGAAAAGTTGGTACAAAATTTAAATTTATAATTAACAGGAGGAACTTATTATGGCAATGGGAAGCACAGGTACGGTGAATGTTACACCGGGAATGATTGACAATGCAAAAGCTGCAATTGAGGAATACCAGAATACTGTGAAAGCTTTATTTTCACAGATGGAGGACACTATGTCGGCACTTATTCCGGGAAATTTCAGCGGCAGCGCAGCAGAAGGGTTTAAAGATTTTTATAACAATAACATTAAACCTGTAATTAACACAGACGATACCGCTTCGGGAGTAATGCAGATTATTTCTCTTTTGAATAACATTGTAGAGGGTATCTCACAGGCAATACCTGCTGAACAGGGCATAGACGAAGCTCTCGCAGCAGAAAACAGAAAGTAATCGGAGGTTATAGACATGGCAGGATGTAGAATAGTAGAAGCAGGCGTTTCAAACGCTGTAACAGCACTTGCAACAACTTCAACTTCTTATAAAACCGCAGGTGACACATTAGTAACTGCGCTTAATAGTGCTATCGCAGATATGGAAGGTGCGGCAAAAGACGCATTTAAGGCGCTTATAGACAAAGATATTGCAAAATTTGTTCAGGAAGATTTGCCTAAGGCAATAACAGATATGTCAAACCTTCTTGAACAAAACAAAAATAATTTTATAACGGTTGACCAGCAGATTGCAGACAGTATAAGCGGAAATTAAGTACATAAGAGCGTAGCCCGGCATTGCTTTGCAAAAAACAAGGGCTACGCTTATTTTTTCAGGGAGGGATATATATGGCATTTAGAATACTGAGCGACGAGGAAAAATCATTTCTCACAGATGAGCAGAGAAAAAGCTATGAAAGTGAACTTGAGATGAAAAAGAAAAGAGAGGCTTTTGTAGAAAGGTTGACGGAACTTGAAAATGCGGAAATTAAGCCGTATACCCCTAGTCTGAAAACGGTTAATGTTATAAAAAATTATGAACCTGTGTTGTTCAAAGTCCCAGAACGTCAATATCCGCAACTTTCACATGAAAAAAAGTTGGAATTAAACAACAATATGCGAAATAACATAATCGGAAACTTTGAAACATTTGAAAAAATTAAAGTTGATTTATCTTCTCGTGAACAAATCAATTTTAATTATGATTTGTTCTTAAAAACTTGCAATTTTAAAGGTTACGAACAACAAAATTGCTTTTTGACAAAAGGCACTAAGCCGATTGTACCTAGTTTAAACTTTGAAAAAAGCGGTGTCATGGCTTTAAAACCGTTACAAATTAACAAAGTTCCTAAAACAAATATTCAAAGATTTATTGCTCCCGAAAAACAAAGCGTTATTATCTCCAAAAACATAATAAATGTATTTAAAGCAAAAAATTTTTTAAAACCTAAAATGCCCGACTTGGATTTAACAAGCGAGTTTAAGTCGGAAATAAAAATGAAGCAATACAAACAAGTACAAATATTATTAGATACTAAGAATCTAATAAAGAATAAACCGGACACCCCAAATATCAGAAATGAGATAAAATGTGGTTTAAAAACAAAAGAAATTAAACCATTTGTGTTGCCGAAATTAAAAAGGGAAAATATGAATTTGACAGAAAAGTTTGATTTTCCTGTAAAATCATTTGAAAAACCGATTGCGACGAAAATTGAATTACCTATCGTTTGTAAACCATGCGTAAAAAACATGGAACTTTGTGTGCATATTCAGAGCGATTTAAATATTGAAAACTATAAAATGCAGAAAACCAATATTAAAAAATTTGAAAGCCCGGACAGAGTGGAAGTTAAAATACCTGAACTCAATATAATTAAGCCGATTACCAAAACTTTTGTAAAATGTCAGAATATACAACCAAAGATTGATATATCCAAAATAACGTTTATGTCAATGACAGATTTTAAAAAACCGAAAATGGAACGTCCTGATTTTTCAAATAAGAAAAAATGTAAATGTATGGAAGTCGGAACAAAGGTAAATGAGATATTATCCATGCTTGATAAGGAAACAGTATTATGAAAAACGACGAAATAATGATATCTGCAAGATTTGAATTTGACGATAAGAATAAATGTCGGGAATTATCATTTCTTGTTCGCAATGATATTACACTAAAAGCCTTTATCGAGGCGTTGTATTATGGACTGAAAAAATTTGAAGAGTACAAAGAATGTTCTGAATTGCTTGAAAAATATATCAAAACCAGAGGAGAACTTCAGGTTTTGTATACGGCAAAAGGTAGCTATAATGTGTTGGATTTTTCAACCGATTTTGTTGATAAAAACGGTGAAAGAGTAAAAATATTCGACGCCGGCATTGATAAATTGGGTTTTGTAACATCCAGCTGTGTTTTGTTTACACTTGAACAAGCAATAAAACCGTCGTTTTTGTTTAAAAAAGAAGAAAACAGCTATATTTTAAAAGAAAAAGATACGCTTGAATACAATATAAGTACCCGTAGACTTAACGTAATAGAAAACTCTGTAATTGATATTATTCCGCCAAACGAAATGCCTCAAAAAGACAAATCGTCACTTCTTGATGTTCTTGTTCCTACAGTGCTTTCTACAGGGGGAATGTTGGGCGCACGTTTTCTTATCATGAAGCTTGCACCGAGTGCGTCGTCAATGGGAAATACTATGATTTTAATGTCGGGGGCCATGGGTGTAGTGTCGTTGGTTACTTCTTTTTACAATTATATGAAGAAAAGAAAAGACTATAAAAAGAACGTAGCGGAATGGAAAAACAATTACGAAAACTATATAGCCAGAATAATAAGAACAATTAAAGAGTGGCAAAAAAGCGACATTGTATACCTGAACAGCGTGTACCCGAACATGGACACATTGTTTAAAAATACTGCTGAAATCAACGGTATTATTTTTTCAAGATCTCAAAACGATAATGATTTTATGAAAATTTCTCTTGGTACATCTGATGAGGTAAAACCTCTTTTTGAGATTAAGAGTGAAAAAAAGGACAGCATTTTTTATGATATTTATTACAAAATGCGTCGTAACAGAAACGAAATTGATATAATTATTCCGTCCAAAAGACAAAGTAAAAAACTGAAAAGACTTTCTCCGGAAGAAATGGCTGAAAAAAAACGAAACAAGTTTTTGCTTACAGATTTGGCGTATAATTTTGCCAACAAAGGATTGGATAACGAAACCGGTGAAGTTATCGGTTTTAACTATTTGAGAAGCGATAACGAAAAAAAGCCTCCGCTGTTGATAGATTTAAAAAACTGCGGAGCTTTGGGCGTTATATCTAGCGATTGTCAAATTTCTCACCGTTTTGTCAGACACATAGTTTTTGAGCTTGCCTATTATCATTCCCCTGAAGATTTGCAATTCATTTTCTTTTTCGACGAGGAAAAAAAAGTTGAAAAACAAAATGAAATAATGAAAAATTATAAGTATCTTCCTCACACAAACGAATTACTTGACGGGGTTTCTCAATTTGTATTTGACAAAGATAGTTCCAGCATAGTTTTCGGGCAGCTCCTCAGTATTATGAATGGACGTTCAAACAATGGTGAAGAAGATTCTGACGAAAAAACAAAGGAAGATAAATTAACGCAAATAGTTTGCGTTGTGTTTAATGACTATAATATTAAGAAAACAGGATTTTCAAAGTTTTTGCCGGAAGTTCCCGAAGAAGGAAAACCGTATGTTAATTCCCTTGGGATAACTTTTATTTTTATTCAGCCGGTAAAGGATTTGTTGCCTAAATACTGCGGAAACATCGTAAATATTGATGATAAAAACGAAAACGAAAGAAAAGTCAGTTTGAGATACAATGTTCTCAGCAGAGAAACGCTGAATGTTTTGAGCGAGGACAAAAATGATAACAACAAAACAAACGATACGGATAAACTGATAGAGTATAAGTATTTTCAAAATAAATATATTTTCGGATGTGAAAATTATGATGACAGATTCAGCCTTGCTTTCAGACAGCTAAGTGCTATTTATTATACTCGTATAGCGGAAAACGGAAAAGTTCCGTCTATGGTTACGTTGTTTAAATTATATGGATATACGTCAGAAGATGTTGAAAATGGGAACGTAAAAAATAATATTCAAAATAATTGGCAGAATATCAAAGAAAATGATGTTACAAAAAACCTCTGTGTTCCTATAGGAAAAACAAGTATGGCATCAACTTTTCTGGATTTGTACGAAAAAGCCGATGGACCGCATATGCTTGTTGCCGGAACTACAGGGTCAGGTAAATCGGAAACAATTATTACATACTTGATAGGATTGTGTATGAAATTTTCGCCTATGGATTTAAATCTTATGCTTGTGGATATGAAAGGCGGAGGATTTTCAGACCGTTTGGGAGGACTTCCACATTGCGTCGGAGTTGTAACCGATACAGCCGGAGAAGAAGAAGGAATTTCAGCCACTTATATGTTGAAACGTTTTCTTGAAACGCTTAATGATGAAATAAAACAGCGTAAATTGTTACTTTCGAGATTTGGCGTAGATAATGTAGATTCGTATATCAGAGCGTTAAGACTTATTAAAGATATTAAAAAGTTACAGTCTGACGATAAAAACAAGAAAGAAGTAGAAAGACTGAAAAAGAAGCTTAATGACAAACAAAAAGAATTTTTAAACAAGGATTTAAGCGAACTTGCACCTTTGTCACATTTGGTTTTGGTTGTTGATGAATTTACGGAGTTGAAACGTTTTTCAAGCGAAAGTAACGACATTGATTTTATCGCCGAAATAACTACAATTGCACGAGTCGGACGTACACTTGGCTTTCATATTATACTAGTATCACAAAATATTGAAGGTGCTATTACGGACGACATCAGAGTCAACTCAAAAGCAAGAATTTGCTTAAAAGTTGCTACAAAACAGGCTTCAAAAGAAATGTTAGGTTCGCCTGTTGCGGCGGCACCGACAATGCCTCTAAACGGACGTGCTTATTTGCTTGTCGGTACGGGTACAAGATTTGAATATTTTCAGTCGGCATATACCGGTGCAAACAAAAATTTAAGCATTGATACAGTTGACATTACGCAAGTGACTAATTCCGGGAAATTCAATAATGATTTTTATTCTTCAAAAAAAGACAACATTATTGAGAAAAAACGTCGTGAAAATGTTAGCGAACACGATACGCAACTTGCTTTTATTGTTAATACAATTATTGATATCGGTAAAAACATGGAAAAACCACGTCAGATTTTTTTGCCTCCTTTGCCATGTGTTATTGAGGACAAAACAGACTGGGAGGGATTGGATTGAGCAGAGAAAAAATACTGTGTACATTAGGCAAATTTGACATACCCATTATTCAAATGCAGCCACCGTTTGTCGTGGATTTGTTGGAATCAAACATAATTCTGTTTGGTTTATCTCAAAGCGGAAAAACCAATTTTTTAAAAACGTTTATCAATATTTTACACAAAAGATACAACGAAAGTCAGGAACAGATTTTTATTCTTGACTTTGGCGGAGCTTTGTCAGAATATCAGAATATGCCATTGGTAGCTGCTTATTTTGACAATTCAAACGAAGAATATGTAAAACGTGTATTTAAAATAATGGATAATATCCTGAAAGACAATATCAAAACATTAAACGGGGGAAATTATAGAAAAGCCAAAGAAAACCAACCAATACATACCACTTTGGTTATTGATAACATAAATGCGTTTATTGATGAGTCCAGATACACTGCGTATCAGGAAAAACTGGCAAAAATTTGCAGAGATGGATTGTCAAGAGGAATTACGGTTGTGGTTACAGCAGGCGAAACTAAAGGACTGAACAATTATTTGGGAAGTTTTAGACAAAAAATTGCTTTGGAAATGCCTGCTGACAAATATATGGATATATTTAACGGAAAAGTTGACGCTATAGGAAACTATCCCGGACATGGTTTTGCAAATGTAACGGTAAAACAGGAAGGTATTGCCGGAACATTTCGTATGAATCTGCCTTATGAAGTGCAGTGCTTTAAGGCACAAAGTATCAATGAAACTGAGAGAGATGACAAAGTTGTTCCGTTCCAACTTAATTTAAGAAAGAAATTCAGGTATAATTTTGACACTCAGGATTACGAAAGACACGTTAAAAAATACTTGACTTTTCCGAAAGAACTTAGTGTTGAAGATTATGAAAGATTAAAGCAAACACCGATCGGCGGAGAAAAATCAGGTCTTTGCGTTAGCGTAGGTCTGGATTATGTAGATTTTTGCCCTGTTACTGTTAATCTGGCAAAAACTCCGGTTATTGCAATTTACGGAAAAAAGGAATTTGGAAAAACTAATCTTCTTAACCTGTTGATTGACGGTTTGGTTAAGCAGAAAAAAGATGTAAATATTGTTCTTTTTGATGATGGACGTAATCAGCTAAGCGAAATATATGATAAATATAAGGAAAATGTAACTTGTGTTTTGTTTAACAAGTACGAAAAGAAAGATTTGGCGTTAAAAGACGGGAAGTTTGTGACACGAAAAATAACACCGCTTCAGCAGTTTTATTTGCACCTTAACGAAAATTATATCGAACTTGACAAAAAATTTCTTGCCAGAATATACGGCTTGAATGAAACCGTCAGATCAGACTACGATAAGATACCGGATTATACTATAGAACAAAAACCGTTTACTGTTTTTGTGATTCAGAGCAAACTGGTGTACCTTAATGCATTGGAGAATAAAAGATTTATAAACTTTATACTCCCCCAACTTGTTGCGGTGGCGGAAGAACGTGAATTCTTATTCATCTTTTCGGACACACAAAAATTAAGTGAGGACGAACAAACCTCGCTTTTTAACAACAGTATCTCCACGGCTTTTTTACTCGACAACGTAGCAGAATTTGCAGGTGAAAGAGGTCAAAAAACTATATTTGGAACTATGGATACAAAAGCACTTAAAGAGGATTATGCTAGATGTGAATTAGGTGACGGGTACTGTTATGATGTTGAAGCAGACAAACTTGTAAAATTGAAATTTATTAAACACGGAAAGGATTGATAATTATGTCAGAATCGGCTTTTGTTATAGCAGATATAGAAAAAATCGTGAAATTTGAAGAGAGTAGCGAAGAAGCAATCAACGAATTTAACGCTATTAAAGAAAAGTTTAACGATATAAATACTACACTTTTAAACAAGTGGAAAGGCGAAGGAAAAGACGCTTACAAAAAAGAATCGGATCATATTTTGGAAAACATAGGCGGAATAAAAGATGTTTTGGACGCAATTAACAACGGCGTAGTTAAGGACGCAAAAGAAGCGTATCTAAAACTTGACGGAGAACTCGGTGAGTTTAACAGGAATCCGCAGTCGTCTGAAGGAGAATAAAAATGGGAAGACCGAGCATCGGGGAGATAGATTTGGGTTTTGGCGAAACTCAGGCTGAAAAGCTGGGAAAATTGACTGTGCTTAATGAGGATTCGGAAAAAACCATTTATAATCTGATTTTTGCAACAAACGAGAATAACGATAAGGATAAGACAAAAGACACGTTGCCAACAAGCCAGTAGATGTTAAGCTGAGGAAGTGATTTATATGTCAACAATTACGCTATATGCAGGAAAAGCCAACAGTATGTCGGGAATGATAAACGACATAAAAAAGTCTGTAAAAGATTATAAGTTGAGCTTAGATTCGTTAAAAAATAAAATAAATAAAATAGACAGTAGCGTTTGCAATGTAGAAGAAGTAATAAGTTCGTTGAAAGCTTCGGCAAAAACTCAGGAAGAAAAGATTGAAAAGCTGGACGTACTGAAAGAAGAGGTAGACGATTTTGTTTCGGACGTTGTGCGAATCGACGGCGAAGTTGCGGACGTAATAGACGAAAGCAAAGACGATTTTTACGAAGAATACAGCCATTTGAAGCCTGAATGTGAGAAAAACGCTTGGGATAAATTCAAAGAGGGCTGTAAAAAGGTCGGCGAATGGTGCAAGGAGCATTGGAAAGAGATCCTCATCACAGTAACAATTGTAATAGGAGCAATATTAGCTATAGTTGCTGTTGTTGCTACTAGCGGAATGGCTCTTGTACCGTTATTAACCACGGTGCTTACAACATTTGGAGTTTCGGCAGGTCTTGCTACAACAATTGCAACGATAACTAGTCTTTCTGTTGCTGCAATAGCGATACTTTCAACTCTTGGTTCAAGTACATTAAATATAATTGATACATGGGGGAATATTGATAATTCAGTTTTTAATACATTTCAAAATATATTAAATTGGACAAGTACAATATCGAATTGTTTTTATTCTGTTGGTTCTATTTATAGTAGTGTAAAAGGTATTTCAAATTCGAGTTTATGTGAATACGGAAAATCATGGACTAGAAATCCAGAATTTCGAAGTGCAATATATGGAGCAAGAAATTATAATTTTGTATTAAGTCCCAATACCTCAACATTTTGGGCTGGTTTAGGAAAAGATGGTGCTGATGTAGCAAAGAGTTTTGCTAATACCAGCGGTCGCACAACTTTGGAAAAAACAATTGAAGAACTTGGTATAAATATGCCTGAGTGGAGTAGTGTATCAGGTCCTGCTGCTTGGAGAAGTGCATCTGCATCAATAGCTATGAATTCTTCTGGCAAAACACTTGCCATTTTAGGTCAAGATGTAGGAAAGATAATGTCATTTGGTGAAATTGGTAATGTATGGTTACACACAGAAAGCGTCTTACTTAATATTAATCCAATGGTAACAAGCGTTTCAAAATTAGTTAATTTTGGAACTAGTAATCAATTATTAATTAATATTCCAAGAACTTTTGAATTTACATCAGGTTTATCAGGTCTATTTTCATTAAATGGAAGCATCATCAATTGGTTAAAGGAAAATTGATAATTGAAAACACGTATGGAATTTGTAACAGTAGGCAAAGCAAGTAGCGATAAAATTTATGTAAAATATAATGATAAAATAGCAACATTTCATGGAGAAATAGGAATAGATTATTTTTTGGTGCTTGCTAATAAAATAGAGTGGTATCCAAATAAAAAAGCAACAATTAATGAAAAAATAGAATTGATGACTATAGCAAACAAAACCTTTTTGGGTGAAAAACGGTTGTATTTTATGGCAGATGATGCAATATGGTTTGATTGGAAAGGTTCTCCATTAATTGTTATAGAAAATAATATTATAAAATCAATAAAAATATCATGTGTTTGTGAAGTACTAGCTGAAGTTGATGAGTTTAACGATATTTCCGATTTTTGTTATCTAAAAAATTATATTGCTGAACTAAAAAAAGCAAAGAAACTTTGTAAAAAACACTCCATTAATAAGTATGATGGTTATGGACATAAAAAATTTTATTATAAGTGTACAAAATGTAGAAGTGTTTGGGCTTTAACAGAACCTGACGGCAATTTTAACGGAAGATTGGAAAAACTATAGGTTTATAGCTATAGACACGATAAAATATATGATCAATTATATTTCCAATCAAAAGTGCGGAATTAAAAAATAAGCAGTAAAATAGCGGAATATTTTTTACGTTTTGATAGCGCTGATAATAGTAAGTACATTTTTTACGATGAATATGAATACTTAAAAACCGGATATTGAGGATGGAGAATAGTGAGATCATGTATGAGGCTTTCAGGGACGCAACTAAATCGACAAGGGAAAAAGAAAATGGCAAAACTGGCGTAACTGTAGTGTGGTCATTCTCAGACGAGACTTACATAGCAACATTAGACTGGAAGGATAAATATGAATATAATTTAGAGAATAAATAAATTAAAGACAAGGATTTGAAAAACAAATGAGCAACGAAATAATCGGAACAAAATTCAAATACACAGTAGATACATCTTATGGCATAAACCAAGACGGTTTCATAGCCATAGGTACCGAAAGTATTGTATACAAAGGACTGAAAACCGCCGACAACGGAGAACTTCAATTTTCATGCGTTTTGAAATTTAAACCAAGGTATGTTCCCTCAAACGGTGTGATTATTGACAGATTCAAAGTATTTAAAGATGAGGAACAGAGAATTTTTGAAGAACTTCAGGAGTGTCGTTCAATAGTCAGAATTTATGACGTTATTGAAAACATTGGCGATTTTAGTATGCCATGTGACAAAATACAGAACAAAGTGATAAATTCATCGGGATATTTTTGTGTCGTTGAAGAATACATTGACGGTTGGTCACTTGAAGAATATTGCCGTCAAGAACGGTGGAAGCTAAGAAAGATTGAACAAGTAGGAAACAATCTTAGCAGAGTTGTGGATTATCAAGAGTATACAGACGACGAAAAGAATATAGTAGCATTGAGTTATTATAAGAATTATGACAACATTCTTAAATATCAAAGTGAAATTTTTCAGTTTATGATAAATCTTTGCGAAATTTTGGAGTTTGTGACAGAAAAGAAAAACATACTGCACTTGGACATAAAACCTGAAAATATAATGGTTACAAAGTATGGAAAAGAACTTGTTTTGATAGATTTCGGTAGGTCAAAACGCACCACAAAAGCAGATAGATTTGTTGAAAGCAACCTTTTAAAAGTAAACTATAATGACAATGAATCAGTAGAAAAAATGTTCCAATACGGAACATTGGGATACGCTGCTCCGGAATGTTATGCCGACGCAATCGAAGGTTCGATGTTTCCGTTTAAGCAGGATTTTGTGCGTGGAAAAATGTCTATTGAAAGTGATATTTTTTCATTTGGCGCAACTTTTTGGGAATGTTTAAACATATTTGAGCTGGTTACAAAAAGCGAAGAATTTTGCAAAGACGGTCACGATTTTTATAAGAACTATTTTCTCAACGACGCAGCGTATTGCAACAGAGATTTGACACTTACTTCGTTACATTATCATAAAAAGCTTGAAAATATTATAAAAAAATGTACCAGAAAGCGTATCAAAAACTATACGGATTTTGACAACGACAATTATTATCATTCTTACAGCACCTTAAGAAAAGATATAGAGGAAGCAAAAAATTCAGCTCCTACAATTGTCAGAGCCGAAAACCTCAAAGTGAGAAATGCTTTTTCAATGTTTGGCATAATGCTTGCTGTGAGCGTAACATTTTTTGTTATTTCCGCAATTTACAGATCTGTAGGATTCGGAATCGCCAAAGACAAATGGAACAACATGACTGAAAGTTATAACGTTACGCAGTTTTACAAACTTAAAACCATAGCAAATGATTTGATGAAAACTGTTCCCGTCGGAAAAGCAGACGAAACTTATTCTATGATAGCAAAGTTTACATATTCAGATGGTGATATTGACGAACAAGAGGCACAAATGCTTTTGGAACTTTTGGACGGTATGTCAAGCAATTATATCGGAGATTATATTGATGAGATTATGCAAAATGCTAATACGAAAAGCTTTAAAGAAATTTCCACAGGTATTGTTAAGCTCGACGACGAATACGACTGCGTGGGTTATGAACTAGCCGGTGCCATATATAACGCAGAAGTGGGAAAAACCGAAGTGGTTGACTCATACAAGACGTTAAAAGAACACAAATATAACGAAAAATTCAGAAACGCCGTTATTAAACTAAAAAATGTTCTGGATAACGACGAAAGCATAAAAGTGATTTCAGAACACGAGGGCGTTTCGAGAAGTTCGGTACAAGAGTTTTTTAAAGGAATAGGGTGAGAAGATATATGAGGGCTGTAAAAAACTTTTTAGAAAAGCATTTGCTGATTCACTATGTAATAAAAGCGTTTTTAAAAGCATTGGTGATTTCGGTGGCGTTTTTTGTAATGGTGTTTGGATTTTTGAAAATAACAGGCAAATACACGATAATAGAAAGTATGCTGGATTTGAAATACGATTCACCGTGGATAATCGCACCTTTGATAATTGCAACGGCTTTGGCAATAGTCGCATTTATTGTAGGTATGATTTTGTATTTGTATAAATACAAACGCAGCAGTTATAAGGGCGACTTTTACAGGTCGCTGGTCAGGGTTTTGGGCAAAAACGTAAAACGAGGTTGAGAAAATGAAACTAAAGGTGTTAAATGTTATATCCGGGGTTTTGTTTTTTTGTTCCTCATTAAGCTTGCTTTTGATTCCGTTTTTAAGTAATGATGAAATATCGATTGCAGAATTTGCGGTTGCAACAATGTTTTGGGTTGGATTGTTAGCGGGAACGGTTATTCAAATAATGTTGTTTCTTAACTGCAAAAAACAACCAAAAACACCAAAAACAAAAGCAAGGCGCACGATAGAAATATTGTTTTTTATGTCGTGCATGGGGATTGTCCCCACTATGTTATTCTTCAACAAAAATGAGTTTGTACTTCCGATAAACTTGTTTTTTATATTGATTTTTGCACAAACAAGTTTTGTGCTTAAAAGAATGGAGGATTTAAAATGAAAAAAAGGATTTTGTCTTTAATTATGACGGTTTTATTTGTCATAAACAGTTTTCCTTTGTCTGTTGTTGCAGAGAATATCGAAACCAAAAGCGTTACGGAAGTTATATTGCAGGTTGGTTTTGAAAAAAATGTATCTGTAGAAAACAAAGAATATGACGGAAAACTGACGGCAAATGTTGACTGTGAAAATGTAAAACTTGTAAACGCAACCACGTCAAAGGTGATAAGCGGTTATGATGTTTGGGTTGAAGCTGACGGAGAATTTGAAAGTAAAGACGCTTCCGCCAGTCGAAAAAAAGTAACTGTATCAGGATTTAGGCTCGTCGGTGGCGACAGCGATAAATTCAAACTCGTTGGCAATTATGAAGCGATTGAAAAATACGCTTATATTACCCCGAAAGAATTGACTGTTACGCCAAAAGAAGCGTGGATATATTACGGACAGGAAATGCCTGCTTCTTTTGAATATGACGTAGAACAGCCAAGTGAAGGCAAAGTTAATTTAAATGTTACAATTGCCGTAATCGATCAGGCAAAAGATGTAGGTAAATATGATTATTTTATCGTTGAGCAAACATCAGATAACGCAAATTATACAGGTAAGCTGTCGGAAGAATCCAAGTTTGAAATAAGAGAGTATTCTCCTGAAAATGGAAGCCTGCTTCAAGACGGTACATATTTTTCAAATAAAGTAACACTAGTTGCACCTGAAAGTTTTGCCATAAGTACTGACGGAAAAAACTTTAGTGAACAAGTAAATGTTTCGTTGGAAGAAACAAAAGCAAATGAGAAAAAATATGTTGCATATTATTTGAAAAATCTAAATAACGGTGCTATTAGTAAAGAACTTCAACATGGTTATTTTTGTAGCATCAGCAAACCTGAGATTATTAGCGCAGAGCTAACAAAAATAAAAGCCAACAGTTTGTTGGGGTATGTATTATCTGCCGGATTTGTGGGAAATGACAATGTAATGCTGACAATAACCGTAAAAGGCACCGGCATAAATCAAGATACCACGGTGTATTTAAACGGAGAAAATGAATACAGCAAATCTGTATTAACTTCGTCAGGCGAAATAATTGACGGTATTTATTATTATACTGCCAGCTTTATAGTTGAATTGCCTGAGAGTAATTATTTCAAGAGTAAATTCACGGCTTATACCGAAAACCAAGCGGGAAAAAGCGACAAAAAAGACCTTGAAATGGAATACGACAACCACAGTCATGAAACATTGATTTTAGACAAAATCGCACCTGAGATTGATGTAAATATCACATATCATAACAAAGAAGGTTATGTTGAAGCAACAGGAACTATAAAAGACATAGAATCCGGCGTTAATAAAATTGAATACTACTGGGATGCAAAATCAAATAACGTCTACAGTAATTATGAAATAAAAGAAAACGGTGCGTTTTCGGTAAAATTATACTATTATGAAGTATCTAAGGAAAAATACCCGTATACTTTGCATTTAAGAGTTACGGATAATGCGGGAAACTGTACTGAAGTTGATTGCAACGGTGCTGAAAACGGTCAGGATACAAAGGCTCCTATAGTAACAATTGAGGGCTTCCGTGAAAAGAATAGCACAGATTTTGACGGCTGTGTTAATTATCTGGAATTCGGAAACTATGCCAAAGATGATGTAGAACTTGTTGTTAAGGCTGAAGATGTTTCTGAAACAGATTTTAATTCGGGAATCAAAAACGTTGCTTTGTATGACGGAGACAGTCTTATTAAAAGACTTAGCAGTCCTAATGAAGACAACGAATATGTGTTTGTAATTTCCAAAAATACAAGAATAGAAAACATGACCGTAAAAGCTATGGATAACTGTGGCTTTACCACCACAGTAGGTGTAAACAGTCAAATAACAGACATGATTTCAAATGTTCTTGTTGTTGAAGGCGACTCAGCCGAAATCTCGTTTAATACTTCTGAAGCAGCCAGAATTGAGGAAAACGAAGAAGAAACAGTATATTGGTATAATAACAAAGGCGGTATTATCACTGTAAATGTAAATGATGATAAGAGCGTCAGCGGAATATACAGCGGAATCGGTAATGTAAAAATTACGGACGAATCCGGCGAAACTGTTGATGTTTTGAATGACATAAATTATTCAGATGAACAAAAAAATTCAGACGTGTTTTTATTTGACACATCGAAATTAGCTGACGGAATACACATAATCAAGGTGAAAGTAATTGATAACGCCGGAAATACCAGCGAATCGAGCATTACAGTCGGTGTTGATAAGCAGTCCCCTGAAGCGAAAATATCCGCATACACAATTGTTGAGCCAGATGAAAAAAACGAAGGAAAACAAATTGGTGAAAAGATTTGGTTTAGCGACAGCAATGTTGTCACGTTCCGTGTTGATGTTGCGCCTGATACTGTTTCGGGAATTGACAGTATTGAACTTAATATAAACGATAGAAAAGTTTTATTTGCAAAAAACGATATACTATTTGACGAACACAACTATTACGTTACTGTCGATACCACAGACATAAATTATGATAATGAACATAAATATGTAGTGAAAACAGTTGTTACGGACGTTGCGAAAAATGAAGTAGAGTTATCTGACACGGTTTATGTAGACTGCTATACACCGGAAATAAATAGTTTTGAAGCTGAAAAAGAAAGTTCGGCACTTGACAAAATATTACACATACTTACATTTGGCGTTTACTCAAATGACAGTTTAGTATTCAAAGCGGACGTTTCTGACGATAGCGAAATAGAAAATGTCGTTATAGAATACGTTGATTCTGTGGGAATTAAACAAACAGCAAGTATGTCAAAGAACGCTGACGGTGCTTATTGTTACAAGATTCCTGTTGACTATAAAAATGTGTTGCAGAGTGATGTTGTAATTACAGCATACGACAAGTTTGGAAAAAATGTTTCCAATAATCTGTTCACTATGATAGAAACACAAAAACCTAATATTGTTATCAATTGGTTTGACAGCGATGGAGTTAAGAGAAATGATGGTCAGGTATGGATTGGTTCCGTAAAGGATATAGGCATTGAAATTTGTGACAGCGATTCGGGAATTCGCAACGTAGATATAAAGGTTAACGGCCAAAATGTAACCTCCGACCTGAACGGTGTTGAAGTTATTAAAGCGTCTGTGACTGAAGTAGCAGATAAAAGAGATAATGAAAATCATATTTATTCTTTCAATACCGATTACTTTACTGAAATTGCAGGCAAACCTGATGACAGAAAATACACGGTTAGTGTTGAGGCGACAGACAATGCAGGAAATGTTACTACAGAGAGTATCGTTTACTATGTAGACGAGGTTTCTCCTGATGTTGACTATTTTGAAATTACGTCTAGTTCGTCAAACAGATTTGAAATTACAGAATATGTGGAAAAACTTGAATACGGTTATTATTTCAAAGAAGATTTTGATGTAAATGTCAAAGTATCGGATAATACCCCTTCTTCAGGTCTTGACAGAATACAATACCGTCTAGTTTCATATGATAACGGAAAATTCAAAGAAGAAAAATCCGGAGAATCAGTTATCTCAGATGGAATAGCTTCTATAAAGATTCCTAAAGATTTTAAAGGACAGATTTTTGTCAAGGCTTTTGATAACGTAGGAAACGATTCCGGCGAAATAACACCAAAAGCATTTGTTGTGGATAAACAATCACCTGAAATAAACATTTCAGGAATAGACAACAATGTGTCCGTTGACGCAAACGGTAACAAACTTTTTACTGATAACGTAAATGTTACTGTTACCATAACAGACGCAAAGTCGGGACTTAAAGAAATAGGTTATTATCAGATATCTGAAAAGATTGCTTCCGAGAGAACAGTTTTGAATATTGATACCACATTTGATTATAAAGTCGGCGACAATTTGGGAGACGGTTGGACTGTAACAAAAATAGATGAAAACCTTGTCACAGAAGTTGCTAAGACATTTGTTTTTGAATCTGACGATAATGACATAACATTATTGTTTGACGCAACAGATAATTCGGAAAATGCTGACAGTATTCAGAGTGAAAAATTTACTGTTGACAAAACTGCACCTGTTGTAAATGTGGAAATTAACGATGGTATTAACAGTACTAACTATTACAACACTCAAAACAGAGCGGTGATAACCATTGATATAATCGAAAGAAACTTTGACGCAAATTTGATTATAGCCGAAATTGAAAATAGTTATAACGGAAATATTCCAAACATAAATTTTGAAGAAATATCTACTACTCAGCACCGAGCTGTCGTCAATTTTACCGAAGGAGATTATAAATTCGACATAAGCGGTACTGATATGGGCGGTCAACCAGCTGAAGTTAATATTGATTATGAGAAAGTGGGAACATTTTTCGTTGATGAAACAGCTCCTGTTGTTGAAAATAATTTCAATGATTTTATAGTCGGCGAAAAAGAGAATTATTTAAATACAGAAAAAGTTGCTGTGATAAAAATTACAGAACATAACTTAGATTTAAATAATATAGGTCTTAAAATACTGAAAAAATCGGCAGGGTCAGAACACACCGAAAATGGATTTGAAGATGTTACGGATTCCATGGTGAAAAAATCGGATTGGGTTAAACAAAATGATACATATACACTTTCAGTAAAATTTGATAACGACGCTGTATATCTTATTGAAGTATCTCCTGTAGACCTTTCAACAAATGCCTGTGAAACCGAAAAATCCGCAATTTTTGAAATTGATACCACAGTACCTGTAGTGTCGGCGAAAAACGGTGATTCAGTAGGCGAAAATGCTGTGGAATTTTTGGATATCTATTCACATGAAAGAAAAGATGAACAAGCTCCGACGGTTGAATTTACTGACGTAAACTTTGATTATATTAAATACGTTCTGACTGTATACACACCAAATTATACAAACGGAAAAGAACTTTTGGCAGTAAAACCTGTCAACGTATATCTTGATTCCGATATTGACAAAACAGGTGTTTTTGACCAAAAGCTGTTTACTTTGCCTGATTTTACAGCAGACGGCGTTTATGCTTTGGAACTTATCGCAGTAGATAAGGCAGGTAATGAAAGCGTTCTTAATGTAAACACATATATGCGAATGGTAGATAGCGATGTCCTTGCATATATTCCAAATAGCAATGCTTCAAAGAAAACGGGTTGGTACTCATTCCAGTATGAAAACGGAAATCCTATAAGTAAACGTCCGGATAATTTCAGCGACATTGATATTGTTGTTCTTGCAAAGAATGACTCTAAAATTGATATCGTACTGCGAGATTATAACGGAAACGAAAAAAATACCGGTTTGTCCGCAAAAATCGAAAACAGCATTTACGGAGTTAGCATTTACAATTATACATTAAAAGCCGATTATTTCAAAGACAATTATCAAGATGATATCGACGTGGAATTGTATTTGTCAGTAAAAAATGATAGCGGAAGAATAGACCTCGGTAAAATGCATATCGATAATATTCCGCCTTCGTGTACTCTTTCTAAAGATTTAAAATCGTGGAAATGGTTTATCGGAAATGATTCCAGAGCAATTACTATTACAAATATTAGCGAACGTTTGGACGTTGAAAAGTGTAAGGTTTATGATAACGGAAACGAAATTGATTTTACCTATTCCGAAACCGAAAACACTATGTCATTTACATTAAGCAACGGATGGCATAACGTAGGAATCACCCTTGAAGACGTTGCGGGAAACAGTTATAGTATTCAGCAGGTGGACAATATTTATATCGGATATTTTTGGCTGTGGATAATTATTATTTCTGCCGTAGTAATTGTAGGAATAATTGTTTCAATTATTATCATTGTCAGAAAGAAACGGTACAATTAAACTGTAAAAATACTGTGATTAGTTACAATAACATGAAAAGATAAAAGTTAAAAACCGACGATTTCCAAATGGAAGTCGTCGGTTTTAGTTTATTATGCAAAGGTGGTTCCTACCCCACCTCAATGTTTGCCTTGTTGAAGATTTTGATAAGCAAAACGCCGAGGATAAGTCCCGCTACGCCCTGAACAATATTTGCCGGAATATTTACAAGCGAAGCCTTGAATCCATACATGAATCCCTCAAAAACGTAATACCCCGAAGCCATAATCAGCTCCGCAACTACTCCGCTTATAATTCTTGACGGCAAATCTCCGATAAATCTGTTCAAGATTTTATACAAAAAGTACGCCGCAAACGCCATAGCGCCCTTTATCAAAAAAGTTGCGGGTACATATGTAAAGTAACACGAAAAAAGGTCAGCCAATCCCGAACCCAAGCCGGCGGCAAAAAAGCCAAACCAAGGCGACAACATCCACCCCGACAACAACACAACGCAGTCGCCAAGATTCATATAACCTTTCAAAGGCGACGGGATTTTGATAATCATTGTCGCAACGCACGTCAGAGCCGTAAAAAGTGACGCAATAACGATTTTTTTTGTTGTAATTGAATTGTTCATAAAAATTCCTCCCAAAAATTTCATTTAGAATTGACATTTTCTATGCTTTAGTATATAATAAATCTGAACATATGAAAATAGCCACAAAAGGAGAATTTTATATAACCAGATGAAGTACATTATAAATCAAAATGAAAAAACACCTGCGTATTTGCAACTTTATCAACAGGTGCGAAACGACATCACCACCGGAATTTACCCAAAAGATACAAAATTGCCGTCAAAAAGGGTTACGGCAGAGAGTACGGGACTAAGCACGATTACGGTTGAACACGCCTATGCCCTGCTGTGCGACGAGGGTTATATCGAACCACGCCAGCGAAGTGGGTACTTTGTAATTTTCGCCCATAGCGACGGATTTTTAACGCCAACCACGCCACAGGCAGAGCTAAGTTTAACCCACGTCCACCACCAAACAGACCTGCCGGAATTTCCTTTTTCGGTTTTGGCGAAAACTATGCGAACTGTGATAAGCGATTTGGGGGAGGATATTTTGGAAAAATCGCCAAACGAGGGGGTTTTTCAGCTTCGGGAAGCTATTCGGCTCTACCTTTTGCGAAGCCGTGGAATTTCCGCAGACCTTGACCAAATCGTAATCGGTTCGGGTTCGGAGTATTTGTATAGCCTGATTGTGGAGCTTTTGGGCAGACAAAAAACCTATGCTATCGAAAGCCCGTCGTATAAAAAAATCGAGGAAGTCTACCTTGCGTCCGACGTAAAACTTGAAAAGCTTCCGCTGGGTGAGGACGGAATCCGCACCGAAGCACTGAAAAAATCCGCCGCCGACGTTCTGCACATATCCCCTTATCGAAGCTATCCGAGTGGAGTTACGGCGACGGCAACCAAGCGTTATGAGTATATTTCGTGGGCAAAATCGGGAGGGAAGTTTATTGTGGAGGACGACTTTGAATCGGAGTTTTCCGTGTCGAAAAAACTTGAAGAAACGGTGTTTTCCCTGTCAAAATCCGACAACGTAATCTATATGAACACGTTTTCCAAGACAATTTCTCCGTCGCTTAGAACGGGTTATATGGTGCTGCCAAAGTGCCTTGTAGGGGCGTTTCGGGAAAAGTTGGGGTTTTATTCCTGCACTGTGCCGACCTGCGTCCAGTACGTTTTGGCGAAAATCATTTCAAACGGCGATTTTGAACGGCATATTAACCGTGTCCGCCGAGCAAAAAGAAAACTTTGATTTAATTTTTTGTAACTTTTTTAAAAACCCAACTAAGATACCGCCCAAATCCACCTGTAAAACCTCACTTTTGGGTGAACTGAACTTTCTGCCAAACGTTCTTTCATAGTTTGTGACCGCCGTGGTTTGTAATCTGTAACTGTAACTCTGCCGTTAAACCCAACAAACTTTAAAACTTCGTCAGAAAATAAAAGTTTCGGTCAAGCCTTTTCAAAGGCTTGCAGGGGGTTAAGTGGGGACAGCGTCCCCCTTATCGCCGTCCGCAGACGGCGAAATGCTCCTATACCATTAAGCGTTTTTGAAAGGGTAGCTGAAATAAGAGCCATCTTATTTCAGCTGGGGAAACTTTTCAAGAAAAAAGTTTCCCTAGTAGAAAGGTTTAACAAACTCCCCTCGCAAAATAGTCCGGTGGACTGTTTTGCGACGTACAAAGTTTGACAGCTTTAAAACATAGAGCAAACTGTTCTCACAAACTTTATAAAATCGTCAGGATATAAAAGTTTCGGTCAAGCCTTTTCAAAGGCTTGCAGGGGTTGAGGGGGCATATGCGAAACTGCGTTTCGCATATGCCCCCTAGACCCCTGCAAGCTTTTTGAAAAAAGCTTGACCAAAAACTTTAATCTCTTGACAAACTTTATTACTTTGCAAAAAAATAAAGCGAGATGAATGGTTACTCGACAGGAAGTCAAACTGTTTCGTGGGGAACTTTTGTGACATTTTTTACTTTTCAATTATAAAAACGAAAGTGAAATCGCTCGCTTAACTCACGGTGAAATAACGTCTTTGCAATCGTTGTGAAATTTTGTGCTTGACACAAAGTGATATAAAATAAATCCTCACGCCCACAGGCATTTCACACGCCGTAGGCGTATTTCACTTGCGTAGCAAATTTCACAAATCCCATTAGGGATTTATTTCGTTGAAAAAAGCACTTGCAAAAGCAAGTGCTTTTTTCTGGTCTGCCCGACAGGAATCGAACCTGCACTCGGAGGAGTCGGAGTCCTCAATTTTATCCGTTAAACTACGGGCAGAAAATTTTGCCCAAAGTTATCCTTTGGGCAATTATTTTTAATGAATTTTTGCGCCACACGGCAGGCTCTGGTCTGGGAAAATCACCTTTGCACCGCCGTCTGCGTCGTCGGCTGCACAAATCATTCCCTTTGACTCAACGCCGCACAGCTTTACAGGCTTGAGGTTTGCCACAATCATAACCTTTTTGCCAACAAGGTCGGCAGGGTCGTACCACTGGGCAATTCCCGACACTACCTGTCTGCCGCCCATTCCGTCGTCAAGCTGTAAACAGAGTAATTTTTTGGACTTTTTAACCTTTTCACATTCCTTGACAAGAGCCACTCTCAAATCAATTTTAGCAAAATCGTCAATGGAAATCTCAGGCAAAACAGGTTCAACCTCAATCTCAGGCTCAGCCTTTGGAGCGTTTGCGGAAATAATCTGGTTTAACTCCTCAATTTCCTTTTCAACGTCAATTCTCGGGAATAGCACTTCGCCACGCTTAACCGTAACCTCAGCGTCCAAAACCCCGTACTTGTCGGCATTTTCATATGTGCAAACGCTTTCGTCAGCACCAATCTGTTCCCAAACCTTTGGCATAGTTGTCGGCATAAACGGGAAAAGAAGCGTTGACGCAACACGAATCGCTTCAAGCAAATTGTACAAAACCTTTGCAAGACGTGGCTTGTTTTCCTCGGTCTTTGCAAGCACCCAAGGTGCAGTTTCGTCAATGTACTTGTTAGCACGATTTACAAGCTTGAAAATTTCGGCAAGAGCATTGTTTAGCTGTGTTTTGTCGATAAATTCGTCAACATTTGCTTTAATTGAAGTCATTTCGTTAATTAAATCATCGTCAAATTCTCCCGAAATCTTGTCAGCAGGGAGCTTTCCACCAAAATATTTTTCCACCATAGCAACAGTTCTCGAAACCAAATTTCCAAAGCCGTTTGCAAGGTCGGAGTTAATTCTGTTAATCATAATTTCGTTTGAAAAACTGCTGTCAGCACCAAGAGCCATTTCACGCAAAATGTGATAACGGATTGCGTCTGCACCGTAGCGTTTGCCCAAAACAAGTGGGTCAACAACATTTCCAAGGGATTTTGACATTTTTTGTCCATTAAACGTAATCCAGCCGTGAACAGCCAAGTGCTTAGGAAGTGGCAAATCAAGTGCCATAAGCATTGCAGGCCAGATAATAGCGTGAAATCTCATAATGTCCTTAGCGACCATATGAACGTCAGCAGGCCAGAACTTGTCGTAATCGTTGTAAGCCTCGTTCCAAAAACCGAGAGCCGAGATATAATTTGACAAAGCGTCAATCCAAACGTAAACAACGTGCTTTTCGTCAAATGTAACAGGGATACCCCATTTAAATGATGTTCTTGAAACGCACAAGTCCTCAAGGCCCGGCTTGATAAAGTTGTTTACAAGCTCAACAGCACGAGTTTTCGGCTGTAAATAGTCGGTTTCCAAAAGGAGCTTTTCAATTCGGTCAGCAAACGGCGACATTTTGAAGAAATACGCCTCTTCCTTTGCCTCAACCACTTCACGGTGGCACTCAGGACAACAGCCATTTTCGTCAAGCTGTGTCTGCGTCCAAAAGCTTTCGCACGGAGTACAGTATTTACCCGAATATTCGCCCTTGTAGATATAACCCTTGTCGTAAAGCTCTTTGAAAATTTTCTGAACAGTTTCGATGTGATAATCGTCCGTTGTACGGATATATCTGTCGTAGGAAATATTCATAAACTCCCAAAGATTTTTAAAAATTTCAACAATTTCATCAACATACTGCTTAGGAGTAACGCCCTTTTCGGCAGCCTTTTGCTCAATTTTCTGACCGTGTTCGTCAGTACCTGTCAAAAACATAACATCGTAGCCCTGCATACGTCTGTAACGAGCGATAGAGTCGCACGCAACGGTGGTATAGCAATGTCCGATATGAGGGTTACCCGACGGGTAATAAATCGGTGTAGTGATATAGTACGGTTTTTTTGACATTCAAACCATTCCTTTCGATTTTTTTATAGCTAAAGTATAGTATAACACATTTTTTAATATTTTGCAAGTACCGAAAAGCCTAAACTTTTAACTCTAACTTTTAACGCTTAAACTTACACCTTTGCAAAACAACCCCCACCTGACCTAGTGCCAAGTGGGGGAGGGATAAATCTATCTACGATTTGACATCATTTCCTGATATTCTTCTTCAGAAATAAGTCCTTTCATACGAAGATTACGAATTTTTCTAATTCTGTTTTGTTCTTCTATGTCTTTATCTTTAAGACGTTGCTGTGTTGTCGAAGAGGATAAATAATTCGCCTTATGAGATGATTGAGATATTCCGCTGCCGGATTGGTATGCAGGTTGAAATTTTTCGCTAAAAGTGTTAATATTATTCAAACTCTTAGTGTTAATTTCAATATCGCAAATCTTATCCACCAACTCACCAAAGCCGTACAAAAGCCATGATGAAATCCACACTATTACTATAGCAACTATCGCCACAAGTAAACTTATACCATATGTAAAAAAAGCACAAATAATACCAGCAATTAAGTAACTAATTACCTGAAACCAAAAAAATCCTTTAGTAACCGACTTAATTTTTCTTCCCACTCTGTCAAAACTAAACATTTTAAAATCCTCCTAAAATTATAAACTGTAGTAATCTATTATTCCAAATTTTTACTACATAACTATTATATCACAAATTATACCTAATTGCTATAGTAAATATACCCAAAAGATAGTGTAAAAATATAGCTAATAGTTATATAATTGAAGTGGAATAATAGAATTATCGGGTGGTGACGTTATGAATTTAACAGAAATCGGCGGGAGAATTAAGGCACAGCGGAAGAATTTGGGAATATCACAAGAAAAGCTTGCGGAAATGGTAAACGTTTCGCCACACTATATCTATGAGATAGAGCGGGGTACAAAATCAATGTCTTTGGAAACCTTTGTTACATTGTCCCAAGCCTTGAATTTGACGGCTGATTTTATTCTGTTCGGAAGCAAAACCGACAGCACTTTTTCCCTTGCAGAACAGCTTAACCGATTGGACGACGAACGTCGCACCCGTGCGGAAAATGCGTTCATAGCGTTGCTGCCGTTTATCAACTGACTATACTATTATAAATGTAAAAAGACAACTCCCACACGGAAGTTGTCTTTTATTGTTGGGTATTTGATTTGGCGGTGTTTAGTGAAGAAATAAGCATAACACGAATACTTGCACAAGCTGTATCAAGTTTTTTGTATTCTTCCATAGAAATATATCCCGTTTTGAACAGCAATTCCAACCAATAGCCTGTTTCATTTGCCTCTTTAAGTGCTATCTGGAGCTTTGAAATGAAATCAGCCTTGCTGTGAGCATATTGAGCCTCTCTGATGTTTGCACCGATTGATGTGCCACTTCTCCCAATCTGATTAGAAATAATTGATTCGTGCTTAGCTTTCAGCAGTTTAACAAGGTTAATAACGTCAACTGCAAAGTCCATCGACTGAACTCTTAATTTGCTTTCCGACATTATACCACCTCCACGGTAAAATTAAAGTATTAAGTGAAGTTTGGACATCGTCCAAGTTAAGTTGCGACAAAGTCGCAGTTAAGTATTGTGCTGTCGCACAATGTGAAGTTAAGTGTGCCTTGCACTAAGAACTTCTTCACGACGCACAGCGTCACTTCACGCACCGAAGGTGCAACTTAACGTGCCGAAGGCACACTTAGTAAAAAAACTCTTTTGTCGAAAGACAAAAGAGTTTTTTTCTGGTGACCCCTACGGGAATCGAACCCATGATTACGCCGTGAAAGGGCGTCGTCTTAACCGCTTGACCAAGGGGCCTTATACGCTATGAAACTCAAATGGTAGCGGCAGTGTGATTCGAACACACGACCTGCCGGGTATGAACCGGATACTCTAGCCAACTGAGCTATGCCGCCGTGTCTCATAGCGACTAGTTTATTATATATCATCTTACCTGAAATGTCAATACTTTTTGCGGTAAATATTTTGTGAATTAAATAAGTACCAAATATTAAATACCAAACAGCCTTTGGGCGTTTTCTTTTGCAATTTCCAACATTTCATCAACGCTAACGCCCTTAATTTCCGCCATTGCACCTGCCGTATGCTGAATTAACCTGCTGTCGCAACGCTTTCCTCGAAACGGCTCCGGAGCCATATAAGGGCAGTCGGTTTCCAATAAAAGTCTGTCAATCGGCACAGCTTCGCAGGCTTTTTTGGCTTTTTTAGAATTTTTAAAGGTCAAAACCCCCGTGAAAGATACATACATTCCAAGCTTTACGACCTCTTTTGCTGTTTCGGCAGACCCCGAAAAACAGTGCAAAACGCCCTTTGGTTTGTGCTTTTTCAAAAGCTCCATACCGTCCTCGGTTGCGTCACGCAAATGCACAATTACAGGCAAATTATACCTGTTTGCAAGCTTCAATTGTGTTTCAAATATTTCTATCTGTTTGCCCCTGTCGTAACCCTCATAGTGATAGTCAAGCCCAATTTCGCCAACTGCTACGATTTTAGAATTTCCCGAATTTAAAAGGTTTTCAAGCTGTTGTTCCCAATCTTCGGGAAGATTATCAAGGCTTTCGGGGTGGATTCCCACGCTTGTATAAAAAGTTTCATATTTCAACGTGTTTTCTATTCCGAACTTAGCCGATTTAATGTCTGTCGAAGCGTGAATTACACCCGAAATTTGCCCCAAAATCTCACACAAAAGCTCATCTCTGTCCGTGTCAAAGGCATGGTCGTCATAGTGCGAGTGGGTATCAAAAATTTTCTCAATCATCTTTTATTCCTCATACAAAAATCGCCCCCGAACCGAGGGCGAATTTTTTTACTTAATTATGTCTTTGCCACCCATATACGGTCTTAATGCTTCAGGGATTCTTACCGAGCCGTCGGCGTTAAGGTTGTTTTCAAGGAATGCAATCAACATTCTAGGCGGTGCAACAACCGTATTATTTAACGTGTGTGCGAAATATTTCTGTCCGTCCTCACCCTTAACACGAATACCCAAACGTCTAGCCTGAGCGTCGCCGAGGTTTGAACACGAACCAACCTCGAAATATTTCTTCTGACGTGGGCTCCAAGCCTCAACGTCGATTGACTTAACTTTCAAATCTGCCAAGTCGCCCGAACAACATTCCAAAGTTCTTACAGGAATATCCAGCGTTCTGAAGAAGTCAACAGAGTTCTGCCAAAGTTTGTTAAACCAATCCTTGCTTTCTTCAGGCTTACAAACAACAATCATTTCCTGCTTTTCAAACTGGTGAATTCTGTAAACGCCACGTTCTTCGATACCGTGTGCGCCTACTTCCTTTCTAAAGCACGGCGAATAGCTTGTCAAGGTCTTTGGAAGTTCAGCTTCGGGAATAATTGTGTCGATAAATTTACCAATCATCGAATGTTCGCTTGTTCCGATAAGGTACAAATCTTCGCCCTCGATTTTGTACATCATGCCTTCCATTTCGGCAAAACTCATAACCCCCGTAACAACGTCCGAACGAATCATAAACGGCGGAATATAGTATGTAAATCCACGGTCAATCATAAAATCTCTTGCATACGAAAGGATTGCAGAATGAAGTCTTGCAATGTCGCCACAAAGATAGTAAAAGCCGTTTCCGCTGGTTTTTCTTGCGCTGTCAATGTCGATTCCTTTGAGATTTTCCATAATTTCAACGTGATAAGGCACCTCAAATTCAGGAACAAAAGGTTCGCCAAAACGTTCAACCTCTACATTTTCGCTGTCGTCCTTACCGATAGGCACGGATTCGTCGATAATGTTCGGAATAACCATCATAATCTTTTTAATTTCGCCTTCAAGTTCGGTTTCTTTAACTTCAAGCCTTGAAAGTTCGGCGTTAATTTCGGAAACTTCTTCCTTAACTTGCATTGCTTCGTCCTTTTTGCCCTGACCCATCAATGCGCCGATTTGTTTTGAAATTGAATTTCTCTTGCTTCTAAGCTCATCGCACTTTGTTTTCGTAGCACGAAATCCCTCGTCAAGCGCAATCACCTTGTCAACAAGTTCAATCTTTTCGTCCTGAAATTTCTTCTTAATATTTTCCTTAACAACATCAGGATTAGCTCTTAAAAATTTAATATCCAACATATTTAAAATTCCTTTCGCAATTTGAATTTTCAAACTTAATTATACCACTTATAAAGCAGATTTTCAATATTTTTCCGAAATTTTTACTTTTTTTTCGCCTTTTTAAGCTTTTTTTCGATTTCCTTAGCTAAATCTTCATAAGCCTTTGCGCCTTTTGCCTTTTTGTCGTAATAAAGCACAGGTTCGCCGAAACTCGGCGCTTCCGCAAGAGCGACATTTCTGGGAATAACGGTTTCAAAGGTGTTGTTCGGAAAATGTTTTTTAACTTCTTCAACTACCATTCCCGTCAAATTGTAACGAGAATTGTACATCGTGAACAAAATCCCCTCAATTTCAAGCTTAGGGTTGTAGTTGTTTTTAATTCGTCTGATTGTTTCGTCAATTTCAACTAAGCCCTCAAGCGACAAAAATTCGCACAAAATCGGAATAATTACGCTGTCAGCGGCTACTAAAGCATTGATATTCAACAAATTAAGCGTCGGCGGACAGTCGATAAGTATGTAATCGTAGTCGTCACGAACTGTCAGAAGTTGCATTTTAAGTCGTTGCGCACGGTTTTCCATTTCGGAAATTTCGTGTTCGGCACCCGACAGTTTTTGCGACGTGGGAACGATTGAAACGCCTTTAAAAGCCGTCGCAACAATCGCTTCGACCAGACGACAACCGCCCACAACAGCCTCGTAACTGGTGTTGCGAATACTTTTTTTGCGTATGCCGAAACTGGTGGTTGTGTTGCCCTGGGGGTCAAAATCCACCACCAAAACTTTTTTTCCTTTGTCGCCGAACGCAGCAGCAAGATTAACCACGGTCGTGGTTTTTCCAACCCCGCCTTTCTGATTGGAAACAGCAATAATTTTTCCCATAAAAAATCTCCATATCATAAAATCATACTATTAAATAGTATAACACATTACAAAAGAAATTTCAACAGTTTTCAGCCCAAAACAGTAATTTTTTTAATTTTCAACAGTTATCACAAAAACCGTCTGCTTGTCGTCGGAAATTTTCTCCATAACCGCACTTCCACCCGCTGCGTTAAGAATCTCCACGGCACGGTCAATTGTCCGAAAAAACAGACTTTTGTTAGAGAATACACCGCTGTTTTTCCTGATTCCCATAGATTTTTTTGCTTCTTCTTCTAATATTTCGCTGATTTTTTCGGCATTTTTCCACCCAAGCTCCCCTTTGGCGATTCTTTCTAAAGCTTCAAGCCGCAAGCTTTTCTCCTCAATTTTGCAAAAATCCAAAATATCTTCTTTTGTCGCCCCAAGCTGACGGCAAAATTCCCGTTCTTCCTGACTAAGCTTCAAAACCCCCAATTTTCTGCGTATTTCTTCCCCCGAAAAGCCCAGCTTCAATCCTGCATCGTCCACCGTCATTCCGTAAAAATCCACCACTTGCTTTATGGCTTCGGCTTCTTCAAAAACATTCATTTCCTTTCGCTGAACATTTTCCGCTACCCAAAACAAGGCGGATTTGCGCTGACTTATGCCCAAAACAATGCACGGCACGGTTTTCAACCCAGCCAACCGACACGCCTTAACACGTCTGTCGCCCGACACAATTTGATAATCATTCTCCCCGATTTTTCGCACCAAAATCGGCTCCAAAACCCCCACTTGACCGATATTTTTCGCCAATGAATTTAGCGCCATCAAATCGCTAAGCCCCCTCGCACAATACGGGTTCGGCTTCAATCGGTTCAACGGAATCTCCTCAACGGTTCGTCTTGTTTGTTTCATATTCAGTAATTGCATATCTGTCACCTTTCTTTTTTATTTCTAACTTAAATTCTAACAGCTTATATGCAACATTTCAACGAAAAAATTTCCCCAAACTGCGTCAAAAACTATGTTTTTTTCTGTTAAAAGTTGATTTTTAACTAAAGATTTGCAAATTTAACTGTCATTTTTTCTTTTAATTTGTCACTCTTTGCGATATTTCTTCTAAAAAATGTTCCACGTGGAACATAAAAAAAGCTACCTGAATAATAGATAGCCTTGTTTCATATTTCAATATTTTTACAGTGGTTTTTTCTTCATCTGACCCTTGTTTCGTGGGTATTTTTGCGGAGTTTCCGATACTTTTTTAATCACGCACAAAACTCTGTTGTCGCCGTTTGGCAGCGTATAATTAAGCGCTTTTTCAATTTTTCCGCCTAATAGTTTTATGGCGTTTTTGGCGTTTTTAACTTCTTCTTCTCCGCTCTGACCTTTCAGCGCCACAAAGAATCCACCAACCTTTACAAAAGGCAAACAGTATTCGCAAAGTTCGGTTAAATTAGCCACGGCTCTGGCAGTTGCAACATCAAATTTTTCCCTAAAAATCGGACTTTTGCCCAGTTCTTCAGCTCTGCCGTGAACAGTTTCAGACGAAATATTTATTTCTTTGCATACCTCGTTTAAGAAGTTAATACGCTTGTTCAAGCTATCCAAAAGGGTAATTTGAACGTCACTTCGCACTATTTTTAAAGGTATAGAGGGAAATCCTGCACCAGTCCCCACGTCAATTATCTTTGCGTTATTTTCCAAACCACCCCACAAAACAAAAGGCAAAACCGAATCAAGAAAATGCTTTTCACAAATCTCTTCCGGCTGTGTTATGGCGGTTAGATTTATCTTCTCGTTCCACTCAACCAACAGCGTTGCATATGTTTCATATTTTTGTATCATTTTCTCGTCAAGAACAATACCGCACCCCGAAAACAGGTTTTTCAAATATTCTTTACTTATCATTTTTACCCTCATTTTTCATCTTTTCCAACCATACAAGCAAAACCGACACGTCCGCTGGGTTTACGCCTGAAATTCTACTAGCCTGACCGACACTAAGCGGTTTAATTTTGTTAAGTTTTTCAATCGCTTCAAGGCGAAGCCCACGAATATTTGTATAATCCACATTTTCGGGAAGCTTTTTCGCTTCAAGTTTTCGCATTGATTCAACCTGCGCAAGCTGGATATTTATATACCCCTCATATTTTATCATCAGTTCCACCTGCTCGCAAACTTCAAAGGATAACTGCGGTCTGGCAGGGTCACAAAAAGCAAGTCCATTGTACGTCACCTGCGGACGTTTTATAAGCTGTGACATTTTGCAACCTGTGGAAATCGGTTCTGTTCCCACCGACAAAAGGTACTCCGTCATTTGTTCGGACGGCGAAACCGAAAGTTTTGAAACTCTCTTAATTTCAGCTTCGATTTGTGCTTTTTTCAACAAAAATCTGTCGTAACGTTCTTTGCTTATCAGTCCAATTTTATACCCAGTTGGGGTTAATCTCATGTCGGCGTTGTCCTGTCTTAGCAAAAGTCTGTATTCGCTTCGTGAAGTAAGCATACGGTATGGGTCCATGCAACCTTTTGTCACCAAATCGTCAATAAGCGTTCCGATATACGAGCTTGCTCTGTCCAAAACCAGCGGTTTTTCGGACTTTATCTTCATTACAGCGTTAATTCCCGCAATTAAACCCTGTGCGGCTGCTTCTTCATAACCGGACGTTCCGTTAAACTGACCCGCACCGAAAAGACCCGAAATTTGCTTAAATTCTAACGTCGGCAAAAGCTCCGTCGGGTCGCAACAATCGTACTCAATGGCATAAGCATTTCGCATGATTTCAACATTTTCCAAACCCTCGATTGTGCGCATAAATTCAAGCTGAATATCCTCCGGCAGAGAGGTTGACATACCCTGAATATACATTTCGTCGGTGTCTGTTCCCATTGGTTCAATAAAAAGTTGATGACGTGGCTTGTCGGAAAAACGCTTAATTTTGTCCTCGATTGACGGACAGTATCTTGGCCCGATTCCCTCAATTTTCCCCCCATACATTGCACTTTTGTGAATATTTTCCAAAATTACTTTGTGAGTTTTCTCGTTTGTGTAACCCACATAACAGCTAACTTTATTCTCCATTTTTTCGTGATTATCAAATGAAAAAGGCACTATATGCTCATCTCCGTGCTGTTCTTCCAACTTTGAAAAATCAATTGAACGTCTGTGAACCCTCGCAGGCGTACCTGTTTTAAATCTTCGTATAGTAACCCCAAGATTTCTAAGACTTTCAGACAAAAAATTTGCAGGCATAACATTGTCAGGGCCACTTTCATAAGACGTTCCGCCGACGTGAATAAGCCCTTTTAAATATGTACCTGTGGAAATTATAACCGCTTTTGCGGTGTAAACTGCACCAAGTCTGGTTTTAACACCCGTAATTTTGCCGTTTTCAGCCAAAATTTCCACCACTTCGCCTTGTTTTAAATACAAATTTTCCGTATTTTCCACAACTTTTTTCATGTAATTGTGGTACTTAACCCTGTCAGACTGTACCCTCAAAGAATGTACCGCAGGTCCTTTTCCTAAATTCAAAATTCTACTTTGCAAAAAAGTGGCGTCAGCCGCTTTTCCCATTTCACCGCCCAAAGCGTCAATTTCACGCACCAAATGACCTTTTGCCGTGCCACCGATTGACGGATTGCAAGGTAAATTCGCCAAAGCGTCCAAAGAAATGGTAAACAGCACCGTTTTCATGCCCAACCTTGCACTTGCAAGAGCCGCTTCAACGCCTGCGTGACCTGCTCCGACCACCGCTACATCAAAATTATCTAAAATTTCCATAATTTAATTCCTTTAACTAACCGAAAATGTTCCACGTGGAACATTTATACAACAATATTTTCAAATTTTGCCCCAACAAGTTCCGCCAAATCCTGCGGTTTTAAACGAATTTGCGTGCCGATTTTACCACCGCTGACCGTGATTTTTCCTTGTTCAAGAGCCGAAGCGTCAATAACCGTTCTGAATAATTTTTTCATTCCGATTGGAGAACAACCGCCACGAATATACCCCGTAGTTTTTAACAAATCTTTAACCGCAAGCATTTCAACACGCTTAACGCCCACGGACTTTGCCGCAGCTTTCAAGTCAATTTCTTTGGCAACAGGGATAACAAACACGAAATATTCCGTTCTGCCGTTGTTTTCCTTGAAAAATGTAACCAAAGTTTTGAAACACATTTCAAATGGAATACCGCAAACAGTCGCAACGTGAACACCGTCAACCTGTCCGTCCGTGGGGTAGGTGAGTGCTTCGTAATCCACTTTTGCTTTATCCAAAATTCGCATTACATTAGTTTTTTCAGCCATAAATCCACCTATTTTCCCACACAGAACTTAGAAAACACCTGCGAAACAACCGCTTCGCTGACCTTTTCCCCCGTCAATTCCAACAAACTGTCAAGTGCCATTTCCAGCGTAACCGTCACACAGTCAAGGCTCATGCCCAAATCCAAACTTTGCAAAGTTTCTTTCAAATAACCTAGAGATTTTTCTGCGCAAAATTTTTGTCTTTCGTTTGCAAACGAATCCGTGTTTGTGTCAAAATTTTCAAGTTCAAACATACTGTTCAACATATCGCTAAGAACGTCAAGTTGCAAATCATTTTTTGCCGAAATTTCCACAACATATTTATAATCGTCCAGAAAATCGGACTTAAAAATTTTCTGTTCAAGGTCGGTTTTATTAAGTATAATCACGCTTTTTCTGTCTTTTATTAAAGAGAGAAGTTCTTTGTCCTGTTCGTCAAGATAGCACGAACTGTCAAAAACCGCAATAACCAAACTTGCTGTTTCAATTTTTTTTCTGGCTCTTTCAATGCCGAAATTTTCCACAACGTCGTCAGTTTTTCGCAAACCTGCCGTGTCAGAAAGTCGCAAAACCAAATCCCCAACCTTAGCGGTTTCTTCGATAATATCTCTGGTCGTCCCCTCAATTTCCGTGACAATCGACCTTTCGTAACCCAATAAATTGTTCATCAACGTGGATTTTCCCACGTTTGCTTTACCGATAATCACGGTGTCAATGCCCTCACGAACAATTTTTCCGCAGTCGTAACCTTTGATAATTTTTTCCATAACGGCGATTCCGTCAACAACCGACGACCTTAAATTTTCAGGTTCAACTTCGGGCAAATCTTCTTCGGGATAATCCACCCACGCCGCCAATTCGCCCAAAATCTTAACAAGCCTGTCCGAAACCGACTTAATTCGACGAAACATTTTTCCCTCTCTGGCGTTCACGGCTGAATCAAGTGCCTGTTGTCCGTTTGCCGAAATAACGTCCATAACCGCTTCCGCTTGGGTTAAAGAAATTTTTCCGTTTAAAAACGCACGTTTTGTAAATTCTCCCGCTTGGGCAGGCTGACAACCTGCCTGAATACACACTCTTAATACCTGTTTAGTAACAAATATACCGCCATGACATGATATTTCGCAAACGTCCTCACCTGTGTACGAATTAGGCGACCTGAAAACCGTCAAAATTCCGTCGTCGATTTCTTTACCGTTGCTGACGGTTTTTCCGTAGGCGCAGGTGTAACCTTTCATATTCATAACGTCTTTGTTTGTTTTAAAAATTTCCGACGCAATTTTCACGGCGTCCTCACCGCTGATTCTGATAACCGAAATTCCCCCCACCGCATTTGGGGTGGAAATTGCAACAATTGTAGACATATTTTTCTCCTTTTTTAACCCTTAATTTGCTAAAAATAAACGCCCACTTTGTGAAAAATGGGCGTTAGCAAAAGGCGGATTCAACGCCTAAAATTCAATTTTTGAATAAAGTCCCGCACCCGTCATAGTATCTTCAGGCTTAGGTTTTTTGTATTCTTTTTCAAAAGAAGTTGTGATGTCAAAGGACTTGCGTGGTTTTGAATTACGTCTGCCTTTTGACCCTTTTCTGTCGCCTTTGAACGGTCTTTTTTCAGTTGACGAAACCAAAACTTTTCTGTAAGGTTCGTCGCCTACCGAACGTGACGTAACCCCGTCGATTTCGGAAATAGCGGCATGAACAATTCTTCTTTCATACGGATTCATAGGTTCCAAAGCGGCTGTTCTGCCGTTTTTCTTAACGTTTTCAGCCATTTTCTTTGCAAGTTCTTCAAGCTGTGCTTTACGTCTTTCTCTGAAACCGTTAGAATCAAGAGAAATTCTGAAATAATCTCTGTCAATTTTGTTGCAAACAAGGGAAGTGAGGTATTGCAAGCTGTCCAAGGCGTCGCCTTTTTTGCCGATAATGGCGTCGATTCCGTCGCCGTTTACTTCGATTTCGGCGCCGTTTTCCACTTCCGTAACCTGACAAGTCACGTTTTCGATACCCATTGCTCCCAAAACATTTTTAATGTACTTAACCGACAAATCGATTTTAGTAATTTCATACTCTGCTTCGATTTTCGCTTCGCCTTTTAATTTTCCGAAAAGAGATTTTTTCGGTTCTTCCAAAACGTTAAACTTGATTTTTTCAATATCCACGCCAAAGCTTTCTCCTGCGAGTTTCTTAGCTTCGTCAACGGTTTTTGCTGTAAAAATTTCTTTCATAATTGTATACCCTCTTTAAAAATTAGTCCTCTTTGTATTCGTCGCCGTATTTTTCAGCCATTCTCTTTCTTGCTTCGTTAAGGCGTTTTCTTTGCAAATCCTTAATTTCCGCCTTAGAAAGTTTTTTGTTTTCGTCCTCGTCGTCCGAATCTTCCAAATTCTTTTCTATTGCTTTTTTAACTCCGCCGTTTTCTTGCGCTTGCATTTGTGCTTCCAATGCTTTTTCCATAAAGGATTTTTTACCGCTCTTTTTTCTCTTAACCTTTTCTTTTTCGTCCATTTTTTCCATTCTTTCAGGGGTGTAATAAAGGTTAAGAACAACCGTCTGAACAAGTCCGAAAATCGACTGTGCAATCCAGTAAATACCTACGCCGGCAGGGAAATTAAATGCAATCCAGAACGAGATAAGTGGCATTGTGTAAAGCATAATATTCATACCATTCATGCCCATTTGCATTGACGGATTGTTTTTCTTTGAAAATGCTTGAGATATAAATGTGAGTGCAAGCTGTGCAATAAGGGAAATAATCGGAATAAGCACCAAAATGTTGCCCCATTCAGGTTGATTACCCAACGAAATTCCGAACATTGTATAATCAATCGACTTTGCACCCTCAATAAAACTGTCCGGCAAAAAGTCATCTTTGCCCGCTTCAACAATGTTAAACGTCATAAGTTCAGGTCTTGAAGCAAGTCCCGACGGAATTTCTTTTTCGTCGGCAAAATAAAGGTCAAGACCTTTGTATTCAAACAAAGTTTCTACTGCTTCTTCGATAACTTCTTCGTCAAGTTTTCTTGATAATTTAAATTGATTTTTATTATCCTTGCTTAAAATGTATTTTTTAATTTTTTCAACAGCTTCTTCGTTTGCCTTAATCATTTGCGAATCAAGGTTTTCGCCGATAGTATACTTAACGCCCTGAATTTCCACAATTTCGGCAAAAGTATTTGCGTCCTCGTCGCCACTTGCAATTTCGGTGCTGATGTTGTACAACCCTTTTATAAGGTTATCCGTCTTTTTTGCTTCGCTTTTTGAAACGTCCGTAATATAAGTAATCGGCGCATAAATAATTTCAATCATAGCAAACAGCAAAACAAAGTTTAACAACAAAGGCAAACAACCGCCTGTCATCGAAACGCCCTCTTCGGCGTAAAGCTTAGTCATTTCCTCGTTAAGCTTTTCTTTGTTTTTGCCGTATTTTTTCTTTAATTTTTCAAGTTTTGGCTGCAATCTTGCGGTTTTTGCGGTCTGTTTTTGTTGTTTAACACTTAGCGGAAACATCAAAAGTTTTGTAATAAGCGTAAACAAAATCAGCGCCCACCCGTAGTTTTTACAAACCAAATAGCACAATCTCATAACATATCCAAACGGGATAGCAATATAACTCATATTTTACTCCTTGATAAATGCTTTAAGCGTCTTATTTTTTTCTTTTAAAACAAAACAAATCCCCAAATGAAAATTTTTCAGGCACATAATCTATTCCGCCCTTGCAAAAAGGGTTACACCTTAAAATTCTTCGCACCGTCAAAACAGTACCTTTTATAAATCCGAATCTTTTGTAACATTCCATAGCGTAATTTGAACAAGTAGGGTAAAACCTACAACTTTTCGGAAAAAGGGGACTTATGAATTTCTGATAAAGAAAAATCAACCCCTGCATTAAATATCTCATATTTACTTTTTCTTATTCTTGTTCTTTGAATTTTCAAAAGGTTTTTCAGTTTGTTTTATAACTTTTTTATTTAAAAAATCCTCTATGTCCGTGGATTTTTTGTCAATGATTTTGCTTCTTGCAACGAATACAAAATCATACCCTATCGGAAATTTCTCCTCTGTCATTCTGTATGCGGCTTTCATAATTCTTCTTGCTCTGTTTCTCTCAACCGCATTTCCCAACTTTTTGGACGTTGTTAGCCCCAGTCTGTTAAAAGACAACTTGTTCGGCAGAAAATAAACCGTTACTGCGTCATTGCAAACATATCTGCCTTTGTTATAGCATTTTCTGAAATCTTTGTCATTTTTCATTGCAACAGTAAACAGCATAAATTTTTACCCTCAAATTCATTTTTCTTAAAAAATAAAAAAGACCACGCCAAAACTTCCACGCCATTTTGCGGCTCGGAAAACTGGGTGGTCAGATTCATTAGTAAGAAAGTCTTGCTCTGCCCTTTGCTCTTCTGCGAGCCAAAACCTTACGGCCGTTTTTTGTAGCCATTCTTTTCATAAAACCGTGAACCTTTTTTCTGTGAAGCTTCTTTGGCTGAAATGTTCTTTTCATCAAAAATTACCTCCTTATCATACTCGTAAAATATCGGGTTTTCCTTTTAAATCTTTTTCACAGCAAAACCCCTACAAGCTAATATTATACTTTATTTAAAAGGCTTTTGTCAAGCTTTTTCATAATTTTTTTACTAATGAATTTCAAAACCCACTTTTTTACAGAAAAATAACTATATTTAGTTGCTTTTATTTTATTTAAAATCTATATATTGTGTTTTTGTTTAGTTTAATATTCTTCTGTAAAAATTAACTTTCAATGTATAAATATAAATTTTTTGTAAATTATAGAAAAAGTTGCACGTTTTCATGCAACTTTTTGCCCGTTTTTGACCCCTTAATGTAAAGCGTTTTTTCACAATAAAAAATATTTATACGAAAATTTAAAAAAGAAGGTGTTATTATGTATGAAAAAAATCTTTAATTTCAAATTTTAAAACAAAAAAATCGCACCACTCCCTTTTAATAAAAATATACTATTTAAAAAGTAAAATTTCGTTGACTTTTTTTATGTTTTGTAGTATAATTAGGTAAATATGATTTTATTGTGGAGTATTATCGCTTTTACAGAAAATTAAACCGAAAAATCAAGGAGGAAAATGATAAATGGATTCTTTCAAAGACATATTTGAAAGCGTAAAATTGTACATCGAACAAGACCCTAACGTGAGTTCAATCGGATATAACAGATGGATAGCAACCCTCGAAGCAGACAGACTTGAAGGCACAACAGCATACATAATCGCAAAGGACGATTTTGTACGCAGAACCGTTTCAAACGTTTATATGGACGTGCTTAAAAGAGGTTTTGCCGAAACTTTGGGATTTGACGTTGAAATTGTTATCACAGCAAAATCCGAACAGGAAGAAGAAGAAATTATAAAGGCAAAACAGCAAAATATCGACAAGATGATTAACGACGTTTCGTATGAATACACATTCGACACCTTTATCAAAGGCAAATCAAACGAACTTGCGTATGCTTTTTCCACAGCCGTAGCAGGCGTAAACGACAACGGCATGGACGCAAAAAGCGTTTTCAATCCGCTGTTTATTTACGGAGATTCGGGACTGGGAAAAACTCACCTTGTAAAATCTATCGAACACGAAGTTAAAAAACGTAACCCGTCGGCAAACATAATCTACACCACCGGCGAAGCTTTTCTTAACGAACTTATTAAGCACATTCAGCAAAAAGATATGATTTCGTTCCACGAAAAATACCGCAACGCAGATTATCTCATCGTTGACGATATACAATTTATCGCAGGAAAAGAAACCGCACAGGAAGAATTTTTCCACACCTTTAACGAAATTTACAACGCAGGCAAACAAATCGTTATGACGTCGGATATCTCACCTACAAAAATCGCAACCTTAGAGGACAGACTGAAAAGCAGATTCATAAGAGGTGTTCAGGTGGATATTCAGGCGCCTGATTTTGAAACCAGAATGGCTATCGTAAAAAGAAAAGCCGAACTTTTAAATCTCACTCTCAGCGACCCTATCGCCAGACTTTTAAGTGAAAAAATCAAAACCAACATCAGACAGCTTGAAGGCGCAGTTAAGAAAATCAAGGCTCTGACAGTTTTTACAAGCGAAAAACCGTCTATTTCTATGGCGCAAAGAGTTGTCAAGGAAATATTGGTTGAAAACAGACCTACGGAAATCACCGTTGAAAATGTTCTTAACGAAGTGGCTAACAGCTTTAACGTGACCGCACAGGAAATTCGTTCGGTAAATCGTAACGCTCCTATTTCTATGGCACGAAAAATCGCTATTTACGTTTTGAGAGAAGTTAAGGGCATGACATATAAGGAAATCGGCGAAGAACTTCAAAGAAACCATTCCACAATGAACCTTTCGTATCAAGACGCTGTGGATATGATTAAAAACAGCCCCGAACTTAAAGCAAACGTTGAGGATATTATTAAAAATCTTAAAGAAGTTTAGTGTTGAAAATAAAAAAAACTTTCAAAAATATTCTTAAAAAAAATTTGAAAGTTTATTTGAAAAATTTTCTTTTAAACTCATTTTCAACAAAAAATTCAACCTCTTTTTTGGTATAATATTTCCGATAATACCGACAATTTTCCTTAATTTTCAAAACTTTAAAGTTTTCAACTTTTTTCAAACGTTGAAAAAAATGTTGAATCTATCTTTTTTAAACAATTTTATCAACTTTTTTTCAAATCAACATACCGTTTTTTCAAATAATCAAAACCTTTAAAAATATGCTTTTGATTCAAACATATTTTTCCAAACCTGTTTTTGAAAAATATTTGCTTGTTTTTTTCCGATTATTTGGGATTTAAAACAGTTTCAGGTGTTTTCAACACACACTACTAATGCTACTGTTTAAATAAAAAAAAGATATTGTTATTATTATATAATATATCTTTTCGTATCGTTTATTTTTGTTGTTGATTTTTAAAAAATTTGAAATCTAACTTTTGGAGGATAATATGCAATTTATTTGTGACAAAGAAAAAATTTACGAAGCTGTGCTTAACGTTTCAAAAGCAGTTGCCGCAAAATCCACAATTCCCGTTTTGGAAGGCATTAAATTTAAACTTAACGAAAATATCCTTGAACTGACGGGATATGACCTTGAATTGGGTATAAAAATCGAAATCGAAGTTAAGTCCGACGACATGGGCGAAGCTATCATTAACGCAAAACTTTTTGCGGATATTGTAAAAAATATCTATACCGACGAAATTTTAATTGATATTAACGAAAATCTTCAGGTTAAAATCAAGGGCGGAAATACGGAATATACAATTCCCGCAACCCCGTCCATAGAATATCCGCAGCTTCCCGAAGCGGAAAACGGCGACAATTTTACAATTTCGCAGGCACTTTTGAAAAATATGATTAACCAGACTATTTTTGCCGTTGCCCAAACCGATTATAAACCTATCGCAAAAGGCGAACTTTTTGAAATTTCGGACGGCGAATTTAATATGGTTGCTCTTGACGGAAGCCGTCTTGCATTAAGAACCGAAGCAATTAAATCCGATAATAATATGAGTTTTGTTGTGCCGTCGAAAACTCTTAACGAAATTTCAAAACTTCTTAAAGACGACGAAGAACTTATGTGTCACATTAAAACCAGCGAAACGGGAAAACATATTATTTTTGAAATAAACGGATATTTTGTATTTTCAAGACTTTTGGAGGGTGAATTTACAAATTATAAAAGCTCTGTTCCGAAAGGGGTTATGACCGAAGTAACCGTTGACAGAAAAAATCTTTTGAAAAGCCTTGAAAAAACTATTCCGCTTATCTCCGAAAGAATCAAAAGCCCTGTTATTTGCGTTATGGAAAACGACGTTATTAAAATCAGTTGCGAAACCGCAATAGGCAAAATGTACGACGAAATCAGAGCGGATATTACAGGACCGAAAACCAGAATCGGGTTTAACAGCAGATATTTTATCGAACCTCTTAGAACCGTGTCCGACGACAAAGTAAGACTTTTGCTTAACGGTTCTACAATAGGTATGCAAATCAAGCCTATTCAGGGGGACGGATATATGTTCCTTGTTTTGCCTGTAAGAATTGGATTTTAAATAATTAAAGGAAAAAACAGTATGAAAAAAGATATTCTCACCATAAATACGGATTTTATTAAACTTGATTCTTTTTTGAAATTCGCAAACCTTGTTGAATCGGGCGGAATCGCAAAGGAAATTATTTTGGAAGAAAGAATCAAGGTAAACGGCGAAATCTGTACAATGAGAGGTAAAAAGCTTTACGACGGCGACGTGGTGTGCGTTCCGGAACTGGGGCTTGAAATAACCGTAAAAAAAGCTTGATACGGAGATTTTGTTTTGAAGATAAAAAAAATTAAAATCGACGGCTTTAAAAACCTGAAAAATGTCGAAATTTATCCTTGCGACAAAACAAATATTATTTTCGGAGAAAATGCACAGGGCAAAACCAATCTTTTGGAAGCTGTGTGGATTGTTTCGGGAGTAAAAAGTTTCAGAGGAACAAAAGATAAGGATTTTGTAGACATAAACGGCGAAAAAGCACAAATAGAAGTTTGTTTTGAAAACAGTTTCAGACAACAGGTTGTGAATATTTCGTGTGTAAAACCAAACGTCAGAGAAAAAAATGTTACGCTTAACGGCGTAAAACTGAAAAGCGTGTCGAAACTTTTCGGAAACCTTAATTGCGTGATTTTTACACCCGAAGATTTGGAACTGGCAAAGGGTTCGCCCGAAAACAGACGAAAATTTATAGACCTTTGTATAAGCCAGATTAAAAATTCCTATAACGAAGTGATATTAAAATATGAAACAATATTACAGCAAAGAAATTCTCTTTTGAAAAACATACAGTCGGGTGTTTCAAAACGTGAAGAACTGGACGTGTGGGATATTCAACTTGCGAAAATGGGTTCGTATATTTCAATGTTGAGATATAATTATACAAAAAAATTAAACCGCTATACCTCGAATCTTTACAGCCGAATTTCATGCGACAGAGAAAATTTAAAACTTTGTTATAAATCTTCCGTCTTTGAAAACTTAGAGGGCAAAGAAGATTTTAACGGCGAAATGGCAAAAGAATATTATGAAAAATTAAAAAGCGGGTATTATGAGGATTTAAAAAGCGGTTTTACCCAAATAGGCGTGCATAGAGATGATATTTTAACCGAAATTGACGGATTAAATTCCAGAGATTTCGGGTCGCAAGGGCAAAATAGGTCGGTGGCGCTTGTTATGAAACTTGCGCAGGCGTACATTTTGTACGACGAAACCGACGAAGAACCTGTTATTTTGCTTGATGACGTGTTAAGCGAACTTGACAAAAACCGACAGAATTTTGTACAGTCGCAAATCGAAAAATTTCAGATTTTTATTACCTGTTGCGAAAAAAACAACGTGATAGGCAAAAATCAAAAGTTTTTTTTGGTGGAAAAAGGCAGAATTTCGCAAAAAAATTTTTAAAAGGGGTATGTTATGTATCTTCATCTGGGTAACGATTATTTGATAAATACCAAAGATTTGATAGGAATTTTTGATATTGAAAATTCTTCAACGTCAAAACTGACGAAGAATTATTTAAATTTTGCGTCAAAAAATCATATGGTGGTAAATGTCAGTTATGATATGCCGAAAAGTTTTGTGGTGTGCCTTGACGAAGATTTTAACGAAAGGGTTTACATAACCCCGATTTCCTGCGCAACCCTTAAAAAAAGATACGACAAAATTTTGAAAGGTGTTATTTAAAAATTCAAACGGCAAAGGTCGTTTAGGATATATAACCTGAAATTTTTCGGGTTAGAAAGGATAGGTTATTTAAATGAACGAGTTGAATGAAATGAACGCTGCGGTGGAAGATTCCGAATTGCCTGAACTTGAAATAGAGGAAATTGAGGACATTGACCTTGCAAGCACCAACGTTTCAAAAGTTGATGAGGATAACGATTATAACGAAAACCAAATTGAGGTTTTGGAGGGACTTGACCCTGTTAGAAAAAGACCGGGTATGTATATCGGTTCTACGGGTCCGAAAGGACTTCACCATTTGGTTTATGAAATTGTAACAAACTCTATTGACGAAGCTTTGGCAGGATATTGTACGCAAATCGACGTGGATATTTTGCCAAACAACGTAATCAGAGTAAAGGACAACGGTCGTGGTATTCCGACGGGTATTCACCCTGTGGAAAAAATTTCGGCGGCAACAGTCGTATTTACCGTACTTCACGCAGGCGGTAAATTCGGCGGCGGTGGATACAAGGTTGCGGGCGGTTTGCACGGGGTTGGTGCGTCTGTTTGTAACGCTTTGTCCGAATGGCTTGAAATTGAAATTAAGGACGGAAAAAATATTCACTTCCAGCACTTTGACAGAGGTGTATATACCGAACCTTTGAAAATTGTGGGCGAAACAACCGAAACAGGTACTACCGTTACATTTAAAGCTGACGGAGAAATTTTTGAACAGACAACAGAATACGACTATAATACGCTTTTGAAAATGCTTAGAGAACAGGCTTTTCTTAACGCAGGTGTAAAAATCGTGTTCACCGACAGACGTACAGATGATGTTCGTGGCGAAACGCTCCATTACGAGGGCGGTATTCGTGAATTTGTAACACATATCCACCAAAAACGTGGTCTTGAATCGGTAAATCCCGACGTAATTTATTTTGCCGGTAAAAAGAACGACGCTACGGCAGAAATTGCCATGCAGTATAACGACAGTTATAACGAAATAATTCTTTCGTTTGCAAATAACGTAAATACCCCAGACGGCGGTACTCATGAGGTAGGATTTAAAAACGCTCTGACAAAGGTTATTAACGAATACGGTAAAAAGTTCGGTCTTTTGAAAGACGGCGAAAAGCTGTTGGGCGACGACGTTAGAGAGGGTTTGACGGCGATTATTTCGGTTAAAATGTCAAACTGTGAATTTGAGGGGCAGACAAAGGGAAGACTTGGAAACCCTGAAATTAAGCCTTTGGTTGAAACGGTCGTTAGCGAAAAACTTATGGATTATCTGGAAGAAAATCCTGAAGCAGCAAGAATGATTTTTGAAAAATCCGTTGCCGCACAAAGAGCCAGAGAAGCCGCAAAAAAAGCCAGAGATAACGAAAGAAAAAGAAAAAATGCAATGGACAGCGT
This sequence comes from uncultured Ruminococcus sp., assembly GCA_964480525.1. Classification (GTDB taxonomy): domain Bacteria; phylum Bacillota; class Clostridia; order Oscillospirales; family Ruminococcaceae; genus JAAZZIT01. The sequence goes on from CAYZOV010000007.1 coordinate 72,044, forward strand.
GTCTTTGCCGGGTAAGCTTGCTGACTGTAGCGAAAGAAACGCTGAATTTACCGAAATTTACATTGTCGAGGGTGATTCGGCAGGCGGTTCGGCAAAAGAGGGCAGAGATAGACATTATCAGGCTATTTTGCCTTTGTGGGGTAAAATGCTTAACGTTGAAAAAGCACGAATTGACAAGGTTTACGGAAATGAAAAGCTTATGCCTGTTGTGACGGCTCTGGGAACGTCAATCGGCGAAGATTTTGACATTACAAAACTTAGATACAACAAAGTTATAATTATGGCGGACGCCGACGTTGACGGTTGCCATATCAGAACGCTTTTGCTTACGTTTTTCTTTAGATTTATGCGTCCGCTTATTGAGGAGGGGCATATTTGGATTGCACAGCCGCCGCTTTTCAAGGTTTATCGTGGCAAACACGTCAGATATGCTTTTACGGACGAAGAACGTGATGAATATATCCGTGAGCTTGCGGGCGAAAACGGAAACAAGGTAGAAGTTCAGCGTTACAAAGGTCTTGGTGAGATGGACCCTGAACAGCTTTGGGAAACAACAATGGACCCTGAACGTAGAACGATGATACAGGTAACCTTAGAGGACGCAATGCTTGCTGATGAAACCTTTACAATCCTTATGGGCGACAAGGTTCAGCCAAGACGTGAATTTATTGAGCAAAACGCAAAATATGCAACAGATTTGGATATTTAGGTATAAAAATTATGAGTGAAAAAAATTTAGACCCACAGGGTACAAACTTTAACGAAAACGAGGACAACACACTTCCTACGGGTGAGGTTTTGTGTCAGGTAGATTATAACGTGACGATACCTGAAGAAGAAAAGGCTTTTAAACTTTTTCAAAAAATTTATGTTACAAAGTCGAACATAATCAAAACCGTAGTTTTGGGAATTGTGGCTGTGATTTTTATTTCACAGCTTTTGAACAGCATTGCCACATATGTCAGTGCAATAGGCTTGACGGTGGCTGTTATCGGAATTTTTATAACGTGGTATAATCCTGTTGTAATCAGAAAAAGCTTGATGAAAGCACTAAAGCCTTTGGAAAACGACAGATATATTTTCAAGCTTTACGAGGACGCTTTTACAATCGAAACTATCATTGACGAAAGCGAATTTGAAGAGGGCGAAGAAAGAATTTCGCCACCACCGAGAATTGTGTGGAAGCAAAACAGCGATTTTGAAGTCAGAGAGCTTGACGATATGTTTGTTATAATTATGAAAAAAGAAACAATATACGTTTTGCCAAAAAGATGTATGGTTGAAAACACAGAAGAAATTATCAGAAAAAATTTGATTTAGAGAAGAGAGTGAGGAAAACTTGTTTAATAACAATACAAAGGTAATTGTAAAGGATATTAACGATGAGATGAGAAACAGCTTTTTGCAATACTCGATGGCTGTTATCGTATCTCGTGCGTTGCCTGATGTTAGGGACGGATTGAAGCCTGTTCACAGACGTATTCTTTACACACTTCACGAAAACGGACTTACACCTGAAAAGCCTTACCGTAAATGCGCCGACACAGTAGGTTCTGTACTCGGTCGTTATCACCCTCACGGTGACTCGTCGGTATATGACGCTTTGGTTAGACTTGCACAGCCGTTTTCACTTAGATATCCGCTTGTTGACGGACACGGAAACTTCGGTTCGATAGACGGCGACCCGCCTGCTGCGTACCGTTATACCGAGGCTAAAATGGCTAAGATGTCCGTTGAAATGCTCACGGATATTAACAAGCAAACGGTTCCGTTCCAGTCAAACTATGACGACAGACTTAAAGAGCCTGTTGTTTTGCCGTCAAGATTTCCGAACCTTTTGTGTAACGGCTCGGTGGGTATTGCTGTTGGTATGGCAACAAATATTCCACCTCACAACCTTAACGAGGTTATCGAAGCGTTAAAGCTTTTGGTGGACAACCCTGACGCTACACTTGATGAAATTATGGAGTGCATTAAAGGCCCTGACTTCCCGACAGGCGGTATAATTATGGGCAGAGCCGGAATTAGGGCTGCGTATGGTACAGGTAAGGGTAAAATTATACTCAGAGCCGATACCTCTATCGAAGAGGTAAAGGGCAGAACCTGTATTATCGTAAACGAAATTCCGTATATGGTAAACAAGGCACGTCTTGTAGAGCATATTTCTCAGCTTAAAAAGGACAACAAAATCGAGGGTATTGCCGATGTAAACGATGAGTCGGGCAGACAGGGTATGCGAATTGTTGTTACGCTCAAAAAAGACGCTAATCCGAATGTTGTACTTAACAAGCTTTTCTCGTATACACAGCTTCAGGACACAGTAGGCGTAATTATGCTTGCACTTGTAAACGGTGTCCCGAAAATTTTAACTCTTAAAGAAATGCTAAATCACTACCTTGATTTTCAGGTTGAGGTTATTATAAACAGAACAAGGTACGATTTGAAAAAGGCAATGGAAAGAGCCCACATTTTAGAGGGCTTGGCAATTGCACTTGACTTTATTGACGAAGTAATCGAAATTATGAAAACCTCTAAATCTATTCCGGAGGGCAAAGAAAGATTGCAGGAAAGATTTGGCATAACCGAAATTCAGGCTGAAGCTATCGTTCAGATGACTATCGGTAAGCTTACGGGCTTGGAAAAGCAGAAAATTCTTGACGAATTGGACGCATTGCACCTTAAAATTGACGATTTGAACGATATTTTGAACAACCACGACAGAGTTTTGAAAATTATCATTGACGAGGTTTCTGAAATTCAAAAGAAATTTGGCGACCCTAGAAGAACAAGAATTGAAAACGTCAGCGGTGAGGTTGATATTGAGGACCTTATTCCGGAGGAAGAAACTGTTGTAACATACAGCCACAACGGTTACATTAAGCGTATGCCTGTGTCAACTTACAAGGCTCAAAAGCGTGGTGGACGTGGCGTTAATGCTATGAAACAGCGTGAAGAGGACTTTGTTGAGGAAATGTTTATTTGCTCGACTCACGACCATATTTTGTATGTCACAAACAAGGGCATTATGTACAAGCTTAAATGCTACGAAATTCCGGAGGGTTCAAAGACCTCAAAGGGTACTAATATTGTAAATCTTTTGCCACTTGGTGACGGAGAAAAGGTTTCAAAGATGATTTGCACCAGCGACTTTGACGATGACAAGTACATTGTTATGGTTACGAAAAAGGGCAAAATCAAGAGAACACCTCTTGACGCATACAAAAATGTTCGTAAAAACGGTCTTATTGCTATCGGTCTTGATGACGAGGACGAAATCAGAGGTGCAATTTTGACAGAGGGCGACGACGAAATTCTGACGGCTACGAAAAACGGTATGATTATCAGAATTAAGGAAGAAAACGCACGTCCTATGTCCAGAACAGCTCACGGCGTGAGAGTTATCAAGCTTAGAGATGGCGATGAAGTCGTGGCAATGGACAGAGTGGTTGAAAACAGCACAATTTTGACTGTTTCGGACAAGGGATTCGGCAGACGTTGCGACTTGTCGGAATACGCTGTTCAAAACCGTGGTGGCTACGGCAGACTTAACTACAAGATAAGCGATGAAAAGGGCTGTGTTTGTTCGATTAAGTCGGTTGGCGAGGACGACGACGTAATTATGATTTCGTCGGACGGCGTAGTAATTCGTATTCGTGCTTGCGATGTGCGTGTAATGGGTCGATACGCAAAGGGCGTTAGACTTATGCGTGTGTCCGAGGGCGAAAGAGTGGTTACATTCACAAATGCCGAACACGATGACGAGGCTGAAATTTCAGAGGTAGAAAAGATTTCGGACGAGCAGGCAGAGGCTGAAAACAGCGAGGCTCTTGCAGAAGAAGAAAACGAGGTTGTGGAAACCGAAGAAGAAGTTTCGGACGACGAGTAATTTTTAAAAATTTCAGAAAAACCGCTCGAAATGGGTGGTTTTTCTTTTCAAAATGCGTAAAGTTTTGTAAAAAGCCTTGACTTATGGGCGGTTTTACATTACAATAAGTATGTATATCTTTGTAAAATTTTTGAAAGGACGTTTTTTATGGTAAATACAGAAAAAACTATGGACAAAATCGTTGCCCTTTGTAAAAACAGAGGCTTTGTTTACTCAGGCAGCGAAATCTACGGTGGTCTTGCTAACACTTGGGACTACGGCCCTTTGGGTGTGGAACTTAAAAATAACATCAAAAAGGCTTGGTGGAAAAAATTCGTTCAGGAAACTCCATATAACGTAGGTCTTGACTCGGCAATTTTGATGAACCCTGAAACTTGGGTTGCGTCAGGTCACTTGGGTGGATTTTCCGACCCTCTCATGGACTGTAAAGCTTGTAAAACAAGACACAGAGCCGACAACCTTATCGAAAACTTTGACGGCACAAACGTTGCAGGCTGGTCTAACGAAGAAATGATGAACTACATCAAGGAAAAGGGAATTGCTTGTCCTGATTGCGGTGCAAAGGACTTTACAGACATCAGACAGTTTAACCTTATGTTCAAAACATTTCAGGGAGTTACGGAAGATTCAAAGAGCGAACTTTATCTCCGTCCTGAAACAGCACAGGGTATTTTCGTAAACTTTGCAAATATTCAGAGAACTTCAAGAAAGAAAGTACCTTTCGGCGTAGGTCAGATTGGTAAATCTTTCAGAAACGAAATCACACCGGGTAACTTTATTTTCCGTGTAAGAGAATTTGAACAAATGGAGCTTGAATTTTTCTGCAAGCCGGGTACAGACCTTGAATGGTTTAACTACTGGAGAACATACTGCAAAAACTTCCTCTTAAATTTGGGTATCAAGGAAGAAAACCTTAGACTTCGTGACCACGACCCAGAGGAACTTTGCTTCTACTCAAAGGCAACAACAGACTTTGAATACCTCTTCCCATTCGGATGGGGCGAGCTTTGGGGTATTGCTGACAGAACAGACTATGACCTGACACAGCACCAAAACCACAGTGGTAAGAGCCTTGAATACTTTGACCCGGAAGATAATTCAAAATATATTCCTTACGTTATCGAACCGTCACTCGGCGTTGAAAGACTTTTCCTTTCTATCGTTACAGAAGCTTATGACGAAGAGGTTATTGACGCTGAAAAGAATGACGTAAGAACAGTTATGCGTTTGCACCCTGCACTTGCACCTGTAAAGGCTTGCGTTTTGCCACTTTCTAAAAAGCTTAACGAACAGGCTGGCGAGCTTTACGCAAAGCTTGCTAAGAAGTTTAACATCGAATACGACGACGCAGGCTCAATCGGTAAGAGATACCGCCGTCAGGACGAAATCGGTACTCCTTTCTGTATCACATATGACTTTGAATCTGTTGAGGACGGCTGTGTAACAGTCCGTGACAGAGATACTATGGAGCAGGAAAGAATCAAGATTTGCGACCTTGAAAGCTTTATCGAAAAGAAAATGGAATTTTAATATTTGAAAAAAGGAGCATTTTTTAATGTTCCTTTTTTGTGACTTTTTGTAAATACGTTGAAATGACGGACGTTTTATGAAAAATTGCTAAATAACCGTTATTAAAAAGCGAGAATTTGTAATGAAAATGACTTGACTAATTGCACAAAAAATGTTACAATTTTTGTACAATGTAACATAGAGGACAGTCGGCTTGAAATTTATAAGAAAAGTCGGCGGTTTTAAAATATATATGTGTGGGAAAATTTAGTGAAAAAGGAGAATACTGATGTCGTCTGTTGAACTTCTTGACAAAGAAAATGTGCAAATTGACGTTAAAAATGATGAAAAAATACAGGAAAATGTGCCGCAACTGGACTTTAAATTTGAAAAAAAACCCGTTTTTCATGTGCTGAAAAGAGCGTTTGACATTGTTGCGTCGTTGGGTGCGTTGATAATTTTGCTGATTCCTATGTTGATTATTGTTATCGCTATAATGATAAGAGATTTCGGAAACCCGTTTTTTGCGCAGGACAGAGTGGGCAAAGACGGCAAAGTTTTCAGAATGTACAAATTCAGGTCAATGTACAAAAACGCCGACGAACACAAAGAAAAACTTCGTGCGCAGAACGAATGTGACGGCGCTTTGTTTAAAATTGAAAATGACCCACGAATTTTGGGCAAATTCGGAAATTTCATCAGAAAATCTTCTATCGACGAATTGCCGCAACTTTTGAATATCCTCAAAGGGGATATGTCCGTGATTGGTCCACGTCCGTTTGTGCCTGACGAACAGGCAAAATTGTGTGACGAGCGACTTTTGGTGAAACCGGGGCTGTCGTGCTATTGGCAAATTAACGGCAAAAACAAGCTTTCGGAAGAAATGTCAATGTATTACGACAAAAAATACATAGTGGACAGGTCGGTAGCAACGGATTTGAGTATCATTTTCAAAACTTTCGGAGTGCTTTTCACAGGCAAAAACAGTTAAAAATTACAGATTGTAACCTTGCTTTGTAACAATTCAGAGCAAGGTTTTTTGTTGAGTTAAAAAGCTAAAACTGTACGAAAAATCGGACTTTTACAACGGCTAAAGGCTTAAAATCGGTGAAAATTTCAAAAAGATATTGCAAACTAAAGTTTTAGTTAATTCATAAAGATGTAAAATTTAACGTGAAATAATTGTGTAAATTAAACAAAAACACACCTTTAAAAACTGTTATTATTACGAAAAATAGGGGTATTTTCCGAAAAAGACACGGTTTTCCTTGACTTTTTCTAAAAAAGTGATATAATTGTAACTGTTGTAACTTTTTTGTAATCATTAAAGGGAGAAACGTTACCGCTTTGTGATTAAAAAGGTATTTGACCGTCAAAGATAGACATATGACGGATTTTGAAGGGAGTTTTTTTCATTTTTATTTTTACTAAAGACACGGTTAAACCGCTTTTAAATCAGGTTAAAAAAGCCAAAGAAAGTTTGAAAAAAGTTAAAATAAACAAGAATATCGGGTCGGCTGTTATGTGCGTGACGGTGGCTGTGATTATGGCGGGTATGTCGATATTCGACGTTTTCGGGGCGTATGTTCCGCAAAATCCGCAAATGACAGTTGAAAACGCCGTTGTGGTTATCAAAAAAGACGTTGTGGCGTCTTTGACAGAAAGATTTTCACCAAATGCACTTAGCGACGAGGACGATTATTTTAACGCTTTGACCGAGGGTGCGGAAGTTTTTTGCGACGGCGAATCGGTGGGCGTTGTTTCGTTGCGTGGCGTTGAGAGAATCAAGGAAAATTTTGCCGAAATTTTGGCTGAATTTGACGGTGAGGACGCAGAAATTTTTCAGAAAGTCACATTTGAATCGGGACTTTTTAACACAAATAATCTTAGTTCGTCGTCGGCTGTTTTGGATTTGATAAATCCTGACGTGGTTGTTACAAAGAGAGAAGAAACCAGCGAGGAAATCCCGTTTGACACGGTGTACAAGGATTCAAAATCCCTTGCAAAAGGCACCACAAAGGTTGATACAAAGGGCGAAAACGGCTGTGTGACGGTTGTTGAAGAAGTAAAAATCGTAAACGGCGAAGAAATTTCACGCAAAGTGGTTGAAGAAAAGGTCGTTGAAGCGGTTGACGAAGTTATTTTAAACGGCACGAAAAGTGTTTGCGAGCTTTCAAAAAAGCAGATTGAAGCTTGCGGAGATATTGTTTTTCCACTTGCAAACGCAAGTTGTTATGTAAGTTCGGACTTCGGTTACAGAAGTTTTGACAATTCGTTCCACGACGGAATCGACTATGCCGCAAACGCCGGAACACCTGTATATTCGGCTTGGGAGGGCGTTGTGGTTTTCGCAGGCTGGGACAACACGGGTTACGGAAATTATGTGATTGTTGAACACTCAAACGGTTACAGAACAGGTTATGCCCATTTAAGCGAAATTGTGGTAAGCTGCGGCGAAACCGTAAACGCAGGTCAGCTTTTGGGCGCTGTGGGCAGCACGGGTTATTCCACAGGCAACCATTTGCATTTTAATATCAGAATTAACGGAGAATATACAAATCCTGCGTCATTTTTCTAAAAAAAATAAGCCTTGCATTTTCGGTGCAAGGCTTTTTTGTTACTTCAAATTTAGTCCGTTTATGGAAATTTCGGGGTCGTCAAGGCTTATGAGAAGATATTTTTTGCCGTCAATGGTGCGTTGCTGAACTTTTGAAAGACCGTCTTTTTTGATGTTCACCGTCACGCTTGGAACAGTCAGGACGGTTTTTGATTCAACCAAATTTGACGCTTTCATGGAAGTTTCGCCCACCAGATTGTCGTAAACTTTGTCCAGCGTTTCAAGTTTTTCGTCCGATACACCCGATTGGGACAAAATCTGCGTCAGGCGGTCTTTGTCAATAACAGGCGGGTCGGTGTCGTCCTGATTTTGGGCGATAATTTCGCCAATCATTTCGTTTACGTTTGTGACAACTTCAAAATTAAGCTCGTCCGCAACCACGTTGTTCATAATGTCCTGAAAAGTCACCTTTTCGTCAATGGCGCTTGCGGTGAATTTGCACCCCAGAACATTTTCGATAATTGAAATGTTGGGATTTTTCGGCTTTTTGGTGTAGTACATAACGTGGTTTACGTCTGCCCCGCCCTCGCTG
>CAYZOV010000008.1:0-71476 GCA_964480525.1 uncultured Ruminococcus sp.
TACTATTACTCTCTCCACAAATAGAGCCAAACTAGAGCCATTCGATAAAACAAATCCCGAAAGCCCCACTATTAAGCGAGATTTTCGGGATTTTGATTTTATTTAAGTTTATTATTCCCACTCAATAGTGCCGATTGGCTTTGGAGTGAGGTCGTAGAGGACACGGTTAATGCCGTCAACCTCTGCTGTAATTCTATCTGTAATCTTGTGGAGAAGTGCATACGGAATTTCTTCGATAGTAGCACTCATAGCGTCCTTTGTGTTGACAGCACGGATAATTGCCGGCCAGCCCTCGTATCTCTTACCGTCCTTAACGCCAACGCTCTTCATATCAGGAACAGCAATAAAGTACTGCCATACAGTCTTGTTAAGTCCTGCGTTGTCAAATTCTTCTCTCAAAATTGCGTCCGCCTCTCTGAGTGCGTTAAGTCTGTCACGGGTGATAGCTCCCAAACATCTTACGCCCAAACCAGGTCCAGGGAACGGCTGTCTGTCAACCATTGAGGACGGAAGTCCCAATGCCTTACCCACAACCCTAACCTCGTCCTTGAAAAGAAGTTTAACAGGTTCAACAAGTTCAAACTGCATATCCTCAGGAAGTCCGCCAACGTTGTGGTGAGCCTTTACGCCGTCGCTTTCCAAAATGTCAGGATAAATTGTGCCTTGTGCAAGGAACGAAATTCCTTCAAGCTTACCTGCCTCTTCGTCAAACACCTTGATAAATTCTCCGCCGATAATCTTTCTTTTCTTTTCAGGTTCGCTAACGCCTGCAAGAAGGTCGAGGAAACGGTCGGTAGCGTCGATATAAATAAGGTTTGCGTCAAGCTGATTGCGGAAAACTTCAATAACCTGTTCGCTTTCGCCCTTACGCATAAGTCCGTGGTTGACGTGAACGCACACAAGCTGTTTGCCGATAGCCTTAATAAGAAGTGCGGCAACAACCGAGCTGTCTACGCCACCCGAAAGAGCAAGCAAAACCTTTTTGTCACCTACCTGCGCCTTGATTGCCTGAATTTGTTCGGCAATAAACTTTTCAGCGAGTTCAGGGGTTGTAATTCTTTCCATAGAATCAGGTCTTTTGTTTGTCATAATAATCTCTCCTCACACAAAATATCCATTCAGATTTTTTAAAGAAAAGTTCTTTAAAACATACACCTATTATAATACATTTTTTTTTCAATTTCAATACCTTTTTGCAATTTTTTAATTTGGAAATTTCATTTTAATTTAGAAATATTTCAATTATTTCAAGCATTTGTATAGTTTTTGCCACAACTTTGTGTTTATTTTTTTAATTCACAACAATTTTTCCGCCCAAACTTGCAAAATTTCAGCTAAACCGCTTCAAAATTTGATTATTTTTTTCAAATTCCGCCCTTAAAAAAGCCGATTTGTTGTAAAACTATACAAAATTTTGTCCACATCTTTGTGCTGAATTAACATTAAATTTACTTTACAACCGATAAAAAAAGTTGTATAATAAATTTGTATATATTAAATCAAGGAGGGTATCACAATGGATTTGAAAAAGATTTTTCCGTTTAGCTACAAAGTAACAAGCGACGTTACAACTCTTGTTATTGCAATTGCGATTTACGTTGTTGCAAGCGCTGTGTGGGGTGTTGTTTGTACAATTCTCAATATCATTCCGTTTATGGGTATTATCACCGGAATAATCGGCGCTGTGTTGTGGGTTTACTGCATAATCGGTATTGTTCTTTCAATTCTTGAATACTTAAACGCCAAAAAGCAATAAAACACCAAAAGCCTGTGGGGAAAATCCTCGCAGGCTTTTTTCTTTAGTATTTAAAATCGCTTCCGCCGATAAACTCACGAACAAGAGAATTTTTCGGAACGTCCTCGGCGTTAATTCCGTAAATTTCTTCAAGGAAGCATTGAATATCTGAAAATTCGTCATGATTTTCGTAAACATCAGAAAGTTTTTCCATAACAGGCAAAATTATATCCTTGTAAATCGACACTTCGTAGTCAAAAAACGTGTCAATTTCAAAATGCGCCCTATGTTTGTATGGCATAATATACAGATTTTCCCCACGTTCGACGCTTCTGTACATATCAAGGGTTTCCGTCGCCTGTCTGCCACGCTGTTTTACGTCACGCATAAGCCTACGCATAAGACGGATTTTGGACGGGTGCAAAAGTTTACCGCATTGATTTTGTAAACGTGTTCTCACGCTGACGTAAACGCCCGTTGCAAAATCGTAGGATTTTCCCGTAATTTCAGGGTTCAGGGCGTGTATGCCCTCAATTACAACAAGCTCGTTTTTATTTCGCTTTAACGTATGCCCCGCTTCTCTGGTCTGTTTTTTAAAATTATACCTCGGCACTTGAATTTCCTCGCAATTTGCAAGCATTTCAAGGTGGCGGTTCAACAAAGAAATATCAAGCCTTTTTGGACTTTCATAGTCTATTTCGCCGTTTTCGTCCACCGTTTGGCGGGGGTCTTTTATAGGCAGAAAATAGCTGTCCATTGAAAGAGTGTGGGTTTCAAAACCCCACCCGTCCAAAATTTCCTCAATCCTAAGTGCCGTGGTTGTTTTGCCCGAACCCGACGGCCCCGACAGCAAAACAATAGGTTTTTCCGCCACATTTTCGCACAAAGTCGTAGCGATTTCATAAATCTGGTCAGAAAAATATTTTTCCGAACGTTTTACAAATTCGGCTGGGTTTTCCGTGGCACGAATCCTTAGTTCGTCGGTTGTAACAATTCTCATTTTTCGGCGTTTCTCCTTAAATTTGTTTAAATTTACTCAAATTTATCAATTATATCCGTCAATCTGTCGCTAAGTCTTGCAAGGTCACGGTTGCTCCTGCCCTGACTGTTTTTAACAACCCTCGTCAGCCTGTCAAGTACGGACAAAAGACGTGCATAGGCTGTGTTCGGCTTATCCTCTGTCTTTTTCTCAATAAGCATAGGTTTAACTTCATGGATTTTTTCCGTAATCAAGTCAAATTCCGTACCGCTGTACGGAGCATAGGCGCAAAATCCCTCGTCGTTAAGGCGTTTTGTAAATGCGTCCGCCGAACTTGCTTCGCCATGCACCACAAAAATTCTCTTTGGATTTTCAAAAGATTTTGCCCACTTTAACAGTCCGTTTAGGTCTGCGTGACCCGAAAGTCCCTGCATTTTGGTAATTTTGGCGTTTACGGTAACGTCCTCACCGAAAAGTTTAACCTTTTTCGCCCCGTCCAAAAGACTTCTGCCCAGCGTGTTCACCGACTGATAACCCACAAAAAGCACCGTACATTCTTTTCGCCAAAGGTTGTGTTTTAAATGGTGCTTAATTCTGCCCGCTTCGCACATTCCGCTTGCGGAAATGATAATTTTCGGGTTTGGGTCAAAATTTATGGCTCTGGATTCGTCGCTGGTTACGGCGGTGCAAAGACCGTCAAAACTTATCGGATTTATGCCGTTGCGAACAAAATTTATAGCTTCCTCGTCAAAACAGCTTTCTTTGTTTTTGTTAAAAATATTCGTGGCTTCGATTGCCAAAGGACTGTCAACATAAACCTTGAAATTGCTGTTGGTTTTTACAAGTTTCTTTTCCTTAATTATTCTTATAAAATATAGCAACTCCTGCGTTCTGCCCACGGCAAACGACGGAATAACCAAATTTCCACCACGTTGAAAAGTTTCTTCGATTATGTCCGCAAGCACCGTCACATAGTCCTGTGGCGTGTCGTGAAGTCTGTCGCCGTAGGTAGATTCCATAACCACAAAATCCGCTTCGTTTAGGTACTGCGGGTCACGGATAAGAGGTTGATTGAGGTTTCCGATATCCCCCGAAAAAACGATTTTTTTCGTTTCGTCGCCCTCGCTAAGCCACATTTCGATACTTGCAGACCCCAGCAAATGCCCTGCGTCCACAAATCTTACCCTAAGCCCCTCAAAAAGCTCCACTTCTTCATTATATTTATGTGCAACAAATTTTGATATTGCGCCCTCTGCGTCTTTCATTGTGTAAAGTGGTTCGTAGGGTTCTTTTCCCGAACGTCTGCCTTTGCGGTTTCGCCACTCCGCTTCAAATTCCTGAATGTGAGCCGAATCTCTGAGCATTATGGAACACAAATTACAGGTCGCTTCGGTTGCGTGAATTTCACCCTGAAAACCTCCTGCGTACAAAAACGGCAAAAGCCCCGAATGGTCTATGTGAGCGTGGGTCAAAAGCACAGCGTCAATCATTGACGGAGCGCACGGAATTTTTGCGTTTTCGTAAACGTCCCTGCCCTGTTCCATACCAAAATCAACAAGGATTTTTTTGTCGCCGATTTCTATGTAAGTACAGCTTCCCGTAACTTCGTGACAAGCTCCGATAAATACAAGTTTCATAAAAAACCACCTTTCGCCGAATAAAAATTTGTTTGTTTTACATAATACAGTATATCACTTTTGCAACAGAATTTCAACACTTTTTGAAAAATTTCCTAAACTTATTCCTAAACAACGTCCTCCCAATTTATGCACTTTACATACACAACCACCTTGTCGCTTGTAAGTTCGTAACCCATGCGATAAAATTCTTCGTCAACCACAGGCGAAAGAATAACCTTTGCCGTGTCACCGTAAACAGTCCAAGTATACGAACAATAAATGTGATTTTTTATATAATCCGGCGTTTCGTCTTTCCAACTAAACACATTTCTGTTAAGATTTAACATAGAATCCTCGCTGTTGTCCGACGTGTAAATCTGAACGTGAACATACGGCGACAGCTCCACTTTTGTATGTTCTTTCAGACCCTCAACGGTGTACTTGACGCTGTATTTATTTAACTTGACTTTGTTTTCTTTAAGCTTGTTTTCGTCGGCTGTCAGATAAAAAATCTTTTCGTCGCCGTTTGAAATTTTCTCGTCGGGGTTGCTTTCATACTCTATTTTTACATAGTTTTCTAAAGCGTTTTTAACCCTTTCGTCGGCATTTTCGACGTTCCACGAAACGCTTATTTCGCCGTATCCGTCATAACCGTCAAAGGTCACGTTCAGATATTCATACGGATTTACAATAAGCAACTTGTAATTTTTTTCGTACATTTTAATCATTGCGAAAATGCCAACAAGAACAACCGCCGCCACAAAAACTTGCAAAACCACCAAAAGCGGTCTTTTTTTCGTTATTACGTCACTTTTTTCATCGACAGGATTGTCCGAAATCACGGCTAAAGTTTCTTTGTCATCGATGAAATAATTTTCGTTTTGCAAAAAATCCACCCCTGCTATTTAAATTAGAACTTTTTTCACAGTTTAAATTTACCACACAAAACACATTTTGTCAACAAAAAACGACAGAGCCGAAAAACTCTGTCGTTTTAGATTTATTAAGATTACTTAATCTTGTTTTTTGCGCAGTCGTATGTTAAAGTTAATTTCTTTTTTCTTTATAATTATAATAACAATCGTCACAATCAAAACCACAAAAGCAATAAACAAAGTGAGGTATTTTTTATAAATCAGCGAACCTTGAAAAACCTTTAAAAATGTAAATAAGCCCATACCGTCACATTCCACTTCTCTAAGGGATACACAGCCATCAAAAATATAATTATTGATAACCTCAACGCTACCAGATATTTCAACATATTTTAGGTTTGTGCAAGACCGAAAAGCTCCTGAACCGATTTGTTCAACACTATCGGGAATAACAATTTCTTCAAGTCTATAACACCTATCAAACGCACTTCCGTATATTATTTCTACGCTGTCAGGAATTTTACAATTTTTTAAGCTTGTACAACGATAGAAAGCATACCCCCCTATCGTTTCTACGCTGTCAGGAATACTAACATCTTCAAGGTTTTCGCACGACATAAATGCCCCCTCACCAATCACCTTGACGCTATCAGGAATTTTTACTTTTTTTAGACTTGTACAGCAATCGAAAGCAAAATCCTCTATCGTTTCAACGCTGTCAGGTATTTTAATTTCTTTTAGTCCCGTACAAAAACCAAAAGCACGATACCCTATCGTTTCAACGCTGTCCGGAATTTCTATTTCTGTTATCCCATTACAACCCTCAAAAGCATAATTTCCAATCTCTTTTACGTCGCCACGAAACTCAATTGTTTTCAGCAATTTACAATTATGAAAAGCATTATCCCCAATCGTTTCTATGCTATCACCGATAATAACCGTTTCAACGTTTGTTCCCTCAAACGCACGTTCGTCTATAGCCACTACTACACGACCTTTAAAATACGGCGGGATATCAACATAACAGCTTTTCCCAATATATTTCGTTATGGTTATCAGCTCATTATGTCCGTCATATTCTACGTCATATTTAAAAATATCATCAAAATAATAACTATACCCCTCAAAGATTTTTCCCCACTCAACGCTATACTTGTAGTCTTCCCCGATTGGGTTTGGGTATTGACCGATAAAGCCTTGATTTTTCCATTGAACGGTAAAATCGGAAGTGGTTTCAAAAATTATATCAACATATCCGTCGTCAATTATTCCGTCAAACACGCCGCCAAATAACGTGTTCGTAACTTCGTATTCTACATCAAAATTGCTTTTTGTAACAGGATTTTTCTTAAAATAACTTTTTAGTGCCGTATATGCAAGCTTCGCTTTGGTGTTGGCTTCGTCAATAGTATAAGTCGGATAATTGTTATCAGTCGAACCAATATAGACTGTACCGTTATTAAATTCTGTACCGTTATTATAATTTTTACTGAAATCATAATTATCAAAAAATATAAACAATCCCACGATAATCACAATTTCGATAATTAAGACGATTTTTCCCGGCGTAATCGCAAAGAGAGTTTCAGGTCGTATCTGTAAATTTTTTAAGAAATTTCCCGACGTTTGCTTTGCACCGCAAGACGGACAAAACTTTGCCCCGTCCCTGATTTCATTTTTACAATTATTACATATCACAAAACCATCTCCTCATAATTATGTATAACTTAATTTTATCACAACTTTAAGTTGTTGTCAATAACTAATTTTAATTGTTTTCATTAACTCTTTTTAGGTGTTATCATTTACTTAGGAGAGTGATATCATGATTAAAAACTTAAAACAACTGCGAACGCAAAAAGGCATAAGCCAGCAAAAACTAGCCGACGCCATAAACATAAGCCAACAATCCATCAACAAATATGAAAACCACAAAATTGAGCCTGACATACAAACTCTTATTGATTTAGCTAATTTTTTTGAAACGTCAATAGACTACCTTGTCGGTCACTCCGACGTTAATCACGTTGTCGAAAAAATAACACAGCACGACTTAAACAAGGACGAAGAAAAAATAATAAACAACTACCGCAAGTTGTCGGCAAAACAAAAAGAATGTATTCGTCTTGTAATCGAAAACCTTATTTCCTAAACAAAAACGACAGAGCCGAAAAACTCTGTCGTTTTAAATTTAAAGATTACTTAATCTGTGTTACGGTGTAATCGTCGTCCGAAGTGCCGTATTCTTTCTTAACGTCGTCAAGGGAAGTGAAAGTTCTTGAACTGATGTAGTAATCGTCAGCAACAAGAGAACCGTCAAGTGCCAAAACATTCTTTACAGAAATAGCTATATAGAACTTAATGCTGTCGCCGCCTGCCTTAGCGTTTACTTCATAAACCTGAACATAAACGTTGTTGGTCATCCACGAATCGCCCTGTTCTTTGTTATACTTGAAGTATGTGTTCTTCAAAGTTTTTGAATCTACGGATTCAACATATCCTTTTCCTCCGTAGTAGATATATTCAAACCAGTCGTCGTCAAAGAAAGTGTCAAGGTATTCGTCTACAGCTGTGCCGTTCTTAGCGTCGTCTGCTGTTGCGTAAGCAGGAACTTTTGCAAAGTCAACAACGAACTGCATTTCTTCGCTCTTGAGCTTGTAGCCCTCTTCTGCAAAACTTGAGTAAGCGTATGCCGAGAAAGTGATTGTTTCGCCGTCGTCAACGTTCCAGCCGTAGCCTGAAATTGAAACGTTATCCTTGATATAATCAGGCGTTCCGTCTTTCCATTCCCAATCAACGTCTACGTCGCTAGGAGCAACGCCGTCGTATGAAATATCAATCCATTCAAACACGTCAACTTCTTCAAGTGGAGTAAGACCCTCAACAGTGATTTGCTTTTCACATTCTTCTTCAAAGAGGTAATATGTATCCGAATCTTCGTCGTAAACTCCGCCGAGGTCGTCGTCGTAATCATAGTCCTTATAGTATGCCGACAATGTTACAGTTTCGCCAAGTGAAAGATTCCAGTCAGGTGAAACGTAGAAAGAGAAGTTATCCTTTACAAAGTCAGAACAGCCCTCAATGTTAAGTGTTGCGTCACCGTCGCCGTCTGTACCTGTAAATTCAACCTTAACGTCCTTGAACACGTCAAGTTCTTCGGCGTCTTTAAGACCCGAAACAGTTACTTCAAATTCTTCTTCCGTAATCTTAATTCCGTATTCTTTAAGGTCGTCCTCGTCAAATTCAACCTTAATCTTAATCTTGTCGCCGTTTTTAAGACTGCCGTTTTTCTTCTTGTCAGCAAGTTTAAATTCAACGCTGTCAAGGAGGGCGTCTCTCATTTCAACAGCTTCGTCCTCGTCCTTTGCCTTTTTAAATGCGTCAAGAAGCGTATCTTCGTCGATTGAAACATAATCCGAAACCTTGATGTCCTTGTCGCCAAAATATTCCTTAATATCGTCTTTTTCGATACCCAAATCTTCAATGTCGTCAGCGTCAAGTTTCTTAACAACCTTTGCAATTTCACTAGCCTTAACGTCGTCGTCATATTTGAAAATATAATCAAGATACATTGTTGTTTCTTCGTCAAAAGCAAATGACGCTTCGGCTGAACCGCTTCCGTTCAAGCCTGAAAAATCAACTCTGCAAATATCGCTAGGGTTAATTTTTGTCCACTTTGTAAGATTTACGATAATAACAACAGCAATGATAATCAAAACAAGTGCGCCTGCACCGATTCCCACAAACGGGAGATATTTTTTAAGATTCTCGTTGCTAAGGGAGATACCTGCTTGCGTTACTCCGCCGTTGTTGTCAACAGTCTGGATATTTTCCTGTGCCACAGTATTCTCAACAGGTGTTGATTCTGCCTGCGCTACGGTCTGCTTTGCACCACATTCGCCGCAAAATTCTGCTTCTGCCGAAAGCTTTGCGCCACAATTTGAACAAAACTTTTCATTAGCCATTTTAAATATTTCCTCCTTGAAAATTTTAATTTTTGTAACTATATTATACTAAATATTGTCATTAAAGTCAACTGTTTTTTTCTTTGTAAAATTTTTTTATCTGACTTTACAATTCGCCGAAGATTTTCCCACACTTATTTAAGCAATTTTCACCAAAAGGAAAAAGCGTTTCCCCGACTTTTCGGAAAAACGCTTTAAAAACATATGATTTTTCTTATTTTTTAAGACCCCAAATATCTCTGGCGTAATCGTCAACCGAACGGTCAGCCGAGAAAATTCCTGCTCCTGCGATGTTGTTAAGGGACATTTTCTGCCACTTCATTCTGTCCTCATAGCACTCGCTAGCGTACTTCTGAGCCATCTGGTAGGAATCAAAATCAGCCAAAACCATATACGGGTCGTTTGTTTTGAGGTTGTTGCCGATGTCTGCAAAGGTTTCGCCGTTAATGCCTGTGAAAACTCTGTTTACAGCGTCCTTAACAACAGGGTTTGAGTTGTAAATTTCTTCAGGATTGTAGCAAGGCTTTCTTCTTGAAACTTCGTCAACGTCCATACCGAATACGATGATGTTTTCGTCGCCCACCTTTTCGTGAATTTCAACATTTGCGCCGTCCTCTGTTCCGAGGGTGATAGCACCGTTAATCATAAGCTTCATATTACCTGTTCCCGAAGCTTCTGTTCCTGCAAGAGAAATCTGCTCTGAAATTTCAGCGGCAGGCATAAGAAGTTCAGAAAGGGATACGCAGTAGTTGTCGAGGAACACAACAGAAAGCTTTTTGTTAAGTTTAGGGTTCTTTTTAAGTTCCTGCGAAATATTCCAAATAAGCTTGATAATCTGTTTTGCAAGGTAATATCCCGGTGCAGCCTTAGCCGCAAAAATGTATGTCTTTGGTGTAAAGTCAGCGTCAGGATTTGCTTTAAGATAGTTGTACTCTGCAATGATGTTTAAAGCATTAAGGTGCTGTCTTTTGTATTCGTGCAAACGCTTAACCTGTACGTCAAAAATAGAATCTGTGTTAAGAACAATTCCGTACTGGTTCTTAACGTATTTAGCAAACTTCTTCTTGTTTTCAACCTTGATTTCACCAAGTTTTTCAAGAACAGCAGTATCGTTTTCAAACTTCTTAAATCCAGCCAAAGCACTTGCGTCTTTGAGGAAGCTGTCGCCGATACATTCTTTCAAAAGGTTTGTAAGACCTGGGTTTGACTGGTAAAGCCATCTTCTGTATGCAATACCGTTTGTAACATTCTTGAACTTGTCAGGGGTCATTGAGTATTCGTCGGCAAAGGTTTCTCTCTTGATAATTTCAGAGTGAATTTTCGCAACGCCGTTTACGCTGTGCGAAGCGTGAACGCAAAGGTTAGCCATCTTAACCATATTGTTTGAGATAATTGACATTCTGGAGCATTTTGCTTCGTCGTGTGTTTTCTCCCAAAGGTCACGGCAATATCTTTCGTTGATTTCAACGATAATTGAGAAAATTCTAGGTGTAACCGACTTCATAAGGTTGCAATCCCACTTTTCAAGAGCTTCCTGCATAACGGTGTGGTTTGTGTATGCAAATGTCTTTGTTACGATGTCCCAAGCCTTGTCCCATTCGTAACCGCAGTCATCAAGCAAAACTCTCATAAGTTCAGGAATTGCAAGAGTTGGGTGGGTATCGTTAATGTGGATAGAAACCTTTTCCGCAAGATTGTCAAGTGTTCCGTAAACGCTCATATGGTGGTTTACGATGTCGCCGATAGAAGCGGCGCAAAGGAAATACTGCTGTCTAAGACGGAGAGATTTACCCTCTGCGTGGTTGTCGTTAGGATACAAAACCTTTGAAATAGCCTGTGCGATAATGTTCTGACCCAAAGCCTTTGAATAGTCGCCCTTGTTGAACATTCCCATATCAAAGCTTGGGCATTCAGCTTTCCAAAGTCTTAATTTTGACACGCCCTCGCTGTCAAATCCCGAAACATACATATCGTATGGCACAGCAAGTACGGTTGTGTAATTTTCGTGAGTTACACAATGGTACTGCTGGTCCCAGTATTCTTTAAGTTCGCCGTCAAAGTGAATTTCCACAGCCTTGTCACGGTTTGGTACAAGCCAACTCATACCACCCGGAAGCCAGTTGTCAGGAAGCTCTGTCTGCCAGCCCTCTTCAAGTTTCTGTTTGAAAATACCGTATTCATAACAAATCGAATAACCCGTTGCGCAGTAACCCTGTGTTGCCAAAGCGTCAAGATAGCACGCAGCCAAACGTCCCAAACCGCCGTTACCCAAACCTGCGTCAGGTTCCATTTCGTAAATGCTGTTGATGTTGATACCGAAATCTTTAAGAGTTTGGGTTGCTTCGTCCACAATTTCAAGGTTATAGATACTTGTTTTAAGGGAACGACCCATCAAAAATTCCATTGAAAGGTAGTAAACCTGCTTATTTCCTGCCGAGTGAGTTTTGTTGATAAAGCGTCTTCTC
This sequence comes from uncultured Ruminococcus sp., assembly GCA_964480525.1. Lineage (GTDB taxonomy): Bacteria > Bacillota > Clostridia > Oscillospirales > Ruminococcaceae > JAAZZIT01. The sequence goes on from CAYZOV010000008.1 coordinate 11,639, forward strand.
TTGTCCCCCAAAAGCTTTACAACGACCTTTGAAAGAGCCTCGTAAACCTGCTTGTCAGACGCAACGTCAGGTGTTATGGAATAATCTTCGTTAAGCACCTTAACAAACTGTTCTTTAAGCTCGTCTTTTGTGATAAGCTTAGGCATAACCATTGCTGATTTTTTTACATTTGCCATAAACATTTTCCTCCAATTATTGATAATAAAGGGATAACCCCATCAATTTTTACATAATTTAATCGTTTTCGTAGCTAGGATTTGTCCTCAACTACAAACATATATCTTATATTATACCGTTATTGTGTATAAATGTCAAGGGGCGAAATTGTACAAATTGACCAAGCTTTACGGTGTTAATATAGTAAAATCAACAGTATTTCTTTGCCATAATTTAAATCTCAGGTAAATTTTCTTTAAACTTAACCAAACAAAAGCCCCTCTTTTTTTCACAAAGAGGGGAAATTTAACTTCATTAACTTATACGGGAATTGAAACGGTGATTTTTGTGCCTTTTCCGACCTTGCTGTCCAAAACCACATTTCCCTGATGATATGTGGCAATGTGTTTAACAATCGAAAGTCCAAGACCCGTACCGCCCGTTTGTTTTGAACGGCTTTTGTCAACACGGTAAAATCTCTCAAACACCCTGTCCTGATGTTCGGGCGAAATACCGATTCCGTCGTCCTCAACCACGATATACGCAGTTTTGTTTTGTTCAAAAATATTCACCCAAACGTGACCGTTTCGGTTATTATACTTAATAGCATTGTCAACAAGATTCAAAAACAGTTCGGACATATAACTTGCGTTTGCCAAAACGTATACTTCGTCGCCCTCCACGCTCAAGGACACCTTATGCTTGTCAGCCTTGTTGCTCAAAATCTCCTCGACCTCTTTTGCCGTTTCCAAAAGATTCACCTTTGACATAACTTCGCTCTTGTTATGTTCTTCGATTTCCGAAAGTCTTATAATGTCGTTTATAAGGGACAAAAGGCGTTCGCTTTCACGATAAATCGTACCGCCGTATTTTTTCACGCTTTCTTTGTCGTTAAAAAGTCCTTTTTCCAACAGTTCGCCAAACCCCTTAATGGTCGTCAGCGGGGTTTTAAGTTCGTGAGAAACGTTTGCCGAAAAATCTTTTCTTATGGCTTCCGCCTTTAATTTTTCGCTTGCGTCAACCAGAAGTATCATAAAACCGTATGTGTTGTTAAACCGTGCCTTGTTTACGAAAATCTGAAGTCGGCGGTTTCCGATTTGCACTTCGTCGTATGCTTTTTCTTCGCTGTCCGCAAGATTTACGGCGTCGATTATCACCGAATTGTCCGTCAGACTTGACAGAGTGGAATTTTCCTCCAATGCAAAATCGGGTTTCAAAATTTCAATAGCGCTTTTGTTTACCGAAATAATTTCGCCCTTTTCGTCAAGCAAAATCATACCCTCAACCATATTTTCGGTGATAAGCATAATTTTTTCCTTTTCGTTTTTCAACCTGTCGATATACCTGTCAAGGCGTGACGAAAGTTTGCCCATAGACCGCACTATGGGTTCAAATTCTTTGTATTCGGGTTCTCTGCCCAACAAATCCAGCTTGTCAAAAGGCTCCATAATGCTTGACGACAGCATTTTCGCCGTCAAATACGCCGTTGCGATTACGATTATAAACGCAATAACAAAAGCAATAAGGGCAAATCTTTTTTCGTTAATCATAACGCTTGCGCTGACTGTTACGGCAAAAATCACCACCGACAAAAAGGAAGTGAGAAATATACTTCTGAAAATTTTCTTTTTCATTTTGTTACTCCAAATTTAAATTTTATAACCCACGCCACGAATAGTCTTAATCATATCCACGCACCCTACGGATTCAAGCTTTTGTCTTAGGGTTTTGACGTGCATATCCACCGTTCGGGTTTCGCCCTCAAAATTAAAACCCCACACCTTGTCCATAAGCTTTTCACGGGTCACGGCGATACTTTTGTGCTTCATAAGATATGCCAAAAGTTCAAATTCTTTGTATGTGAGATTCACTTCGGCGTTGTTGTACGAAACAATTCTTCTGGACGTGTCCACCGCCAACCCGTCCACGGTGATAACGTCGGATTCGGGCGTGTATTTGCTCGAACGCCTTAAAACCGCCTTTATTCTCGACAAAAGTTCCATAACCCCGAAAGGTTTGGTTATATAATCGTCCGCTCCTGCTTCAAGCCCCACAACCTTGTCAAGTTCGGCTGTTTTAGCCGTCAGCATTATTACGGGAATGTCCGCAAAACTTTGGTTGGCTTTAAGCCTTTTTAAAATGGAAATACCGTCCTCGTCGGGAAGCATTATGTCAAGCAAAATTATGTCCGGTTTGTCCGTTTTGATTTTTTCGTAAAAAGGTTTAGCGCAGTCAAACGCCCCCACCTCATAACCGCCGGAAATCAACGCACAGGTGATAAGTTCTCTGATTCCGTCGTCGTCCTCGATACAATAAACTCGTGCCATACCAAAACCCCTTTGCAATAAAGTTTTCATTTTTATTTTAACTTAAAACACACAATAACGCAATATAAGACGTGTAAAAACTAAGTAAATTTTTCTATGTGTTTATTTTCAAAAACCCCCTTGCAATTTTTATGAAAGTGTGGTAAAATGAATGTGTAAAATTTAATCCGTGAGGTGCGAGGTTTTTCCTTTTACCGAACGTTTTAATTTTTTTAACTTAAATTTCTAACGCCAAAGACAAGCTGAGGAGAAAGAGTAAAACTTAACCGTATTTTTTATTTTAAAACAACGGGGTAACTATACCTTTTTTCAAGCTGTATTTTTCGCAAAATACGGCTTTTTTTATCGGCAAAAACTTTGTAAAAAAGGAGGCTTCAAATGGATAACGAACAGAATCGTGTAGCTTTGGTGGGTATTGTTGTTTCAGAGCCTAATTCCGTATCACGGCTTAACGAAATACTTCACGAATACGCAAAATACATCATAGGACGAATGGGTATTCCTTATGAAAAACAAAATGTTTCTATCATAAGTGTTGCGGTTGACGCACCCGTGGACATTATAAATCAGCTTTCGGGAAAACTGGGCGCACTAAACGGGGTTACGACAAAAACCGTCTGCTCGAAAATTCCAAAGGAAAATTAAAAATGATTTGTAAAAACAACGAAAACACTTTTTCGGCTTGCAAAAATCTTATTGACAAGCTAAAAGCCACCCAAACCCTTTCAAAAGAGGAATTTGTTTTCTTAATTGAAAACCGAAACGAAAAAATCGCAGAATACCTCTTTGAAAACTCCCGTGAGGTTCGACACGCTCACTACGGCAAAGACGTATACATTCGTGGGCTTATCGAATTTTCAAACTATTGCAAAAACGACTGTCTTTATTGTGGCATAAGACGTTCAAACAAAAACTGCGACAGATACAGACTTTCAAAAGACGAAATTTTGGAATGTTGCGACGAGGGGTACGATTTAGGTTTTCGCACCTTTGTGTTGCAAGGCGGTGAGGACGTAAAATTTACAGACGAGGTGTTTTGCGACATAATTTCAAGCATTAAAAAAAATCACCCCGACTGTGCCGTAACCTTGTCTATCGGCGAACGTCCGAGAGAAAGCTACCAAAGGCTTTTTGACGCAGGAGCAGACAGATTTTTGCTAAGACACGAAACGGCAAACGACGAGCATTACGCAAAACTCCACCCAAAGGAGCTTAGCAGCGCCGAGAGAAAGCGTTGTCTTTTCGACCTAAAGGAAATAGGTTTTCAGACAGGTACGGGCTTTATGGTGGGTTCACCGTTTCAAACGGCGGAAAATCTTGCTGAAGATATGCTTTTTATCAAAGAACTTGACCCTCAAATGGTGGGCATAGGTCCGTTTGTTTCTCACCACGACACACCGTTTAAGGATTACAAAAACGGTAGCTGTGAACTGACTTTGTTTATGCTGGGACTTCTAAGGCTAATGCTACCGAACGTTCTTTTGCCTGCAACAACGGCTCTTGGCACAATCGACCCTTTGGGGCGTGAAAAGGGCATTTTAGCAGGAGCAAACGTAATTATGCCAAACCTTTCGCCACTTAGCCAGCGAAAGAAATATCTTCTCTATGACAACAAAATTTCCACCGGTGACGAATCGGCTCAGAGCAAGAAAAATCTTGAAAAGAGTATGAAAAAAATCGGTTATGACGTTGTTGTGGCACGAGGGGATTTTAAAAAGAGTTAATTAAAAATATTTTAGAAAGAAGAATGAGTATGTACAATCCAAAATCACTTAAAGCAGAGGAATTTATCGACAACGACGAAATTCTGGCAACGCTGGAATACGCCGAAGCAAACAAAAACAACAGAGAGCTTATCGAACAAATTTTAGAAAAGGCTCGTCCTAAGAAAACCCAGCGTGGGGTTGAATGTTCGGGACTTTCTCACCGTGAAGCAAGCGTTTTGCTTGCGTGCGAGGACAAGGATTTAATTGAAAAAATGTACGACCTTGCACGAGAAATCAAACAGGCATTTTACGGAAACCGTATTGTTATGTTTGCACCGCTTTATCTCTCGAATTATTGCGTAAACAAGTGCGTTTACTGTCCTTACCACTATCAGAACAAGTCTATTCCGAGAAAAAAACTTACTCAGGAGGAGGTAAAAGCCGAGGTTATCGCTTTGCAGGATATGGGTCACAAACGTCTTGCTATCGAGGCGGGTGAGGACCCTGTAAACAACCCTCTTGAGTACATTTTGGAATGTATCAAGACGATTTACTCAATTAAGCACAAAAACGGTGCAATCAGACGTGTTAATGTAAACATTGCCGCAACGACTGTTGAAAATTACAGAAAACTCAAAGAAGCAGGAATTGGCACATATATCCTGTTTCAGGAAACATATCACAAGGAATCTTACGAAAAACTTCACCCGGCAGGACCAAAACATAATTACGCATACCACACCGAGGCTATGGACAGAGCAATGGAGGGTGGCATTGATGACGTAGGCTTGGGCGTACTTTTCGGTCTTGAACTTTACAAGTACGAGTTTGCAGGACTTCTTATGCACGCAGAACACCTTGAAGCCGTTCACGGTGTAGGTCCTCACACCATAAGCGTTCCACGTCTTAAACGTGCTGACGACATCGACCCTGATACATTTGACAACGGAATTGACGACGACACCTTTGCAAAAATTATCGCTTGTATTCGTATCGCCGTACCTTACACAGGTATGATTATTTCAACTCGTGAAAACGAAAGCTGTCGTAACAAAGTTTTGGGACTTGGCGTTTCGCAGATTTCGGGCGGTTCGAGAACGTCCGTAGGTGGTTACGCAGGATACACACCTGACGAACGTCCACACGACACCGAACAATTTGACGTTTCCGACCAGCGTAGCCTTGACGAGGTTGTAAAATGGCTTATGGATTTGGGATATATTCCGTCATTCTGCACGGCTTGTTACCGTGAGGGACGTACAGGCGACAGATTTATGAGCCTTTGCAAAACAGGTCAAATTCAAAACTGCTGTCACCCTAACGCTTTGATGACCTTAAAAGAATACTTAGAGGACTATGCGTCCGAAGAAACTAAGGCAGTAGGCGAAAAGCTTATCGCCGAACAGCTTGAAAAAATTCCAAACGAAAAGGCTCGCAAGCTTGCAAAGGAATATATTGAAAACATTCACCTCGGCAAACGTGATTTCAGATTTTAGGAGAATAAAATGAGTTTAAACCAGACCCCTAACAGCGAGCGTGTGCATATCGGCATTTTCGGCAAAACAAACGCCGGAAAATCCAGCCTTATAAACGCAATCACAAACCAAACATTGGCGGTGGTGTCCGAAGTAAAAGGCACTACCACCGACCCCGTGTCAAAGGCAATGGAAATTTTGCCACTCGGTGCGGTTTTACTCACGGACACAGCAGGGCTTGACGACAATTCGGAACTTGGCAAAATGCGAATTTCCCAAAGTTTGAAAGTTTTAAACAGCACCGACCTTGCTCTTGTTGTTGTGGACGTAAATGTCGGACTTTCAGACTTTGACAGGGATTTTGTGGAAAAATTAAAGGAAAGAAAAATCCCGTACATTATCGTTATGAACAAATGCGATAGCTTAAACGAAATTCTGCAAAGTGATGAAAACGCCATTTACGTCAGCTCGAAAACAGGACATAATATTCCACAGCTTAGGGAAATGCTCGCAAGCAAGCTTAACAAAAACTCTACAATTCCAATTTGTTCGGATTTAATCAAGGAAAACGACACGGTGATTTTGGTTGTGCCTATTGACGAATCTGCTCCGAAAGGGCGACTGATTTTGCCACAGCAACAGACCATTCGTGACATTTTGGACGCAGGTGCAAAGGCTTTTGTGTGCAAGGACGCCCAGCTTGAAAGCACTCTTTCAAGTTTAAAAGAAAAGCCTGCTTTGATCATCACCGACAGTCAGGCGTTCAAGCAGGTTTCCGAAATTTTGCCAAAGGACATTCCGCTTACGTCATTTTCAATTTTAATGGCACGTCACAAAGGCGGTCTAAAAAATGCCGTTTTGGGTGCAAGTCAGCTTGACAAGCTCCAAAACGGCGACAAAATTCTCATTGCCGAGGGGTGTACTCACCACAGACAATGCAACGACATAGGCTCGGTTAAATTGCCAAAGGGCGTATTAAATTACACCAAAAAGACTTTGGAATTTGAATTTTCAAGCGGAAAAGATTTTCCCGAAGATTTGTCAAAATACGCACTTGTTATCCATTGCGGTGGCTGTACCTTGAACGAGGCTGAAATGAAAAGCCGTGGCAAATCCGCAAGGTCGCAAAACGTCCCTATGACGAATTTCGGCATTTGTCTGGCACAAATAAACGGCATATTAAAGCGCTCGGTGGAGATTTTCCCCGACATTTACAATTTACTTTAAAAAAACAAGGTCGGCTCGTAAAAAAGCCGACCTTTTAATTTATGCTGTTACGATTTTGCTTGCGTCGTGAAGATTAAGATAATCTACCGCCCACTCTCTCATTTTGTATTTGAGAATTTTTCCTGCGGCGTTCATTGGGAATCCGTCCACAAACGCAACATATCTCGGAACTTTGTGTTTTGCCATATGGTCACGGACAAACTGTTTGATTTCGTCCTCGGTTGCTTCTTCGCCCGGTTTAAGAACAATACAAGCCATAATTTCTTCGCCGTAATCTGCGTCCGGAACGCCGATTACCTGAACGTCCTTGATTTTGTCGTTTGTGTAAAGAAATTCTTCGATTTCCTTTGGATAAATATTTTCACCGCCACGGATAATCATATCCTTAATACGTCCTGTGATTTTGAAGTTACCCTCCGGAGTTCTTCTTGCAAGGTCGCCCGAATGGAGCCAGCCGTCCTCGTCAATCGCCGCAGCCGTTGCTTCAGGCATTTTGTAATAACCTTTCATAATGTTATAACCCCTTGCGCAGAACTCACCGTCAACGTTGTCGCCCACTTCTTCCCCTGTTTCAGGGTCAACAATTTTACATTCAACGCCGAAAATAGGACCTCCGACGGTGTTTACACGGGTTTCCAAACTGTCGGTGGTTTTACTCATGGTTGTTGCAGGGCTTGCTTCTGTCTGTCCGTATGTAATGCAAATTTCGGACATATGCATTTTGTTCACAACGTCCTCCATAACCTTTACAGGACAAGGCGAACCAGCCATAATACCCGTTCTCATATGTGAAAAATCGGTGCTGTCGAAGTTTTCGTTTTCAAGCATTGCAATAAACATTGTTGGCACGCCGTGGAACGCCGTAATCTTTTCCTTGTTAATGCACGCAAGTCCCTTTCGTGGAGAAAATGCAGGGATAGGCGACATTGTTACGCCGTGAGTAACGCTCGCTGTCATTGCAAGAACCATTCCGAAACAATGGAACATAGGCACCTGAATCATCATTCGGTCGTTTGTGGACAAGTCCATACAGTCGCCGATTGCTTTACCGTTGTTTACCACGTTATAGTGGGTCAGCATAACGCCCTTTGGGAAGCCTGTTGTTCCCGAAGTGTACTGCATATTAACAACGTCGTGCTTATCGATTTTAGCTCGCATTTTGTCAATAACGCTGTCGTCAACCGTGTCAGCAAGCGCTTCTGCTTCTTCCCATGTAAAACAGCCGTCCTGTTTTGAATCAACTGTAATAATGTTTTTCAAAAACGGCAATTTCGCCGAATTAAGTTCACCCGCCTTGCAAGTAGCAAGTTCAGGGCAAAGTTCTTTCATAATTGCCACATAGTCGGAATCTTTACAACCGTCAATCATAACAAGAGTATGCGTATCGGACTGTCTTAAAAGGTATTCCGCTTCGTGAACCTTGTATGCTGTGTTTACGGTTACCAAAACCGCACCGATTGTGGTACAAGCCCAAAATGTAATATACCACGCAGGCACGTTTGTTGCCCAAATTGCAACGTGGTCGTCCTTTTTAACGCCCATTGCAACAAGAGCCTTTGCAAAACGTCTTACGTCCTCTCTAAATTCAGGATAGGTGCGTGTATAATCAAGTTCGGTGTAACGAAAAGCATACTGGTTTGGAAATTCTTCGCAAATTCTGTCCAAAACGTCAGGGAACGTTTCGTCGATAATCGTTTCTTTCGGCCACGGATAATAGCCTGTTCCTCTTGCGTCAATCTGCAATTTGCTCTTTTTCGCAACAATATAAGGGTGCATATAATTTGCAAACTGTGGGAAAACAATACCTGCTGCGTAAAGATTTCTCGACCATCTCTTTACCCATTCAAGTGAAACATATCCGTCATATCCGATTTTTTGCAATGCCGACAGCATTTCGTGAATCGGAATATCACCCTCACCCATAAGCTTATAACAAAGTTCGCCGTTTTCCATTACGGAATCCTTAACGTGGATATATTTAATGTAATCGCCTAAGTTTTCAACAGTCTGCTGACCTGTTTCGCCCATATATCTGTACGGGTGGTGCATATCCCAAAGAGCTGCCACAAAAGGACTGTTCACCTTGTCAAGAAGATTTTTCAATCTCTTTGTGTCAGAATAAACGCCGTTTGTTTCAACCAAAAGTGTAACGTTATTATTTTGCGCAACCGGGATAACTTCACGCAAAATTTCTACGATTTTATCGTCGTCGATTTCGTCCACAGGCGCAGGGTCAAGGTCTGCAAGGATTCTGATGTACGGCGTATTGAGTTTGTTTGCCAAAATAGCATACTGGGTTATTTCGTCGATAATTTCGTCGTGCTTGTCAAAAAATTTCAAACAGCAACCGCTTGAAAGACACGGAATTTCAAGTCCGAGTTTATTAAGCTTGTCTATGGTTTTGCCGATATTTTCGTCCGTAAAAGGCTTTGCCTTAACCGAATAAATTTCGTTGCCCAAACCTCTGACTTCGATACCGTTAAACCCTAAGTCCTTTGCCATTGAATAAATATCCGTCCACGAAAAATCAGGACAAGCAAGTGTTGAAAAACTGATTTTCATAAATTTAACCTAACCTTTCATATACCCATAAACGGGTATAAATTTTTCTTTGTCTAAATCAAAGTATACAATAAAATTTTACCACTTTTAACAACAAAAATCAATACCCCATTTCAAAAAACATATTTTGTTAATCATTTTTTTATTTAGTGAATAAATATTGCCCTTTTTATTCGCTTTTATTTGGTTGACTTTTATAGTACAGAGTGATATAATATGTGTTAAAGTTTAGACTTTGCGAATTTTTTAATTTTGGGAAGAAGATTGTATGAATATAGTTATAAACGGATATGGAAAAATCGGAAGCACCCTAAGCCAGCTTTTGGTAAACGAGGGGCATAATGTAACGGTGGTGGACAACGACCCCGTGGCTCTGGAACGTGCCGAAAACACCCAAGACATTCTTGTCGTCGGTGGAAACGGCGCAACAGCCGAAGTTCAGTTAAGCGCAGGGGTGAATAAGGCGGACATTCTTATTTCAACCACGCCGTATGACGAGCTGAATATGATGTGCTGTCTTATTGCAAAAAAACTGGGCGCAAAAAAGACAATTTCAAGGGTGCGAAACCCCGATTATTATAAACAGGTTGACCTTATCAAAGAAGATTTGGGACTTTCAATGGTTATTAACCCCGAAATACTCACCGCAAATGAAATAAGACGTGTGCTTATTTTTCCGTCGGCTGACAAGGTTGAGGTTTTTGAAAAAGGCAAAGTGGAACTTGTCGAACACAAACTTGAAGAGGGTTCAATGATTGCAAATTTAAGCCTTATAGAAATTTACAAACGCACAAAAATCAAATTTCTTATTTGTGCCGTGGTGCGAAACGACCAGATATTTATTCCGTCGGGCGATTTTATTTTGCACGAGGGGGACAGAATACATTTGGCTGCGTCCCACAAGGATATTGAAAAATTTTTCCGTGCAAACGGCTCTATGAAAGACAAGGCAAAAACCGTTATGATTGTGGGTGGCGGCAGAATTTGCCACTATTTAGCGTCACAGCTAACGAATATCGGTATGCGTGTTAAGATTATTGACCGTGACCTTAAACGTTGCGAAGAACTTTGCGAGCTTTTGCCGAAAGCCGTGGTTATTCACGGGAACGGCTCCGACCAAGACCTTTTGACCGAAGAGGGTCTTGCGGACGCAGACGGATTTATTGCGTTGACAGGTTACGACGAAGAAAATATCCTCATGAGCCTTTTTGCAAAGGCAAATTCCCAAGCGAAAGTTGTCACAAAAGTAAACGGCGACAATTTTATAAATCTTGCGTCACAACTGGGGCTTGACTGTTTGATTTCACCGAAACACATTACGTCAAGCAACGTCCTAAGTTATGTTCGTTCGCTGAAAAACACTTCCGAAAGCAACATTGAATCAATGTACCACCTTGTTAAAAATCAGGTGGAAGCCGTTGAGTTTAAAATCCGTGAAAATATCCCCGAAATTGTGGGCGTTCCCATTAAGGATTTCAGGCTGAAAAAAGATATTCTTATTTGTGCGATTATACGCAAGCGTGAAACGATTATTCCGGGCGGTAACGACGTTATCATGATGGGCGATTCGGTTGTGATTGTTTCAAAGGAACATCATTTTTCGGATATTCGCGGTATTTTGGAGTAATATTATGAACAAATCTCTGGTATTTCATTTTCTTTCAAAGGCGTTGTTGATAGGCTCGGCGTTGTTTTTGTTGCCCGCCGTCATAAGCTTTTACTACGGCGAAAAAGACACGGCGTTGATTTTTGTAATCGTGGGGTTGTGCCTTGCGATTGCGTCGTCGCCTTTGGCAATTTTAAAGCCGAAAAACATGAATATGTACGCCCGTGAGGGTCTTGTTATCGTAGCGTTGTTATGGATAATTTTCCCTGTTATCGGCGCTTTGCCTTTTTATTTCAGCGGTGAAATTCCAAACTTTGCGGACGCTTTGTTTGAAAGTTTTTCGGGATTTACCACAACAGGTGCGACAATTCTTTCGGACATTGAAACTCTGCCGAGAGGTATGCTGTTTTGGCGGTGCTTTTCCCATTGGGTAGGCGGTATGGGGGTTATCGTTTTGATTGTGGCGATTATGCCCTCGTCAAACCACGCCCTAAAGCTAATGCAGGCTGAATGTACAGGTCCAAAGGTGGGCAAAATTGTTTCCAAAGGGCGAAACAGCGCAATGTACCTTTACATTATTTATGCGGTCTTAACCCTTGTAACGGTTATTCTATTGAGAATCGGCAAAATGCCTCTTTTCGACAGCGTTTGTCACGCTATGTCCGTGGCAGGCACAGGTGGTTTCGGTATAAAAAACAACGGTATTATGTATTATAATTCCCCTTATATCGAATACGTTATCGCAATTATGATAACTATTTTCGGTATAAATTTCAGCCTGATTTATTTTCTTATCATGGGAAAATTCAAAGAGGTTTTCAAAAACACCGAACTGAAAGTGTATTTGTCGATTATTGTTGTAGCCACGGTTTTGGTTTTTTCAAACATATACGGCTTGTACGGAAATTTTGAAAAAACTTTCAGACTGTCGTTTTTTCAAATAGCCAGCGTTATGACTTCAACGGGTTTTGCCACAATAGACTTTAACATTCTGCCGTCTTTTTCGCAAACAATTTTGTTGCTTGTAATGATTGTAGGTGCGTGTGCAGGCTCTACGGGGGGCGGATTTAAGGTTTCAAGAGTGGTCATAATGTTCAAAAGCGCAAAAAAAGCCATTCGCAAAACACTTCACCCAAAGTCCGTAAACATAGTTAAATCCGATGAAAAAACCTTAGACGTTGACATAGTTCACGGCGTCCAAACCTACTTAATCATTTACATTTTTCTGTTTATAATTTCCTCGGTGCTTATTTCTCTCAGTAATGTGGATTTCACCACAAATTTCACGTCTGTGTCGTCGTGTATTAACAACTGCGGACCTGGTCTTGCAAAGGTTGGGTCGATGGAAAATTACGGATTCTATTCAAGTTTTTCAAAACTGGTGCTGATTTTTGATATGCTTTTGGGCAGGCTTGAATGTTTTCCGATTATAATTTTACTTTCTCCGACCGTTTGGCGAAAGAAAAACTTCTAAAAGAATTTACAGAACCGCCACAAAACGGTTCTGTTTTTTTGTTTTGAGATTTAATATTTACAAATTACGGTTGAATTACGCCTTGAAATAGTGTAAAATTAAAAGGCTATGTACTATCACGAAAGGGTTGAAATTTTCAAATGGTGAATAAAATTATCTCTGCCACAAACGACATTATGTACGGATATGTGCTGATAATTATTTTAATTCTGGGCGGACTTTATTTTTCGTTTAGAACAAAATTTATGCAATTTAGACTTTTCAAAGAACAGCTAAAGGCTGTCGCCGAAAAACCTGCTGACGGCAAAGGCGTGTCGTCATTTCAAGCATTGATGGTTTCCACGGCTTCCCGTGTCGGCACAGGGAACATTATCGGAGTTTCCACGGCACTTTGTATGGGTGGCTTCGGGTCGGTTTTTTGGATGTGGGTCATCGCCATTATCGGCAGCGCCTCGGCATTTGTAGAAAGCACGCTTGCTCAAATTTACAAAAAGAAAACTCCCGACGGGTGCTACGGAGGGCCTGCGTACTACATTCAAGGTGCTTTTAAAAACCGAAAACTTGCTGTTGTGTTCTCGGTACTTTTAATAATTACATACGGTGTGGGCTTTAATATGCTTGCGTCATACAATTTACAATCCACATTTTCGGGATATAATTTTTACAACGAAAACACTACACCGTGGCTTATCGGCTTAATTGTTGCCGTGGTGGTTTTGTACTGTCTTATCGGCGGTGGAAAACGAATCGTGGACGCTACGTCACTTTTGGTGCCTGTTATGGGTGTTGCGTATGTAATTGTGGCTTTTGTCGTAATTATACTCAACCTAAAATCCCTGCCGTTTGTTTTGAAAGAAATTTTTGTCGGTGCGTTTGACCTCAAGGCGATTTTCGGAGGCTTTAGCGGGTCGTGCGTTATGTACGGAATTAAGCGTGGACTTTTCAGTAACGAGGCGGGTGTGGGTTCGGCACCGAACGCTTCAGCCTCGGCAGAAGTAAGCCACCCTGCAAAACAAGGCTTAGTTCAGGTTTTGTCGGTATTTATCGACACGCTTTTAATTTGTTCGGCGACTGCGTTTATGTGTATGTGTTCGGGTGTTGAGCCTAGCGAAAAACTTTCAGGTGCGCCTTATGTTCAAGAATGTCTATCCACCGCATTAGGTAGCTTCGGCCCTGTATTTATCACGGTGGCAATGATTTTGTTTGCGTTCACAACCCTTATCGGAAATCTTTATTACGTTGACAAATGCCTTTATTTCATTTTAGGAAAAACCCCGTCAAAACTTATTATGACTGTTTATCATATTGTTGCGTCTGTGCTGATTTTTCTCGGTGCAGGTCTGAGTGCGGATTTTCTGTGGAATTTATCAGACGTGTGTATGGGTGGAATGACCCTTATAAACATTCCCGTAATTTTCATTTTAGGAAAATACGCATTTGCTACGTTGAAAGACTACGAAAAACAGCTTAAAGAAAACAAGCACCCTGTGTTCCACGCAAAGGACATAAATTTGCCTGACGAAGTGGATTATTGGAACTAAATTCAAACAAAAAAGTCCTCACAAATGTGGGGACTTAATTTTTTGGTTAAATTTAAAATTTGAAAAAATTACAACAGCGTAATGTTGTTTTTTTCACATTCCTTAGCCATTTCTTCAGGCCAAATTGACACCTGAACCTCACCTATGTGAGCTTTTTCCAAAAGGAGCATACAAAGTCTTGATTGACCGATACCACCACCGATTGTAAGTGGCAATGTGTTATCGAGAATAAGCCTGTGGTATTCAAAAGCCTTTCTGTCAAGTGCGTTTGCGATTTCAAGCTGGTTTTCAAGGCTCTTAGCGTCAACACGAATACCCATAGACGAAATTTCGATAGCGTTATCAAGAACATCGTCCCAGAAAAGCAAATCGCCGTTTAAACCCCAATCGTCATAGTCAGGGGCTCTGCCGTCGTGTCTTTCGCCACTCTTAAGCTTTGCACCGATTTGCATAATAAACACGGTTTTATGCTCTTTTGTAACAAGTCTTTCACGCTCTTTCGGAGTTTTGTCAGGGTACATATCCTCTAGCTCCTGCGAGGTGATAAAGAATGTCTTGTCGCAAATTTCGCCCTTTAGCTGTGGGTATCTAAGGCTTACTTTTCGCTTTGTATAGCAAACCGCCTTTACGATAAAATTAACAGTTTCCTTTAAAAATTCAAGGTTTCTGTCCTCTTTTGTGATAACCTTTTCCCAATCCCACTGGTCTACAAAAATGGAATGAACGTTGTCGGTATCATCATCACGGCGAATAGCATTCATATCGGTATAAATTCCCTCACCTGCGTTATATCCGTATCTGTACAGCGCCATTCTTTTCCATTTTGCCAAAGACTGAACGATTTCTGCGTCGGTTTCAATTTCCTTAATCGAAAACTCAACCTTTCGCTCAACCCCGTTAAGGTCGTCGTTGATACCACTTCCCTTTCTAACAAGAAGAGGTGCGGTTACTCTGTCAAGAGTTAGAGCAAACGACAATGCCTGCTGGAAAACGTCCTTGATATACTTAATAGCGTGTTGTGTTTCTCTCAAAGACAAAACGGACTTGTACCCTTGCGGAATGTACAATTCTTTTGACATACAAATCATTCCTTTCAAAGTGTTTATTTTTCGGGGCAAAACGTATTATCTGATACTTCCCACCGTTCTAGGGTAAAGGATAACGTCACGGATATTCTGTACGCCTGTAACGTACATAATGAGTCTTTCAAAACCAAGACCAAAGCCACCGTGTGGCACAGAACCGAACTTTCTCAAATCGAGGTAATCCGAGTACAAATCAAGGTTCATACCTCTCTGGTTCATTGCCTCAACGAGCTTGTCATAATCAGCCTCACGCTCGCTACCACCGATGATTTCGCCAACACCCGGCACAAGCAAGTCAACAGCCGCAACGGTCTTTCCGTCAGGATTTTGTTTCATATAGAAAGACTTGATTTCCTTTGGATAGTCTGTTACAAAAACAGCCTTTTTGAAAATCTTTTCCGAAATATATCTTTCGTGTTCTGTCTGCAAATCACAGCCCCACTCAACAGGGTACTGGAATTTTTCGCCCGACTCCTGCAAAAGCTTGATAGCCTCGGTATAGGTAATTGTTCCGAAGTCGTTTGAGATAAGTTCTTCAAGTCTTGCAATAATTCCGTTTTCAAAATGAGCGTCAAAGAATTTCATTTCGTCAGGGCATTTTTTCAAAACGTCGCCGATAACGGTTTTAATCATTTCCTCTGCAAATTCAATAATTTCAGGCAACTCTGCGAAAGCAATCTCCGGTTCAACGTGCCAAAATTCAGCCAAATGCTTCGGTGTGTTTGAATTTTCGGCTCTAAAGCTCGGACCGAATGTGTAAATTTTGCCCATTGCCATTGCGGCAACTTCGCCCTCAAGCTGTCCCGAAACGCTAAGACCTGCACGCTTGCCGAAAAAGTCGTCTGCGTAGTATTCAGCCTCGTTTTTGTATTCGTTTGAATAGCCGATTGTGGTTACTTGGAACATTTCGCCTGCACCCTCACAGTCCGAACCGGTGATAAGAGGTGTGTTTACATACACAAAATTTCTCGACTGGAAAAAGCTGTGGATTGACTGTGCCATAACCGAACGAACACGCATAACGGCATTAAAGGTGTTTGTTCTGCCTCTGAGGTGTGGCATTGTTCTCAAAAATTCAAGAGTGTGGCGTTTTTTCTGCAAAGGATATTCCAAAGGACAAGGGCCGATAACGGAAATTTCCTTAGCGTTAATTTCAACAGCACCCTGTCTGGCCTCAACGACCTCGCCCACAACCTTAATAGACGTGCCAAGACGAAGTGCGTCCTCGTAATCTAAATCAAGTGCCTTGTCGATAACAATCTGAATGTGTTTAAGGCTTGTGCCATCGTTAAGTTCGATAAAAGCTACGTTTTTTGAATTTCGTGCCGTTCTGACCCAACCGCAAACCGTAACGGTTTTGCCGATGTAATCAGCGTTTTGGAAAACTTCTTTAATGTCGATGTGTTTCATATTTATCTTCCTTTCAAATTAAGTTTTTAAAACAAAAAATCCTCGTCCTAATAAACATAGGACGAGGAATAATTACCCGTGGTACCACCTAATTTACCGAAAAATCGGTCACTCAATGCTCAAAAAAGCTTGGTCTGTTTAACGCACAGCCTACGTCTTACCTAATTGCCATTTGGCGTTCAGTTTGCTGCTCGAAAGTGTTATTCACGAAAACTCAACTATGTGGTTTGCACTATCCCACACTCACTGAAAGCGAACTTTTTCGCTACTTCTCTTTGTCATAGCATTTTCATATAATAAGATATTTTACCACACTTTTTTTCGCTTGTCAAGTAGTATTAACAAAAAACTCTCATAAGTTTTTTTGCTCCTGTGTGGGAGACAAGCGTAACGGTTGACCTTTGTATTCCCCACCCCTACGGGGCGGGGAATACAATAAATCTTTGATGAAGTGAAAAAATGAAAACGGTACGTTTCCCCTCTAATTTAGAATTTCCACCCCGCCCGAAGGGCGGAGTGGAAATTTCAAGACCTACGTTTGGCATGATGAAATGATGAAAACGACACGTTTTCAATTTACATAGTATTGTGCTTGGGCGTTGAACATTTCGGCGTAAATGCCGTCCTTTAGGTTTACAAGCTGGTCGTGAGTGCCGTATTCCTTAATGGTCTGGTCGGCAAAAACAGCTATCTTGTCGCAGAATTTACAGCTCGAGAGCCTGTGGGAAATGTAAATTGCCGTTTTTCCACCTACAAGAGTGTTAAACTGTCTGTAAATTTCGTACTCGGCAATAGGGTCAAGTGCCGCCGTCGGCTCGTCAAGTATGACTATCGGCGAATTTTTGTATAACGCACGACAAATAGCTACCTTTTGCTGTTGACCGCCCGAAAGCTCCGTGCCCTTTTCGTCAAAGGACTTGTAAAGCATTGTGTCAAGCCCGTTTTCAAGCTTCGTTGCGTCATCGTAAAGCCCCGAAAGTTTCAGAACTTCTTCGATTTTTTCATCGTCAGCCTCACCGTTTAACGCAATGTTGTCACGCAAACTAAAGGCAAACAGTCTGAAATCTTGGAAAACCACGGCTAAAAGCTTTCGGTATTCAGCGTCAGAGTACTCCTTGATGTTTGTGCCGTCAATTAGAATTTCGCCCTCGGTCACATCGTAAAGTCTGCACAAAAGCTTGATAAATGTGGTTTTTCCTGCACCGTTTAGACCCACAACGGACAAATGCTCACCCGACTTGATTTTAATTGAAACATTTTTCAAGGTGTAGCTATCACTTCTCGGATATTTAAACGAAACGTTTTTAAATTCAATCTCGTGGTCGCCGTTTTTAACGGATTTTGTGCCTTTTTCCATTGCCATTGGATAGGCTTTAAATTCAAGATAACGATGTGCGTAACGACAGGCTTTTCTAATATCCATCACGTTGTATGTTAAATTGTAAATGCTCTGGTAAAATGTAGACGCAGAATTTGTACACATTGAAAAATCACCTATGGAAATCGCCTTTGTGATTGCCAAAAATCCGATGTAAAAATAGCATATTCCGTCACGCAAGGAATTTACGATTGCCCTTATAAAGCCCATATTTCGTGATACGTTACTGCTTTTTTTCCAAAGACCGATACTGTCCTTGCAATAATCCTTTTGCAAATCCTCAATCATACCCACGCTGTCGTAAAGTCTGATGTCCTTGCCGTATTTATAGTCGGTAAGCTCCCAAAATATATAGCCAAAACGTCTGTTGATAACCGACAGCTTTGCGAAATTTTCTTCGTCGATTTTGTTGCAAATTCGGTTAAGAATTGACACAATTATAAGGGAAATAATCTGCACCGGCAACAAAATCGGACAAATTAAAAATATAACAAACGACACGCCACACAGCACGGAAATATTTTTTGCAATCTCGTAAATTTTGTCCGTAATGCCGATAATTCCGCCACTATACCACCCAATACCGTCTTTGGCTTTTTCAAGCTTATCGAGGACTTCGGGATTTTCCGTGTGTTCAAAGTCCATTGTCATTGAGTGGGTCAAAAGTTCAGTTTCGATATGCTGGTAAAACCACTCTCGGTAGAAGTTTATAATCTGCTGAAAAAGCGTCTGCAAAAGGCTTGCAAAAAGCGTCAGCACAATCAAAAGTCCTGCAAAAATCACGGCTCTTTTCAGGTGAAAATTCGTGCCGTCACCCTTTAAAATGTACACTACCTCGTCGATTATGTACTTTGGCAAAACCACTTCAAGCATTGTAATGCTAACCTGTGCTATAAGCATAAAAGCATACAAAAATATCACCACGGGCTTGTTCTTCCAAAGGGTCTTTAGGGCAAATTTCATAGTTTCGCCTACAACCTTCGGGTTTTTCTCTTTTGTTTTAGCCATTTAAAGCCACCTCGCTTTCGGGATTGTCAACATAATACTGTGCCTGAATTTTAAACATTTCGGCATATGCTCCGTTTTGCTTGATTAAGCTTTCGTGGCTGCCGTATTCCACCATTTCGCCACCTTTGAACATTGCCACGTCCGAACAAAATTGCGTAGAGCTAAGTCGGTGTGAAATGTAAATCGCCGTTTTGTCACCGATAAGCTTGTCAAAATCGTTGTAAAGCTTGCTTTCGGCTAGTGCGTCAAGTGCCGAGGTCGGTTCGTCCAAAATAACCACCGGAGCTTTTTTGTACAAGGCTCTTGCAAGTGCAAGCTTTTGCTTTTCGCCACCCGAAAGGTCAACACCGTCATCGTGCATTACCTTTAAAATCTGGGTGTCAACGCCCTTTTGAAGTTCCCCAAGCTTTGTTTCAAGACCTGCGTCAACAAGACATTTTTTAGCAAATTCCTTGTCGGATATTTCAAGAGTCGTCATAGAAACATTTTGATGAAGTGGAAACGCAAACAGGTTTATGTCCTGAAAAACAGGTGCAAAAGCCTTGAAATAGCTATTTTTGTTGTAATTTTTCACGTTTACCCCGTTTAGTAAAATTTCGCCCTCTGTCGGCTCGTAAAGTCGCAAAAGAAGTTTAATAAACGTGGTTTTTCCTGCTCCGTTCAAGCCTACCACAGCAAGACGTTTGCCTGCCTTAACGGTTAAGTTGAGATTTTTCAAGGCATAATTTTCAGCCTTTGGATATTTAAACGAAACGTTTTTAAACTCAAATTCATAGCTGTCCATTGGCTTTAGATTTTCACCGTCGTCATTGATTTTACTTTTGTAATCCATAAAACTTCTGAAATCGTCCACCTCACGGGAACAGTTTATTATGCTCGTTGCGTTGCCCAAAAGGTTGTTTATATAGTTATAAAACGTTGTGGACGCACCCAAATAGAGGGTAAATTCACCAATGGTGAGTTCCTTGTTAAGTGCCATTTTAAACAACCAAGCATACACAACCCCAAGAGAAATTTTTGATAAAACGTGGGAAATTGCACTTGCGTAAAACCAAATTTTTTCGTTAAGCTTTTGTGCCTTTATACGCTCTTTTTTTAGCTCCACAATTTTTTGACTAAGCCATTCGCCCAGATTAAACATACGAATGTCCTTTGCAAAGCTGAAATCCGAGGCTGTGTTGTACATATAATTATCCTTTCGCCACCACAACGACAACGGGTCCCAGACCTTTTTCTTTGTAACCTTACCCACACGGTTTCGGATAAAAAAATCAACAGCACAAAGGGCTATTATCATTAAAATAATCCACACAGGGAGCTTTGCCAAAAGCATTAGTCCCACCACGGCAATCGACAGATTGCAAAGAAAATACAACACAGCGTGCATTATTCCCTCAATGCCGTTATTGTTGCCATTTGTTGCATTTAAGGCTTTTTGGAAACAGTCCATAACGTCCCCGTCCTCTAAATCCTGAAAATCAAGGCACATCATTTTGATGTTTCCCTCGCTCATTTTGGTAAATCTCACCGAAATAAGTCGCCACCCGTATTCACAGCTGTAAATAATATTAAGCCACCCCGACACCAAAAGTATCAAGGTAATAATAATCATCACCTTTGCCAAAGCCGTGGTTGTGGCACCGGTGGAAATCATATCAATAACCACCTTTGACAAAACCGTCCACGAATAGCTCGTCACGGGTGCACAGATTATTCCCATAGGAATTAGCCAAAAGAAAGCCTTTTCGTTTTTGAGCATACATTTAAGTGCATACCACACGTTGCTGAACACACCGTAGTCCTTATGCAACGGGTTTTTGTCCTTTTTCTCTTTTTCCTTTTTATTTTTCTTTGCCATTTTTATCCCCCTCTTTATTTAAATATTCTAAATCCTCACGCTTAAACCACGTTTGTTCACGACTGCATATCTGGTTGTGAAAGCTTCGAGGTGCGTTTGTCATAAGCTCTGCTATAATAAACAGCATAAGAGGTATATTCCCGTTTGTAAAATTCAGTATGTACATCTTTTCGGAGTTCCCCTGTTCGTCCAAAACCCCGCCACAGGAAACTATACAATTCACTACGTCGCCATTTGAAAGAAAGTCCAGAGCTTTTTCCACCTTTTCCTTTGAAATCCCCAACGTTTTAGAAAGGGTTTCGGCACGAATACCCGTACTATGGGACATACTAAGCATAAAATGCAATATTTTCACGTTACTTCTGTCGCCCAAAAATTCAAAAAGCTTATGCATTTTTTCCGTCAGGCAAAGTCTTTTGCCAAAGCGTTCCTTAGGCTCTTTTACGCAGAAAAAATACTCCAAATCATTATTAAGTCGCATTAGCGTAAAGCCTCTTTTTGAGGCAATTTCCGAAACAGTTACACCAATGTTTTTGTCGTAGCTTGTCGGTCGTGAGTAATAACATCTGTTTCCTTTCCACGCCGACGCCAAAATTGTCCACATTACCTCAAAGATTTTATTCATAAAAACCTCATCGTCCTTTGACATATCGCCATTTTCCACAATCTGGCGAAATTCGTCAAATATCCTTGTTTCAAGGCTTGCGTCCTTTTGGTCACGTCCGTACAAATAATCGATAGACACCCCGAAAAAGTCGGCTAGTTTCGGCAAAAGGTCGCCGTCCGGGTAGCTTCCGTTTTCCCATTTGCTGATAGCCTGTGGGCTGACGTTTAGGTGGTTTGCCAAAGCCTCTTGGGTAACGTTTTTTTCTTTTCTAAGCTTTTTAAGCTGTTTTGAAAAGCAGGTTTCCATAAAAAATTCTCCCCTTTTTAAATTTATTCTTGTTGATTTTCTTCAGTATAACACAATTATCGGTAGATGTAAATATCTAATTTCAACCAAAACTATACTAAGCGTTGTTTAACCCCCCATTTTCTACTTTTGGTTGTCAAAACTTAAAAGATACAAAAAAAGCCGTAGGAAAAATCCTACGACTTTAAAATCAGTCCGCATAAACGGAAGTTATTCCCAAATATTCTTCAAGGCAAAGTCCCGATTCGTCAAGTTTTTTCGCCGTTTCAACCCCCAAATATCTTATGTGCCACGGTTCATACATAAAGCCTGTTTTGTCCTCTTTTCCCTGCGGATAGCGGATTACGAAGCCGTATTTAACACAATTTGCTTCCAGCCACTTTTGTTCCGGTGTTCCCAAAAAAGCTTGGGAAGCCATGCACACGTCGATTGCCAAACCTGTTTGGTGTTCGCTGTACCCCGGTCGTGCGGAATATGTTTCCACATATTCTTGGGACTGGTTCGGTCTTGCACGATATTTTTCATAAAGTTGTTTTTGGTAATCATAAGACCTATACCCCGATGCAATTGTAAGATTTATACCGTCTTTTTTTGCGTCGTTTTTCATTTTTTCAAATGCCTGTTGAGTTTCTTTTGTCAAACCCCCGCCTTGATTATAATTCTTCGGCACTCCGTATGTTTTATTAACCACCAAAATTCCGTCAATGTACGTCACATTTTTAACCTTGTTTTCTTCGTCCTCTTTAACCGTCACCGAAACGGCGCAAAAAACGTTGGGGTTTTCTTCCGACCTTGCGTAAATCGTACAATTTCCTGCCGAAACTCCCACAATTCCCGTGCTGTTGCCCTGTGTTTTCGTAACCGAAGCTATGGCGTTATCAGACGACGACCATTTGATATTTTTATTTTTAACATATTCAGGCAAAATTTGTGCGGTCACTTGCGCCGTTTCGCCCTCTTTAATTGTCACCGAAGTTTTGTCAAGTTTAATCTCTCCGACCTCCTCATAAACGCTAAGTTGCAAAATCGCCTGTTTTTGCGTCGCCTTATGCAAAGCCGTCACAACGGCGCTTCCACCCGACAAAGCGGTGATTTTTCCCGTTTGGTCGATTTGAGCCACGGTGTTTGGAAAAACGCTGTACTCAATTTCTTTGTCGCTTGTATCGGACGGGGAAAAAACAAGGACGGTTTGATAGGTTTCTCCCACCTTGATTTCTGCCGTGTTTTCCGAAAATTCAATATTTTCTAAAATCGCAACAACATTAAATTTCATCTGCGCCGACGCTCCGCTTTTTTCGTCGCTGACGGTTACGGTGGTTTCGCCAACGCCTTTTGCCACGACAACCCCGTCGTCATTTACGCCAACAACATTTTCGTCGTCGGTTTTGTATTCCAAATTCACGTCGCAAACGCCCAGAATCTCAACAGTCGGTTCTATGGCGAAGCTGTCGCCTTTTTCAAGGGTGACTGTTTCCTGCGGCAAAGTGACATTAACCACCGCTTGCAAAACTTCAACAGTCGTCCACGCCTTTTTTCCGCTAAGGGTATGTTCGGCGGTTATTTGGGTTCTGCCCACATTTTTCGCCACAATTACGCCGTTTTGGTCAACCGTCGCCACATTTTCGTCGGCGGATTTATACACCAATTTGTTATTCTTAACCTGTGGCGTTATGTTTGCCTTGACTTCCAAAGATTCGCCTATGTAAATTTTATGTTCGATTTCTTTAAAAAATACTCTTTCGGGAATATACGCCTTATACACAACGTAACTCACAACCAGCACCGCCAGCGTGACCAATCCCACCAAAACCAAAATATTTTTTCTTTTGTTTTTCTTTTTATCTTTCATTATTCGTTCTCCGATAATTTTTCATATTGTACTTCATAGTTTACCACTAAGCGATAAAAAAATCAAGGCGTACAACAAAAAAAGACGGGATTTTTCAACCCCGTCCTTTGAAATTTTTAAAAATTAAGAAATAAGCAGGCTGTAAATGTCGAAGTTTGTTTTGCCTGTGTCTGCGATTTCGATAGTAACAGTATGTTTTGCCGTTTCGTCAGACGTATAGAATTCTTCCATACAAGCATACGAACCCCAACCGCCTGTAAAGTCGGCGTTTATAGTCTTTACTTCCTGTCCGTCAACCGTAATCTTAGCCATACCGTATGTGCCGTCAACGTTCTTGTTGTAAACCATACCGATATTTCTTGCTTCAACCTCAAATGTAAATGTTCCGCCTGTGGTTGTACCCCAACCGTCTGTGAAGTTCTGGTAGAACGACGGCGTACCTGTAAATGCACCCTCGTCGGTAACAGTAACGCTTTCGCTGTTTCTGTTTGCAAGCGTTGCGTTTGCGTACTTGTCAGATGTCAATGCTTCAGGAAGCTCTGTTTTAACGGTCTTGTCGATATTATCCAAATCTTCCTTAACGCTGTTTACATAGCTGATAAGGAGCTGACCGAGCATTTTGTGTCCTGCGTCGTTCGGGTGGATATTGTCAGGTGAAATATCAGTCCACTTGAAGTTCCCTGCTTCGATTTCAGGCAAAACAGCGTCCTTATAGGAAATTACAGGCAAATCGTAATGCTCCGCAACTTCCATATGTGCGTTCCACGGACTTGTACCGTCCTCCATTGTCATTTCAACAAGGATAACTGCAGGGTTGTTTTCAGCAGACAAGCACTTTCTGACAAGGCTGTCAAGTGCTGTTTTGTAAAATTCGTTATCAACGTCGTTAATAAATTCAATAAAGATAATGTCAGGGTTGTTTGCGAGAACATCTCTTTCTGCTCTGTGAACAGCAAGGTATGTGTCTGTTGCGCCGATACCTGCGTTTACAGGGTTAGACATATAGGTTACGTTGTCCTCGAACCATCTTGAAAACTGGTATGTATACTGGTTAGACGACGAAGCGCTTGAACCTGCGGTGATTGAATCCCCAAGATAGCAAACAGTCATGATTTCTCTTTTGTTGTCAAGAGCATACTGAAGTTTTGCAGCAAGTCTTGAACGGTCACCCTCACGGGCAACAGAACGTATAATCATGTTTTCCGTAGGTCCGTCCTTTACGTCAATCGCTGTGTCTGAAACAGGTGCTTTCAATTGAGTATCGCCTCCGTTGTTGTCAGGTGTGGAAGAATCGTCCCCCGACGCTGTGGTTGTTGTGGTGGTTTCCTTTTCGTTGTTGCTTGAACTGTCGTTTCCACAGCCTGCAAGCATTGTTACGGAAAGAGAAAGTGCAACAAGAGTTGCTAATAATTTTTTAGCCATAGCAAAATTTCCTTTCAAAAAATAATTTTATCAATTCTATTATATAGCTTTATTTTCCCGATTTCAAGAGGTTTCATAAAAATTTTTAATTGTAATCGTTTAACCTGCTTGACTTTGACGAAGTTTATGTTAAAATTAACTTAGACATTAAAAAACGAAAGGATTTTTTTCAAAATGACGACGATAAAACCATCTGACAAAAATTTATA
Source organism: uncultured Ruminococcus sp. (assembly GCA_964480525.1). Taxonomy (GTDB): domain Bacteria; phylum Bacillota; class Clostridia; order Oscillospirales; family Ruminococcaceae; genus JAAZZIT01. The sequence goes on from CAYZOV010000008.1 coordinate 36,845, forward strand.
CTATATGGGCAGAATAGATTTTTCAAACCCTGACAGGGTGAAATTTTTCTATTCAGGCTCGCTTGTAAAAATCAATTTCAAAGGCACAGGCTTAAAGGCGAAAATTTTAAACCGCAAGTTTTACAACATTATGGAACTCGGCGTAATTTGCGACGGTTTTGAAAGCAAGGTTACGTTTGACAAAAACGACGAGGAAATCACACTTTGTCTTGCGCAAAATCTGGAAAACACCGCCCACTCGGTGACATTTTTCAAAAGACAGGACGCAACCCACTATTTTGAATTTTTAGGTTTTGAAATTGATGGCGAAAACGCACAGATTCTTCCGCCATCTCCTAAGCCGTCAAGACGTATCGAAGTTTTCGGCGACAGCGTTTCGGCAGGTGCTGTGTGCGAAGCCACCGATTTTACGGGCAAATGCGACCCTGACGGACACGACGGAATTTACGACAATTCGTGGCATTCTTACATTTCAATCACCGCAAGAAATTTAGGCGCCGAACTTCACAACAACGCACAGGGCGGAATTGCGTTATTTGACGGAAGTGGCTACTATCACGCACCCGATTTTATCGGCGTTGAATCAACCTATGACAAGCTGTGCTATTTCCCTGAAGGGGGCGTTTCGCCGTGGGATTTTTCACGCTACGACCCGCACATTGTTGTGTTTGCGTTCGGTCAAAACGACAACCACCACGATGGTTACGAGGACTTTGAAATTTCCGACCCCGAATACCGTGCGAGATGGAAAAAGCGTTACAAAGAAGTGCTTTTAGACATAAAAAGTCGTTACGAAAACCCGACCTTTATCCTTATCACAACGGTTTTAATGCACGACCCCGACCGTGACGTGGCTATCGAAGAAATCAAAAACGAGCTTATCGGCGACGGTCTTATGCCAAAGGACAAGCTGTACCATTTTATGTTTACACGAAACGGCAAAGCCACACCGGGACACCCACGAATTGCCGAACAATGCGAAATGGCGGAAGAACTCACCGCATTTATTTCAAGTTTCGGCGACAAAATCTGGCAAAAATAACTTTTTAAATACTTTCACACAAAAAAACAAGTCTGGCGGAATTTCTTCCGACAGACTTTTCTTTTTAAAAAACGAATTATTAAGCTTCGATAAGCTTAACGATGTCGCCAACTGTTTTTACGTTTTCAACCTGGTCATCAGGAATTTCAACTCCGAATTCGTCTTCAAAAGACATTACCAAGTCAACAATGTCGAGTGAATCAGCACCCAAGTCCTCTGTGATAGACGCCTCAAGTGTAACCTTGTCTTCTTCAACGTCAAGCTGGTCAACGATAATAGCTTTTACCTTATCAAATACCATTTAAAATACCCTCCTTTGGTGGAAATATTTATTATTACGCCAGAGATTAAACCCTTTGCGTATAATTCAAAATCAGTTTTCTTCAAATTCGCCTATCTTTCTAAACTTAGTATACCTTTCATTTAGCATTTCGTCAAGTGGTTTTTGAGAATTTCTTTCCAAAGCTTTTGAAATATACTCGGAAATGTTCTCCGCCGTAGCCACAGGGTCGTTGTGCGCCCCACCACAAGCCTCATCAATAATATAATCACAAATTTGAAGTTTTGTCAAGTCCTCTGCCGTAATTTTCAAAACATTACAAGCCTCACGTTCTCTGGTTGCGTCTTTCCACAAAATTGACGCACAACCACGAGGAGAAATTACGGAATAAAGCGCATTTTCAAGCATTGCAAGTTCGTCGCACACCGCAAGAGCCAACGCTCCGCCGCTTCCGCCCTCACCCAGAATAATGGTGATAACAGGTGTTTTAAGGGACATAAATTCCATCAGATTTTTTGCGATAGCTTCGCCCTGACCTCTTTGTTCGGCTTCGATTCCGCAAAACGCTCCCGAAGTATCTACCAAACAAATTACAGGTCGGTGGAATTTTTCCGCTTGTTTTGCAAGTCTTAAAGCCTTTCTGTACCCCTCGGGGTGTGGCATACCGAAATTTGACGCCTTGTTTTCTTCAAGGTTTCTGCCCTTTACCGTTGCAATAACCGTCACGGGTTTTCCCTTGAAATAACCCACTCCGCCGATAATTGCACCGTCGTCGCCGTAGAGCCTATCGCCGTGCATTTCGTAAAAGTCGTCAAAAATTTCAGGAATATAATCCCTCGCTGTCGGTCTGTTCTTATGTCTGATTATATCAAGACGTTCACAAGCTGTCAAATTATTCATCTGTTTTTACCTCCCTGTGAAGTCTTAAAAGGTGTGCCAAAGTACGTCTTAACTTTCGACGGTCAACAATCATATCCACAAAGCCGTGTTCCAGCAAGAACTCTGCCGACTGAAAATCGTCGGGAAGTCTTTGTCTGATTGTACCCTCGATAACTCTACGTCCTGCAAAGCCGATAAGAACCTTAGGCTCTGCGATAATTATATCGCCCACCGACGCAAAGGACGCAGTTACACCGCCTGTTGTCGGGTCGGTCATAACCGAAATATACAAAAGTCCCGCTTCGCTGTGACGTTCAGCCGCAGCACAGGTTTTTGCCATTTGCATTAAAGACACAATTCCCTCTTGCATTCTGGCACCGCCCGAACAGGTAAACATAATCACAGGAAGTCTTTTTTCGGTTGCGTACTCAAAGGCACGGGTGATTTTTTCACCCACAACGCTACCCATTGAACCCATCATATAATTTGAATCCATAATTCCGATAACGCATTTTTCTCCGCCGATAGTACATTCCCCCGTGATAACAGCGTCTTTAAGCCCTGTTTTTTCACGCAGTTCCGCCTGTTTTTGGTCATATCCCTCAAATTCGATAGGGTTTTTGCTTGTCATTCCCCCGTCAAATTCTTTAAAGCTATCCTTATCAACAGTTATTTCAAGACGTTCACGGCAACCGAGCCTTGAATGATAATTACAATTAACGCAAACTTTGCCGTTGTTTTCAAAATCCTCTTTGAAAACAACGTTTGAACATCTCGGACATTTGAACATCAAATCCTTTGGTATAGCCGTTTTCTTTTTGTCCTCGGTGTTTTGGTCGCCGTTAAATCTGGTTTTTACTACTGAAAACAAATCCTCCAGCATTGTAAAACCCCTCCTTGCATTTTGCTAAAAGTTAATACTTTATTTCTTCTCTGCCCAAATAACCGTTGTCATAATCGCCCCTCAAAAAGCCGTCGCAACGGATAAGACCCAGTTGAAAATCAATATTTGTACAAACTCCGTCAACAATAAATTCCGACAATGCCCATTTCATCTTTGCAATCGCCTCGTCACGGTTTGCGCCGTAAACAATAAGTTTTCCAATCATTGAATCATAATACGGCGAAATTTCGTAACCCTGATAAACTGCGCTGTCAATTCTTATGCCCATTCCCCCAGGAGTATGCAAGCTTTTAATAACCCCCGGTGACGGACGGAAATTAAGACGTGGATTTTCTGCGTTAATACGGCACTCTATGGCGTGACCCTTAACCTGAATATCCTCCTGTTTGTATTCAAGTTTTTCCCCCATAGCGATAAGAAGTTGTTGTTTAACAAGGTCAACCCCTGTCACAGCCTCGGTAATCGGGTGTTCAACCTGAATACGGGTGTTCATTTCCATAAAGTAATAATTTAGATTTTTGTCAACCAAAAATTCAATCGTACCTGCGTTTACATAACCGCAAGCCTTTGCCGCAGCCACAGCGGATTTGCCCATTTTTTCACGAAGTTCAGCCGTCATAATCGGCGACGGAGTTTCCTCCAAAACCTTTTGGTTACGTCTTTGCATAGAACAATCACGTTCGCCCAGATGAATAACGTTTCCGTGTTCGTCAGCAAGAATTTGTATTTCAATATGCTTAGGGTTTTGGATAAATTTTTCGATATAAATTTCGTCGTTTCCAAAACAAGCCATAGCTTCTTGTTTTGCCGCAGTAATCTGGGATTCAAGTTCGGTTTCGTCATTTACAATACGAATCCCACGACCGCCGCCGCCTGCGGACGCCTTAACCATAACAGGATATCCGATTTTGCCGGCTAAATCGTATGCGTAATCAATGTTATTTACAGCACCGTCCGAGCCCTCGATAACAGGCACGCCTGCGTTTTTCATTGTTTCCTTTGCCTGTGCCTTGTCGCCCAGCATTTCAATGCTTTCAGGGTACGGGCCTATAAATTTAATACCGCATTTTGCACACATTCTTGCAAAGGTCGGGTTTTCGGACAAAAATCCAAATCCGGGGTGTACTGCGTCCGCACCTGTCACCTCGCAAGCCGAAATAATAGCTTTCATATTAAGATAACTGTCCTTGCTCTGGGCAGGGCCTATGCACACAGCCTCGTCTGCAATTTTTGCGTGAAGTGCGTTTTTATCGGCGGTAGAATACACAGCCACCGTATGGATTCCAAGTTCACGACAAGCACGAATAACCCGTACTGCGATTTCTCCACGATTTGCAATAAGTACCTTTTTAAACATATCTCATTTTCCTTTTTACTTGATAGCAAATGTAATTTCCGCCGAAACAGCCTTTTTGCCGTTTACGGACGCAACAGCCTGACCTACGCCGATAGGCCCTTTAACACGAATAATTTCAACCTCAATGTCAAGCTTATCCCCCGGAACAACCTGTTGACGGAATTTACAGTTGTTAATTCCACCGAAAAATCCGATTTTGCCTTTGTTTTCAGGCAAAGCAAGCAAAGCCACCGCCCCTGCCTGTGCGCACATTTCAAGCATTAAAACCCCCGGTGTAACGGGATAATCGGGAAAATGCCCCTTAAACCAAAAGTCATCTTCCTTAATATATTTTGTGGCAACAACACGTTTGCCCAGTTCAAGCTCGTTAATTTCATCTATCAAAAGAAACGGGTCACGGTGAGGAATAATCTCCATAATCTGTTCCTTGTTCATCAGTACCGCCATAATAACCCTCTTTTCTTAGCCTATAATCATCATCGGCTGGTCGTACTCAACGGTGTCGCCGTTTGACACCAAAATTTCCTTAACTGTGCCGTCAAATTCGCTCTGAACCTCGTTCATCACTTTCATTGATTCGATAATAAACAAAACGTCCCCTTGTTTAACCTGACTTCCCACTTTTACAAACGGAGCCTTGTCAGGTGCCGAAGCAGAGTAAAATGTGCCTATTATAGGACTTTTTACAACATTTCCGTTTGGCACGTTCACAGCGTTTTCGCTCTTAGGTTCTATCGGCGTCGTAGCCACAGCGTTGTTAAAAATCGGTGCAGGCATACCCATTGGCGGTGGAGGTGGAGGACATTTTTTGCCCTTAATTGTAAACTTTACGTCCTGTGCCTCAATTGAAATTTCCGAAAGTTCCTTTTCGTTTACAATGTCAGCAAGCTTTTCGATATTTTCAAAAGTAAAATCAAAATCAATCTTTGCCATAGAAATTCTCCTTAATCAACATACTTTTTCAAGCAAATTGTTGCGTTGTGTCCACCAAATCCGAGTGAGTTTGAAAGTGCCACGTCAACCTTAGTGTTTCTGTTGCCCTCAACAACATAGTCAAGGTCGCAATCAGGGTCAGGAGTTTTGTAGCCGACAGTTTTGTGGATAAAGTCCTCTTTACACGAAAGTGCCGTAACAATAGCCTCAACTGCACCTGCCGCACCGAGAAGATGTCCAATCATAGATTTTGTGGAGTTTACAGCTGTTTTATGAGCATTTTCATCGCCAAGAGCCTTTTTAATTGCCACAGTTTCGTACTTGTCGTTAAGACCCGTCGAAGTGCCGTGAGCGTTGATATAGTCGATTTCGTCACCCTTAACGCCCGCTTCTTCCATTGCAAGCTCAATAGCCTTTGCCGAGCCTTCGCCCTCTGGGTCTGGGCTTGTCATATGGTATGCGTCGCCTGTTGCACCATAGCCACAGATTTCGGCATAGATTTTTGCACCTCTAGCCTTTGCGTGTTCAAGTTCTTCCAAAATCAAAATGCCCGAACCTTCGCCCAAAACAAAACCCTGTCTGTTTGCGTCAAACGGCGTAGAACAGCTTTCGAGTTCTGTTGCTTTTGAAAGTGCCTTCATATTGTTAAATCCGCCAAGTGTAAATTCCGAAATAACTGCTTCCGAACCGCCTGCGATACAAGCGTCAAGGTAGCCGTCCTTAATTTTTCTGAAAGCTTCGCCGATTGCGTGAGTTCCCGACGCGCAAGCTGTTACAACAGGGTAATTTGCACCCTTAAAGCCTGTTTTCATGGAAATCATACCGCCTGCCATATTAGCAATCATCATCGGTACGAAGAAAACGGAAATTCTGTCAGGACCTTTTTCGAGGTACTTTGAGTGTTCGGTTTCAATCTGGTGAAGTCCGCCGATACCCGCACCCACGATAACGCCTACTCTGAACGGGTCAAGGTCCTCAAACTTTGTACCGCTGTCTTTCAACGCTTCGTCAGCGGCATACACAGCAAACTGTGTAAATCTATCCATACGTCTTGCTTCCTTTTTTTCGATAACAGACGACGGGTCAAAATCTTTTACCGCACCGACGATTTTTACGTCAAAATTGCTTGCGTCAAACTGGTCGATAAATGAAAAACCAAGTTTGCTCGCTTTAATATTATCCCAAAATTCCCCTACGTTTTTTCCAAGTGGGTTTACTGTCCCCATTCCTGTGATAACTACTCTTTTCATTTTCACAACTCCTTTAAAATTTCAAAAACACATTTTTCACGTTAAATTACATAGAAAGACCGCCCGAAATTTCGATAACCTGTCCTGTCACATAGCTTGCGTCCTTTGAAGCAAGGAACGAAACAACCCCTGCGATTTCCTCCACCTGACCGTAACGTTTCATAGCAATCATGTTTAAAATCGCCTTTTTCTGGTCGTCGTTAAGTTTGTCGGTCATCGGCGTCTGAATAAATCCCGGTGCTACGGCGTTACAAGTTATTCCTCTTGAACCAAGCTCTTTTGCGGTTGATTTTGTCATACCGATAATTGCAGCCTTTGACGCTGAATAATTAAACTGTCCTGCGTTTCCGTAAAGACCGGCAACAGACGAAAGATTTATGATTCTGCCACTACGCTGTTTCATCATAACCGTACCGCAAAGTTTTGTCATATTAAACACGCTCTTTTGGTTTACGGCAATTACCAAATCGTACACGTCCTCACCCATGCGAGCCAAAAGACCGTCACGGGTGATACCTGCGTTATTAACAAGCACGTCAATCGAGCCGAAAGTTTCCTTGACAGCCTTTACCATAGCTTCGCAATCTGCGTATTTTGACACGTCGGCGATAAATTTTTCACACTTAACGCCCTGCGCTGTGATTTTTTCAATTATGTCGTTATTTTCAAACATTTCTTCGCTGATGTCGTTAAGAGCAATGTCGTAACCGTCCTGTGCAAGTCTTAGTGCGATTGCCGCACCGATTCCTCTTGACGAACCTGTAATTAAAGCTGTTGCCATAAAAATCCTCCCATAATCGGTTAATAATTTGTGATATAGTCCGAAATTACGCCGTACCAGAAGTCGCCCATTTTTTCGTAGCCTTTTTCGTTCGGGTGAACTCCGTCGTACAAGTCCTCTTTTGAAAGAACGCCGTTTACGTCAGCAAGGGAAATATTTTTGCCCTCACTCTGCTTTTTCTCAACAAGCGCCCTAACCTGTGCGTTATAATTATCAACGCACTCGTCCATAAATTCCACCGTGAAATGCTCTGCGGAAATATAAGTTGTGTCGTTTGCGTCCATATACGGAATTGTAGCAAGGAAAAGTTTTCCGTCAGACGGGAGCTTCGCAAAAATTTTGTCAACAAGCACTTCAAGTCTTTCGCCTGCCGTGTCAAGCTCGTAAAGGCTCAAAATATCGTTTGTTCCGATTTGCAAGCACACCACGTCAGGTTCGCCCTTTTCCATTGCACGGTCGGCATATCTTGTCACGCCTGCACGACCGCCTGTAATTGACGTCGCAATGTTATCAATTGAAAACGAAGTATAACCCTCATGCTGATTGTCGTAACAATCACCGCTTGACTTTGTGCCTACAAAATCAACGTACTGTGACAGTTCGTTTTCTTCAAGTTTGTTGCACAAAAAGGTTCTGTATCCACCCTCGAGCCAAAAGCCGTCTGTGATAGAATCCCCAAAAAGCATAACCTTTACGTTTCTCGGGTCTTTAACAGGTTCAGCCGTTGTTGTAACCGTTGTGGTAGTGTTTGGAGAAGTAGTTGTACTCATATTCGTGTCCTCTTTTCCACTGGTGTTTTGCGACGAGCAAGCCGACAAAAGCATTGTCGCCAAAAGCATTACAGAAATTATTCTTTTCATAAAATCACCTTATTTGTTCAAAAGCTTTTCAGCCTCGGTGAACATTTCCTCAATCATATCCTTTGCCGGCTCAACCTTTTTAACAAGCCCTGCGATAGCGCCACACAAAAACGAACCCTCTTCAAGGTTTCCGTCCTGAACAGCCTTTCTAAGGCTTCCCAAAGTAAGTTCCTCAAATTCTTCAGGAGAAAGCGAACCGTCTTTTTCGCCGTTTGCAAGTTTTTTAGAAAACTTAGTTTTAACGTTTCTGCAAGGGTGACCTGTGTATCTTCCCGTAACAACGCTGTCGGTGTCCTTTGCGTCCACAACAAGCTGTTTGTAGGTTTCGTGAATCTGACATTCTTCAGCCGCCAAAAATCTTGTTCCAAGCTGAACGCCCTCTGCGCCAAGCATAAACGACGCTGCAATTCCACGTCCGTCAGCAATACCGCCTGCTGCGATAACAGGGATTGAAACCCCGTCCACAACCTGCGGAACAAGGCACATTGTGGTGTTTTCACCAATGTGACCGCCTGATTCAGTACCCTCTGCAACCACGGCGTCCGCACCTGCTCTTTCCATTCTCTTTGCCAGAGCAACCGACGGAATAACAGGGATAACCTTTATTCCTGCTTCTTTCCAAGCCGGCATAAATTTACCCGGATTTCCGGCACCTGTTGTAACAACAGGAACCTTTTCTTCGATAACAAGTTTTGCAAGCTCCTCGGCATTAGGACTCATAAGCATAATGTTTACGCCGAAAGGCTTGTCGGTGAGAGATTTGCATTTTCTAATCTGGTCACGCAAATAATCGATAGGTGCAGACCCACCTGCGATAATTCCCAAACCGCCTGCGTTTGAAACAGCCGCAGCAAGAGTGCTTTCGGCAATCCAAGCCATACCGCCCTGCAAAATAGGATATTTAATTCCCAAAAGTTCCGTAATTCTTGTTTTTGAAGTAGTCATTTTTCGTTCTCCTTTTTAAATGTCAAGGGTTTAATATTCGATAATTACACAGCCATAGGTAAGTCCTGCGCCGAATCCCACAAAACATACCTTGTCGCCACGTTTGATTTTGCCCGATTTAACTGCGTCATAAAATGCAAGCGGAATCGAAGCGCTTGATGTGTTTCCGTTTTTATCAAGGTTTAAGAAAAATTTATCCATTGAAATTCCCAGATTTTTTGCGGCGGTTTCGATAATTCTGTAATTCGCCTGATGTGGTATAATTACGTCAATGTCGCCTGCTTCCAAACCTGCCTTAGCACAGCACTCGGTCACCGCAATCGGCAAAACTCTGGTTGCGAATTTGTAAACCTCACGTCCGTCCTGATACAAATAATGTTCTTTTGTTTCGGGCATTTGGTGGTCGATTTCAAACTTTTCTCCCTCAAACGGACAGTTTGTACCCAAAGCTTTAGCTACAAGATTCTTAGCGCCGTTTCCGTCCGCACCCAAATAGCTTGAATACAGCGTGTCCTCTTGTTTTTCCAAAACCAAAGCCGCCGCACCGTCGCCGAACAAAACGCAAGTCGCACGGTCGGTGTAATCCACAATCTTTGAAAGTTCTTCGGCGGAAATAATCAAAGCATACTTCATGTTTTCTTCGGTCTGGAGATATCTTTTCGCCATGTCGATTCCGTAAGAAAATCCCGAACAAGCGCAGTTTATGTCAATAGTCATACAGCCTATTGCACCCAGTTCCCTCTGCACCATGCACGAACACGACGGCGTGACATAATCTCCCGTAAGGGTTGTCACCAAAATAAGACCTATGTCCGAAACATTTATGCCTGCGTTTTCAATCGCTTCTTTTGCCGACTGCGCAGCAAGGTAATAGGTCGGTTCTCCGTTTGATATGTGACGCTGTTTAATTCCCGTTCGGGTTGTTATCCATTCGTCGTTTGTATCAACGATTTTCGCAAAATCTTCGTTTGAAGCTATGGTTTTCGGAACGCATTTTCCAACGCCCAGAATTTTTACACCTGTCATTTATAACTCCTCCGTTTTTCAGAATGTATATATCAAAATGCTAAATGGCTTTTACCAAATAAAAATTTTCATTTTACAATCATTTTAAAAGTTGTTTACCGATTTTTCCAAAACTGCCATAACACCTTTTGGGTTAATTAACGCCAAACGTGGGTTTTACGCCTTGAATTTCTTAAATTTTCCATAAACGCAAAATGACAGTCTACATTTATTATAACTCATAATTAAGTCAAGGTCAATAGTAAAAATATGAACAAATTACTTAGCCACAGCATAGCAAAAACCAAATTTACAACCCTTTGCGTTAGTTAATAAAAAATTCACAACTTTTAACAAAAAATATGGTACTATTACATTAACAAGGCACGGTTTTTTTAAAATCGCCCCTAATACATTTAAAATAGTATACTACCGAGGAGAATTGAATTATGTCAAAAAATGTGTTTTTATTTTCAGGTCAGGGTTCCCAGTATGTTGGAATGGCTAAGGAACTTTTCGACAATTGCGACGGAGCAAAAAAAGTTTTTGAAACAGCGTCGTCTGTTTTGGGTTACGACCTTGCGGACGTGGTTTTCAACGGTCCTGACGAAAAACTTAACAAAACAATCTATTCCCAGCCTGCGATTATGGCTTGTTCTTTGGCGGCATTTGAAGCTGTCAAGGAAAAAGGCGTTGAATTTGACGGCGTAGCGGGACATTCTTTGGGCGAATATGCGGCAATGGTCGCAAGCGGTGTGGTTTCCGTTGAGGACGGTTTTAAACTTATCAAAGCAAGAGCCGAAGCAATGCAGGAATGTGCCGAAAAAAACGCGGGGTCTATGTGTGCGATTTTAAAGCTGACCGCAGCCGAAGTTGAAGAAGTTTGCGGCCAAATCGACGGTTATGTCGTGCCTGTAAACTACAATTCCCCTGCACAGACGGTTATAGCAGGGGAAGTCGAAGCGGTTGAAAAGGCTATTGAAATTTTCACATCTAAAAAAGCAAGGTGCATGAAGCTTAACGTTGCGTCGGCTTTTCATTCAAAACTAATGCAGGAAGCTTCGGAAAAACTTTTTGAGGTTGCTAAGACAGTTGAGTTTAACCAAGCAAAAGTTGAATTTTACTCAAACGTTCTGGGCAAAAAGCTTGAAGATTTTTCAGATATGCCAAGTCTTTTAGCAAGTCACGTTGTTTCGCCTGTTAAATTTACGTCGGAACTTGAAGAAATGGACAAGGCGGGCTATGACGTGTTTATCGAACTGGGACCGAAAACCGTTTTGTCGGGACTTGTTAAGAAAACTCTCAACGGTAAAACCGTTTTGAACGTTGAAAACATGGCAAATCTTGATAACTTGAATTTTTAATTTTACGGAGGTTTAGCTTATGAAACGACAGGATTATTTGACATGGGACGAATATTTTATGGGAATCGCCGTTTTGTCGGCAGGCAGAAGCAAAGATTCCAACACCCAAGTGGGGGCGTGTATTGTTTCGGACGAAAACAAAATCCTATCCGTAGGCTACAACGGTATGCCGACAGGGTGTTGCGACGACGAAATGCCGTGGGACAGAGAGGGAGATTTTTTGGACACAAAATATCCTTTTGTTTGCCACGCAGAACTTAACGCTATCCTCAACCGCTCCACGGGAAGCCTGAAAAATTCCACAATTTACGTTACGCTTTTTCCGTGCAACGAATGTGCAAAGGCGATTATCCAGAGCGGAATCAAGCAAGTGGTGTACATGGACGACAAATACGCAGACACCGACGGCGTAAAAGCGTCGAAAAAAATGTTTTCGATGGCGGGGGTTTTGACAAGACAGTACACAAAAACACAGCGAAATTTCGGCATAAACCTTTAATTTCCGTACACAGTCGCCAATTACAAACCGTTGGATTAAAGATTGGAGAAAATGATGGCAACTTGGATTACGCACCTGATGATTGCAGATGGCGTTCTGGAACATATCCCACAGATAGACAGGCACGGTTTTTGCGTCGGTAATATCGCCCCTGATTGCAATGTGGAAAACGAAGATTGGACAGCGTTCACACCGCCCAGAGAAGTAACCCATTTTATGCATGAAAAACGAAAGAAAGCTTCAGACTGCGACGCTTTTTGCAAGGAATATATCTTGAAACGTAAAAATAAAATCAAATCTGCGGAAGAATATGCGTTTTTACTGGGGTATTACTGCCATTTGATTACCGACGTGGCGTTTCAAACTATGCTCCGAAACGAAAATCGTGTAAAAGTGGTCTGGAAACGCATTAAGGCTGATAAAGAATTGAGCGTTGCCTGTGCAGATATGGACGAAACATGGGATTCTGTGAAATTGATGATTCCGAAAAAAGAGTGGATTCGTGGGGTATACACGATAGAAGCAGATTATCTGGAAAATCACCCGAACTGCGGTTATCTCACGGAAATTCTCCCTTTGAAAATTTTCCCCGACTATATCGATTACCTTCCAAAAGGCTGTATTGTTCGCAAAATAGGCGTGATGGGGTATTTGCCGAAGCATGACAACAACGCTTCTTATATTGCAATTTCGGAAAACGAATATGCCGATTTTGTAGAAAACACAATACAACTTGTTTTAAAACAGTTTGCCGATAATAATTTGACGGAGAAATAAAAAATGCCTTATATTAGATTAAATGATTTAAATATATTTTATGAAGAATTTGGAAAAGGTGAAACTATTCTGTTTTTGCATAGTCATTTCAGCAGAGGATTGCTGGCATTTTCGGGACAAATTCTTCCTTTTTCGGGGCATTACCGTTGCATTTTCCCCGATTTTCGGGGTCACGGACGAACTATGTGTGACAACTTAGACTGGAACAGTCGTATAATAGCAGATGATATGGCAAATTTTCTTGACGCATTAAAAATAGACAGCGCCCATTTGATTGGTTATAGTTGCGGAGCGTATGTTGGTTGTTATATGGCAGCAAAATATCCGAAAAAAGTGAAAAGTCTTATTACGATTGGCGGAGGTGCAACCCCCAGAGCTGACGGGGCAGAGGATTTTTTGCCCGAAAACCTTATAAGCCGTGGTGATACGGATTTTATTGAGGATATGAAACTTCGGCATTATGAAGCACACAAAGGTGATTGGAAAACTTATTTAAGAAAAACGGTTATCGATTGGCAAACGCACCCTAATCTTGCGGAAGAAGAATGGGGTGAGATAAAATGCCCGACTTTCTTTATCAATGGGGAAAACGACCCCTTTGGAACTTGTACCGAATTGCAGGAAAAAGTACCTAATGCAAAGGCTTATGAGGTAAAAAGAGGAGGACATCGCCCTCATTTTGTGGGAGAACAGATAGACGAGGTAAACGCTCTGATGTTGAAATTTTTATCTGATATTGATAATTGAAAATTTGCACAAAAAAAGGAACGACCAAAAGTCGTTCCAAATTGGTGCGGCAAATGGGACTTGAACCCATACGTCAAAGACACACGCCCCTCAAACGTGCCTGTCTGCCTATTCCAGCACTGCCGCAAATATTTTGTTTTTGTCGTTCCCTGACGACTTATATATTATATCATTTTTCTTTCAGTTTGTCAACAGTTTAATATCGCCAAATATACAGCAGTTTTACCGCTCTTGTTTGTGATTATTGCACAACAAAACAGCGATTTTAAAAAGTGCTTGAAATACTCCGAAAAATGTGTTAAAATGTATAAAAAAACAAAGGTCGTGCTATTTTTGAAAAATAACAAACTTTATTACGGAACAAACACCAACTTAGGCGTTAAATTCGCCATGCTTCTGGCTTCACTTTTGATGGCTTGTCTTTTCAGCAAAAAAAGTTCAAAAAAGAAGAAAAATGGCGTTTTTTATCGCACCGCAAAAAATTACAACAGCCTGAACGGTCTGGCAAACGCATTTTATTTAAACAAATTAAAAAAGCAAACCAATCCCGACGACTTCCCCGTGAAAATGGAAACCGCCGAAATTATCGACATTTAGGGTGATTTTATGCGAAAATATCTGACGGACTATCGAAATTACATATCCGAAATTTTAGAAAAAGAAAATGCCGACTGGGAGAAAATTTCGGCTGAACATCTGGTTAAAATACAGTTTTTTCAGCACGAAAGAATCGTTCATCTGCTTGTTCTGATACTGTTTGCTCTGATGACCCTTGCGACAATTATTGCTTTTGTTATTACGAAAAACATGGGACTTTTGGCGTTAAGTGTACTGTTTATTGTACTGTTAATTCCGTACATAAGGCACTATTATTTCCTTGAAAACCAAACACAGGAACTTTACAAAGATTACGACAAAATTCTGGAGAAAACAAGATGAATTACACCAAAGAAAAATGGAAAGGCGCAGCCTTGTTGGCACCCGTTCCGCCAACGCTGGTTACTTGCAAGTGGGGCGACGTGCAAAACGTTCTGACCGTTGCGTGGACGGGGACATTGAACACCATACCCCCAAAGACCTATATTTCGGTTCGTCCGGAGCGTTTTTCATATAATTTAATCAAGCAAAGCGGGGTTTTTGCCATAAATTTAACCCCAAAAAATCTGGTGAAAGCCTGTGATTTTTGCGGTGTTAAAAGCGGTTTTAACACCGACAAATTCGCAAAATGCAACCTTTTAACCCAACCCGCAAACGAAATTGACGTTCCGATTTTAGCCCAATGCCCTGTGAACATTGAGTGCAAAGTTTGCGACGTTATCGACTTGGGAAGTCACCATATGTTCGTTGCGGACATTGTTGCGGTTGACGTGGGGCGTGAACTTTTGGACGAAAAAGGGCGGTTGCAATTGGAAAAAGCCGACCTTGTTGCATATGCTCACGGCGAATATTTCGCTCTGGGGGAAAAACTGGGAAGCTTCGGCTATTCGGTGCGAAAGAAAAAGCCTAAAAAATCACGAAAAGCCAAAAAATCTTAGCATAAAAAAACAGCTCTGCTTTTTAAAAACAGAGCTGTTTTTTTATTTTTTGTTTGAATACGGGTTTTTGTTTTCCGAAATTTTCGGCTTGTTTTGCCCCACGGAATAGGGGTTTTTGTTTTCTTTAACGTCAACTTTTCCGCTGTCAAGTCCTGACAAAAAGAACAAAAACAACGTCATCAAAAGCGCAGGCAAAACCCAGATTAACAAACTTAACCAAAACAACCACATTGGTGCGTTGATTGTAAAATGCAACACCAAAACCACTATTGCAACAATTAAAAATTCATAATTCCACAACAAATTCAGCACCAGACTTATTACAAAGCTTGAACCGTCCGAATTTCGTTTGAGTTTGGATTTTGTCAACACAAAAACACCCTCCGAATCTAGAATTTTCCTCCACGACTGCCACCGCTGTGACCGCCGCCGCTGCGACCGCCACCACCGCCTGACGAACTGCTCTGGCGTTTAACTTTGGTGACATTTTTGTACAGGAACAAGTCGTTTGAAGTTGTTAAATCAAAGCTACCTTTTTTGACATAATTGTTTGCCGAGCGTTCGGTTTTAACGCTTTTAAGCTGGGATTTCAGGCACAAGCACACCACAAGGGCTATCACCACGCCGATTATTAAAAATATTCCAATCATTTTTACTCTCGCAAAAATTCTGTTGGAGCCTGCGTCGGGAATTATTTCGTCGCAATATTCAGCATACGTTATGCAAGCCCCGTAAAAATCGTCATCTTTAAGCTTTTCAACAACCTTATCTTCGATTAAATCAAAATTAAAACTGTCAAAAGCGTACTCGCACTCACCCTTTGTGATAAACCAATAATCTCTGCTATCAACGGCAATAAGCAGTAAAACTCCGTCCTCACCGTCTGTTTCGTCTAAATATTCTTCAATCACTTCAAAGGCGTATTCTTCCACATCGCCGTAAACTTTGCTTTCAATACGGATTATAACGTCGCTGTCGTACTTGTCGCTGACTTCTTGAAGTTTTTCGCTGATTTCGTCAAATTCTTCTTTGGTAAAATACCCGTCGTCGCCGTAATTATCCACCAAAAGGGGAACTTCGTCGGCATTGGCGGTTACACAAAAACAACTTACACAAAAAATCGTCAGAAAAAGTGATACTAATTTTTTCACATCAGCACCCCCTTAAAACAAGAACGAAATAAGCGTCGCTAACGCCGTAAATCCCACGGAAATTCCCGCAAACCATCTTGCGAAAGCGCCCTTGTCCATTGGCAGATTTCCCACAAATTTGCCCGTTTGACCGTTCATGGCAAACATATATTTTTCGCCCTTATAGGTGGTGTTCAGAATCCACACCGGCAAAAGTGCGTACTTAATTCTGCCCTTGTTAATTTTCACAGCGCTGTTTTCTTCAACAACCGTCGTAAATCCCTGAACGGTTTTTCTGAAAGCTTCCTCGGTACTTGACTTAACTCGCTTGTTTGCTCTGGTTTCCGAAGCGGTGCTGTCCACGTCGTATTTATCAGCCAAATAACCCGACAAATAAGCCGACTGGAAGTCCACCATTTCGTTATAATTATAAGGCTCTATGGAATCCATCAAATCATCGGGCATTTTGGTCGAACCGTCCACGGGAACCTTTTCAAAACCGATTTTTCCCGCACGGGTAATGTGATAATGGCTTGTTTCGGTGTAATCGTAACTTCCGCTTGACCAACGTCTGACCTTTGTCGCCTTATAGGAAATATGTGCGTCGGCGTCGCAGTCAAAAAGCCAAAACGGAACGTAAATTCCCTTAATTTCCTTAATGTGAGCCTCGCTCTTAAAAGCCTTAGGCAACAGAATTTTGCCCTTTAAATGCTCCTGAAATTTCTTTTCGGCTGATTCTTTGTTGTGTTTAAACGGAATAACCCAGTCAGGTTTCATCATTCCCGCAAGAGATTCTATCATCACCACAGGGTTGTCGCAATACGGACATCTTGTTGCCGCCGTGGTTTTTTCCGTAATAATCTGACCCCGACAGGATTCACATATGTACGCCACCATTCCCTCGGGAACGTCCCAGTTTTCGGGCTTTTCTTCGTCCCATTTAAGGTCGTCAACAAGTTCCGTTTTCAAAACGTTGTCATAATTTTTCAGCGTTTCCGTTTCAAATTCGGTGTCGCAATAAGGACATTTCATTTTCTGAATATCGCTGTTAAATGTCAGTTCTCCGTTACAGCAGGGGCATTTGTATTCAAGCAAAGTCGCCATAGTCATTCACCTCGTTTTCAAATTTTTAAAAGGTTAAAATTTCAGCGTGAAAACCACTTCACGCTGAAAAAAACTGTTAAATTTTAACTTAAAATTTTCGCAAAACAGCGCCCACGCCGTATTACTTAATATCGTTTTCGTCGAAAATGTCGCCACATTCAGGGCAGAACTTCGGCGGGTTGTGTGGGTCCTCCGGTTCCCAACCGCACTTGTCGCACTGGTATGTCGGAACGCCCGCAGGTTTTGCTTTTCCGCAATTCGGACAGAATTTGCCCATATTTACTGCACCGCAAGAACATTCCCAACCTTTTTCCGCAGGTTTTGTTGCTCCGCAATTTGTGCAGAAGTTTCCGCTGTTTTCAGCTCCGCAACTGCATTTCCATGCGCCTGCCTGCGGTTTCGGTTCAGGTTTTGCTTTTCCGCAATTTGTACAGAATTTGCCCTGACTTGTTGCGCCACATTGACAAGTCCAGCCGTCCGCTTGTGCTTGAGCCTGTGTCTGTGCTTGAGCCTTTTGCTGTTCGCCCATAGCATAAAGATTTGAAACGTTCATGCCGTTGTTTGAGCCACCAACGTTCTGAGCAAATCCCATGCCCATAAATCCCGTCATAGCCCCTGCCGAGTTTTTCGCAGCGTCCTGCATAGCCTGACCCTGAGCCTGAACAAGGTGTGCCGCACCCATTGAAGCGTTCTGGAACACAGCGGTTTTCTGCAAGGTCTTAATCATTTCTCTATCTTCTTCCGGAATGGTTATAGACTTAAACGAGATTTTTTCAAGTTCGATACCTCTCTTGTCGCCCCATTCTTCTTTAAGAATAGATTTAAGGCTATCTCTGATTTCGGTATTTTTTGAATTAAGCTGGTTAGGTCTGATTTCAAGGTTTGAAATTTCCGCAAAAGCCATTCCCAAGTGGCTTAAAAGGTCAGCCTTTAAGTCAGCCGTAATAGTTTCTTTTTTATAATCTTGCGTAACATTTCCGCACACGTTTGTATAGAAAAGCAACGGGTCTGTAATCTTGTATGTGTACATACCGTTACAGCTAAGAGATACGTCCACGTCAAGACCGATTTTTGAATCAACCACTCTGAACGGAATCGGTTCAGGCGTTCCGAAAAGGTTTCCCGTAATTTCCTTTGTGTTAAAATAATAAACACGCTGGTCTGTGCCTGTGTCACCGCCGTATGTAAAACGTTTTCCGATTGATTTAAAGGTGTCAAGAATACCTTTTCCCAATCCGCCTGTAAAAATAGACGGTTCTGTAGACGAATCATATGTAAATTTACCCGGTTCGGCGCACACTTCAACAACTTTGCCGTTTTCAACGATAATCATACATTGACCGTCAGCCACGGCGATACCCGACCCATTAGAAATAATGTTGTCGTTGCCTTTTGTGTTCTGGCTTCGTGACGTAGTTTGTTTTTGTCCTCTTGTTACGAGAACATCTGCCGCAATTGAATCGCAATAGAAAAATTCTTTCCATTGGTCTGCCATAACTCCGCCTGCCGCACCTGTTAATGCTCTAATAAGTCCCATTTTAAATAACCCCTTTCGCAAGTTAAATTATTTTATTTAATCGGTTACAAAACCGCAAACATCTTCACGCTTATTGTATCATATTTTTACAGAATAGTCAATAATTTTTCCGTAAAAACTTCACAATTATTTTTGTTGAATTTTAACAATTTCCAAAACTTCGCCCTCAACCCTAAAAGAAATTTCAAACCCACCGAAAGGCATAACGTAAATTCTGTCGTCGTTTTGGTACGCAGGGCGTGGGTCTTGGGACAAAACCTGAAACAGTCCGTCACGTTTGCTTTTAGGAAAAATCTCCAGAATTTCCCCGTCGCACTTAATTTTAAGACCGCCTTTTGCGGACGCAAGGGCGAATCCGTTGGTTGCGTCAGGTTTTGAATCGCAATAGCGAAGATAAGGTTTTATATCCAAAATTTCGGTGCCGTTCATAATATCCGCCCCCGACACCACCAGAACCGTCCCTCGGTTGGGGTCGGCAACCGTTTTTTCAAGCTTAACGCAGGTCATACAAACAGGATTCGGGCGAAAAGGCGACCGTGTGGCAAACACACCCATGTGCGTGTTTCCCCCAAGTTTCGGCGGGCGAACGGTGGGGCTGAACTTTTGGCTGTGGCAACTTCGGGCATACCACAAAATCCACAAATGAGAATAATTTTCTATCCCTCTCAGAGCGTCGGGATTTCTGAATTTTTTCTCAAAAACAATCTCCGACAAAATTTCGGTTGAAATTCCGCCCTGACGTGGGATTCCAAATTTTGTGGAAAAATCGTTATAAATTTTTGCAATAGGTTTAAAAACAACGTCCATTTTTCCTCCTAAAAAAACCGTTTACGGGCAAATTTTATATCAAAAAAGCCGTCGACCTAAAAAACAAAGTCGACAGCTTTCGGTGTGTTTTGATTAAAGCAGATTCTTTCTCATTTCTTCCGGCGAAAGTGTGCTTAGATATGCAGGCGCAATATCAAAAACCGTCTTGCAACCCACAACTCCCTCGTTTTTAAGTCTGCTTGCGGCACGGGCAAACGCCACAATTACGCAAGCGGTAAATTCAGGGTTTGAATCAAGTTTGAGGTTGTATTCAATAACATGAGTGTTTTCGCCGTTCCAACCTGTTTTGCCTGTTCTGATTACAAAACCGCCGTGCGGAATTCCGCTGTGATTCTTTTCAAGTTCTTCCTCGGTAATAAAATGCACCGTTGTTTCGTAATCCGCAAAATAGTTTGGCATTTCCTTGATTTCTTTTTCGATTCTGTCAAGGTCTGCACCCTCTTCGGCAACGACAAAACAATCTCTCAAATGTTTTTGGCGTGTTGTCAATTCAGGCATTGAACCGCTTCGTACAGCTTCAAGAGCCGAACCGATAGGAATAGTATACTGTTTTGCGTTTTTTACTCCCTCAATACGTCTGATAGCGTCCGAATGCCCCTGGCTGACGCCTTTGCCCCAAAACGTATAATCTTTTCCCTGTGGCAGAATTGCGTTTGCGTAAAGTCTGTTCAAAGAGAACATTCCCGGGTCCCAACCGCAGGAAATAACAGCCACGTTGCCGTTTTCCTTAGCCACCTTGTCAACGTTTGCAAAATGTTCGGGAATTTTTGCGTGAGTATCAAAACTGTCGATAACCGTAAAATATTTTGCATATTCAACCGTCTGTTTCGGCAAATCCGTAGCCGAACCGCCGCAAAGAATCAACACATCTATTTGGTCTTTCATCTTAAAAGCTTCGTCAACGTGCAAAACCTTTACGCCTTTTGTCAAAATGTTTACATTTTCAGGGTTTCGTCTTGTAAAAACCGCAACAAGTTCCATATCGTCGTTTTGCTTAATTGCGCACTCGATACCTCTGCCCAGATTTCCGTAACCCATAATTCCGATTTTGATGGTCATATATATTCCCGCTTTCGTAAAAAATTTAGCCTGAACTAACTATAACTAAAGTATACCACATCTTTTTTTATTTTTCAATATTTCAAAACCGATTTTTCCATAAGTCTGAAAATTTTATAATTTATGAAAAATTTCAAGGCACATCACCTTTGATTTTTGGAGAAATTTCATAAACGAATTTCAGTAAAAGCTCCAAAGCTCCTCGATTTTAACTAAAACGCTTAAAATTTTGCAAGCCAAAAGAATAAAACTTGCAAATTTTACATTTATCTAATCTGTCCGTTTCCGTTAATCAGATACTTAATCGTGGTGAGTTCTCTAAGACCCATAGGACCTCTTGCGTGGAGCTTTTGTGTGGAAATTCCTATTTCCGCACCCAGACCGAATTCTTCGCCGTCTGTAAATCTCGTAGAGCAGTTTACATAAACAGCCGCCGAATCGATTTTGCTCTGGAACTTTTCGGCATTTTCCAAATCTCTTGTTACAATGCACTCGCTGTGACCTGTTGAATATTTTGCGATATGTTCAATGGCTTCGTCAACGTCGTTTACAACCTTAACCGAAATAATATAATCCAAAAATTCCGTGTTATAATCGTCCTCTGTCGCCAAAACAACGCAGTCGCCCAAAATTTTTGCGGTTTCCTCACAGCCACGGATTTCCACGTTATGTTCGTCAAGTTTCGCTTTCATCATCGGCAAAAATTCCTTTGCGACGCTCTTATGTACAAGACAGCTTTCCAAAGCGTTGCACACCGACGGACGCTGAGTTTTTCCGTTGTTTGTAATGTTCACCGCCATTTCAAGGTCTGCCGTTTCGTCAACGTAAATGTGACAGTTTCCCGTGCCTGTTTCGATTACGGGAACGGTTGCGTTTGCGATTACGGACTTAATAAGACCTGCACCGCCCCTCGGAATAAGCACGTCAACATAGCCGTTCGCTTTCATAAGCTGGGTTGCAACATCTCTTGACGTGTCCTCAACAAGCTGGATAATATCAGGGTTAAAGCCCACATTTGAAATTGCCTTTCGCATAACCTCAACAAGCTTTTTGTTTGAATTAAACGCTTCTTTACCGCCACGCAAAATTACTGCGTTTCCGCTTTTCAAGCACAACGCACCTGCGTCCACCGTAACATTAGGTCTTGCTTCGTAAATTATAGCAATAACCCCCATAGGCACTCTAACCTTTGTGATTTTCATTCCGTTTGGTCTGACCGAACCGCCGTCGATTTCGCCCACAGGGTCTTGAAGTTTCGTCAGATTTTCGCAAGCGTTCGCCATAGCGTTAATTCTTTTTTCGTCAAGAGCAAGTCTGTCCTGCATTGAAACGGACATTCCCGCATTTTTAGCATTGTTAAGGTCAACAGCGTTTGCCGACAAAATTTCTTCCGTACATTCTCTAAGCTGTTTTGCGATTTCAAGCAAAATATCGTTTTTATATTTGGTCGAAGCCGTGCCAATCTGCGTCTTAGCCGCCTTTGCGTTTGTTCCCAATCTTTCTACATACGTCATTTTCTATTCCTCCCTTTTTGCGCAAAAAACAGTTCCCACCTGTTTTCCCTCAAAAATATCATAAAGTTTTTCAGGCTTGCTACCGTTCATAATCACCATGTCGATTCCCGCATTTACGGCGATTTCGGCTGCGTTAATTTTGGTTTTCATACCGCCCGTTCCGAGTTTTGAACCTGCTCCGCCCGCCAGATTTCTAACTTCGTCGTCAATTTTTTCCACAACAGGAATAAGTTTTGCGTCGCTGTTTTTTCTAGGGTCGCTGTCGTAAAGTCCGTCAATGTCCGACATAATAATCAATGCGTCCGCTTTTGCAACCGTTGCGATAATCGCACCCAGCGAATCGTTTTCCCCCACTTCAAGCTCCAATTCATCAATCGCCACCGTGTCGTTTTCGTTCACAACCGGGATAACGCCATACGAAATAACCTTTTCCATTGCGTTTTCCACATTTTTACGCCTGTCCTCCAACAAAACGTACTTTGTCAGCAAAAACTGTGCCACCGTCAGCGAATATTCCGAAAAAAGTTTGTCGTACATATACATCAATTCGCACTGACCCACAGCCGCACACGCCTGTTTTGACGGTGTGTCCGTAGGTTTTGACAAAAGTCCCAGTTTACTCATTCCCAAACCGATAGAACCGCTTGACACAAGAATGATTTCTTTGCCCGAATTTTGCAAATCCGCCAAAGTTTTCACAAGCTTTTCCACACGTCTTATGTTAAGTCTGCCCGTTTTATGGGTCAAAGTGGACGTTCCCACCTTGACAACAATTCTCTTTTTATTTGTAAAATCTATCATTTAAAATCTCCCTTTCAATTAACAACATTCTGCGGTTTGTTTGCCTTAAAGCACCTTATATTTTCCGCAACGACTTCCAAAAGCCGTTCTCTGGTTTTCTTTGGCGCCCACGCAATGTGAGGTGTAATCGTACAATTTTTCGCACCTCTCAACGGACAATCCTCTCTCATAGGTTCGTATGTGATTACGTCCAAGCAAGCGTGTGCAATTGTGCCGTCGTTAAGGGCGTTTGCCAAATCCTGCTCGTTAATCACGCCACCCCTTGAAGTATTCACCAAAAGCGCTGTGTTTTTCATCATTTTCAAAGTTTTTTCGTTAATTATTTCCTTAGTTTCCTCGGTCAAAGGACAATGCAAAGTCACCACGTCGCTTGTTTTCAAAAGTTCTTCAAGACCGACCGCTTTTACGCCTGCGTCGGTGATTTTCTTTTGGGTTCTGGAATAAGCCACCACGTTCATGCCAAAGGCTTTTGCAATTTCCGAAACCTTTCTTCCGATTTCGCCAAAACCGATAATTCCCAAAGTCATACCGCTTATTTCCTGAATCGGAATATAAAAATACGAAAACAGTTTATAATTAACCCAGTCGCCGTTTTGCACGGTTTGGTTATATTCCGAAACACGGTTGAAATAGTCAAGGATAAACGCAAAGGTATGCTGTGCCACCGAATTTGTGGAATAACTCGGCACATTGCACACCACCGCACCGTGCCGTGTGGCTGATTCAATGTCAACATTGTTATATCCCGTTGCAAAAAGTCCAACATATTTAAGATTTTTACACCTTTCAAAAACCTCGTCGGTGATAAGACATTTGTTGCAAATCACGCCGTCAGCGTCGCCGATTCTGTTTGCAACTTCGTCGTTTTTGGTATAACCGTAAATTTCCACTTCCCCCAGCGCCTTAATTTCGTCAAGAGAAACGTCGTTTTTTGAAACGGTTTCGCTGTCAAGCACCACAATTTTCACTAAATCCGCTCCTTACTCGTCGTCCTCGTCGTCAAAGTCGTCAAAATCCACGTCCGAAATTTTACTTGCTTGCGAAGTCATTGCAAATCCGTCGTCTTCGCCCTGTTTCATAATTTCTTCCTGTTTTTTCTTTTCAGCCAAAACCTTTGCCTGTTTTTTGTCGTTATGTTGCGAAACAAAAGCCATTACCAACAGAATAATTTCCGCAACCCCAAGCGCCATAATAACGTATTTTTGCGAGAAAAACTGGGTCGCCAACGTCAAATCCACGGCGATAGTTAAATAAATATAATAATTAAGTTCCTTGCGTTTGTATTGTGCTATATAAAGCGCCGTGGCAATCAGACAAAAAATAATATGTGCCGTCAAGGGCAAAGGTGCGTGTATATTTTGCGTACCTGTTTTTGTCAAAACGGTAAAGAAATTCATTTTCTTCAATCCTTTCAAAACTTTCGATTTACAAAAAAGTCCCCCGATGTCTAAAACATGAGGGACACCTTATTCAAATTATAACACACCGTGAAAAAATTTTCAATAGATAAGGTACAATTTTCTCGTTAAATATTACTCATAACAATGTTTTTCAGCTTCTTAGTCAACGTTCCCGCTTTTCCGATACCAAGTTGCTGAACCCCAACAAGAAAACTCAGACCGCTTTTCGGTTCGTTTGAGAAAAACGTACCCATCCAGCCGTCCCAACCGTACTCACCTTTTTGGGCAAACCAACTTAATTTGCTTTCGTCCTCACACACACGCATAAAATTGCCGTATGTATAACCGCCCATCCAGTCCCAGCCTGCCAAAAGCTGAGATTTTTGAAAATTGTCAAGTCCGCCCTTTGTCAAAAATTTCACCCCTATTTCGGGTAAAATTCTTTTTTTGTCAAATACGCCGTCGTTTAAAAGCATTGTGGCAAATTTCATATAATCGTCAAGGGTCGAACAAAGACCTGCTCCGCCGCTTTCAAAAGCAGGGGGAACATCTCGTTTATACCTAAGTCCCAAATGGTCGGTTCGGTTTTCAAAAAGTTTTCCGTCTTTGTCATAATCATACGCCTTGCTAAGTCGGTGTTGTTTTTCTTTCGGAACATAAAAATCCGTGTCGTTCATTCCCAAAGGTTCAAAAAATTCTTCTCTTAAAAATTCTCCGAAAGGTTTGCCCGTAACTTTTTCCACAACAGCACCGCAAATATCGGCAGACGTTCCGTACAAAAATTCCGTTCCCGGTTCAAAACAAAGGTCTGTTTTTGACATCATTTCGGCAAATTCCATAGTCGTAACAGGGTTATCCCCGTAAAGTCGCTGTGACATTTTCCAAAAAACCTCACCGCTTTGTTTTCCGCCCTCAAATCTGTCGTCGGGATAAGCAAGCCCCGAAGTCATGTTGAGCAAGTTTGAAACGGTTATGTTTTTTGACGACAACTCACGTTTTCCGTCCTTGTTTACATACATTCCCCAAAATTCAGGCAGATATTCCCCCACATAAGCGGACAAATCCACCATACCTCTGGACGCAAGCAAAACCACGGCGCTTGCGGTAATCGGCTTTGTTTGGGAATAAAGTCTGAATATGGTATCTCTCGTCATAGGCACGCCGTTTTCCAAATCCCGAAAACCTCCGTGCGCATAAGCCACTTCCCTGCCGTCTTTCACAGCCAGAACATTTGCCCCTGCAATATCGCCGTTTTCCACCGCTTTTTCAATTTCCGCCCTAAGCAAATCCGACAACAGTTTTTCACTCATAATTCCACCGCCTTGTTTTTTAAAAAATTTTGAAAAAAGCCCCACTCGGTGAGGCTTTTTGTTTTGAAAAATCGGTTTTACATTTCGATAAACATTTTCAACAGTTCGTGACCGTTTTCGATATAATCGCCCGTTGACTTTGCGCTTTCTTCGGTGTACTCGTCGCAACCCTCAAAGTCCTTTGATTTTGAATACATCAAGAACGGAATAGGGTCGTTTGTGTGAGTTTTGAGCGCCAAAGGCGTTGCGTGGTCAGGCATAATAAGCACCTTGTAATCGTCGTACTTGTCAAGCGCTTCCAAAACAGGTTTAAGAATTTTTTCGTCGATAATTTCAAGAGATTTCTTCTTGTTTTCGATTTCGTGTCTGTGACCGCACTCGTCAGGAGCTTCAACGTGAATATACACAAAATCCTGTCCGTTTTCAAATTCCTTAATCGCAGCCTGTGCTTTTCCGTCAAAGTTTGTGTCAATGTAGCCTGTTGCACCCTCTACGTTTACAACATTCATTCCGCTAAATTTACCGATACCTTTCAAAAGGTCAACGGCGGAAATAATCGAACCTTTCAGTCCGTATTTTTCTTCAAACGGCATTAAAGCCTTTCTCACGCCCTCACCCCAGAACCACATTGAGTTTGCAGGGCGTTTCCCTCTTGCGATTCTGTCCTTGTTTACAGGGTGGTCTTTAAGCAAATCGTAGCTCTTAACCATCATATCGTAAAGCTTTTCAGCGTTTTTGTGGCTAGGGATATATTCCTTAATCGGTTTGCCTGTAATATCGTGAGGTGGGGTCAAAGTTCCCACATCTGTTGTACCGTTGTTCCAAATAAGGCAATGGCGATAGCTAACGCCGGAGTAAAGCTGGAATTCGTCGCTGTTAAAATGTTCAGCCAAATATTCCACTAAAACCTTTGCTTCTTCGGTAGAAATATCGTCTGCGCAATAATCTAAAATTGTCTTGTCCTCGTAATTTTCCTCGTCAGAAAGCGTAACAAGGTTACATCTGAACGACACGTCCGTCGGCTTCATGTCGATACCGATAGAACCTGCTTCCAGCGGTGAACGACCCGAATAGTAAACCTGTGGGTCGTATCCCAAAACAGCAAGGTTTGCCACGTCGCTGCCCGGTTTCATATTGTCAGCCACAGTCTTTACAAGACCGATTCTCGAAGTTTTCGCAAGCTTATCCATACAAGGCGTATTGGACGCACCCATAGGTGTTTTATTTCCAAGCTCCTCAACAGGATAGTCTGCCATTCCGTCACACAAAAGTACAAGGTATTTCATAATACATTCTTCTTTCTATAAAAATTCTAAATTTAGCCGTTATTGTATCTTTGGAGAAATTGTTTGGTACGTTCGTTTTCGGTGTTGTTAAACACGTCATCAGGCGTACCCTGTTCAATAATATATCCCCCGTCCATAAACACAACATGGTTTGCCACATCTTTTGCAAAAGCCATTTCGTGCGTTACGATAACCATAGTCATCTTGTCGTCAGCAAGTTCTTTGATAACTTTCAAAACCTGTCCTGTAAGTTCAGGGTCAAGCGCCGACGTCGGTTCGTCAAAGAAAAGCACTTCTGGGTTTAGCGCCAACGCTCTGGCAATAGACACACGCTGTTGCTGTCCGCCCGACAACTCATACGGGTAAGCGTCAGCCTTGCTTTCAAGCCCCATTTTTTTCAAAAGCTCCATTGCTTTTTCCTGCGCCTGTTCCTTTGGCATTTTAAGCACGCACATAGGCGCTTCGGTGATATTTCTCAAAACCGTCATATGCGGAAACAAATTAAAATTCTGAAAAACAAGACCGATTTTAAGACGAATATCCCTAAGTACCGCACCGTTTGCGTAAACGGTTTTGCCCTTTTCGTTTTTAACAAGCATATCAAGGTCGCAAACCCTAATTTCACCGCTGTCTGCACGTTCAAGCTGGTTTATACATCTCAAGAGCGTTGATTTTCCGCTTCCCGACGGACCTATAATCGCCATTACTTCGCCTTTTTCCACGTCAAAAGATATATCTTTAAGCACGTCAAGACTGCCAAAACTTTTTGATAAATTTCTAACTTCAAGTATTGCCATTGTTATTTCCTTTCGTCAGTTACTTGTAATAGTCAAGTTTCTTCTCAATTATAGCAAAAATAACCGTCAGCACAAGGGACATTACAAAATAGAACACGCCTGCGATAAAAAGCGGCACAAGGGAGCTATAATACTGCATTTGCTGTTTAGCCGCAAGTGTTATTTCGGCATACGCAACCACGTTTGCAAGAGAAGTGTCCTTTACAAGCGTGATAACCTCGTTTGCGCTTGCAGGCACAACACGTTTTACAACCTGCGGAAGTACAATTCTGAAAAACGTCTGGGTCTTTGTCATACTAAGGGACGCCGCCGCTTCGTACTGTCCCTTTGGGATTGATTCGATTCCACCTCTGAAAATTTCCGCAAAATACGCCGCATAGTTAAGCACAAACGCCACAAGCACCGCATTTAGCATATAATTTTCGGCACGAATATCAATTTTATCAAGGAAAAACACCACAAAATCCGGCAATCCGTCCATAAGTTTCAAATACGGTGTGGCAAAATAAACCACAATCAATTGCAACATAAGAGGAGTTCCACGCATAATAAGTATGTAAATATTTGTCAGCCAGCCAATTGGCTTGAATTTGCACATTTTTAAAAGAGCAACCACCATTCCCAACGGAATAGAAAACAGCAGGGTGTACCCGAAAACTTTCAACGTCGGCAAAAGAAATTCAAGCAAAAGCTTAGTCACCTTCAGAATTTCTTCACTTGTCACTATATATCAAACCTTTCTCACAATCGTTCAGTATGCTAAAGCACTAGCATACTAATATATTATAAAACAAAAAAACGCAAATAGCAATAGCAATCTGCGTTTTTTAAAGAAAATTCAAATATTTTTGCCTTATTTAACAGTTGTGATGTCAGAACCGAACCATTTTGTGGAAATTTCGCCCAGTTTTCCGTCAGCCTTCATTTCGCCGAGGATTTTCTGAACTTCGTCACGAAGCGCCTGGTCGTCCTTTCTGAAGCCGATAACATATTCTTCTTCCGAAAGATTTCCTTCCAAAACCTTATAATCTTTGCCCTGTCCGATTTCGTAATTTACTACGATTGAATCAAGGAAAACTGCGTCAACAAGGTTTGC
This sequence comes from uncultured Ruminococcus sp., assembly GCA_964480525.1. Lineage (GTDB taxonomy): Bacteria > Bacillota > Clostridia > Oscillospirales > Ruminococcaceae > JAAZZIT01. The sequence goes on from CAYZOV010000008.1 coordinate 65,865, forward strand.
TTCCATCTGCTGGAGTGCCGAAAGGTTTGTTTCCAAAGCAAGGACTTCGCAATTTTTTCCGATTTCGGATTCAGCAAGCAAAGTCTGTGCGGTTGAACCGTTCTGAACAGCGATTTTTTTGCCTTTAAGGTCGTCGGAATTTGTGATTTCGTTTGAACCCATAACGGCAAAAACCATTTCGTTTTTCATATAAGGGTCAGAAAGATTCATTGCTTCGGCACGGCTTGTATCGTATGACATACCGTTCCAGATACAGTCGATTGTGCCTGTGTTAAGAGAAACTTCCTTAGTGTCCCAGTTAATCGGAGTCTTTTCAAGCTTTACGCCCATTCTCTTGCAAACTTCTTCCGCAACGTCAATGTCAAATCCCACAATGTTGTTGTCGTCGTCTGTATAACCCATTGGCTTGAATGTTGCGTCAAGTCCCAGGTAGAACACGCCTGCGTCCTTAACTTTCTGGAGTGAATTGTCCTCTTTTGTTTTGCCGTTGCTGTCTGATGAATCGCTTGAACCGCAACCTGTCAAAAGCATTGCACCGCAAAGCATAACGCTTGCGATTTTAGCTAAAAAATTCTTTTTCATAATTTTTTGTCCTTTCGTGTAAAAATAATTTTGTTACTTGAACATAATAACACATTAGCACACTAAAGTAAAGCTTTTTTGCATTTTTTTACTAAACTTCGGAGAATTGCACAAAAAAATTTACATTCGCCCCACGATAATTTACTGTTTTACCGTTTAAAATTTTTTCAAAAAATGTTATACTATTAAAGTACAAATAATTTTGAAAAATAAAACAAAAGAGGTTTTTATGAATACAAATCACAACACCCAGCCAAAAGTTGCGGTTTTTAACGATTTTTCGGGATTCGGAAGATGTTCCATTGCCGTTGCGTTGCCGTTGATTTCAGCACTAAAGGTACAATGCTGTGCTATTCCCACGGCGATTTTTTCAAACCACACGGGTTTTGACAGCTTTTTTGTTGAGGACTACACCGACAGACTTTTGGCATACACAAACGAATGGAAAAAACTAGGACTGCGTTTTGACGCTATAACTTCGGGTTTTTTAGGTTCGACCGAACAAATAAGTATCGTAGAAAAGTTCATCGAAGATTTCAAGGACGAAAACACCGCCGTGGTTATCGACCCCGTAATGGGTGACGGTGGACGGCTCTACCCTACATACAAGGAAGAAACCGCCCAAAGAATGAAAACTCTTGTACGCCACGCCGACATTCTCACCCCAAATTTGACCGAAGCGTGCATACTTACGGACACGGATTATGTCCAAAACCCCGACGACACCTTTTTGCGTGAACTTTGCTTTAAGCTAAGCCAAAAGGGTGCAAAAAAAATCGTCATAACAGGACTTGACAACGGCGACGAAATTTCAAATTTGATTTTTGATTGCGAAAAAGGTTTTTCCACCGTTTCAAAGAAAAAGTCGGGCAGACAGCGTTCGGGTACGGGCGATGTTTTTTCCTCTATCATAACAGCCTGTGCTGTGCGAAAATTCGACTTTACACGTTCGGTGGAAGTTGCCGCCGACTTCGTTGCAAAGGCAATAAAGCGTTCGGACGAACTTGACATTCCCACAACCGACGGAGTGTGCTTTGAAGAAATTTTAAACGAGCTTACAAGACTTTAAACAAAAATCTCCCGCTTTTTGCAGGAGATTTTTTCTTTTATTTCACATATTTTTCCACGAATTCACTAACGCTCTTTTCGTTTCGTCTGTCAAATTCATCATCGCAAGGGTAAATGCTCCACACCTCATCGTGGCAAACGCTCTGACCCTTTGCAAGCCTTTTAAGTTCGCCCAGACTTTCAATTTCCATCATAAAGAAGTTTGTAAAACATTCGCAGTTGCAGTGATTGTCAGGATAGCTTGCGTTTTCCAAATACTCAAATTTCTTCACGAAAAGCTGACCCTTGTTTAACATTCCCAACCAGCCGTCCTCGTTGTTCAAGCCTACTTTGAGATTGCACGAACAATCGCTGTTTTGCTTGACGGTAATATACTTGTTGCCGATAAAAAGTCGGTCGTCGTAAATATCGGTGTACGCCCAAAGGCTTAGATTTCGGTTAGAAAGAAGTCCGGTATCCTTAGAGGACTGTGGCAAAATCGCAACAGAATTTTTGTCCACAACAGTCATTGCCCACGGTGAAATTTCAATTTCCTCGTCTGCCAGATTCACGATTTTGTGACCCACCTTTACTTCCGAAGAATTTTCCCACATTTCAACCGTCATCTCAAACTGCATTTTGTTTTCAAACTGTGCAGGTGGAGTAAACGTCACCTTGTTCCCCTCGATTTTGTACTCTACCCGGTCGTTATCAGGGTAATAGCTTCGTGGGTTATGTTCCGGAGAAAACCATAGTCGATGACCTCCGTAAATATACCACTTTTTGTCGCCGAACACTTCAGAAAAAAGTCCGCCCGACATTGTGGAATTTTCCTCAATATCCTCGCACATAATGTTTTCCTTGCCCTGCAAATTAAATCCGATAATTCTAGGACCCTTGTCGATTGTCACAAGCATTCTCACAAGGTCGTTTTGGATTTCAAGGCACTTGCCGAAATAGCCATAGTCGATTTCGTTAAATTTAAGCATAAAATTCCCTCCGTTAAAAATTTCTATGATTTTTCAAATTTTATCCCAAACTCATTTGGGTAATTTTTCTTTAAATCCCCACACATTTTTTGCAAATCCGATGAAATTACATCAAGCTGTGCAAGTCGATTTGCTCCCTCATCTCTTTGCGAAAGCTTTGAAAGGGAATTTGAAACTAGAATTTTGCTTGTTGTCTTTGCCTTTCGCAAAATTTCAACTCCCTTTTGGTCACACGCCAAAACTCTGGCATATGGCGAAATTTCAAAATCCGATTCTTTAACTCCCAAAATGCTGTAAAGCACAACTCTGCGTATTCGTGCGTGGGTTATATTTTTTGATTTTAATTTATCGTAAAGCTGTGACAAGGTGTTTGGTGTTTCATTTTGCAACAGCTTGAAAATTCTCACACCAAGCTCTTTTGTACAATCGGGAATTTGCAAAAGCTCCTCAAGTGTTTTACACTTTAGGTTAAAGATAATCGCCCTTGACATTTTCTCAAGCTGAAAAAGGTCGGTATTTTCTGAATTGTACGGCACAAATTCAGAAAAATTCTCCCTCGATAACGCCATTTTTCTAATCAAGCTTGCCGAGGCGATTTCGTTTTGAAAAGCTTGTTCATCGTGATTTACGCCCTGCCTTTTTATTGGCACAAGCTCAAAATCAAGTTTCATATTTTCACACGCTCTGATATACTCCACAGCCAGCGTATTGTTTGGCGAAGAAATTATCTTTTTCACATTTTCCCCAAAAAGTTCACCGCAAGCTGTGGAAATTGCAGACGGATAGCTAAGCCCCTTTGACACTAAGTCCCTTACAAGAGGACTTTCGGAAAGCTGTGACACGCACCTGCTTGCTTGCAAAAGTGCGGTTTTGTCGTCGTTTTCGCACCCAAACGACAGCATATCCACACACCCTAAGCCTTTTAGAATTTCTACAGCACCCTTTGAAAAAACCTCGGCATTGGCACACGAATACGGACACGGCAACTCCAAAACAAGATTTACGCCGTTTTGCACAGCCGTTTTCGCCCGAAAATGCTTGTCAAGAAGCGCTACGTCGCCACGCTGAACAGTATTTCCACTCATCACAGCAACAATATGGGTTGCACCTTTTTCCAAAGTTTGCTCAATATGAAATTTATGCCCGTTGTGAAAGGGATTGTATTCGGCTATAATTCCGCAAATTTTCACAAAATAGTCACTCCCTTTTGCAAAAATATTCTTCAAGTTATCAAATTAAATAATTATTATGATAAAATTTGATAAAAACACTTGAAATTTTTCTTCTAATGTTATAATATATAATAATGGACAGATTGTCAAGCAAATATTATTTGAAAAAATATATTTTTGGAGGTATTTTTAATGAAAATTTTGGTAGTAAACGCAGGAAGTTCGTCTTTGAAGTACCAGCTTTTGGATATGACCGACGAATCTGTTATCGCAAAGGGAAACTGCGACAGAATCGGTATTGACGGTCACATTGCACACAAAACTTTCGACGGCAGAAAAGTTGATATGGATTGCGATTTTCCTACACACACAGAAGCATTTGAAAAGCTTGTTGAGATTTTGACAACAGGCGACGCTTCGGTTATTTCTTCAATGAGCGAAATTTCAGCCGTAGGTCACAGAATCGTACAGGGCGCTGAAATTTTTGACAAAACTTGTCTTGCAACAGACGAAGTTATCCAGCAGATTGACGACCTTCAGGAACTTGCACCGGTACATAACCACCCACACGCACTTGCTCTTTGGGCTTGCAAAAAGGTTATTCCTGAAAACGTTCCGCAGGTTGTTGTGTTCGACACAGCGTTCCACCAGACAATGCCACCAAAGGCATTTATGTACGGACTTCCATACGAGGATTACGAAAAGTACCACGTTAGAAAGTACGGCTTCCACGGAACGTCGCACAGATTTGTTTCCGCAGCACTTGCAGAGGCTATGGGCAAAGATATTAAGGATTTGAAAATCGTTTCGTGCCACCTCGGTAACGGTTCTTCGATTACCGCTGTTGACGGCGGAAAATCCGTTGATACTTCTATGGGATTTACTCCGCTTGACGGCGTAGTTATGGGTACAAGAACAGGTAGCGTTGACCCGTCGGCTGTTACATTTGTTGCTCAAAAGCACGGCTTTACAACTAAGGAAATGAGCGACTATATGAACAAAAAGTCAGGCTTCCTCGGTGTTTCGGGCGTTTCGTCTGATAACAGAGAAATCACAGACGCCGCAAAACACGGTGACGCAAAAGCACAGCTTGTTACGGATATGCTCGTTTACGAAATCAAAAAGTATATCGGCTCATATGCTGCTGCTATGAATGGACTTGACGCTGTTTTGTTCACAGGCGGTATCGGTGAAAACGCATTTGACGTAAGACAGGCTGTTTGCGAAAATATGGAATTTTTCGGAATTGAAATCGACCCGGAAGCTAATAAGACCAGAGGGGAACTCAAGAAAATTTCCACACCTAACTCAAAGGTTGAGGTTTGGGTTGTTCCGACAAACGAGGAACTTCTCATTGCAAGAGATACTTTGGAACTTATCAGCAAGTAATTTATCTATACATTTTCAAAAGCACTCACTCAAAAGTGGGTGCTTTTTGTTTTTTGTAAAACCGAACTAAACCTCACCGCCAAAATACACCCGTAACCCCCACTTTGAAGTGCGCCGAACTTTCTGCCACCCACTTTTTCAAAGTTTGTTATAACCGCACTTTGTTTTTTGTAGCTGTAACTCTGTCGTGAATCCACACAAACTTTGATAGTTCGTCAGAAAATTAAAGTTTTCGTTTTTCGCAAACTTTATAAATTCGTCAGAAAATAAAGTTTTTGGTCAAGCTTTTTTCAAAAAGCTTGTAGGTTTCCAAAGGACGAAGTCCTTTGGTCGCCGTCCGCAGACGGCGAAATACCCCTATTCCATTAAGCGTTTTTCGGGGGAGCAAAAACATAAGCCATTATGTTTTTGCGATGGGGGACTTTTCAAGTAA
>CAYZOV010000009.1:0-67404 GCA_964480525.1 uncultured Ruminococcus sp.
AACTTTTATGTTCTGACGAAGTTTTAAAGTTTGCAAAAAACTAAAACTTTAAACTTTCATCAAACTGGGAACTTTTGCGGTTTCGCACAGCGAAACACCGAGTATAACGAAGTGAGCAAAATTCCCATGCAAACTTTAGTTTGCATACGAAGCATTTAGCTTCGCATACGCCAGCGAGCAAAACAAAGTCGGACACATAACAAAGTGTTGCGAGCTGAATCGATGAAAACGGCACGTTTTCCAAAAACTTTTATTTCCTGACGGAAGTTTTAAAGTTTGTTAGGTTTAATGACAAAGTTACAGTTAAGACCGTCAAAGTGCGGTTATAACAAAGTTTGAAAGAGTGTTCCCCCTTTTCGTTATAAAAAAATCAACATTTATTCAATTTGAAAATTTGCGTTAGGCAAAACGCTTTACAGATAAAAAATTAAGAAAGGTGTATGTTTATGTTATTTAGTAAAATGAATAAAATTAAAATACCCCACAACAAAAACACTTCCCTATCCGAAACCGTGGATATGCCAATCCCTGACAGGGTTCGCATACCGCTTTGCCAACATTTGGGCGTAAACTGTGACGCTTTGGTCAAGGTGGGCGACAGCGTTCAGGTGGGTCAAAAAATTGGCGACAGCTCCGCTTTTATGTCCGCCCCGCTTCACAGCAGCGTATCGGGAAAAGTTGTTGAAATTTCGGACTATTTGCCGTCAAACGGGCGTGTTTGCAAGGCGATTGTGATTGAAACCGACAAATTGCAAACTGTGTCGTCGCAGGTTAAACCGCCGAAAGTAACCGACCGTCAAAGTTTTATTTCAGCGGTGAGGGATTCGGGTTGTTGCGGAATGGGTGGCGCAGGTTTTCCCACACACATAAAGTTTGCCTTTGACGAAAAAATTACGCCGATTGATTCTCTTATCGTAAACGCCGCCGAGTGCGAGCCGTACATAACAAGCGATTACCGTGAACTTATTGAAAATTCGGGGGACATTTTGGGCGGAATCAAGGAAATTCAGAAATTTTTGAAGATAGAAAAAGCATATATTTGCATTGAGGACAACAAACCCGAAGCAATCAAACTTTTGGAAGAATTAACGTCGGGTGAAGAAAAAATCAACGTTGTAAAGCTTAAATCACGTTATCCGCAGGGAGCGGAAAAAGTGCTTGTTTATTCAAGTATCGGCAAAATTATCGGTGAGGGGGATTTGCCGTCAAGCGTGGGAGCAATGGTTGTAAACTGCACGACGGTGGGTTTTATTCACAGATATTTAAAAACGGGTATGCCTTTGGTGTCAAAAAGGGTGACGGTTGACGGCGACATTGTGCGAACCCCGTGCAATGTGCGAGCTGTGATAGGTACAAGCGTTGAAGAAATTCTGAAATTTGCCGACTGTTTGCCCGAACTTTGCGAAAAAGTCATTTTAGGCGGACCTATGATGGGTGCTTGCGTTTACGATTTGCAAACGCCTATTTGCAAAACCAACAACGCTGTTTTAGGTTTTAAAAAGGCTGAAAACCCCATTGTTCAGACAAATTGCATAAGGTGCGGGCGTTGCGTCAGGGCGTGTCCTTTGAACCTTATGCCGTCTTTGATGGAAAAAGCATACGACAGCAAAAACACCGAGGAATTAAAGGCTTTGAAAGTTAATCTTTGTATGAACTGCGGAAGTTGTTCTTATGTTTGCCCTGCAAAGAGGAATTTGGCGGAGAAAAACCAGCTTGCAAAGGCTTTGATTTCAAAGAGATAAAAAATTTGAGAGGGTTATTTTATGACAAAACTTACAGTTTCACCGTCGCCACATATTCGTGACAATGCCTGCACAACAAACGTTATGGCACAGGTTTTGCTGGCGTGTTTCCCTGCGTTTTTGGCGGCAATACTCATTTTCGGCGGTTCGGCGCTTACGCTTATGGGTTTTACGGTTATAACGTCGATTTTGTGGGAAAAACTTTTTTGCTTAATTACGAAACGAAAAGACACCACGGGTGATTTGTCCGCCGCCGTAACGGGGTTGTTACTTAGCTTTAATATGCCTGCGAATTTGCCGTTGTGGATTGCGGCGATTGGCACATTTGTGGCGATAGTTATTGCAAAACTTTTATTCGGCGGTCTGGGTCAGAATTTCGCAAATCCTGCTATTGTGGGCAGAATTGTGCTGACGCTTTCGTTTACAAGTGCAATGACAAACTTCGTTGAGCCGTTTTATTACAGAGGTACAGACGTAACAACCTCACCGACGCCACTTGTTTCAAACAGCGCAAGTTATAAAGATTTGCTTTTGGGAAATGTGGGGGGCTGTCTTGGCGAAGTGTGTTCTTTGGCGTTGATTCTGGGGGGGATTTACCTTATTTGCGCAAAAATAATATCTTGGCACACCCCTGTTTTTTACATTGGCACAGTAGCGGTTTTCTCGCTTTTGGCAGGAAAAGACCCGATTTATCAAATTTTGTCGGGCGGACTTCTTTTGGGTGCGTTTTTTATGGCGACAGACTATGTTACAACGCCGATAACCGCCAAAGGCAAAGTTATTTTCGGAATTGGTTGCGGAATAATCACCTGTATTATCAGATTTTACGCTTCGTCTGCGGAGGGCGTATCGTATGCGATTTTGCTTATGAACATTTGCACGCCGTACATTGATATGTTTACGAAAAATAAGCCTTTGGGAGCGAAAAAAGACAAGGGGGCGACAAAATGAAATTAAAAGAAAAAATTATGCCTGCCCTTGTTTTAATGATAATCTGCATGGTAATAAGCGGATTGGTGATTGTCGTGTACAACCTGACGTATGTTGATAACACGGGGGTTATGACAGATGAGCTTAAAAAAGGCTGTGAGGAAATTTTCGGCAAAAGCGGTGGAAAATACGAAATTTTGCTAAGTGAAAACGACGGAGATAAAAATGTTGTAAATTTTGGCAAAGAACAGATTGTCGCCGTGATTGTTGACAAGGAAAACAAAAACGTGGCTTTTGAAATGTCAGCCGACGGTTACAAAAAAGGTGGACTTCACCTTTTGGTGGGGGTTAATTTCGACGGCGAAGTTCAGGGCGTTTCGTTTATTGAAATTACCGACACAAAGGGTCTTGGGACAAAGGTAGATGACGACAGTTTTAAGGGGCAGTTCAAAGGAATACAAAATGTTTCGGAAATTGAAAATATCGACAGCATAACAGGTGCGACGTTTTCGTCAAAGGGCGTAAAATCGGCTGTTAAAACGGCATTGGAAGTTTACGAAAAGAACAAGGAGGGGATTTTCGGTGAGTAATTGGAAGGAATTTACAAAAGGAATTATCAAGGAAAATCCGACCCTTGTAACTCTTTTGGGTATGTGTCCGACCCTTGCGGTCACAACTATGGCTTCAAACGGCATAGGCATGGGTTTGGCGACTACCTTTGTGCTTTTGGGGTCGAATATCGTAATTTCACTATTAAAAAATGTTATACCAAAGGCTGTGCGTTTGCCGTGCTATATCGTAATCATAGCAGGCTTTGTAACGGCTGTGGAGCTACTTTTAAAGGCGTACATTCCGTCGCTTCATTCGGCTTTGGGAATATTTTTGCCACTTATCACGGTAAACTGTATTATTCTTGGTAGAGCCGAGGTTTTTGCGGGGAAAAACAAGGTTTTGCCGTCAATTTGCGACGCTTTGGGAATGGGTTTGGGATTTACCTTTGCTTTGTTTTTAATGGGTTCGGTGCGTGAAATTTTCGGGTCGGGGCAATGGTTTGGTATTCAAATTATTCCCGAAAGCGTGCCTGCAATGTCGATTTTCATTATGCCGGCAGGAGGATTTTTCGTGCTTGGTGTAATTATCGCCGTTGTAAATAAAATCGCAAACAAAAAACCACCGCAGGAGATAAGCTGTCATAATTGCCCGAACAGCAAAAACTGTTCAAAGGCGAAAATGACAAGCTGCGAAAAAGAAAGTTAAGGAGGGATTTCGTTGAAAGAATTAGTAATTTTGATGATTTCAGCCATTTTGGTTGATAATATCGTTTTGTCGCAGTTTAACGGAATTTGTCCGTTTTTGGGGGTTTCCAAAAAAATGCAAAATGCCGTGGGTATGGGTGCGGCGGTAATTTTCGTGCTGGTGTGTGCGGCGGCGGTTACATACCCTGTGTACCATTATTTGCTGGTGCCGATGGGCGTTGAGTATCTTAAAACCATTGCGTTTATTCTGATTATCGCACTTTTTGTACAGCTTGTGGAAATAGCTCTGAAAAAGCTTTTGCCACCGCTTTACAAGGCGCTGGGAGTGTATTTGCCGCTTATTACGACAAACTGTGCGGTTTTGGGCGTGACGATTACAAACATTGACGAAAACTACGGCTTTGTGGCGTCGCTTGTGAACGCTCTGGGAATCGGCGTAGGGTTTACGTTGGCTTTGTTGCTGTTTTCCGGGGTGCGTCAGCGAATCGAACATTCAGATATTCCCGAAACTTTCAAGGGCGTTCCTGCCACGCTTATCGCCGCGTCTATCGTTTCCATAAGTTTTATGGGATTTTCGGGACTTTTTGCATAAAGGGGGTTAATTAAATATGGAAATTCTACTTCCCGTTGTTGTGTTTGGAGTAATCGGCGCTTTGGCAGGTGTTTTGCTGACGGTTGCGTCAAAGGTTTTTGCGGTTATGGCGGACGAAAAGTTGGAAAAACTGCAAGAAAGCCTGCCACAAATTAACTGCGGTGCGTGTGGTTTTTCGGGTTGCAACGACTATGCCGAAGCTGTTCTGAACGGCGAAGCTTGTAATTTGTGCAAGGCGGGCGGAAACGAAGTTTCAAAAAAATTGTCGGAAATTATGGGCGTTTCGGCTGATGAAGTCGTGGAGTTAAAAGCGTTTGTGAAATGCGGCGGCGACTGTAATAAAGCAAATTTGAAATACACCTTTGACGGGGTGCCGTCGTGCAAGGCGTCAAACAGATTTTTTAACGGCTCAAAGTCCTGTACCAACGGCTGTCTGGGGTACGGCGACTGCGCGTCGGTGTGCGAAAAGAACGCCATTTGCATTGTTGACGGGGTGGCTGTTGTAAATGCCGAAAAATGCGTCGGGTGCGGACTTTGCGCAAAGGCGTGTCCCAACAATCTTATAATTTTAAGACCGAAAAACCAAAAAATCGACGTGAAATGTTCTTCGACGGACATGGGCAAAGTTACAAGGACGGTTTGCACGGGCGGTTGTATCGGTTGTAAAATGTGCGAGAAAAAATGCCCGTTCGGTGCGATTAAGGTTGAAAACAACGTTGCAAAAATTGATTATTCAAAATGCAAAAACTGCGGGCTTTGCAAAGAGGTTTGCAAGGTCGGGTGCATTTGCTAAGTAAAAGGGTCTGCCTTTGGGCAGGCTCTTTTTTGTACAAAAAACCGCCCTTTCGTGAAACCGTTTTCATGCAAAATTTACACTAAGTATACTATTTAAATAGTATATTCAATGAAACAATCTCTCTTTTGGTTATAAATCATGTAAAAAAATCTGAATTTAGGTAATTTTCACAAAAAAATCTCAACTTAAACGTTTACGACTTCTTGACATAAAGAGCTTTATTTGGTATAATTATCATTAGCATAATGTCACTATATGCCTATTTTGTTGTAGTATTTAATAAAAAATATACCTCTGTGTTAGTGGTTTTATACAAAAAACACAATATGTTGTTACAAAACGACAAAAAATCACAAGATATAGGTTTTTTGAGTATTTTGCACAAAAGAGTTGAAAAAAATTATGCTTTATCCCAATAAACACAACCGACGGTTGTGTGGTCAGGAGTTTAACTTATGGGTGAAATAATTTTATCTACAAATGGACTTTGCAGGGATTTTAAAATAGGTGACGGAAGTGTAGTTCACGCTTTGAAAGATATTAACATTGAAATCGAAAAAGGAACGTTGACGATTTTGCGAGGTAGGTCGGGAAGCGGTAAAACAACCCTGATTAACATTTTGGGGGCGCTTGACAAGCCCACAGCCGGAAGCGTTACGTTTGAGGGGCAGGACATAACGGTTTTGTCCGAGAAAAAACGTGACGAACTCAGGCGGTACAAAATGGCGTTTGTGTTCCAGTCGGTTGCGTTAATTTCAAGTATGACGGCATACGAAAACGTGGAGTTCGGGTTAAGACTTTCAAAAATCAAGTACGATATGCGTGCAAAACGTGCCAAAGAAGTTTTGAAAAACGTCGGACTTGAAAAGCGAATGTACCACAGACCCGGCGAAATGTCGGGCGGCGAACAGCAAAGGGTGGCAATAGCCAGAGCCATTGCTCACAACCCCGTGCTGGTGTTTGCCGACGAACCGACGGCGGAACTTGACACAACGACTTCGTTACATATTGTAAAACTTTTCAAAGAACTTGTGGCTGATTACGGAATGACAATCGTTATGACAACGCACGACCCAAGTATGATTGACATTGCCGATAAAGTTTACACTTTAGAGGACGGTGAGATTGTTGAGTAGTGAGGGTGTTGAAAAAATTAACGACGACGTAATGATAAGTTGCGACAATCTTGTTAAAATTTATAAAACCTCTGAAATTGAGGTTGTGGCGTTGCAGGGACTTGACCTTGAAATTAAAAAAGGCGAACTTATGGCAATTGTGGGAAATTCGGGAAGCGGAAAATCCACACTTTTGAATATGCTCGGCGGTCTTGACAAGCCAAGTGCGGGAAGTTTGTACGTTGACGGAAAAAATCTTTTGAAGTTTTCCGACAAGGATTATATGGATTACAAGAGGAATACGGTGGGATTTGTGTGGCAAAACAACGCCCGTAACCTTATACCGTATCTGACGGCGGTTCAGAATGTGGAAATGCCAATGCTTTTAAAAGGCACAAAGGCACGACGGCAACGTGCGGAAGAACTTCTTGACAAGGTGGGGTTATCTCACAGAAAAAATTCAAAACTTGACCAAATGTCGGGCGGCGAACAGCAAAGGGTGGCAATAGCGATTGCCCTTGCTAACAACCCGAAGCTTTTATTGGCTGACGAACCGACGGGGTCGGTTGATACAAAAACATCAAAAGCGATTCTGGAAATATTCAAGGAACTTAACCGAACAGAGGGGCTTACTATTGTAATTGTTACCCACGACGTTAAGCTTGCGAGGGACATTGACAGAGTTGTTGCGATAAGGGACGGAAGAACTTCGTCGGAAATTATCCGAAAGAAATCTTACGTTGAGGAACTTAACGAACTTGGCAAAATTGTTCAGGTTGAGGACGAAAGCGAAACGGTTCACGAAGAACTGGTGGTTCTTGACAAGACGGGCAGAGTTCAGATTCCGAAAGAATACCTTGACGCTCTGGGAATGAAGGGCGGAGAAAAGGTGAGAGCTGAACTTGACGAGGAAAATAAGAAAATTCTTATTTTCAAGTCGGACTAAGGCTTGTTAAACAACGTTATTACCCGTTTGGGAAATATAGAAACTCTTTAAAAGCTTTTTAAAGAGGAATACTTTGGAAAGGTGGATAAATGTGAAAGACACAAAGTTTAAGCGACTTATATCACTTGCGGCGGCAGTGACTATAGCTTTTACTACTGCTCCTGCAGCGTTTGCTGACGCAATATCGTCAGATGAATCCACGACTGTTGCAGGAACAACCGATAGCGACGATGTTATCACTGCCGATAGTATCGACGCTTCAAACCGAGAAAACACTTACAGTGCTTATCTCAACAGACATCAGAACGACGCCAGACCTGACGACGAAATTACTGTCTACGGTAAAGATTATCTGGCAGACGCCGAAACAAACGGCGCAGAACTTTCGGTAGAAACGGTTGACGGGGTTGAAAATGTTCTTAAATGGGCAAACCAGTCCGGTCAGGTTTCGTTTGAAGTGGAAGTTAAAACAGCAGGTCTTTATTGTATCGAAGCAAACTATGAAGCACTTGCGGGAACAGCAAACTTTATCGAATTTGCTGTGGCTATTAACGGCGAAATCCCGTACACAACCGCTTCAAGAGTTACGCTCCCAAAGGTTTGGGTGAACAAGAGCGAAATTAAGCAGGACGTTCACGACAACGATATCAGACCGGGACAGATTGAACTTGTCAAGTGGCAGACAGGCTCGTTCAAGGATATTGACGGTCTTAAAAACGAACCTCTTGCATTTTACTTTGAAGCAGGTAAAAACACAATTACGATAAGCTCTGACAAGGCGACTTTTGCTCTTAACTATTTAAAACTTTACAACGAAAAGGAAATAGCAGAGTACGTTAAGCCGTCCGAATCGGAACTTTCGACAATTTCAAACCAGAAAATCGTGCTTGAGGGTGAGGACGCTGATTATAAAAACGACAGAACTCTTTACCCGACGTCTGACAGAACTTCTTACCTAACTTCACCGTCAGACCCGACAAAGCAGAGATATAACACAATCGGTAAAGATACATGGAATCAGGCAACACAGGCTATTACATGGGAATTTACAGTTGAACAGTCGGGTTATTACAAACTGGGAATCCGTGCAAGACAGGATTCAATGAGAGGTTTGTACTCTAACAGACGTGTGTACATTGACGGGGTTGTTCCGAACAAGGAATCAAACCAGATTAAGTTTATGTACGACACGGACTGGGACGTGGTTTATCCGCAGGACGCAAACGGCGACCCGATTTACTATTATCTCGAAGCGGGAACACACCAGATTACACTTGAAGCTGTTCCGGGTGAAATCGGCGAAATCATGGACGAAGTTGAGGACATTGTTTACAACATCAACGTTTATTACAGAAAAATCCGTGGTATAACAGGTCCTTCGCCTGACGAATACACCGATTACAAGATTGACAAGTCAATTCCTGAAATCGTAGACGATTTTAAATATTACAGCAAACGTCTTAGAGAAATTCAGGCAAAGATTGAAGAACTTTCGGGTTCAAGCGGTTCCGAAGCTGTTACACTTGACAAAATGGCAATCGTTCTTGACAAGTGTACCGAAAGAACATACAGAATCCCTTCAATGCTTTCACAGATTAAGGATAACGTAACTTCGGTTTCGTCTTGGATGCAGACATACAGAGGTCAGGCGCTTGAACTCGACCTTATGGAATTTACTTCGGCTGACGTTGAATTTACTTCAACCGACAAGGGATTCTTTGCTTCACTTGCTTTCGGATTCAAGTCGTTTATCGGCTCGTTCTTTGAAGATTATAACTCACTTTCCGAAGAAAGCGAACAGTCGCTTACAGTTTGGGTTTCACTCGGACGTGACCAAGCACAGGTTATTAAACAGCTTGTTGACAACGAATTTAACGCAACCTCTGACGTAAAGGCTTCGATTAACCTTGTACAGGGCGGTATCGTTGAAGCAACACTCGCAGGCAAAGGTCCTGACGTCGCACTCTTTATCGGCGGCGACTTCCCTATCCAGCTTGCTGCAAGAGGTGTTTTGACAGACTTGACGCAGTTTGCTGATTATGAAGATTCTATCAAAAACTTTACAAGCACCGCAACAACACTTTACACATACAACGACGGAGTTTACGGACTTCCGGTCAGCCAGACATTCCCAATGATGTTCTACCGCAAGGATATTTTGGAAAGTTACGGAATCGACGCTGAGGAAGATTTGCAGACTTGGGACGGATTTATTGAGGTTCTCCCAATTCTCCAGAGAAACTACATGGCGGCAGGTCTTGTTCTTCAGGCTAATATCGTTACAAACGGCGTAACAACCGTTCCGACAACAACCGAAGCAGGTAACACTTTCGCAACACTTCTTCTCCAGAGAGGTGTAAACTTCTATAACGAAGATAAGACAGCGACAAACTTTGACAGTCAGGACGCTATCGAAGCATTTGAAATGTGGACAAAGTTCTATACAACATACAACTTTGAACAGACATACGACCCGTTCTCAAGATTCAGAACAGGAGATATGCCAATCGTTATCAACGGCTATACTTTCTTCAACCAGCTTTCTGTAGCTGCTCCTGAAATTAAGGGCTGTTGGGACTTTATGCAGATTCCGGGTACCGTTCAGGCAGACGGAACAATAAGCCACGCTTCGTGTTCGGGCGGTTCGGGTGCGATTATTTTCTCGGATTGCGAAAATCAGGAAGCCGCTTGGGAATTTATCAAGTGGTTTACCGAAACCGAAACACAGGTTAACTACGCAAACGACATCGAAGCTCTTATGGGTACAATGGGACGTTTCGACACGGCAAACATCGAAGCTCTTAAACAGCTTTCATGGTCGGGAAGCGAACTTGAAAAACTTCTTTCACAGCTTAACGAACAGGTTGAAATTCCAATCATTCCTGCAACATACGCTGTAACGAGAAACCTCACGAACGCTTTCAGAACTGTTGTAAACGAAGCTGAAAACCCACGAGATACACTTATTTGGTACAACAAGGACATCAATGCTGAAATTCAACGTAAGCTTGAGGACTTGGGTATGTACTATGATTAAAGAAAGGGGAGAGATAAAAAATGGCAAAAAAGACAGAATTTGCTGACAAGCCGATTTCCAAAGAAAACAAATGGAAATACACTTGGCACATGATGAAACTTAACGCAGGTTGCTACGGACTTCTCGCTCCTTTTATGATTTTGTTTACAATCTTTATCATAATCCCTGTTGTTATTTCTCTGCCAATCGGTTTTACAAACTTTAATATGGTAGAGTTCCCTAAGTTCGTCGGACTTTCAAACTTCTATACGCTGTTTTTGAACGACGACACATTTATGATTGCTGTTAAAAATACTCTCGTATTCGCAATCTTTACAGGTCCTTTCAGTTATGTTCTCAGCTTTTTCATTGCTTGGCTCATTAACGAAATGCACCCGAAGCTTAAAACATTCTTCACATTTGTGTTCTACGCTCCGTCAATGACGCCGTCGGTTTACATCATCTGGCAGCTTTTCTTGTCAGGCGACTCATACGGCTTCATTAACTCAATTCTTCTTGACCTCGGATTTATCAATTCACCACTCCAGTTCTTGACAGACACAAATTACATCTTGACTGTTGTAATTATCGTTCAGCTCTGGATTTCGATGGGTGCAGGCTTCCTTGCTATCCGCGCAGGTTTCCAGAACATTGACAAATCCATGTACGAAGCAGGCGCTATTGAGGGAATTAAAAACAGATGGCAGGAACTTTTCCTCATCACAATTCCGTCAATGGGTCCACAGCTTTTGTTCGCTGCCGTTATGCAGATTTCAGCGGCGTTCACCGTAGGTGCTGTCGGTCAGGCTCTTGTAGGTCTTCCGTCAACAGACTATGCGGCTCACACAATTATGAACCACGCAACAGACTATGGTACTATCCGTTACGAAATGGGTTACGCTTGTGCAATCTGTTTCATCTTGTTCGTTGCAATGCTCCTTGCAAACAAGCTTATTACTTGGTTGCTTGGCAAATATCTTGACTAAGGGGGGAAAAAACGAAATGTCTAAAAGAAAAAAGAACATTAACGACCTTAAAGTAAAAGACAAACGCAAGAGAACAGCCGGAAGTCTTGGCGGAGATATTTTCATCTTTGTGTTCCTTTGTTTGTTGGGTATATTTATGGTATTCCCTCTTTACTATGCAATTATTCAGTCGTTTAAACCTGTTGAAGAACTTTTCGTGTTCCCGCCGAAGCTTTATGTTTTAAGACCGACTTTGACTAACTATTCGGATATGTTCAAGGTTGCGTCAAGCTTGTGGGTACCGCTTTCAAGATACATCTTTAACAGCGCATTCATTACTGTAATTATTTCCGTAGCAAATATCTTCGTATGTTGCTGTGCAGCATTCCCTCTTGCAAAATGTAAATTTCCGGGGGATAAGATTATTAACAAAATCGTTGTAACAGCCCTCCTCTTTACATCATCTGCAATGTGGATTATCCAGTTCCTTGTAATGGCTATTATGGGAATTATCGATACATACTTTGCTCTTATTCTCCCGAATATCGCAACCGCAATGGGATTGTTCCTTATGCGTCAGAGTATGACAACTATCCACGATTCAATGATTGAAGCCGCAAAGGTTGACGGCGCAGGTCTTTTCAGAATTTGTTGGCAGATTGTTATGCCGAACTCAAAACCTGCTCTCATGACGCTTTTGATTTTCGCATTCCAGGGTGCATGGAATATTCAGGGCGGCGCACTTATCTATTCCGAAGAATTAAAGACGCTTCCTACAATCATGAACCAGATTGCGGCTTCGGGTATTGCAAGACAGGGTGTTACATTTGCGACAGCAGTTATTCTTATGATTCCTCCGTTGCTCGTATTCCTTATTGCTCAGAATAACGTTATGGAAACAATGGCTAATTCAGGTATTAAGGACTAATTCGTACAACGATAAAATTAAATTTAAGAAAAGGAAACAGGTGATAATTGGTGTCTAAAATGATTAAACGCTTAGTCGGTATCGTGACTGCAATTGCGACAGTCAGCTCCGTGGCAATCAGCGCATTTGCAGACGAACCGTACAATACTTACAGCTATGACAATTGGCAGGACCCTATTCCTTCACAGGCAGGATACAGGGTTGACAGAACTGTAACGGGCAGAGATATGGGACTTGAAGCCCTCTCGGACCCGACAAGCAAGTTCTTTATTTCAAAAAATGAAAATCCGGAGCTTGACGGCCCGACAGACCTCTTTTTTGAGGACAACACGGAAACATTCTGGGTTTGCGACACAAACAACAACAGAGTTATCCGTCTTGACAGCGACCTTAATATGACAGGTTGCTACAAAACACTCAGCGGTACGGACGTTGTAAATTTCAGCACGCCGAAAGGCTTGTACGCTAACGTTGACGAAGAAGGCAATACTATATTATATGTAGCCGACAGCGAAAACGGCAGAGGTCTTAAACTGAAAATTACAGGCGACACAACCGCAGAAGTTCTTGTTGAATTTAAGAAACCTGATTCGCAGGCGTATTCCGCAGAAGCATTTACACCTTCAAAGGTTTTGGCTGACAAAGAAGGCAACGTTTATCTTATTTCAACATCTGTAAACACAGGTGCGTTGAGATATGACAAAAACGGCGTGTTCCAAGCATTCTTCGGTGCAAATCGTGTTGAAGCTTCGGCAGAAGTTATCGCAAGAAAAGTTTGGAGAGTTTTCGCTTCTGAGGACCAGTTGGAAGCTATGGTCAGCACAGTTCCTACTGAATTCCACAACTTTGACATTGACCAAGACGGATTTATCTTTACGGTTACTGAATCTGCTAACGTTTCAACGGACGCAGTTAAGAAACTTAATCCGGCAGGTTACAACATCTGGAATAATGCAGCAGGTAACGAATACGAATTCGGCGACTTTGCATTCAGCTATGAAGAAAGCTCGGCTAAGTCAACAAAACTTACTGACGTAGTTATCGGCGACAATGAGGTTATTAACCTCCTTGACTACGAAACAGGTCGTGTGTTCCAGTACGACAAAGACGCAAACCTCTTGTTCATCTTCGGAACAAGGTCTACGCCGTCCGAACAGGAAGGAAGCTTTACAGCACCTAACGCTGTGGAAACTTTCGGCACTAACGTTTACGTTATCGACGGTATCAAAAACGACATTACGGTGTTCTCCGAAACAATCTTCGGTTCTTACGTTCATGAAGCTTCAATTCTTAATGTTCAGGGTAAATACACCGAAGCAAAACCAATCTGGGAAGAAGTAATCAGACGTGACGGCGGTTATACAATGGCACATATCGCATTGGGAAAAGCTGCACTTAACGCAGGCGAATACGAAACCGCTATGGAATACTTCAAGACTGCTTACGACCAGGAAAACTACGACAAGGCTTACGAATATTACAGAGATGACTTTTTGAGAAGCCACTTTGAGGTTATCGTAATCGTGCTGTTCGTTCTTATCGTTCTTATCCTTGTTTGGAAGTCGCTTAAAAAACGTGGCAAAGTAAAATCTATCGGAACTTACATTAAGATTCTATTTTCAAAGATTAAACCTAAAAAAGTAAAGGAGGAAAACTAATATGTATGAATTTTCAACACTTGGTTGGTTAAAGCACGTTATTTTCCACCCTTTTGAAGGCTTTGAGGACTTGAGATGGAAAAAGAAAGGTTCAATCCCTCTTTCAATGTTTATCGTTTTCCTGCTCTTCGTAGCAATGGTTGTTGACAGACAGCTCAAGGGATTTGCTTTTAACACAGCATACGTTAAGGTGTTTAACGTTGTTCCGCTTTTCGTTCAGTCGGTTGTTTACTTCTTTGTTTGGGTAATCGGCAACTGGGCAATATGCACACTTTTCGACGGTGAGGGTACACTTAAAAAGATTTGTATTTATTCAGCTTATTCACTTGTTCCGTACATCTTCGGCGTTTATCTTTCAACATTCGTTTCAAACTTCCTTGTTTTGGACGAAGCAATTTGGGTAAACTTCATTTCGTACATCGGACTTGGCTGGTCGGTAATCCTTATGATTTCGGCTATGAAAGCTGTTCACCAGTATTCATTCACAAAAACTATCGTATCAATCTTGGGAACTTTGATTGCAATGCTTCTTATACTTTTCCTTGCGGTATTGCTCCTTTCATTGTTCCAACAGGTATATGTATTTGTTTATTCAATCTATACCGAGGTTGCGTACAGAATCAGAGGTTAAGAGAAAGGACGGTGTTTTAAATAATGCGTAAAATGAAAAAAATCATTGTCTTTGCTTTGGTTCTGACGATGCTTATGCCTTTGGGTTCGGCTTTTGCTGACGAAGAATCCGACGTAAACACAGACGTGGGCGCTTCGACAGGCGACGACGTAACCGCAGAAGGCGAAGAAGATGAGGACGAGGTTGAAGAGGACGAATCAATGGATATCGATTATGATACTACTATTGATTATATCAAAACCAATATGTCCCAAATCGGTAAAAACGGCGATTATACCATTTATACCGGTACAACAAAAAACAAAAAAGAACTTCAGAAGCTTATTGACGGCGACGCTAAGATAAAGAGCGAAGATTACACAGCCGAAACTTATTCGGTTTATGCACAGGCTCTTGCAAAAGCAAAGACCGTTGACGCAAATGTTCATGCAACCCAAAGACAGCTTGACGAAGTTTGGATTGAACTTGACAGAGCCCACGAGGGTCTTGTTAAGGTAAACGCAAAGGAAAAGACAACTAAGGTAACAGATACAGTTGACAAGTCAAAACTTGAAAAAGCTATTGCTAAACTTGACGCTGACCTTGTTGCGGAAGATTATACGGAATACACTTGGGAAGTTTACCAAAATGCTGTAAACAACGCAAACGGTATTATGGCAAAGGCAAACGCTACACAGGAAGAAGTTAATGCCGCAAAAGAAGAACTTGCTTACGCAGAGGATAAACTTACTCAGCACAACCCACAGATTATCGCAATCACAAAAACAAAGGACGGCAAAGAAACCATTATGTCAACCTTTGAAGTGGGCGAAGAAGAGGACGGCAGAATTATCAGTTCGTCAAAGAAAGGTTTCTGGATTGTAGAAACCGACGTGAACGTTACAAGAGTTTCAAACTTCTTTATGCGACTTCTCAGCGAACTTGTTGAGGACGCATTTATGTCCGTTGACCTTAAGACAGTATTCTATATGAATACAAAAACTCTGGAAGTTGAAAAGGAATACGATTATGTTTCCGAGGACGCAAACAACGGAAGATTGTATGTTTCAGAGGACGGCAGAATGTTGTTCACAACTCTGGAAGGAAACAGACTTCTTGCTGACGTTGAACTTGTTACCGAAAACGCAAACTTTAAACTTTATGCCGATTCGGAAACACATAAAGTTGCACTTTATGACATCAAGGCTGATAAGTATTGGTGGAATACGCCTGTAAACCCTTACGGCGATAACACAACAATTGACCCGATTAAGGGTACGGCAATGAAATCCGCACAGAGAAACCAGACTGCTTCGGGTCTTGTTCTTGAATACGGCGACCTCAGACAGGAAAAGAGAAACATCACTTCTCTTTATTCGGCTTCAACTCTTACTTCACCTGTAAAGGGTACGGAAGAATGGAGTATGTCAGGCGACGGTTTGACAATTACTTATGATTATAAGGAAGCAGGATTCGTTGTTCCTGTTAAGTACATACTTCACGACGACAGACTTGAAGTTACGGTTGACATCAAGGATATTGTGGAAGTTGATACAAACGAAGTTGACGGAAAAATCATTACTTCGCTTACACTTGCTCCGTATTTCGGCGCTTCACCTGAAACAGACCTTGCAGGCAACGACGTTGACGGTTATATGATTGTCCCTGACGGAAGCGGTGCGGTTATCGAATACAACAACGACAAGGAAGGTTATTCTTCTTACTCGCAAACCCTTTACGGACGTGACAAGACAACAGTTCCGCTTAACGCTCCGAGAGTAACGGAACAGGCTTATTTGCCGGTTGTTGCGACTGTTACGGGAAACACAGGTCTTGTTGCTATTGCAACTGACGGCAACGGAAACGCTTCGGTAAACGCACAGGTTAGCAAACAGAACAAACAGGCGTTTAATACGGTGTACTTTAAATTCAACCTCCGTGGCAAAGACGACTACTACATGGGCGGTACGGACGGTACGAGAATTACGGTGTTTGAAAAGGGCGACATTAAGACCGACAAAATTTCGGTTAGCTATTACCCAATCAGCACGGAAGAAACCGACGAAGTAAACTATGCTGATGTTGCTGCGGTTTACAGAAATTACCTTATTAACGAACAGGGTCTTGAAAAGAAAACCGAAAGCAATAAATCAAACTTCTACGTTGACCTTTACGGCGGCGTTTTGCAGGAAACCTCGGTTTTCGGTATTCCTGTAGATATGAAAACCGAAGTAACGGGATTTTCACAGGCAGAAGAAATCCTCAACCAGCTTAACGACGGCGGAGTTAAGGATATTATCGTAAACTATACCGACTGGACTAATAAATCAATGGTCGGAAAAATCTCCACAAAGTTCAAACCTGCCGGCGTTTTGGGAGGTATGAGCGATTACGAAGATTTGCAGAAAACAGCGGATTCAATGGGCGCAAAGATTTTCCCATCACTCTCTAATATGAAAATGATTAGCAGTTCTTGGGGCTATCTTACAATCAATTCTACCGCAATCAGAGTTTCAAACGCACAGTCAAGACAGAGCGAGTACTCAACAGCTTTCGGTATTGCACTTTCGGGTAAATCCCCTGCACTTTTGACGCCTAACTCGTACACAAAGGTTATGACGCAGATGATTGAAAGCTATACTAAGAAAGACGTTAAGAACATCGGATTCGGCGATTATTCAAATACCCTCGTTTCCGACTTCTCAAAGAAGAATTTCTTAGGCAGAGAACAGAACATGGAAAACTTGGTTGAACAGTACAAAAATGCAAGCGAAACAATGGATAACGTTATTGCAGACGAAGCAAACTCGTACATTATTCCGTATGCAGATTATATTACAAACGTACCTGTTTATTCAAGCCAGTACAACGTTGTTGACTATGATATTCCATTCTACCAGATGGTAGTACACGGATATGTTCCGTATTCAACAACGGCTATCAACGCAAACTCTAATGCGGAAGAAGTATTCCTCCTTTCACTTGCAAGCGGTTCGGGAATCCATTACGATATGATTTACAAGGAATCTTACGAACTTCTTGATACTGATTATGACGAACTCTATTACGCTAACTACGGAAGCTGGATGAATCAGGCAATTAACCAGTATAAAGCAAGTGCGGAAATTCTTTCACAGGTTAGTGATATGATTATCACAGATTATCAGATTGACAACGAAACAGGTATTATCAAAACAACTTACAACGATTCTGTAGTTATTACGATTGATACCAAAAATGCAACGGCTGACGTAAATGGTACTGAGTACGATTTGAGTTCGGCAATAGAAGGAGGTCTTAACAGATAATGGAAAACAATATGAATATTGATGAAGTTATGGAAACTCCGGTTGCAGAAGAAATCGCTCAGGAAAGCGAAGAAATCGCACAGGAAACAAAAACCAAAAAGGAAAAAGCTCCGAAACAGCCAAAGGGTCTTAAAATCCCTTACGAAAGAAGAAAAGGTCTTTACGGATACGGATTTATCGCACTTTGGGCTGTGGGAACAATTTACTTCTTCATTTTGCCGGTTATTAAGTCCCTTATTTATTCCTTTAACGAAACTCATCCAAAATCGGGATATATGGAACTTAATTTCGTGGGCTGGGGCAACTATGTTGACGCTTTCAGAAAAGACCCTGAATATTCCAAAAACCTTTTGGAAGTTTTGGGTTCTACAGCCCTCAAAACTCCGTTGATTATCATTTTCTCGGTGTTTATCGCAGTTATTCTTAACCAGAAATTTAAAGGAAGAACAGCCGCAAGAGCTATCTTCTTCCTGCCTGTAATTATCGCAACAGGTCCTGTTTACGATATTATCAACGGTAATATGTCAACGGGCGGTTACGCAGGCGGTTCTGAACAGTTCTCAACAATGTTTGAAACAGACCTTGTTGACCAGTTGCTTTCGTTCTTGGGTATTTACAACATTAGTGATAATCTTACGTCGCTTATTACCACAGTAACAGACGACATTTTTAACATGGTATGGAACGCAGGTATCCAGATTTTGCTGTTCTTGTCAGCATTGCAGAACATTCCTCATTCGGCTAAGGAAGCCGCACAGATGGAAGGTGCAACGGCTTGGGAATACTTCTGGAAAATCACAGTTCCGTACATCAGCCCTATGCTTATCGCAGCACTTGTTTATACGGTAGTCGATTCGTTCGTTGACCCGTCAAACCCTGTAATGCAACAGGTTTTGTCAAAGGCTGCTAACTGGGAGCATGGCGCTTCGGCGGCAATGGGTTGGGCGTACTTCGCTATTGTAGGTACGGTTTTGGCAATTGTCGTTGTAATTGTAAACAAGTTCGTTTACTATGAAGTTGAATAAAGGGGGGATTAGAATTGGCTACTAAAAAAGAAGAAAAACAGTTTGAAAAAGAAATGAAGGCTGCGAAGAAAGCAAAGCTTAAAGCTATGAAAGCAGCAGGCATAAAGCCGAATCTGACCCCGGAACAAATCAGATACAACAGAAACAAAGCTATCGCAGGCGCAGTTTGGCCTGTGTTCAGAGCGCTTATTCTGTTCGGACTTTGCTTTATTATCCTTTATCCGCTTATCTTCATGTTCTCAACGGCATTCAGACCAAATGAACAGATGTCTGACCCGTCAATCGTTTGGATTCCAAAGAGTTT
The DNA here is from genome assembly GCA_964480525.1 of uncultured Ruminococcus sp. Taxonomy (GTDB): domain Bacteria; phylum Bacillota; class Clostridia; order Oscillospirales; family Ruminococcaceae; genus JAAZZIT01. The sequence goes on from CAYZOV010000009.1 coordinate 19,192, forward strand.
GACAATGAGCAACATTAAACAGACTTGGGATATTATGAAATTTGACACAACGGTGCTTAACACAATTAAGCTTAACCTTATTTCGTCAGTTCTTTCAGTTGCTTCGTGCGCTATTACAGGATACGGCTTCGCAAGATTTAAGTTCAAGGGAAGAAACGTTCTCTTTGCTATCGTAATCTTGATGATTATCGTTCCGCCGCAGATTACAACTATCCCGTTGTTTATCCAGTTCTCGTTCTTCAAGGGTGCAGGTATTGTTAAGTTGTTTGAACCAAAGGGATATATTTCCCTTATCAACAAGGGTATTACAATGTATGCGCCGGCGTTTTTTGCAAACGGTATCAAGGCAGGTTTGTTTATCTACATCTTCAGACAGTTCTTCAGAGGACTTCCGAAAGAACTTGAGGACGCAGCTTACTTGGACGGTTGCGGTCCGTTCAAGACCTTTATTAAGGTTATGGCGCCTAACGCAGCTTCGTCATTCTTGACAGTATTCTTGTTCTCAATCGTTTGGTACTGGAACGACTACTACATTTCGTCGTCGTTCTTCACAAACAACGACACAGTTGCGCTTATGCTTAAAAACCTTGACGCAACCCTCAGAGCCCAGCTCTTTAACAACCAGTCAATTTCACCAAGACAGATTATCGTATGGCTTGAATCAGGTTGTATTCTTTCTACATTCCCGATTCTGATTATGTACATCTTCTTGCAGAAATACTTCGTTGAGGGTGTTGAACGTTCAGGTCTTGTTGGCTAAACGTTTATAGAAAAACTTTTCACAGTTCCCGACCGCTTCGGTTGGGAGCTGTTTTTTTGCAAAAAATTAACCTCGTCTGCGACAGACGAGGTTTTTGTGTTTTGTTAAACTATTCTAAAAAATTGCTGTTTAAAAATTCCGTTGCGTCGTCAAGGGGGAAATTTTTCACTTTGTGCGACATTTTGCTTTCGCCGTGTATATTAAACTTGAAAGATACGTTTTTGCGAAATTTTTGAAACGGCGTTTGGTATAACCCGCAAATGGAAATGCTTGACTTTTTCACCAAAAACGTGTGGAATTTGTACAAACTGCAATAGCTGAAACTTGCATAGCCGTTTCCTGCACCCACCCCCGTGGTGAAAATGGACGAAGCCTTTACAACCAAAAGCCACATTGCAGGAAGTTCAAAAATTATGCAGGCAAATCGGAAAATTTCCGACCAGTTGGGAAAAATAAAACTTGCGACTATACATGCAATCGGCAACCCCAAACATACCCACAACGGCGGAAAAACATACCGCATTACGTTGCGTTTCAGAGGTTTAACCGTGGCGGTGACAGGCTTAATTTCGGGAACTAAAAGCGCCATAGTGTGTTTTACAACCGAAAGGGTCGTTATGGGAATCAGCACCGCAATTTCACGACTGCCTTTGCCGTACCCCGAAGCGTGAATTTGCACCGAGCAGATTTTGAAAATTTTCATCAAAAGGCTCTGCTGTATGTCAACATAATTTATCTTGTCAACGGCGATTTGGTGATACCGTTTGGTGATTATTCCGCTGTTAATGATAATGTTGTCGTCGGTGCGTGTAACGGTGAATTTCCAATGACGAATGATGTTTACACAAAATGAAAACAGCCACCCCGAAATGATTACAAGCGCAAGAATTACCACATATTTCGGCAACCGCAAGGTGATGTATTTTGCGTATTTGTTCAGGGTGTGGAAAAACCGCCTTTCGATTTCCTGACCCACAATTCTGGTTGCCTGAACTAAAAATGTGGTGAAAATCAGCACGCCCGAAAGGGTTGAAGAAAACAAAAGGGAAAAAATCAACAGATTCCGTTTGCGTGGGGTGTATACAAATTTCGGCTTTTGCTCCGAATCCGAAGCGGATTTTTTCAAAAGCTCTATGTCCGAACGCTTCATTGAAAGTACAAGGTCGGTGGATTTGTCTGTGCCGGCGTTGGTGTCAATGTAAACTTTGTACGCCTTGAACGGTCGGTAAAACGCCCCTTGCGTGACGGACAAACAGCATATTTTGTCAAAGGGAACCTGAATTTTGAAAATTCCGAAAAATCCCGTGTTTGCAACAATTTCGTTGGATTTAATTTCGTATGTCACAAAAGACCACCGCATAAACGCAAACAAAAAAATTGCTATGATTACCAAAATGTCAAGCCACCAACCCTTTAGCCAAGTGGCAATGTCAAATTTCAACGCAACCAGACTTCGTGCCAGAGGAATCAATAACAGCCAGAAACTTTTCGTAGTGTAACCCAGTATTCTTATGGGGTGCTGGCGTTTTGAAAAAAATTCAGACAACTATTTTCCACCGCCTTCCGCCCAGTTTTTCATTATAACGTCGATTTCGTCCACGTCGTCCGACGAAACAAAGTTCAGAATAACTATTCCGCCCAAAACGTGAATTATTATAAAATTCATAGCCGTTAATTTTGACAACGGCGTTTTTACAACCGTAACGTACTGAACAGACGACTTTTTAACGTGAGAAGCGGTGGTGAAAAATATCCCCCCGTGTTTTGTGGCGCCGTTTTGACCGATTGTGAACGAGCATTTGGCAAAATAAAGTGGCAAAAGGATAAAGTCAACAAAAAACGCCAGCCCGCACACAACCCCCACGCCGATGTACATGGCGACGTTGTAATTTTCAAGCAGTATAACGCAAGCCACCGTGAGAGCCAGCGCCAAAACGGAAGTTGCCAGCCTTAGAAAGTTCAGCGCATTTCGGTGGGGTTTGTAGTTCTTTATAATAATCACCTCTGAAAATTTCACTAATTAAAACAGATGTTTTAATGGTAAAGCTTTTAGTTCATATTTTATCATATAGTATTCGCCGTCGCCGTTGGCGGTAAAACAGAATACCCAAATGTAAAGCGATAGGTTTCGTTTACCAACCTATAAATTCTTTGCAAATCGGGTACTTTTGCGGTTTGCGGAGCAAATATCGGTCATGGACCGATAAGCAAAATACCCAAATGTAAACCGATAGGTTTCGTTTACTAAACTGTAAATTTATTGCAAATCGGGTACTTTTGCGGTTTGCGAAGCAAATATCGGTCATAGACCGATAAGCAAAATACCCAAATGTAAACCGATAGGTTTACATTTATGCCCCGTAAAGTGCGATAAGCATTTATGCTTGCACTTGCTTTAAGGTTATTATAACATAAAATTTCCAAAAGGTAAAGAAAAAAAGCAAGCGAAATTGCTTGCTTTTTGTAAATTTATATGTCTTTGACGTCTTTTATCAAATTCCAATCCATGACGGGGCTGTCGCAAACGTACCAGATGTCCCCGATTTTTCCCACGGTGATTTGCATTTCTTGGGAATAACTTTCTTTGCGGTTTTCCACAGGGAACGCCGTCACACGCACCGTCAGGTTGTAGGCTTTTTTCAGTTTGTGACGATTATTTTGCAAAATCGGAATGTTTTCAAGTTCCTCACCGCTAAGTTCCCGCTTGTCCGTGATTTTTTTGTTAATGGAAACATTTTGCGCACCGCAACATTGGGCGATTTGGGAATAATACGTCTGTGCAAGGTTTTCGTCGAAATCGTCGCTGTTTTCGTAGGCGTTCAGAACAGGCGTTGCAAAACATCTCAAAAAGTTTGTGCTGTCCTGACTGTCCAGCGTTTCAAACAACGTGTTCAAAGGCACTTCGTACTGAAAATCCGTGTCATCGTCCTCCGCTGAACAACCCGAAAACACCAGAGTTACAACCGCCATAAGCGCCAGTAAAATTTTTTTCATCAAAAACCTCCCTTTCGTGCAAAAGAAATCGGGCAGACCCTTTCGCCTGCCCGATTTGCTTTATGTATGCCATTAAACAGACATCATTTTTAAATATTAGTCCTTGTCCTGAATCTTTTCAAGCTTTTCTTCAAAATCGTCGTCAGGGTCCAAAACGTCTGTAATGCACCATTTTCCGTCGATTTTGAGAACAAGACATTCATAATCTTCCACGTCGTCGTCATCGTCGCCCTTGATTGAAACTTCGCAATCAAGAATGTAACCCTTTGTTACTTCAAGCTTTTTCTTGTCAAATTTAATCTGGAGATATTCTTCAATGTCTTTAAGGTCGCTCTTTTCGATTTTTTCCTTGTCCTTTACGTCAACTGAAGTTTTGAAATCCCTGCCGTAATCGTTTCTGAAAAGTTCATAGTAGAGCTTAGCCTGACTTTTGTACATTTTTTCAGTTTCTTTTTTAGACATATCGCTTGACTTAGCGTAATAGTCAATTTCGTATTCGCTGTAACATTCCATCAAAAGTTCGCCGTCTTTTTCTGCATATGCGTCGAACATTTTTCTAACAGGTTTTGCGTATCCGCCCGAGAAAGCAGAACAGAGAATGATGATAACGATAAGCGCAACCAAAGCCACAACGCCGATTCCAACGTACTTTGTAAAATCAGGGTTTGCTGTGAGTTTCTTGATTCCGTCAGCATTTGCGTTTGCCTTGAATTTGTCAAGAATTGTTGTGTCTGAATTTGTTGCTGCCGCAGCTTTTGTTGCAGGTTTTGTTGCAGGCGCAACGTCAAACTTTGCCCCACATGATGTGCAGAATGAAGCGTTGTCGTCAAGTGACGCTCCGCACTTTGTACAGAATTTTGCCATAATTATTTCCTCCCAAAAAATAAATAAAAATATGCCACTTTTATAATAACTCACTTTTGAGTTTTTGTCAATAGAACATTCGACTTTTCGACATATTTAACATTTATCCGTGTCAAATTTAGTCAAAATGTGCAAGTTTTTCACCATCATAATAAAGACGTGGAACTCTTTTGGTTATATCGCAAACTATTTCGTAACCGATAGTGGAGCATTTTTGGGCAATGTCGTCGGCGGTGATTTGTTCGTCACCGCTTTTGCCCATAACCACCGCTATGTCCCCTGCTTTTACGTCAATGTCCGTAACGTCAATCATAAGTTGGTCCATACAAATTTTGCCCACAATTCTGGCACGTTTGCCGTTTACCAGAAGTTCGCCTTTGTTTGAAAGGCTTCGTGGAACGCCGTCGGCGTAACCGATTGCGACCGTGGCGATTTTCGTAGGCTTTTGCGTAACATACGTCCGCCCATAGCTGACAAAAGCGTTTGCTTCGACTGTTTTAACCTGCGAAACCACGGCTTTAAGCTCCATGACGGGCTTTAATTCAAATGGAATTTCCAGCGAAAAATCAGGCTTCAAACCGTACATAATTATGCCCAAACGTGCCAGAGTGCTGTTTTTGTCGTTGTGGAAAATTCCCCCCGCCGAATTTAAATAATGGTGGTGCAAAAGGTTTATTCCCTTGTCTTTTAGCTCTTGGTAAATATCGTTAAACAGCGAAATCTGACCTTTGGTAAACTTTATGTCGTCGGGGTCGTAACTGTCAGCCACGCAAAGGTGGGTAAAAATCCCCTCAACGCTTAGGTTATCTAAAGCCATAATTTTTTTAATTTCCGAAACATATTCCGAAACGTGGGAAAACCTCAGTCCGATTCTCGTCATTCCCGTGTCAAGTTTAATGTGAACTCTCACGGTGCCGTTTGATTGGTTGCTGAGTTTTTTTGCATAATCGGGTTCGGTGATTGCCTGAATTATGTTGTGAACGCTTAAAAGGTCGGCGTATTCCGGCGGCGTATAACCCAAAATCAGAATTTCTCCCGTAATACCGTTGTTTCTAAGCTCGATTGCTTCGTTAAGATTTGACACCGCAAACCATTTTACGCCCAGTTGTTCCTGCAAATACTTTGTGCAAACAGGACTTCCGTGACCGTAACAGTCGGCTTTTACAACGCATAAAAGTTGCGTGTCGGCGTTATATATCGAAAGAATTTTTTTATAATTTTCACAGTTTTCTTTAAGGTGGTTTAGGTGAATTTCCGCCCATGCTCTTTTAATAAAAGGCATTGCGTGACGCTCCTTTCAGATATCGATAATGTATTTTCTGTTTGTAATTATAACACATCTCCAACCAAAGGTCAAGGACAGTTTTTTTGTTGCAAACGATTGTTCAAAGTTAATACATAGTTAATTTTTCTCAAATTATTTTTTAAGCCTTTACAAATAAAGTATTTTGTGTTATTATTATTTAAGATGGGTGGAATTTTGGATTTTGCCCGAAAAATTTAAATTTTGAAAACCGAAATCGGAGGTGTTTTGATGGCTGAACAAGATTATTTTTACGAAAAGTATTACGACCCTTCTTTTTTAAATGTGAATAAAAAACTTACCACGAAAGAAGTGCATGCTATTATGAGTTATGCGAAACTTGATACCGAGGAATGTTATTTTGACATTGCACGAACGGTGTGTTTTACGGGACACAGACCCGGCGATTTTCCGGCTCACGGACACCGTGAATCTGTTACGTTCAAGCGCCTTATGAGTGTTTTGTGCTTAAAAATTCAAGAAAGTATCGACGAGGGTTATACTACGTTCATAAGCGGTATGGCACAGGGATTTGATATGTGGGCAGCAAGAAAAGTTACGGTTTTCAAGCTGAAATATCCGTACATCAAACTGGTGTTGGTTCTTCCTTTTGAAACGCAGTGCGTAGGTTATACACCTCTTGAAGTTTACGAATACAGTTCTTTAATTGCGGCGGCGGACAAGGTTATTTGTTTGCAAGAAAAATATTCAAAAGATTGTATGAAAAGACGCAACCAGTATATGGTTGACCATTCTTCAAAAATAATCGGCATGATGAAACGAAGCAATACGGGTACGGGTATGACCGTAAATATGGCGAAAAGACAGGGCTTAAAGCTTGACATTTTCGATATGAAATCAAACCCCGAAATTTACGGCGAAACCGAGGACGATTTTAGACTTTTGCGAGAGGGTAATCAGCTTAAAGTTAAGTCTGTTGACGAAATAGACGAATTTCTCAGAACTCACAATATTCCCGAAACCATTACGTTTTACACAGAACCCGAAAGCCGAAACTTGAAACCTTGACGGTTCGGGCGATTGGAGTGTATAGTTATCAACACTTTCAACAAAGTTTTCAACATTTTTGTTGCAAATTGGCTGTGAAAATATAGGTTTTCAACACTTTTTTGTTGAAAAGTTGAAAGTTTGGGTGAATGATTTTTGAAAAAAAGTCAATTTCCGACGAAAAATTTTAGTTAAAAAACAGAAAGGATAGCGTTTTAATGGAAAATACCGAGCAAAATGTCAACAAACGCAAAAGCCAGATACCTGTTGCGATAGCGTATTTTTCCACGCTTTTGGCGTGTTTGTTGATTTTCGGACTGCTGGGCAGATATATTGTAAAACATTATGTAAATCTTGACGTGGGCAAAAGCACCGAACTCAATCAGGGGCTTGACGTGCCTGTCGCCGAGGACAGAATGACGATTTTGTATGTGCAGGTGGGTCAGACAAACAAAATGAATCATGCTTTGTTGGTTAAGCTGTTGCCTGACATATGCGAAGTGAAAATTGTGCCTATTTCCAACAAGATGATGTCTGCGGAAAACGAAACGGATAATCTGGACGAAATCGGAAATATCTACGACGCAAAGGGCGTTGTGGGGGTTAAAAACGCTGTGGAAACCACTCTGGGCGTTGACGTGGACAAGTATATGACGGTGACGGATTCTTCGTTTGACAACGTGGTGGATTATATCGGCGGAGTGACGGTTGCGCCGAGCGAAGATATTTTTTACACCGACCCGAACACCGGCGAACAGATTGTTTGCAAAAAAGGTACGTCCATGTCACTTGACAACAATTACACCAGACTTTATGTGAATTATCCCAACTTCTCACAGGGAGCAATGCAAAATGTGTCGGCGCTTAACGACATTATGACGAGATTTATAAACGAAATGTTTTTGCAGGCGGATAATTTGACAAACAATATGGACACGTTCTTTAATGTAATATATAACAATTCCGACACAAATATGACCAAAAGCGATTATCTGTCCTCAAAAAAGGGCATAATTTACATAGCCCAAAACGGCGATATGCCTTGCGAAGCTTTGTCGCCGTCGGGCGATTGGCAGAGCGGTATGCTTTTTGTGGACGATAGTTTTCCAAAGGCATTGGCGGATTTTTTTGAAGAAAAACAGTAATAATTTTCACAAAACGGAATAAAAAAGGGAGCTGTGCATAAAATGAAATTGATGGTTTTTATCCTTAACAAAATCGATACGCTGGATTTTTTTCTTGAGGGTCTGGCGGCTGCAGGCATAGGCGGGGCTACGATTATCGAATCGGCAGGTCTTGCACAGACGCTTTCAAAACTTGACAGCAGTTTTCTGAGCGCTTCCCTCAGAGCGATTTTTTCAAACGGCAACGAGGACAACCGCACGATTTTGTCGGTTATCAAGGACGAACAGCTTGATTTGGTGAGAAAAGTTATTTACACCACGGTGGGGCCTTTGTCCGAACCTAACACGGGAATTTTGTTCACGGTGCCGATAGATTACGTTGAGGGAATTAAAAAACACGAAAATTTTAAAAATGAGTAGAGTTTTTTGAAAAAAATCCAACTTTTCGGGGATTTTTTTGCGAAAAACCCTTGCAATTTAAAAAAGAATGTGTTATAATATGTATAATATCATTGACGAAAGGCTGGAAAAAACGTTTTCCGGTCTTTAGTTTTTGTATGGGAATTTTATTTTTATGAAAGGAATGGTTTTTTGGCTTTGGAAAACGAAAAGAAAAACGGCAAAACCACAAAAAACACGGCTGAAAAAATCAGAGAACTTGCACAGCCTTTGTGCGACGATTTGGGATTTTTTTTGTGGGACGTGAGATTTGAAAAAGAGGGTACAACGTGGTATTTGAGAGTGTTTATCGACAAGGACGGCGGCGTGGATATTGACGATTGCGAGGCTTTTGCAAGACCGTTTGACGAAATCCTTGACCGTGAGGACCCAATCAGCCAGTCGTATGTGTTCGAGTGCGGTTCGCCCGGACTTGGCAGAGAACTTAAAAGAGCCGAACATTTTGAGGTTTGTATAGGCGACGAAATCAGAGTTAAGACCATAAGACCCGACGAAAACGGCGAAAGAGAATTTATCGGGGTGCTGGTAAATTACGAAAACAAGGAGTTTGACATTGCGTTAAACGAACAGAAAAAACATTTTAAACTTTCGGAGTGCGCTTTTGTAAAGCTTTACGACGACGGGGATTTGTTTTAATTTAAGTTAGTTATGGCAAAAAATATATATTGTTGACAGGAGGAAACAGAGGAAAATGAATAACGAATTTTTTGACGCACTTAACCTTTTGGCTAAGGAAAACAACATTGAGGTGGACGTTTTGATAGACAAAATCAAGGACGGTATCCTCAAGGCAATTAAGAAAGATTATCCGGATACGGAAAACGTGCTTATCGACATTAACACCGAAAAGGGTAAATTTGAGATGAAGCTTATCAAAACCGTTGTTGAGGGCGAACCGGAGGACGAAGCAAACGAAATCAGCCTTGACGAAGCAAAAACAATCTCAAAAAGAGCAAGAGTGGGCGGTACTGTTGAAATCAAGCTTAACAGCGCAAAATTCGGCAGAGTGGCTGCACAAAAGGCTAAACAGCAAATTAAGGGCGACATAAGAGAGCTTGAAAAAGAAAGACTTTTGGCACAGTACGAGGACAAAGTTCATGAGTGCGTTTCGGCAACTGTTCAGAAAGTTGAACCGAACACCCTCAACGCCGTACTTACAATTGACAAAAACGAGGTTTATCTTGTCAGAGGCGAACAGATTCCTAACGAAGTGCTTACACCGGGGGATATTGTTAAGGTGTATGTTTGCGGAATCGCAAACCCTGAAAGAAAACCGTCAATTAAGGTTTCAAGAAAACACAAAGACCTTGTTAAAAGACTTTTTGAACTTGAAATTCCTGAAATTTACGACGGAACGGTCGAAGTTAAGTCTATTGCCAGAGAAGCGGGTTCAAGAACAAAAATCGCCGTTTGCAGCAAGGACGCCAACGTTGACGCAATCGGTGCTTGCATAGGTCCGAAGCGTTCGAGAATTTCAAAAATCGTTGAGGAATTAAAGGGCGAAAAAATCGACATTGTTGTGTGGAGCGAGGACGAAGCGGAATTTATCGGCAGAGCGTTGTCGCCGGCAGAGGTTAAAAAAGTTGAAATTACAAGCGTTGAACCAAAGGCTTGCAGAGTAGTTGTTCCGAACAACCAACTTTCACTTGCTATCGGAAATAAGGGTCAGAACGCAAAACTTGCGTCAAGACTTACGGGCGGATATAAGATTGATATTGTTTCGGAAGAAACCACACAAACAGCGGAAGAACCTGCCAACGAAGTTGTTGACGAAGCCGTGAAGGAAGAAAATGATGAAAACTAAGAAAATTCCTATGAGAATGTGTCTTGGCTGTGGGCAAATGAAGCCGAAAAAAGAACTGGTCAGAGTTGTGAAGTCAAAAGAGGGAGAAATTTCTCTTGACATTACAGGAAAAAAACAGGGACGTGGGGCGTACATTTGCAAATGCAGAGAGTGTTTTGACAAGGCACGAAAATCAAGAAAATTTGAAAAAGAATTTCTTTGTAAAATAGAGGAAGAAATTTATAACGGCATGGAAAAGGAGCTTTCGGAATGAATGGCATAATGGGACTTTTGACAATGGCACGACGTGCGGGCAAAGTGAAAATGGGTATGGATATGACAAAGGACGCCGTGAAAAACGGCGAAGCAAAAGCGGTGCTTGTTGCAAGCGATTTGTCGGAAAAATCCCTCAAAGAAGTAAAGTATGTCTGCCAAAAAGATAAAGTTGTGAAAATTTATTCCACGGGGCTTTCTATGGAGCAAATCGGATATGAACTTGGGAAAAAAGTGGGGATAATCGCACTTTGCGACAAGGGATTTGCAAAAAAAATCAGTACCGTTTTAGAAGAAATTTCGGAATAACAACAAAAAATTATACGAATTAAAGAAAATAGCAATCGGTATAACGGAGGTATCAAGCCTATGAAAGAAAAGAATAAGTATAAACTCAGCGAGCTTGCAAAGGATTTGAACGTTTCCAGTAACGAACTTATAAGCTTGCTTGCGACAAAATTTGAGGGGGCAAAAAAGACCGTGACGGCTCTTTCTGCCGACGAGGTTAATTTTGTTTTGGAACATTATACACAGAAAAATCAGGTTAAGGATTTTGGGGAATATTTTACCCAAACAGCCGTAAAACAGCCTGCTAAAACAGAAAAAACGGAAAACGCCGAGAAAAAGGCTAAGGCGCCAAAAACCGAAAAAACACCTAAGAGTGATAAGCCTAAGCAAAAAGCAGAATCAAAACCTAAGACGGAGAAAAAGGTTGAGAAAAAGGCAGAGCCAAAGACAGAGGTTAAGGCGGAAGTTAAGGCAGAACCAAAGGCTGAAAACAAGCCGAAGCCAAATGACAAGAAAAAGGAAAAACCTGTGGCAAAGAAAAAAGATTCGGGCATTAAACAACAGCTTGTTTCAAACACAAAAGCCGAAGCGGGTTATACAATTGTCAGGGAAGAAACCCAGACAAAACACCACGATACAAGAGGAAGCTATGTAGAGCTTGACAAGTACAACGAAAAGTACGACAACCTTGCGGGTACTGCAAGAGGTAAAAACAAGGAAAATTATTCCAAAAAGCAGAAACTTACGCAAAAATCACAACAGCACAAAAAACAGCAGTTCTCTAACAAGAAAGAAACCGAAGCGGAAAAGCTTAAACGTCTGGAGCTTGAAAGAGCAAGAAAGCAACAGCTTAAAGTGTTGATTCCTGACGAAATCGTCGTTTCCGAACTTGCAACAAGACTTAAAGTGACAGCGACGGAAGTTATCAAAAAGCTTATGGGACTTGGCGTTTTTGCGTCAATTAACGAAGTAATCGACTTTGACACGGCGTCGCTTGTTGCGGAAGAACTTGGCGCAAAGGTTGAAAAGGAAGTTATCGTAACAATCGAAGAAAGACTTATCGTTGACGAAGAAGATAAGCCTGAAGATTTGGTGGAAAGATGTCCTGTTGTCGTAGTTATGGGTCACGTTGACCACGGTAAAACTTCAATCCTTGACAGAATCAGAAATGCAAATATCGCCGAGGGCGAAGCAGGCGGAATTACACAGCATATCGGCGCTTATCAGGTTAAGTATCAGGGAAAAGATATTACGTTCCTTGACACACCGGGACACGAAGCTTTTACTTCTATGAGAGCAAGAGGTGCGGACGTTACGGATATTGCTATCCTTGTTGTTGCGGCTGACGACGGAATTATGCCACAGACGGTTGAATCAATTAACCACGCAAAGGCGGCGGGCGTTTCAATCATTGTTGCAATTAACAAAATGGATAAACCGGCGGCAAACCCTGAAAAGGTTAAGCAGGAATTAACCGAACACAGCCTTGTTGTTGAAGAATGGGGCGGCGACGTAATTGCTGTGCCTGTTTCAGCTAAAACGGGAATGGGCATTGACGAACTTTTGGAAAACATTTTGCTTGTTGCGGAAGTTAAGGAACTTAAAGCTAACCCTAACAGACTTGCAAAGGGTGCGGTTATCGAAGCAAGACTTGACAAGGGCAAAGGCCCTGTTGCAACAATTCTTGTTCAGAACGGAACACTCAAAACAGGCGACGTAATTATCGCAGGTACTTCCGTTGGTAGAGTGAGAACAATGACAAATTCAAAGGGCGAAACCGTTACGCAGGCAGGCCCTAGCTGTCCTGTTGAAATTACGGGTCTTGCAGAAGTTCCGTCGGCAGGCGACACATTTAACGCTGTTGCAGACGAAAGACTTGCAAGAGAGCTTGTTGAACAGAGAAAATATAACGCTAAGGAAGAAATTTTCAAACAGTATCAGAAAGTTACGCTTGACAACCTCTTCAGCCATATTTCAGAGGGCGAAATGAAAGAATTGCCGATTATTGTTAAGGCTGACGTTCAGGGTTCGGTTGAGGCAGTAAGACAGAGTTTGGAAAAACTTTCAAACGACGAGGTAAGAGTGCGTGTAATCCACGGCGCAGTAGGTGCAGTCAGCGAAAGCGACGTTATGCTCGCAAACGCTTCAAATGCAATTATTGTTGGATTTAACGTTCGTCCTGACCCTGTGGCTAAGAGCAGTGCCGACAGAGATGGCGTGGATATTCGCCTTTACAGAATTATTTATGACGCAATCGAAGAAATTTCAACAGCTATGAAGGGTATGCTTGCTCCTAAGTACAGAGAGGTTGAAACTGCACGAATCGAAGTTAGACAGGTTTACAAGATTACAAACGTAGGTCAGGTTGCGGGTTGTTATGTTGTTGACGGAAAAATCGGACGTAACGACCTTATCAGAGTTGTGCGTGACGGTATTATTATCGCCGACGACAAAATGTCAAGCTTAAAGAGATTTAAGGACGACGTTAAGGACGTTGCAACAGGCTATGAATGTGGTATAACTCTTGAAAAATTCAACGACTTTAAAGAGGGAGATATTTTTGAGGGCTATATTATGGAAGAATACAGAGATTAAGCTGTGTTTTTCGTTTTAATTAAAGAAAGGATAAATTATGGCAAATTTTAAGGCTGGAAGAATGAGCGAGGATATTCGCAGAATAGTTTCGGCTAAAATGCGTGAACTTAAAGACCCACGCTTAAAGGGCGCAATGATGCTTACGGTTGTCAGATGCGACGTTGCAAGCGACGGTTCGTTTGCGAAAATTTACATTTCGAGCCTTGACGGATTCGAGCAGGCTAAGGAAGCTTGCAAGGGTCTTGAAAGCGCAAAGGGCTTTTTGAAAAGAGAAATCAGCAACGTGTTAAAATTAAGAAAATGCCCCGAACTTAAATTTATCGCCGACAACAGCGCCGAACACAGCGTTGAGATAAACAAGATTTTAAAGGGCATTTCAAACAATACTGTAAATGATGATGAAAACGAGGACTGATTAAAAAAACTGAAAGAGGGTAAGGCATTTATTTATGGAGTTTTCAAAGATAAAAAATTTTCTTGAAACCTGCGATAATGTAACAATTCTTACTCATAAGAGTCCTGACGGGGATACTCTGGGCGCAGGGTTTGCACTTTGCAGAGCCTTGCGTAATATGGGGAAAAAAGCAAACGTGAAAAATTCGGACGAACTGCCTGCAAGGTATGAATTTTTGTACGAGTGGTACGAACCGATGAATTTTGACGAAAAAACGGTTATCGCCGTGGATATTGCAGACACAAAACTTTTGGGAAGCAATCTGGAAGAATACGCAGAGGAAAAAAAGATTGATTTGTGCATTGACCACCACATTTCAAATGTGTATTATGCAAAATATACCTACGTCAACGCCAGTGCGTCGGCTGCGTGTCAGATTATTTACGAACTTTTCAGATATATGGACGTAAAATTTGACAAAATAATCGCAAAGTGCCTTTATACGGGAATTGCCACCGATACGGGGTGTTTTAAGTATGAAAATACCACGGCTGCGGCGCACATTGCGGTCAGCGAACTTATGAAGTATAACATTGATTATGCAAACATAAACCGCCAGATGTTCGATGTAAAAAGTAAAGCAAGACTTAGCGTTGAAAGAGCGATTACGGACAAAATGGAGTTTTGGTGCGACGATAGGTGCGCTGTCATAGTTGTGACTACGGAAATGATGGAAAAAAGCGGTATCGAACCTGCGGAATTTGAGGGGCTTGCATCCATTCCGTTGCAGGTTGAGGGCGTTGACATTGGTATAACCATTAAACAACGCCACGAAAAGGTGTTCAAACTTTCGGTGAGAACAACCGAAAAAATCGACGCTTCGGAATTTTGCCACGGTTTTGGCGGCGGAGGTCATATCCGTGCGGCAGGCTGTGAAATCGAGGGTACGCTTGACGAGGTTAAGGCGGTTGTTAAACAAAGAGTTTTGAAACTTTTCGAGGGTGCGTAATTTTGAACGGAATAGTCGTAGTTTATAAAGAAAAAGACTGGACGTCTTTTGACGTTGTGGCAAAACTAAGAGGAATTTTTCACGAAAAAAGAATAGGTCACGGCGGAACGCTCGACCCTATGGCGACAGGGGTTTTGCCTGTGTTTGTGGGCAAATCCGCCAGAGCTTGCGATATTTTGCCGGACGATAATAAATCCTACAAAGCAGGTTTTATGTTGGGGCAGACCACCGACACTTTGGACGTGACGGGCAAAGTTTTTTCGTCCTGCAAAAGCGAATGCACAAAAAGTCAGGTTGAGGACATAGCAAGCAGGTTTGTGGGGGATATTATGCAAATTCCGCCAATGTATTCTGCTATAAAAATCAACGGAAAAAAGCTGTGCAATTTGGCTAGAGAGGGTGTTGAGGTCGAACGCCCTGCACGTCCCGTGACAATTAACAGCATAGAGGTTCTCTCGTTTGACGAACAAACTCAAAAAGGCGAAATGTTCGTCAGTTGTAAAAAAGGCACATATATTCGTTCGATTATTGACGATATGGGTAAAGCACTGGGCGTGGGGGCTGTGATGACAGACCTTGAAAGAACCAGCTCCGCAGGGTTTACCGCAGAGCAAAGTTACACCGTGAAGCAGATTGAACAAATTGTCAAAAAAGGTGAAGCCGAAAACCTGCTTATGAGTGTTGAAAAGGCTTTTGACGGGGTGTATACCGCCAAAATATCCCTTGACCAAAGACTGACAAACCTTTATAAAAACGGGGTCAAGCTGACTATGGGTCAGGACGGAATGGTTTATAAAAAAGGCACGGAAGATATATTGGTGTACGGATTTGACGGAGAATTTCTGGGGCTTGCAAAAGAAGTGGACGGTGTTTTAAAAAGCACTAAGAATTTTTACTAAAAAACAAGGAGGGTTACGTTTGGTAAAATTTAATATTTTTAATTGTAACCCTTTGGGAGAAAAAACCGCCGTGGCGTTGGGGGTTTTCGACGGAGTACACATAGGTCACAGACGGGTTATAAAAACGGCGGTTGACCTTAGAAAAAAAGGTTTGACGCCGACGGTTTTTACGTTTGATACGCAAACGGTCATCAAGCGTGGAAGCGTTGTTTTGCCAATTATGAGCGACGTTCAAAAAGAAAAAGTCATGGAAAATTTAGGCGTTGAGGTGCTTGTCAGTCCCGATTTTGAAAAAGTCAGGGATTATGAACCCGAAAGGTTTGTCAAGGAAATTTTGGCGGACAAGCTTAACGCAAAAGCGGTTGTTTGCGGCGAAGATTTTTGTTTCGGAAAAGGTGCAAGGGGAAACTGCGAAGCCTTAAAAAAATTCGGGGAAAAGTACGGATTTGAGGTTTTGGTGATTCCCGCCGAGGTTTTTCAGGGCGAAGTTGTGTCGTCAAGTCGCATACGAAAAGTCCTTGAACAAGGGGAAATTTCCCTTGCAAACAAAATGCTGGGTGAGGTTTTTTCTATGGAACTTGAAGTAGTCCACGGAAAACAATTGGGGCGAACATGGAATTTTCCCACAATAAATCAGGAAATCGACCAAAAATACACCCCTTTGAAATTCGGGGTGTATGCTTCAAAAGTTTACATTGACGGCAAAGTTTACAACGGAGTGACAAATATAGGCGTTAAGCCGACGGTGAACGTTATTACAAAACCCCTTGCGGAAACGTTTATAATGGGTTTTGAGGGGGATTTGTACGGTCGGGTTTTAAAACTTGAACTGTACGAATTTATAAGAGCCGAAAGGAAATTTGCGTCCTTTGAGGAGTTAAAGGAAGAAATCGGAAGAAATAAGGCTTTTGCGAAAAAATATTTTGAAAGGATAGATTTAAATGAACAAGGTTAGAACAAGATTTGCACCAAGTCCAACGGGATATATGCATATCGGAAATTTGAGAACAGCACTTTTCACTTACATTATCGCTAAGAAAAACGGCGGCGATTTTATTTTGAGAATTGAGGACACAGACCAGGGACGTTATGTTGAGGGTGCAACAGAGGTTATTTACAAGACCTTGCGTGACTGCGGACTTAACTGGGACGAGGGACCTGACGTTGGCGGACCTGTTGGACCGTATATCCAGTCGGAAAGAATGGGTATGTTCAAACAGTACGCTGTTGAGCTTGTTGAAAAAGGCGAAGCATATTACTGCTTCTGCGACAAAGAAAGACTTGAAGAAGTAAAGGCTATTCAGGAAGCAAGCGGTATTATGCCAATGTACGACAGACATTGCCGTAATCTTTCTAAGGAAGAAGTTCAGGCAAAACTTGACGAGGGTGTTCCTTATGTTATCAGACAAAAAGTTCCACTTGACGGCGAAGTAACATTCCACGACGAACTTTACGGAGATATTACTGTGCCTTGTTCAACCCTTGACGACCAGATTTTGATTAAGACAGACGGTATGCCTACCTACAACTTTGCAAACGTTGTTGACGACCACCTTATGGGCATAACACACGTTATCAGAGGTAACGAATACCTTGCTTCTGCACCAAAATACAATCTACTTTACGAGGCGTTCGGCTGGGAAATTCCAAAGTATATCCACGTTGAACATATTATGAAAGACAAAACTCACAAACTTTCAAAGAGAGATGGCGACGCTTCGTATCAGGATTTGATGGAAAAAGGCTATCTTTCGGACGCTGTGCTTAACTATATCGCACTTTTGGGTTGGGCGCCAAAGGGCGAAAAGGAAATTTTCACACTTGACGAACTTATCGAAGAATTTGACATTTCGGGTCTTTCAAAAGCTCCTGCAATTTTCGATTCGGCAAAACTAAAGGCGTTTAACGGCGAATACATCAGAAAACTTTCGGAAGAAGATTTTGAAAAAATGGCTATGCCGTACATCAAGCAGGCTGTTAAGAGAGAGGACGTAGATTTTTCTCTTATTGCAAAACTTTTACAGCCTAGAACCGAACTTTTCACCGAAATTCCCGAACAGATTGACTTTATTGACACTTTGCCTGAATACGACAACGCTCTTTACTGTCATAAGAAAATGAAAACAAACGAGGAAAATTCTCTTGAATCCTTGAAAGCTATTTTGCCTGTTTTGGAAAATTTGGGCGACTGGACGCAGGACGCAATTCACGAAGCGCTTTTTAAACTTATCGAAGAAAAGGGCGTTAAGAACGGTATTATTTTGTGGCCTTTGCGTGTTGCTGTTTCGGGAAAATCCTTTACACCGGGCGGCGGAATCGAACTCTGCGTAATTTTGGGCAAAGACGAATCTATCGCAAGAATTAAAAAAGGTATCGAAAAATTGTCCTAAACTGTCACAACCCTATCACAAAGACGTGGTAATCTTTACTAGGATTATGGGCAAAATCTTTTTAGAAGGGAGTTATTTTGCACAAATTTTGCGTGCAAAAATACGTTAAAGAAAATGATTGAAGTAGTAAATCTTTCAAAGCATTACGGCGATAAAAAGGCTGTGGACAATATTTCCTTTAAGGTAAACAGTGGCGAAATTCTGGGATTTTTAGGACCTAACGGCGCCGGAAAATCCACCACGATGAATATTTTGACGGGATATATTTCTTCTACGGACGGTAAAGCACTTATCGACGGAATCGACATTTTAGAGGACCCTATTAAGGCAAAGGCAAAAATCGGATATCTTCCTGAACTTCCGCCACTTTATATGGATATGACGGTTAAGGAATACTTAAACTTTATTTACGATTTGAAAAAGTGCAAATTGCCGAGAAATACGCATTTAAAGGATATTTGCAGGCTTGTTAAAATTGATAATGTCTACAACAGAATTATCAAAAACCTTTCAAAGGGTTATAAACAGCGTGTGGGTGTAGCGCAGGCGTTGGTGGGAAATCCGCCTGTGCTTATTCTTGACGAGCCGACGGTTGGTCTTGACCCAAACCAGATTGTGGAAATTCGTGCGCTTATTAAAAAGTTGGGAAAAAGCCACACGGTTATTCTTTCGTCGCATATTTTGTCCGAAGTTCAGGCGGTTTGCGACAGAATCGTGGTTATAAACAAAGGAAAAATCGTTGCGGACGACACAGCGGAAAACCTCTCGAAATCTCTTTCGGACGACCACAGACTTCTTACGAGAATCGACGGGCCAAAGGACGAAGTTGTAAAACTTGTAAAGTCTATTTCGGGCGTTGAAAACGTGATTGTAAACACCGAAGTGGAAAACGGCGTTTGGGAATACAGAATCGAAGCAGTAGAGGGCGTTGACGTCAGACGTGAACTGTTTAAACGTCTGGCACAGCGCAACTGGTATTTGCTTTCGAGCAGGTCTTATGAACTTTCTCTTGAAGATATCTTCCTCAAACTCACTATGGGTGAGGAAATTTCAAAAAGCGACAGAGAAAAGCTGTCTAAAAAGCAAGGAGGTAACGACTAATGGGCGCTATTTTCAGACGTGAATTGCGTGGATATTTTACATCGCCTGTGGGATATATTTTTCTTGGCGTATTTTACGCAGTATCGGGATTTTTCTTTTATTCATCATCAATAAGCGCAGGTTCGACGGATTTGTCACAGCTTTTTGTATTGCTTTATTTTGCGCTTTTGCTTTTGGTGCCGATTTTGACAATGCGTAGCTTTTCCGAAGAAAAGAAACAAAAAACCGAACAATGTATCCTCACCGCCCCTGTCAGCCTTTTCGGAATTGTAATGGGCAAATTCTTGGGTGCGTTTGTGGTGTACCTTATCGGAATTTCCTGCACAGCCGTTTATGCGGTGGTGGTGTCGTTTTTCGCAACCCCTGACTGGAACGTGGTTTTGGGAAATATTTTGGGGCTTATCCTTTTGGGAGCGTCGTTTATCGCTCTGGGAATTTTGGTTTCGTCCCTGACAGAAAACCAAATGGTTTCGGCTATTTTAAGTATGGTGCTTATTTTGGCGCTTTACATTTTGCAGGTTGTTGCAAATTATGTGTCCGTTGATTGGATTGCAAAGGTTCTTTCAAGCGTTGCTTTTTCATACAGATATCAGACCTTCACATCAGGTATTTTGGACCTTTCAAACGTTTTGTTCTTTGTCAGCGCAACAGTAATTTTTATGTTTTTGACTGTCAGAGTTTTGGAAAAACGTCGTTGGGGTTAAATATTTGAGAAAAATTTTACAGAAAGAAGGTTTATATAAATGTCTGAAAAAATAAAAGACGAGGCTTTGGACAAAAAGCCGAAAAAAGAAAAGAAAGATAAGAAAAAGTTTAATTCCAAAAAACTCAAACACGGCGCAATGGCAACGGCGTTTACTTGCGTGTTTATTGCCGTAATTGTGCTGGTGAACGTTATTGCGACGGTTATTTTTGACAGATTCCCTATTACTATCGACTTGACGGAAAACAAGATTTATTCAATTTCCGAAGAAGCGGAAAAGTATGTAAAAAAGATAGACAAAAAAGTAACCGTTACGGTTTTGGCTAAAAAAGATGATTTTGAAAGTTTCGGCGGAGAATATACAAAATCAGCGTCGGAACTTTTGGAAAAGTACAGAAAAACAAACTCGAATATCGAGGTCAGATATATCGACTTTTTGTCAAACCCTGACATTATGAGCGATTATGCCGACCAGTCGAATTTGGGTTCGTATGATATTATTTTTGAAACATCTTCAAAGGATTCCGACGGAAACGACTTTAAGCGCGTCAAGGTTGTGGGTCTTATGGATATGGTAAATCTCAAAGACGAAATTTACGAATACTATACTTCCGCAGGATATGACACTTCGGCGATTGATACAGAAGTTCAGAGCTATGTTGTGGGATACGGTCACTCGCAGACGTTCTCGCTTTATAATTCCTACGGTATGTTGGGTACGTCAAATGCCGAAAGTGCGTTTGTTTCGGCGCTTATGACGGTTGCGGACGACAGTGCGATTACGGTTACGTTCCTTAACACCGACCGAAAAGAAGCGGAACTGACGTACTTTAAATCGCTGTTAAGTGCAAACGGATATATCGTAAACGAAATTAACATTACAACGGAAAATATTCCGGAAGAAACAAGCGTTGTGGTTATTCCGGCGCCTAAGCTTGATTATACGTCGGAAGAAATCGAAAAGGTTGACAAATTCCTTGACAACGACGGAAATCTGAAGAAAAACCTTATTTATATGGCTTCCATTGAACAGGGCGACACCCCGAATCTTGACGAATTTTTGGAAGAATACGGATTGAAAATCGAAAAAACAATCATTGGCGACGGTCAGAATTATTATGCTAACGACCCGTTTAAAACAATCCAAACTCTGGTGGGCGAATATTATCTCAACAGTTTTGACGGCACGTCAAGTTCGTATTATTATGTTCCGTACGCAAGACCTGTAACGGCGCTTTACGAAGAAGAGGGCATGAAAGTTGTGTGGAAATATCTTGCAACGTCGTCAAAAGCTTATGAAGCCGACACCGAAAACAATACGGTGGAACAAAAGGGTATTTTGTATAGTTTCTGCATAGGCGCAAAATGTAAATTCACAACTGACGACGACGGCAACAACATTCAGGATTACAGCCACATTTTGGCGTTTGGTACGGATATGTTCTTCGACGACAGCGTTTTGGCGTCGCCGCAGTTTAAAAACGGAGATTTGATTATTTCCATGCTTAACGAAATTACGGGCAAAAAGCAGGAACTTGTCCTCAAACCTAAGTCCGTTAATGCAGTTACGTTTGATATTACGGACAAACAGGCAACCGTGTTGAAATATACGTTTGTATTCATTATCCCGATTATTACTCTCGTAATCGGATTGGTTGTTTACATGAGAAGAAAGAACAAGTAAGGAAAGGAGTTTTCTTATGAATTCAAAACTCAAAGGACTTATAATTTGCGGAGTGTGCGTTGTGTGTTTGGGTGTTGTGGCGGTTGCGTTGTCATTGACCGCAAAAGACGACGACAACAACGACAGCGACAGTTCGTCCCAGACAAATTCAAACGTCACAAAAGAAGAAACGCCTATTGTGGATTATGACAAAACACAGGTTAAAAGTATCGAAGTTCACAACGAATACGGCGATTTAACTTTCACACAAACAGCCAGCGGGTCGGAAAGTTGGAAAATCGAACAGCTTGACGGTTTAGACCAAAATTCCACTATGACAGGTGCGGCGGCAAAAATTGCGGCAACGCTTTCGTATCTTGAAATTGCGGAAGAAAATGCAACCGACCTTTCAAAATACGGTCTTGCGGAACCGACGTCTACTTTTACGGTAAGTTATGCGGATATTGACAAAACCGTTAAAACGTTTCTTATCGGCAACGAAAGCCCGAAAAGCGGTTATTATTATCTTTGCGAAAAGGACAATACGACGGTGTATATCGTCAGCGAAAGCGGTTTGCAGTATTATTTGAGAGAACCCGAATATTTTGTAAGCACGTCGCTTCTTGCTACGCCGGCTGACGACGAATGGCCTGAAATTCTGGATTTGATTGTTTGGCGTGAGGACTGGGAGTACGAAGTAAAATACAAAAGCGTTGACGAAAGCCAGAGCGTTGTTTCGTCGCAAATAATGTACGAACCTATCACAATGCCGTTGAATATAACTTATTCGTCCGAAATAACTCACGGATTGTGGGGACTTAACGCCGAACAGGCTGTTAAGGCTTTTCCGACGGACGAGGACAAGGAAGAATACGGAATTACTAATCCTCATGCAGTTGTAACGTTGAAACTTGACACCGACGAAAAGGAAGTTTATACGCTGACTGTGGGAAAACCGATTTATTACGTTGACGACAACGGCAACGACACCGACAGCGTGGCGGGTTATTACGTTTACTTTGACGGCGTAAAAGGAAAAGACGCTATTTATACGGTGCCAGTTGATGATTTGCCGTGGGCGACATATGCCCCGGAGGACGCTATGGCAACCCTTATGACTTCAAATTATATCTACGACGTTGATACAATTACGGTAACACAGGGCGACAAGACGAACATATTTGACCTTATCGGTGAGGGAACGGACGCTCCGACGGAAGTTACCCTTGACGGCGAAAAGGTGGACGTGTCAAATTTCAAGAGCTTGTACCAGTATATTATCACCTGCCCGACAACGGAGATTTATTTTGAACAAACCGACCTTGACCCGTATATGGAAGTGTCTATAAATCTTAAAGACGGCGACAGCGACCTTATGCAGTTTGTGAAACTCACCGACAGACGAACCGTTGTGTTCTTAAACGGCAGACCGCAGTTCTTGATTTCCAAAACTTGGACGGAACTTTTGAGCGAAAATATCGACAACCTTAAAAACGGACTGGAAATTAAGGATTTCGTTTAGTCAATTTCGACAAATTTTTCAGAGAGAATATGTTAAAATGACAGAGTTGCAAAATTCTGCAAAAATATGTTTGCTTTTTTGTTGGAAATATGTTAAGATAAATGTAAGGATTTTGTAACACGGAGGATTTTTCAGGAAAGGAATGGTGACATATGGCGGAAAACAAGGCGAATTTTTTCACATATAAAGGGCTTCCGCTTGTGAGAAAAGGAAACGAACTTTATTTCGGCAACATGAGCGACGAGTTCGTTATAAATATGAAAATCGAAGAAACCAAAGACGTGGACGGAATGAAAGTTGCGTCCAAAGTAAGGGTTATCAAAATGGCAACCGCAAAGGATTTGCCGTTTGACAAGGTTTTTGTAAAAAACACGGAAAAATCAAGCTTGTACGAAGCGCTTGATATCGCGTGCGCATGGCTGGGTAAATATTAAAAAACGCAGACAAAAAGGGTTTTCCGAAAAAATCGGAAAGCCCTTGTTTTTTGTTAAAAAAAGTTTTAGGCAAATGGGGGAAAATAACTATTGACAAAATTATTATAAGGTTTTAAAATAGAATTAAGTAAAAATGTAATCGGAAAGGAGAATTTTTAATGAGCGAAAACAAATTGAGAAAGTTTGACGTGCGACAGCAGAGGGGCGAAGAAATCAGAAAAGCCGTGAAAATTTCAAAGAGATATTCTTTGGGCGAAGAAATTTTCAATGCTGTTTCTCACGGAACGGGAGGTTTGCTTGCGATTGCCGGCACGGTTGTGCTGATTGTTTTGTGTGCGGTTTATTCGGACGTGTGGGCGGTTGTGTCGTCGTGCATTTACGGAGCCAGCCTGATTATTCTGTACACCATGTCAACGCTGTACCACGCTATTTCAAACGAACGTGCAAAGAGATTTTTCAGAATAATGGACCACAACACCATTTTCTTTTTGATTGCGGGAACATACACGCCGTTTACGTTGGTCAGCCTTAGAGGAAAAACAGGTTGGATTTTGTTTTTCGTGGTGTGGATTGCCGCCGCAGTAGGCATAACCCTTAATTCGGTGGATTTGGAAAAATACCGCAAACCGTCGGTGGTTTGTTATGTGGCAATGGGCTGGGTAATAATTTTCGCCATTAAGCCGATGATTGAAGCAGTTCCGAAAAATTCAATGATTTTCCTTTTGGTGGGTGGAATTTTGTACACGGTCGGTATAATTTTTTACGCCTTGAAAAAATTGAAATATTTCCATTCGGTTTGGCATTTGTTTACGGTTGCGGGAAGCGTTTTTCATTATTTCTCCGTGCTGCTTGCAATTGTGGATTTTAAATAATAGCTAAATCGTGGGTTTTAAATTTGTACAAAACAACAAAAATTATGCTGTTTGAGTAAAAAACAGTAGACAAAATTAAGTTTTTAAGTTAAACTAAAACCAGAAAAATATTCAAAGGAGGTCATTTTATGAACACTTTAACAAAAAAGTACATAGCTGAGGTTATCGGAACATTCATTCTGGTATTTTTCGGCTGTGGAACGGCAATTGTCACAGGCGACATTGTTGCGATTGCGTTGGCGTTTGGTATTTCGATTATCGTAGCTGCGTACACAGTAGGCACAATTTCGGGAGCGCACCTCAATCCTGCGGTATCGTTTGCAATGTTTTGTGACGGCAAAATGAAAACCAACGAATTTGTGGGATATGTTTTGTCACAGATTGTGGGTTCGATTCTTGCGTCGGGATTCCTTGCTGTTTTGGTAAAATGCGGTGCATTGGGTATAGGCTGGAACGATGACAAAGAAAAATACACAAAACTTAAAAACATTTCGGATTGCGGTTTCGGTGCAAACGGCTTCGGCGACCTTAACTGGTTCGGAGCATTGCTGGTGGAAATTTTGCTGACATTTGTGTTTGTACTTGTAATTCTTGCTGTAACAGAAAGCAAGGACGAGGGTACGAGAAAGCACGCACCGATTTTCATTGGTATTGCTTTGACGTTTGTACACCTTTTGGGCATTAACCTCACAGGCACGTCCGTAAACCCTGCACGAAGCATTGGCCCTGCGCTTTTCGCTATCGGAAAAACAGACTGGTCGTCACTCACCCAGCTTTGGGTATTTATCGTAGGTCCGCTTGTCGGTGCATTTATTGCAGCCCTTGTAAACAGCGTACTTATCAGAAAAAAGTAAACTGAAAAACTAAAAGTCCCTGTCAGACGACAGGGACTTTTTTTGTAAACACGGTTGATTAAACCGCTTATTTTTTTCTTGAACTAAGCTTTTTGATAATTCCACGAATAAAAACAAAAACAGCAAGGGCAACGCCGAGTTTTTTCGCAATTTTTTTCAGCTTGTCGGGAGTGGTGGAGAATTTTTTGCCCAAAAGTGAAAATTCCCACTTTTTTTCTTCCGGAAAACCGCCCTGAAATACAATGTTAGGACGTTGTTTTGCTTTTTCGTCTGCTTCGTCGGAAATAACGTCGTCGTATTCGATTGGATTTTTCGACGGAGCAATTGTGGCGTATGAGCCCATGACGTTAAATCGGATTGTTGTTTGGGGTTGCGATTCGGTCGTAAACGGTACGCAGAACAAATACCAGCCGTTTTTTATAATGGTCGGCATGAAATTTTGACGGTTAAGCTTGTATGTAATGCGTTCCTCCCAATCGTCGCCAAACCAAATTTCAATGTTGCAAACTTCGTCGAAACGGTCGTTTTCGCCGCCGTTTAGCCAAAAGCAGAATAGGTATTCGCTGTTTTCTTCAAGTGAAAATTCCCCACGAATCGTTGACCAGTTCCAGTTCCAGTCGGAAATCTGCCACGCCGAAACTTCCTGACCGTCAAAACCCGTTACGGTTTTAATTTCGCCCAGCGTACTGGGAACTTTTTCGTCGATTCTGAAATCTTCCGCTTTGAAAAGTAGATTTTTCATAACAACACTCCTTGCAAAATTCTTTAGATATATTATACCTCTGCTTGTTCAAAATGTCAACAAAATATTCCGATTTGTCACCCGAAAACCCTTTACTTAAACAAAAAAATGTGCTAAACTAGGTTTAAGGATTTTTTATCGACAGGAGAATTATTTATGAAACGTAAATTTTACGCAACCGCAATGTTCATTGTGGCGGTTATGCTTGTTTTTTTACTGCCCGTGGGACTTGACGCTGTTAAAACGGATAAAGGCGAAAAAACCGACAAAAATATTACTACGTCAACAACCGCAACAACAACCGCAACGACGGTTACGACTGCGCAAACGCAGACAACCACCACGACGACGGTTACAACTGCACAACCCCAGACCACGACAACCATGGCGGTTACGACAACGAAAAAGCAGACAACCACCACAACGGCGGTTACGACAACTGTTAAAGAGCCTGAAAAAACGCCAGCCCCAAGCGGAACGCCTGTTGAAAAGCACGGACAACTTTCTGTAAAGGGGGCAAATATCGTTGATAAAAACGGCGAAGTTTTTCAGCTTTTGGGAATGTCAACCCACGGAATCGGGTGGTTTCCCGACACGGTGAACAAAAACACTTTTCAGGTTTTGAGGGACGACTGGGGTTGTAACACAATTCGTCTGGCAATGTATATCGAAGAAAGCTGGGGCGGAAGCGAGCAATGTTATTTGCAGGACAAAGAACGCAACAAACAGCTTGTTTATGACGGCATAGATTACGCCATAGATTTGGGAATGTACGTTATTGTGGACTGGCACGTTTTAAATCCGGGCGACCCGTCAACCCATACAAGCGACGCCCAGAGCTTTTTTGAAGAAATTGCGAAAAAGTACAAGGACTATCCGAATATAATTTACGAGGTGTGCAACGAGCCTAACGGCGGCGTGAACTGGTCGGGAACAATTAAACCGTACTGCGAAAAGGTTGTAAATTCTATCAGAAAATATGACGACGACGCAATTATCGTGTGCGGAACCGCAACATGGAGCCAAGATATTCAGGACGTTGTGGGCAACACTATTAAGGATAACAACGTGGTGTACGCATTGCATTTTTACGCAAACACTCACACGGATTGGTTAAGACAGCGTGTTGAGGACTGTTATAACAAAGATTTGCCGATTTTGGTTACGGAGTTCGGCACTTGCGACGCAAGCGGAAACAGCGGATTTAATACGGGCGAATCGCAAAAATGGTTTGAAAAACTTGACAGTCTGGGGATTGGTTATATCAACTGGTCAATTGCCAACAAGTCGGAAACTGCGTCGATTTTTACATCTTCAACGGATTTGAAAAACATTAAGGCAGGCGAAAGCCAGCTTAGTGAAAGCGGAAAATTTATAAGAAAACAGTACAGAAAAAAAGCAGGACTTGAATAATTATTTAATAATACACAGATTTTACGAAAGGAAATGTCAAGATGAAGTTAGATAAAAATAATATGAAAAAGCTTGTTTTTCTCATAGCTTTTGCTATCGGATTTTATATGCTTTTGAACAACTTGAAACCTGTTCTGAACGGGATTGGGTATGTTTTTTCGGTATCTTTTCCGTTGGTGTTGGGATTTTTTATTGCGTTTGTTTTAAATGTGCCTTTGAGAGCAATTGAAAAACGTCTTTTCAAATCCCAAAATAAGTTTGTGCAAAAAATAAAACGCCCTGCAAGTATTGTGTTGTCTATACTTATTGTTGCGGGAATTGTAACAGGGGTTTTGTGGCTTGTTATTCCCGAACTTGTTAAAACGGTTCAGCTTCTTATTGATATTTTCCCTGACTTTTTGGATAGGGTTGTGGCAAAGGGCGAAAAGCTTTACAACAAATACCCAGAGGTGAAAAACCTTGTTGACGTTATTTCGCAAAACAGAGATGAAATTTCTCAAAAACTTATGGAAATTTTGCAGACGACGGCAGGGGGAATTTTGGGTTCGACGTTTACATTTATTACTTCGTTCTTCGGCGGAGTTGTAAATGCGGTTATCGGCGTGATTTTCGGGGTGTATATTTTGGCAAACAAAGAAAGTTTGAAGAAAAACGTCCAAAAAGTCCTCAGAGCGTGGTTTCCTGAAAACCAAACAAGCAGGCTTTTCCATGTTTGCGGTGTTGCAAACGATATTTTCGGAAAATTCGTGGTCGGACAGTTCACCGAAGCTATTATTCTGGGTACGCTGTGTATGTTGGGTATGCTTGTCTTTAACTTCCCTTATGCCGGTATGATTGGCGCTCTGGTGGGAATTACGGCGCTTATTCCTATTGTGGGTGCGTTTATCGGCGCAGGCGTGGGTGCGTTTATGATTATGATGGACGACCCGATTAAGGCGATACTTTTTATTGTTTACATTGTGGTTTTGCAACAAATCGAGGGCAATTTGATTTACCCGAAAGTTGTGGGTTCGTCGGTGGGACTTCCTGCAATGTGGGTTTTGGCTGCGGTGACGGTCGGCGGCGCTTTAGCAGGAATCGTGGGTATGATTGTTGGCGTGCCGATTGCTTCGACGTGTTATTATCTTTTGAGAGAAAACGTGAACGCCCATTACGAAAAGGTGGAAAACCGCAAAAAACGTGCGGAAATTCTGGCACAGCTTGCAAAAGACAGTAGCAAAGTTACGCCTGTAAAAGTGGTTTCCCACGAAGAAACAACAAAGGACGGAGATTAGTTGAATACACCTTTTATTTATTCCGACGACAACAAAAGGTACCACACCTATAATTATTATTTAAAACACAGATTCGGAAAAAAAGTTTTCAAAGTCAGCCTTGACGCAGGTTGCGGTTGCCCTAACCGTGACGGAACAAAAGGGGTGGGCGGTTGCATTTACTGTTCGGATAAACGAAGCGGAGATTTTGCGGGAAATTGTGCCGACGATATTCAGGTGCAGTTTGACAAAATCAGGCAACAGCTTCATAAAAAATGGCAGGACGCTGTGTATATCCCCTATTTTCAGGCAGGAACAAACACATACGGTGATTTTGAAAAACTCAGCGGTCTTTTCAGGCGTGCGGTGAATTTTGAAAACGCCGTGGGGCTGTCCGTGGCAACAAGGGCGGACTGTATTGATGAAAATTTTGCAAAACTTTTTGCCGAACTGTCGCAGGATAAATATGTTACCGTGGAACTGGGACTTCAGACAGTCCACGACCAAACCGCAAAACTTATAAACCGAGGTCACACCTATGAGGATTTTGTCAAGGGGTATAATTTGCTGAAAAACCACGGCGTAAACGTGTGTGTGCATTTGATAAACGGTCTGCCTTTTGAAACAAAAGAAATGATGTTGCAAACGGTCAAAGAGGTGGCAGGGCTTTCACCGCACAGCATAAAACTTCACTTGTTGCACATAATTCGTGGCACGGCGCTTGAAAGGCTTTATGAAAAGGAGCATTTTCCGATTTTTGAAATGGAAGAATACGCACAGCTTGTTTGCGACCAGTTGGAGATAATTCCGCCCGAAGTGGTTATCCAGAGAATCACAGGCGACGGGGTGAAAGAGGATTTGGTGGCACCGCTGTGGAGCTTGAAGAAATTTTGTGTAATGAATGAGATTGATAAAGAAATGCAACGCCGTAACAGTACGCAAGGCTGTAAACTTGTAAAGAACCCGTGAGGGTTCTTTTTTTGTGGAAACGTGCCGGAAAACGTACCGTTTTCATCATTTCACCTCACCACGCTTTTGTGGGGTAGTAAAGTTTGTTTTGTTCGGTGGCGAAGTTTGAAATAGTTTATAGTTTTCGATTTTTTGCTAACTTTAAACTTTTGTCAGAACGTAAAAGTTTTTTTGAAAACGTGGCGTTTCATCATTTCACCGCACCGTGGTTTGGCGGTTGTAACTGTAACTCTGCCGTGAATCCCCACTATCTCCCAAAGTCCGTCAGAACATAAAAGTTTTCGTCCACCTTTTTCAAAAGGTGGTGGGGGTTGAGGGGGCATATGCGAAACTGCGCTTCGCATGCGAGTTTTACGTTTTGCAAGCAAAACTGCAAAACTCTGGTTTGTGCGTATAGACGGGTTTGTAATTGCTGAAATCTTGTCTAATGCCCCGATTTTGGGGGTTTTTTTTAGTTTTCCTTCCCCAAAGAAGGTTTCCCCCTTTGAAAAAGAATAGTCAAAAAGGTTACAAACCAATCTAGGAGCGTAGCTCCTAATAGCAAACTTTGGCTATCAGCACAAAACTAGCCAAAACCTAAAACCCTTGCACATTTTCCTACCCCACTTTGTTTATCGCAAAATAGTCCACCGGACTATTTTGCGAGGGGAGATTGTTAAGCTTTTCTACTAGGGGGACTTTTTACTTGAAAAGTCCCCCATCGCAGAAACATAATGACTTATGTTTCTGCTCCCCCCGAAAAACGCTTAATGGTATTGGGGTGTTTCGCCATCTGCGGACGGCGACCAAGGGCTTCGCCCTTTGGAAACCTACAAGCTTTTTGAAAAAAGCTTGACCAAAAACTTTATTTTCTGACGAAGTTTTAAAGTTTGCGAAAAACGAAAACTTTAAACTATTACAAACTTCGCCACCGAACAAAACAAACATATCCGCCCCAACAGAAGTGTGGTGAGGTGAAATGATGAAAACGGCACGTTTTCCGAAAACTTTTATTCTCTGGCGGACTTTGGAAGATAGTGGGATTAAACGGCAAAGTTACAGTTACAATAATCAATCCTCGGCGGTCACAAACCCCCGAATAGTCGTTTGGCAGAAAGTTCAGTTTAACTCAAACTACGCTTTTTACATAAATTCAGACGGTGCGGTTTAGTTCGGGTTTAAACTGCAAAAAGTTAGCCCCGTGACGGGCAAACGATAAAAATTCGTTGTTGACAAATTGTTTAAGAAATGTTACAATTATACCGTACTATGGGTTTTTGTAACCTGATTCCAAAGGAGAATATTTTAATGATTTCTGTAATCATTCCCAGCTACAACGAACAGGGCAACGTCCAAAACACAAAAAACGTTGTGGCGAAGATTTTAGAAGATAATAATATCGACTTTCAGCTGGTTTTCGTAAACGACGGTTCAAGCGACAAAACTTGGGAGGTCTTGACCGAACTTTCTCAAAACGACAAACGTGTGGTTTCGGTGAACTTTTCCCGAAATTTCGGCAAAGAAGCCGCAATTTTTGCCGGTTTGAAAGTCTGCACAGGCGACTGCGCCGTGGTTATGGATTGCGATTTGCAACACCCGCCCCAAACAATTGTGGAAATGTACAACATTTGGAAAAACAACGACGTTGACGTGGTGGAGGGCGTAAAAGCCGACCGTGGCAAAGAAAATATTGTTTACAAAGGTTTTTCTAAATTATTTTACAAACTGATAAAAAAAGCTTCAAAACTTGACATGGACGGGGCGTCCGACTTCAAGTTGATTGACAGGTGCGTTATCGACGCTCTGAACGATATGCCCGAACGTTTGACGTTTTTCAGGGCGTTGTCAAGCTGGGTGGGATTCAAGACCGAAAAGGTGTACTTTGAGGTTGCCGAACGTTTTGACGGCACGTCCAAATGGTCGGTGAAGTCCCTTGTCAAGTACGCAATTTCTTCCGTAACTTCGTTTACCTGCGCCCCTATGCAGTTGGTGACGGGTTGTGGGGTACTGTTGTTTATAATCTCTCTTATTTTGGGGGTTCAGACTATATATAATTACGTCACAGGCAACTCTCTGGAGGGTTTCACGACGGTTATTCTGTTGCTTTTGATTATCGGAAGCGTGATTATGTTCAGTCTTGGAATAATCGGGTACTACCTTGAAAAAATTTACGAAGAAATTAAAAAACGTCCGAAATTTATCATTCGTGACATTTTGAATAACGGAAAGGATAAAAAAGATGAGTGATGAAAAAACGCTGAAAGCACCGAAAAACGCTCTTAAATTCCCGTCGCCAAAGGGAATTATGGAAAAATTAGGCAGATGGTGCATGGATAAAAAATGGTATTTTCTGGCGTTCTTTTTGCCGATTGCGGTGATGATGGTTGCGTATGAGGTTTTCGGAATCGCACCTGTGGGTGAAGAATCCGTCCTTGTCCTTGACCTTAACGGACAGTATGTGTATTATTACGAACTGCTCCACGACTGGTTTTGGGGCGGTCACAGCATAATTTACAGCTGGGGACGAAACCTTTCGGGCGAACTGTTCGGGATTTTTGCGTATTATTTAGCAAGCCCGTTTATGCTGATAATCTGCCTTTTGCCGAGAAGTTTTATGTGCTATTCGGTATTGTTTATGCAACTTGCGAAAATCGGCACGGCGTCGGTTACGTTTATGTTTTTCCTGAAAAAAACAGGTCATAAAAAAACTTCCACGCTGATAACATTTTCGTTGTTGTATTCGCTGATGTCGTACATGACCGTACAGCTTATGGACCCTATGTGGCTTGACGGACTTGTATATTTACCTCTTATAATGTGGGGCGTACACCGTTTGGTGGACGAGGGCAAACTCATGCCGTATATTATTCCGCTGGCGCTGATGTTTGTTGCACATTTTTATATCGGATATATGATTGGCTTTTTCACGCTGATTTACTTTATATATGTGTGCTTTTCAAAGGAAAACAGAATTTTCCCGAAAAATTTTGTAACCGTTTGTCTTAAATTTTTTGTAGGAACAGTCATTGCGATTTTGTGCGCTTGCATTGTGATTATACCTGTGTATAATTCGTTGAAATTGGGCAAACTTGAATTTACCGAACCTGATTTTACACTAAGAACCCAGTTTACTTTTGTGGAATTTATCGCAAAACTTTTCCCGCTTAGCTATGATACGGTTTATCCGACGGGGTTGCCGATGATTTATTGCGGAACTTTAACGTTGCTTTTGATTCCGTCGTTTTTCCTTAACGAAAAAATTCCGTCAAAAGAAAAAATCGGCAAAGGAATCGTGGCTCTTGTTCTTGTTGCGTGTATGTGGATTGCACCTGTGGATATGGCATGGCACGGTTTTCAGGTGCCGAACTGGTTGCCGTACAGATATTC
This sequence comes from uncultured Ruminococcus sp., assembly GCA_964480525.1. Classification (GTDB taxonomy): domain Bacteria; phylum Bacillota; class Clostridia; order Oscillospirales; family Ruminococcaceae; genus JAAZZIT01. The sequence goes on from CAYZOV010000009.1 coordinate 52,227, forward strand.
GTTTACGTTTTCCGCAATTTTAATTTTAATGGCTGCAAGAGCCTTTGAAAACCTTGACGGTATAAAAGGTCACGCAATAGGCGCAACTGTTTTCGGAATTTTGATAACGGTTGTGTATTACGAATCACAGGATTTGGAATATTTCAAGGCTTTCAGAACCATAACCGAGGACGATACTTCTTATGTTGTTCCGCAAGGAATCGTAGCAACAATTCTCGCTGTGATTTTGTGTTATATCGCAGTTCATGTTATTCAGACGAAAAATTCAAAACCTGCGTGTATTGTTCTGGTGGGAATTTTGTGCGTGGAACTTTTCGCAAACACCCTTGACACCCTTGTTAAGAACGATATAGGCGTAAACCCTGAAATTGAGGGTCTTAGCGGTCTTTCGTATTCGTCATACGACGGTTATACCGATTATATGGCGGAACTTATCGACATAGTGGATATGGTGAACGAACAAGACGATAGTTTTTTCAGAATGGAAGCAACCTTTCACAGAACTGTAAACGACCCTATCGGTGCGGGATATGCGGGAATTTCACATTCAAGCTCCACAATGAACGCTCCGGTGCTGACGCTTCTTGACAAATTGGGGTATGCCTACGGCGGACATTATACCAAATACGACGGCGCAACCCCTTTGACAGACGCAATTTTTAACATTAAATACATTATGGACAGAGCCGACGACCATTACCGTTCGCAACAGTTTATGCCTGAAAAGTACAGCGTTAAAATTCCCGCAACTCAAACACTTTCGATTATTTCGGTTTACGAAAACCCTTACGCACTTTCAATGGGTTACACCGCCGACAAACGTATTCAGGAACTTGTTGTGGACGACACAAACCCGTTTGAAAACCAGAATAATCTTCTTAATTATATTCTTGACAGCGACAGCGATATTCAATTTTTTGAAAGAGTTTACTACGACAAAACAACCACCGAAAATTTGCAGACGTACAATGTTTCAAACGACCACAAAAAGTACGCATATATTAAGGAAGAACTGGGCGAATGTCATATTGACTATCTCTTTACGTCCACGTTTGACGGGCCGTTTTATATGTTTTTGCCGACAATGTACGAACGCAAGGTAAATATCTGGGTGGCTTCGTCCTCAACGGGCGACGTGGGCGACGACGCAGAATTTGAATATGTGGGTTCGTTCTTTGAGGGCGACGACTATTCTATTACCGAACTGGGAACATTCCACAAAGGCGACCAAATCAGAGTGCGTGTGACGATTTTGCCTGAAAATATGGAAGCTTATTGGTCGGACGAACTGTTTTATTTCTTTAACTACGACGCTTTTGAAGAAGCTATTGCCGAAATGAAAAACAGAACGTGGAATATCACCGAACACTCCGACACATACCTTGAAGGTACGGTAACAGCCGAAGAAGGTCAGGTTTTGTTTACTACGATTCCGTATGAAGAAGGCTGGACGATTGAGGTTGACGGACAAAAAGTTGAGGCGCAAAAGTCCCTTGACTGTCTGATTACAATTCCTCTTTCGGCGGGCGAACACACCGTAACAATGAAATTTTTCCCGAATTATCTGACGCAAGGAATAATTTGTACTGTTTGCGGAATTTTGGCTCTGGGAATTGTGTTCGTTTTTGAGTACAAAAACGGCAAAATCGCAAAAAAAATTATCCTTAAAGGCAAAAGTGCAGAAAATTCGACAAAAAAATGTTGACAATATCTGAAAAATAGTTTATTATTGGATTAGTAGGACGTTTAATATTTTGACGTGAAAAGGAGTATTGTTATGAAAAAGAAGCTTACAAACACAAAAGGGTTCCCTACGGTTATGATGATTTTCGCATTTTTGTTCTCGGCTTTCGGCGTTGTGCAGGAGTTTGTTATGCAATTTGTGTACAAACAGCTTTTCAAAAGCGGAGATTTGGTCAACTTTGTTTTGCTTAACTCAAAAAGTTACTTAGAAGTGTACGGTACGGCGGTGACTGTTTTTGCGTTTGCTTTTCTGTCAATGATTATCGTTATTTCGGGTGTGGGCAAAAAAACAACCGGCACGAAAGAGGGTCTTTTGCTTGCGGTTGTGGGCGTAGCAAACGCTCTTGTTCCTACATATGAAACCATAAAGTACGTTTTGGACGGAAACCTTAAAAACACAAAAAGCGACGGCGAACTTTTCAGAGCGGTAAACCAAGTGGTAAATTACGGTTTGCCTGCGTTTGTCAGCCTTTTGATTTTCTTTGCCGGAATCGGAATTTTGATTAAGGCGGGCGTTTCAAAAACTACTGTGGAAGTGTTCAGAAATGCTCCGAAATCCGTTAGCGGTCTTGCTATGCCGCAAGAAATGCCAACCCCTGTGCAGAATATTCCACAGCCTGTTGAACCTGCTGTAATGCCGGAGGCTGTTGTGCCTGCTGTGGCTGAAATCCCTGTTTCCGCACCTGTTGTTGAAGAACAGCCTGTTGTGGAAGAACAGCCGATTATCGAAGAGGTTGCACCTGTTGCGGAAGAAGAACCTGTTTTGGAAACAAAATCGGGTGTTTGCCCAAATTGCGGTTATGATAACGAAGAAGCGGCAAAATTCTGCAAATACTGTGGCAACAAACTTTAATTAAAACAATTGCAAAGAGGTTTGCTTTTTATAAAGCAGACCTCTTTTTTTACGACAAATATGTAAAGTTAGCAATAGGAAACCGCACTAAATTGGTATACTTTGTCGAAAATGCACAAAAAAATGGGTCAAGCTATGTTAGATATTTTCATTGATATTTTTTTAGCAATGTGTTATAATTATTGATAAATAACCATTATAATTCGTGATAAAAACGATTGTATGGGTTTATGAAAAGTGTGTTAAAATTTTTCATAATTGATATTTGAAATAAAACATTGGAGGTTTAGAAATGGGCAAAAAAACATCAACAATTCCGTTTAACGGAACTCCTGAACAGGAAGCGGAGCTTTTGAAGATTATTGAGGCTCACAAAGATGACAAGGGCGCACTTATGCCGGTTTTACAGCAGGCACAGGAAGTGTACGGTTATCTCCCAATCGAAGTACAGGAAATTATTGCTAAGGAAATGGACATTCCTCTTGAAAAAGTGTACGGTGTAGTAACTTTTTATTCACAGTTCTCACTTAACCCTAAGGGTAAATACACTATTTCGGTTTGTCTGGGTACGGCTTGCTATGTTAAAGGTTCGGGCGATATTTTCAACAAACTTTCCGAAATTTTGGGAATCAAGGGCGGCGAAACAACGCCTGACGGCAAATTCTCACTTGTTGACTGCCGTTGTATCGGTGCTTGCGGTCTTGCACCTGTTTTGACGGTAAACGACGACGTTTACGGCAGACTTACAGTAGACGACGTGGCAGGTATTCTTGAAAAATACGCTGACTAATACTTAATAAAAAACATAGGAGGATTATTTATGAAAACTCTTGACGAACTCAAGGTTATCAGAGAACAGATGGAAAAAGAAGTCGCACTTAGAACAAACGGCGACGCTGACTCCAAGTACGAAAGACACGTTTTGGTGTGTGGTGGTACGGGTTGTACTTCATCAGGCTCTCTTAAAGTTATAGAAAAGCTTGAATCAGAGCTTGAAGCAAAGGGTCTTAATGACAAAATTCAGATTGTTAAAACAGGCTGTTTCGGTCTTTGCGCATTAGGCCCGATTATGATTGTTTACCCGGAGGGAACATTCTACTCCAGAGTAGACGTTGACGAAATTCCGAGAATTGTTGACGAACATTTCATCGGCGGAAACCCTGTTAAGGAATTTCTCTATGACGAAACCGTAAAGGGCGACGAAATTAAGGCTTTGGGCGACACAGCTTTCTATGCTAAACAGCACAGAGTTGCTTTGAGAAACTGTGGCGTTATCGACCCTGAAAACATTAACGAATATTTCGGTACAAACGGATATAAGGCTTTGGGTAAAGCTATTACGGAAATGACGCCTGACGAAGTTATCAAGTGTATTCTTGATTCGGGACTTAGAGGTCGCGGCGGCGGCGGATTCCCAACAGGAAGAAAGTGGCAGCTTGCTAAGGATTTGGTAAAGGGCGGACAGAAGTATGTTTGCTGTAACGCCGACGAGGGCGACCCGGGCGCATTTATGGACCGTTCGGTTCTTGAGGGCGACCCACACGTTGTTCTTGAAGCTATGGCTATCGCAGGTTATGCAATCGGCGCTAATCAGGGTTATATTTACGTTCGTGCCGAATACCCAATCGCTGTTAAGCGTCTTGAAATCGCTATTGCACAGGCTAAGGAAGCAGGAGTTTTGGGAAATAACATTTTCGGAACAGACTTTAGCTTTGACGTTGGTCTAAGACTTGGTGCAGGTGCGTTCGTTTGTGGTGAAGAAACAGCTTTGATGACCTCTATCGAGGGCAACAGAGGTGAGCCACGTCCACGTCCGCCGTTCCCTGCTGAAAAGGGTCTTTTCAACAAGCCTACAATTCTTAATAACGTTGAAACATACGCAAATATTCCGCAGATTATCCTTAACGGTCCGGAGTGGTTTGCTTCAATGGGTACCGAAAAGTCAAAGGGTACAAAGGTATTTGCTTTGGGTGGTAAAATCCACAACACAGGTCTTGTAGAAGTTCCTATGGGTACAACTTTGAGAACCGTTATCGAAGAAATCGGCGGCGGTATCCCTAACGGCAAAAAGTTCAAGGCTGCACAGACAGGTGGTCCATCGGGCGGTTGTATTCCACTTTCACATTATGATATCGAAATCGACTACGATAACCTTATTTCAATCGGCTCAATGATGGGTTCAGGCGGACTTATCGTTATGGACGAAGATAACTGTATGGTTGATATTGCGAAATTCTTCCTTGAATTTACTGTTGACGAATCATGCGGTAAATGTACGCCTTGTCGTGTTGGTACAAAACGTCTTTACGAACTTCTTGACAAGATTACAAAGGGTAAGGGTACGCTTGAAGATATTGACAAGATTGAAAAACTTTGTTACTACATAAAGGAAAACTCCCTTTGCGGTCTTGGACAGACTGCTCCGAACCCTGTTTTGTCAACTCTCAAATACTTCAGAGATGAATATATTGCTCACGTTGTTGACAAGAAGTGTCCTGCGGGCGTATGTAAAGATTTGCTTTCATACAGCATTAACAAGGAAAAATGTATCGGTTGCGGACTTTGTGCAAGACAGTGTCCTGCGTCGGCTATGGTTAAGACAGACTATGTTGCACCTGGTAAAAAGCTCCCTGCTCTTGCTATTGATACAACAAAGTGTGTTAAGTGTGGCGCTTGTATCGAAAAATGTAAATTCGGCGCTATCGAAAAGAAGTAATCGGGAGGAAAATAAGAAATGGATATGGTTAATATTAAAATCAACGGCGTGGCTGTATCTGCACCAAAGGGTTCAACAATCCTTGAAGCAGCTAGACTCGCATCAATAGAAATTCCAACCCTTTGTTTCCTCAAGGAAATCAACGAAATCGGTGCTTGCCGTATTTGTGTTGTAGAAGTTAAGGGTGCAAGAAGCCTTGTTGCGTCTTGCGTTTACCCGATTTTTGAGGGTATGGAGGTATTTACAAATACTCCAAAGGTAATTGAATCAAGACGTCAGACATTACAGCTTATTCTTTCAAACCACGACAGAAAGTGTCTTTCGTGCGTAAGAAGCGGAAATTGCGAACTTCAGAAACTTTGTAAGGATTTGGGCGTTGACGATGAAAGTTACTACGACGGCGTAAAGAATTGCTACGAGATTGACGATTCTGCCGCTCATATGATTAGAGATAACAACAAGTGTATTCTTTGTAGAAGATGTTCCGCAGTGTGTGCTAAGACGCAGAAAATCGGCGTTATCGGCGCTAACGAAAGAGGTTTCAGAACATTTATCGGCTCGGCATTTGATATGGGACTTGGCGAAACTTCGTGCGTATCTTGCGGACAGTGTATTTCTGTTTGTCCAACAGGTGCTTTGGCTGAAAAGGACAACACAGCAGACGTGTTTGACGCTTTGGCTGATGAAACAAAGACAGTTATTGTCCAGACAGCTCCAGCCGTAAGAGCAGCACTCGGCGAGGCTTTCGGTATGCCTATCGGTACAAATGTTGAGGGCAAAATGGTTTCGGCACTCAGACGCTTGGGCTTTGACAAGGTATTTGACACCGACTTCGCAGCTGACCTTACAATTATGGAAGAGGCTAACGAATTTTTGGGCAGAGTTAAAAACGGTGGAAAGCTCCCACTCATCACATCTTGTTCACCGGGATGGATTAAATACTGCGAGCATTATTTCCCTGATATGACCGAAAATCTTTCAAGCTGTAAATCACCAATGCAGATGTTTGGTGCAACAGCTAAGACATATTACGCTCAGAAAATGGGTATCGACCCTAAGGATATGGTAGTCGTAGCAGTAATGCCTTGTACGGCTAAGAAATTTGAAATCGGCAGAGATGATATGGACGCAGCAGGCGTTCCTGACGTTGATATTTCAATCACAACCCGTGAACTTGCGAGAATGATTGACAGAGCAGGTATCAAGTTTAACACACTTCCTGACGAAGAATTTGACGCTCCTTTGGGAATTTCCACAGGTGCCGCAGTTATCTTCGGTGCAACAGGCGGAGTTATGGAAGCAGCTCTTAGAACAGCTGTTGAAACTCTCACAGGCGAAGAACTTCCTGCACTTGAATTTAACGACGTAAGAGGTACTGACGGAATCAAGGAAGCAAGCTATAATGTTGCAGGAATGGACATTAAGGTTGCTGTTGCTTCGGGTCTTGGAAACGCTAAGGAACTTCTTGAAAAGGTTCAGAACGGCGAAGCAGATTACCACTTCATCGAAATTATGGGTTGCCCAGGTGGTTGCGTAAACGGCGGTGGCCAGCCACAACAGCCTGCGTATGTTCACAACACAACAGACATCAAGGCTTTGAGAGCTAAGGTTCTTTACGACATTGACGCAGCAATGCCTGTTAGAAAATCTCACGAAAATGAGGCTATCAAACAGCTTTACGCTGAATTCTTTGGCGAACCGGGTTCTGAAAAGGCTCATCATATTCTCCACACAACTTACGTTAAGCGTGGACTTTATAACGACTAATTTGTAAAAAAATGCTCCCTCACTTCGCCGTGAGGGAGTTTTTTTCGTCAAGGGCTTGATTTTTTCTGAAAATGAAGTATAATAGTTATTGAACATTGAGAATTAAATTAACTTGGAGGAATACATTATGAGTATGAATATAACCTATGTTATAGGCAACAAGCTTTATATCAATTTAACAAATAAATGTCCGTGCAACTGTACATTTTGCATAAGGAACAACGGTGACGGAGCATACGGTTCGGACAGTCTGTGGCTTGAACACGACCCTAGTGCCGAGGAAGCTGTGGAAGATTTAAAAAGGTACGATTTGGACAGCTTTGAGGAGATAATTTTCTGTGGCTACGGCGAACCTACCGAGGCTTTGGAGGTTTTGTGCGAATGTGCAAAGTACATTAAGTCGGTGTCTAAGACAAGGGTGAGAATTAACACAAACGGACTTTCGGATTTGATTAACAAAAAGCCGACAGCATCGTGCTTTGAGGGAATAATCGACTGCGTGTCAATAAGTCTTAACGCACCTACCGAGGCAGAGTACAATGCCGTGACAAGACCAAGCTTTGAGAACGCATTTGAGGCTATGCAGAAATTTGCAATGGACTGTACAAAGTACGTTCCGCAGGTTATGATGACGGTTGTGGACGTTATCGGTGAGGACGAAATTAAACGCTCCAAAGAACTTGTAAAAAAACTGGGTATCGAACTTCGCGTCAGAGAATACGAGGGATAAAATTTAAGGGAACACCAATTGGTGTTCCCTTTTTTAGTCGTCTAGGTAGGTTTCTACGATAAATTTCGGTCGGTGCTTTGTTTCCAGATAAATTTTGCCAATGTATTCTCCGATAACGCCGATTGACAAAAGTTGCAAACCGCCGATTGCCCAAACGGATACGGCAATAGACGTCCACCCCGTAACGGTCGCCCCCATAAAGTGGCGAACAAGAAAGTAAATTAACATTCCTATGCTTATGGCAAAAATCGAAAGTCCCAAAAATGTTATAAAACGGATTGGTTTTACAGACATGGAAGTTATTCCCTCTAGGGCAAAAGCCAGCATTTTTTTCAGAGGGTACTTTGATTCGCCCGCAAAACGCTCTTTGCGTTCGTAGTAAACCTTGTCGGATTTATAGCCGACAAGTGGCACAATTCCACGCAAAAACAGGTTTACCTCGTCAAATTGCTCCAACCCGTCGAGTGCCTTTTTGCTCATAAGTCTGAAATCTGCGTGGTTAAACACAATTTCAATGCCCATTTTCGCCATAATTTTGTAAAATCCCTCTGCGGTAAACTTTTTGAAAAACGTGTCGGTTTTGCGACTGCTCCGCACCCCGTAAACCACGTCGCAGTTTTCGTCAAGGTATTTGTCCACCATTTCGTCAATGGCGTTTATGTCGTCTTGCAGGTCTGCGTCAAGAGAAATTGCAGCGTCACATTCGCCCTTGACGGTCATAAGTCCTGCCAAAAGTGCGTTCTGGTGACCCTTGTTTCGTGAAAGTTTTATGCCACGAAAAATCTTGTCCTGTTGGTGAAGCTGTTGAATAATTTCCCACGTTTTGTCCTTAGAACCGTCGTCCACAAAACAAATTTTGCTGTTTCCCGAAATTTTGCCCAGATTCATAAGACCGTTAAGCTTTTCTTTCAACTGTTTTGCCGTTTCGTGCAAAACTTCTTCCTCGTTATAACATGGAATAACCAGATAAAGTTTCATAAATTTGCCTTCTTTTGTTTAAATACGGTTAAAAACAATCGCTTTTTTAACCTCGCTGAGTTGGTTTAAATCGCCCTTGTACACAAGTCTTGCGTTTTTAAGATAGCGAAAATCGTCGGGTTTTACAAGGCACAAATCTTTGTGAAATTTTGCAACCCCACATTCGGTGAGAATTTCCGCTACAAATTGGGAACAAATGTAGTGATTTTTGCGGTGAACGGGTATCCCGAACCCCAACGCAAACAGTCCCAGCACGTTGTATGCGTAAATTTTCGATTTGCGTTTAAAATTATCAATCAAATTCTGGTATGTATCATACTGTTCGTCTGTCACGTCAAAAGCGTACACCTCGCAAGGCACAAGCCTGAACATTTCAAAAACCCCAATTTCGGTTTCGTTCACAAACCCTGCCGGCAACGGCGTGCGTTTGAATTTGCGACAAAAGCTGTAAATATCGTAAAGTTCCTCGTCACAGGTGATTGACGTGTGATTGTACGGCGCTTTTGTTATAAGTTTGATAATTCTCGCAGGAATCGTTCCCGTCTGGGTGAGAATTACATAAATTTTCTTGTTGTTTTCCATAACTAATCCTTAAAACATACAGGCACGAAGCCTGAAATTTCCAAATCTAAAAAACCGCAGTTTTCGTTTGCAAACAAAAACCGTGGGCAAAACGATAACTACACACTTATTTTACCATAAAATTTCCTTTTTGTCTATAGTATTGGCGTATTTTTTACGGCATTTGAAAAATGTTTCGACAAAAGGGGTGATTTTTTGCAAAAAAACGCCCCGAAAAATTCGGAGCGTTTAAAAATGCGTTAATTATTCCTTTGCGGTTGATTTAATGAAAAGTTCGTCAAGCTGTTTTTCGTCAACAACCGACGGGCAGGCGCTCATAAGCTCGCTTGCGTTTTGAACCTTAGGGAACGCAACTACATCTCTCAAAGAATCCGCACCGCACATAATCATTGAAAGTCTGTCAAGACCGATACCCATACCACCGTGTGGCGGAGCGGCGTACTTGTATGCGTCAACAAGGAAACCGAATTTTGCGTCGATTTCTTCAGCCGTTAGACCCAAAGCTTCAAACATTTTTTGCTGAAGTTCATAGTCCGTAATTCTCATTGAACCGCTTGAAAGTTCGGTGCCGTTGAGAACCAAGTCCCAAGCCTTTGCACGAACCTTTGCAGGGTCGCTGTCCAGATATTCAAGACATTCTTCCATTGGCATTGTGAACGGGTGGTGCATAGCAACCCAAGTATTTGAGTCCTCGTCCCATTCAAAGAACGGAAATTCCGTAATCCAAACAAAGTTGTACTTGTTTTCGTCAACAATACCAAGACGTTTTGCAACGATAAGTCTGATTGCACCCAAAACAGGCAACACAACCTTGTCTTTGTCTGCACCGATAAGCACCAAGTCGCCGTTTTCAGCGCCAACTTCAGCCAAAAGCTTAGCTGTCTGTTCTTCGTCCATAAATTTCTTGAACGAACAATTTGCACCCTCGTCCGTCCAACGAATGTACGCAAGACCCTTTGCGCCAATGCCCTTTGCGTGTTCGATAAGCTTGTCGATTTCTTTTCTTGTATAAGTTTTTGAAGCGTTCTTTGCTACAATTGCACGGACAGTTCCGCCGTTTGCCAAAGCGTCCTTGAAAACAGGGAAGTCAATGTCCTTTACGGCATTTGAAATATCCTGAATTTCCATTGCAAAACGTGTGTCAGGCTTGTCAGAACCGTATTTGTTCATTGCGTCGGCAAATGTTAAACGTGGAATAGGTGTTGAAATTTCAACGCCCATAACCTCTTTGAAAAGACGTGAAACATACCCCTCGATACAATTTTGAATGTCCTCTGCGTCAACAAACGACATTTCAAGGTCAATTTGTGTAAATTCAGGCTGTCTGTCGGCTCTCAAATCCTCGTCACGGAAACATCTCGCAAGCTGGATATATCTGTCGTAGCCCGAAATCATCAAAAGCTGTTTGTAAATCTGCGGCGACTGTGGCAAAGCGTAAAATTTGCCTGGGTGTACTCTGGACGGCACGAGGTAATCTCTAGCACCCTCTGGAGTAGATTTCATCATCATTGGGGTTTCAATTTCCAAAAATCCGTTTTCGTAGAAGTATTCTCTTGTCACCTGTGCGATTTTGTGACGGGTGATAATATTTTTCTGTAAACGTGGATTTCTCAAATCGAGATAACGATATTTAAGCTTCAATTCATCATTAACCTTGTCCGAGTTTGTAACTTCAAAAGGTGGCGTCTGTGCCTTTGAGAGTATTCTCAAATCATCAACCATAATTTCCACCGTGCCTGTCGGAATTTCCTTGTTTACGCTTTCACGAGGTGTAACAACGCCCTTTGCCATAAGGACAAATTCGCTTTTAACGGTTTGTGCCTTTGCAAAAATTTCACGGTCGGTGCTGTCGTTAAACGAAAGCTGGACTATGCCTGTTCTATCTCTCAAGTCGATGAAAATAAGATTTCCCAAGTCACGAATTTTCTGAACAAAACCTCCCACAACGACCTGTGCGCCTTGTTCAAGAGGAATTTCGCCACAGTAATGTGTACGGCGAAGTCCCTTCATTGTATCATTTGCCATATTAAACATTCCCTTCATTGGATTTTGTATTAGTTTTCGCAAAGATTTTCAAAAAACTCTTTAATTTTTTTGGAATTTCCGTAATCCCAAAAGCCTGCGAAAATTCCCACCAGCATAAATGCCAGCGACAACAACGCATACGGCGGATTTTCCACAACTAAAACTACCGTAATCATAAACGTCAAAACCACCCACACAAGGCAAAATAGGTACGCTGAAATTCCCTGTCTGAGATAGCCCTGAATTTTACAGCCCTTGTCGGTGTCGATGACTACGCCGTTAAACCTAACCCCGCCACCGTCACGCTTTTTTACGTTGTGGTGATATACCGTAAAGGCGTTTTCTCGGCGTGAACCATAGAAAAAGTCCTCGCTGAAATGATTTTTTATAATTTTGTTCACCTTGAAAAGTCCCGTTTCCTTTGGCGAATAAATGCAACCGTTAAGTTTTTGCAAAAACTTTTTTGCCGACATAGAACTTTCAAAGTTGAGTTTTTTCGGTATAATTCTTAACAAGTGACTTTGCTCCTTTATTTTGTAGGATAATTGTCAGGGTTAAATACCTTGTCGTTGATTTTCAGCTGACCGTCGCCTAGCTCAACGTCGCAGATAAGCCCGTAAATTTCACCGCAGTTTGTGCATTTCACCTGATGAAACATTCTTCTTTGGTAAAACGCAATAACCTTTTCTTCAATATTTCCGAAAACTCGGTCAAACGGACAAGTCATATATGTCGGCTCAATTTCACCGTTTTTCTCCATTTCGGACAAAAGCTTAATAACCTCTGCGTATTCCATTACGTCCCTAAAGCTATCTCTAGGGGTGATTTTTTCACATACTTTACAGCTCATAAATTTATTCCTTTCAAATCTCTTTAGAGATTGTTGTTAATGCTCTCAACAAACGCCTTGAAATCCTCGTCCTCGTCCATAAGAATGTCGTAGTAAACCTGACCGAAATCCTCGGTAAAGTTTTCGTCAAGATGAATGTCGGTTTGTTCGTGAGTTTTCATATTTTTAAGTTTTGCAACACCGTTTTCAAGCTCGCTGTCGCCCAAAACCACAACAAATCTTGCACCGATTTTGTCGGCATATTTCATCTGTGGCTTTAGACCTCTGCCCACGATGTCGTATTCTACCTTAAAGCCCTCTTTACGCAAAAGAGTTGTAAGCCAAACGGCTTTTTTCTGTGCGTTTTCGCCCATTGACGCAATGTAAAGGTCGGTCGGAAGTTCTTCCATAAATTCACAACCCTGTTTTTCCATTGTGAGAATAAGACGCTCCAGACCCATACCAAATCCCAGCGCCGGAGTTTTTGCACCACCCAGAGTTTCGATAAGTCCGTCGTAACGTCCGCCAGCGCAAACAGTACCCTGTGCGCCGATGTCTGTTGTGATAAATTCAAAAACGGTTCTTGTGTAATAGTCAAGACCTCTTACGATTTTAGGGTTAATTTTAAACTCAATTCCCATAAGTGTGAGGTTTTCTTGAAATTTTTCAAAATGCTCTTTACAATCGTCACAGAGAAAGTCCAAAATCACAGGTGCGTTTTCGGCGATTTTAGAGCAAATCGGCGATTTACAGTCCAAAATTCTCATTGGGTTTCTGTCAAGACGGTCGTTACAGGTTTCGCAAAGTTCGGATTTGTAGCTTTCAAAGTATTCCTTTAGTGCCTTGTGATAATTTGCACGACATTCAGGACAGCCGATTGAGTTTATGTTAAGCTGAATATTTTTAAGTCCAACTCTGTCCAAAACGTTCTTTGCAAGTGCGATAATGTCGGCGTCTGCGCTAGGCGAAGCCGTACCTACCATTTCACAACCGAACTGGTGAAATTCTCTCAAACGACCTGCCTGTGGCTTTTCGTGACGAAAACACGAAAGAATGTAGTATGCACGCTGCGGAAAACCCTCGTTAAGCACTCCGTTTTCAATCATTGCACGAATTGTACCTGCCGTACCCTCCGGACGCAAGGTGAACGTTGAGTCGCCTGTTGCCGAAACGGTGTACATTTCCTTTTGAACAACGTCCGTGGTGTCGCCCACCGAACGCACGAAAAGACCTGTTTCTTCAAAGGTCGGAATTCTAATTTCCTTAAATCCGAACTGTTGTGCTGTTTGCGTGACGATATTTTCAACGGTGTGCCATTTATAGCTTTCGCTCGGAACAACGTCCTGTGTGCCTTTAGGTTTCTGAATGTAGTTAGCCATATAAAAAATCCTTTCAAACAAATTCTATACCAAATTATATTGTAACACAAAATCCCTTTGAGGTCAAGAAAAAACGCTTAATTTAAACAGAAAATCCCCAAATTTCAAGGTGCAAGGTTTGTTTGGGGTTTGACAAGGAATTATTTTTGTGTTAAACTCAGGAATGATTCAAGAATTTTATGAACGGAGCTGAAAAATTGAGGTCAAAAGTGCAAAATCTCACCTTATGCGGACTTTTTACGGCGATAATCTGCGTGTGTTCGTGGATAACTGTACCTACGGCTGTGCCGTTTACCCTGCAAACGTTGGGGATTTTTTTGTCGGTAGGGGTTTGGGGTGCAAGATTGGGGCTATGCTCGGTGGCGACATATATACTTCTGGGAGCGGTGGGACTGCCTGTTTTTTCGGGTTTTCAAGGCGGAGCAGGGGTTTTGTTGGGTGCTACGGGCGGTTATATCTGGGGATTTGCGGTTGCTGTGGCGGTTATGTGGCTGTGGGAAAAGCTTTTCGGAAAAAGTATTAAGGCTTTTTTGGTTTCGCAAATTATCGCAATTTTTGTTTGCTACGCTTTGGGAAGTGCGTGGTTTTACGTTGTGTACGCAAAAAAAGTCGGCGACATAGGTTTTGCAGGCATAATTTCCACCTGCGTTTTGCCTTTTGTTATCCCCGACATGGCAAAAATCACCCTTGCGACAATTTTAACAAAAAAAATCAGAAAATTTGTTAGCTATGCTGAATAATTTTCCTTGACAAATTGCATAATATGTAGTACAATGTACTAAAGAGGAGTTGATATTATGGCTTTTTCAATTAGATTAACGGAAAAGGAAAAAATGTTAGCTGACAGTTATGCAAAAATGCACTCTATTTCGTTGGGTGAAGCGTTTAAACAAGCACTTTTTGAGAAAATTGAGGACGAATACGACCTTGCTGTGTATCAAGAAGCAATAGCAGAATATGAAAAAAATCCTGTAACTTACAGCCACGAAGAAGTTGCAAAAATGCTTGAAATTGAGTAAGTATTCAGTAGAATATACCCCACAAGCTATCAAACAATTAAAAAAATTGGACAAAAGCACTCGTAAAATTATATATGCGTGGATAGATAAAAATTTACAAGGGTGCGAAAATCCCAGAGCAAAAGGCAAAGGTCTGACGGCTAATCGGAGTGGGCAATGGCGTTACAGGATAGGCGATTATCGGCTTATTTGCGAAATAAAAGACGACGAGCTTATTATTCTTGCACTTAACGTGGGTCACAGACGGGATATTTACGAGAATAGCTGAAATTAAAAAGGGCGGATTTTCCGCTCTTTTTGTTTGTAAAAGTAAAAATTACACAACAAAAAAGCCTACAATTTTCATTGCAGGCTTTTCGTGGAGCGGATTACGAGGCTCGAACTCGCTACCTCCACCTTGGCAAGGTGGCGCTCTACCAGATGAGCTAAATCCGCATATTAAATTTTTACCAAACTAAAGTATTTACGCCGAAAAGTTTTATATGTTTTTCAGCGTAAATCTTTGGTGCCTCCGGTCGGAATCGAACCAACGACACGGGGATTTTCAGTCCCCTGCT
>CAYZOV010000010.1:0-66702 GCA_964480525.1 uncultured Ruminococcus sp.
ACAACGGCTCTTGCTGAAAGACGTGACGTAATTATCGTGGCGAGCGTGTCGTGTATTTACTCGCTGGGCGACCCTGAAGAATATAAGTCAATGGTTGTTTCAATCCGTAAAGGAATGGAAAAAAGCCGTGACGAGCTTCTTAATCAGCTTGTTTCAATCCAGTTTGAACGTAACGACATTAGTTTTGAACGTAACAGGTTTCGTGTGCGTGGCGACACGGTGGAAATTTTTCCGTCAAACCACACCGACACAGCGTATAGGGTTGAGTTTTTCGGCGATGAAATTGACAGAATTTCGGAAATTAACGTTGTGACGGGTGAAGTTATCGACTTTTTAAATCACGTTGCAATTTTTCCTGCAACTCATTATATTGTGGGCAGGGAAAAGCTTAATGACGCTATTGAGGAAATTAAAGAGGAACTTGTCGAAAGAATAGAATATTTCAAGGAAAACGATATGCTTATCGAAGCGCAAAGAATAGCACAGCGTACAAATTACGACATTGAAATGCTTGAACAAATCGGCTTTTGTAGTGGTATCGAAAACTATTCCCGTGTGCTTTCAAGACGACCGAAAGGTGCTGTGCCGTATACGTTGCTTGACCATTTTCCCGAAGATTTTCTGCTTATTGTGGACGAATCCCACGTCAGCCTGCCACAGGTGCGTGGAATGTTCGCAGGCGACAGAGCAAGAAAAACCACCCTCATCGACTATGGCTTTAGACTTCCGTCGGCACTTGACAACAGACCTTTGCAGTTTGACGAATTTTATAAGCATATCAATCAGGCTGTTTTTGTTTCGGCAACACCGGGGGATTTTGAAAAGGAAAAATCTGCACAAATTGTTGAACAGGTTATTCGTCCTACAGGACTTTTGGACCCTGAAATCGAGGTTAAACCGACCACGGGACAAATTGAGGACTTGCTTTCGGAAATAAATAAGCGTATTGAGAAAAAGGAACGTGTCCTTGTAACCACCTTGACGAAAAAAATGGCAGAGGATTTGACGGCATACTTGAAAAATTTCGGTATTGCCGTAAGGTATATGCACCACGATATTGACTCGATTGAACGTATGGAAATTATCCGTGATTTGCGTTTGGGCGAATTTGACGTGCTAGTGGGAATTAACCTTTTGCGTGAGGGTCTTGATTTGCCGGAGGTTTCACTTGTGGCGATTTTGGACGCTGATAAAGAGGGCTTTTTGCGTAGTGAAAGTTCCCTTGTGCAAACAATCGGACGTGCCGCACGAAACGCAAACGGTAAGGTTATTATGTACGCAGATTCCGTTACACGTTCGATGGAAAGAGCAATCACCGAAACCGAGCGTAGACGTAAAATTCAGATGGAATTTAATCAGGCTCACGGTATTGTGCCAAAGACAATTATTAAGGACATTCGTGACGTAATCGACATTTCCTCAAAAGAAGAAGTAGAGTACACGGCACGTCAGAAAAACAAGCTTTCAAAACAGGAAACGGCAAAGCTTATCGACAAGCTTACAAAGCAAATGAAAGAGGCTGCAAAGCTTCTTGAATTTGAACACGCAGCTTTTTTAAGGGATAAAATTGCAGAATTAAAGGGTGAAAAATAATCAATGACAGATTTTGAAGTTAAGACAAAAGAGTTTTTTGGAAATTTGGGACAGGGGAAAATTATGACCCTTGCAACAGGGTTTGAAAATCGCATTTCGGCACGTTCAATGAGCGTGTGTGTTTTTGACAACAAATTTTATTTTCAAACTGACAAACGCTTTTTGAAATTTAAACAAATACAGAATAACCCAAACATCGCACTATGCTGTGAAAACATTTCCGTTGAGGGAAAGGCTGTGTGTATTGGTAAACCTTTGGAGCATAGTAGGTTTTGCGAGATTTTCAAAAAGTATTTCAACGGTTCGTTTAATGCCTATTCAAGCCTTGAAAACGAAGTGCTTTTTGAGGTTGAGCCTGTTTTAATTAAAACTTGGATTTATGAAAATTCCTATCCGTATGTGGAAAATTTTGATTTTGAAAAATTAACATATACTAAAACACTACAAGAAATAAATATTTAAAGGACTGAAAAAAATGCAATCAAATGAAATAATTATCAAGGGTGCAAGGGAGCATAACCTGAAAAATGTTGACCTGACAATACCGAGGGACAAGCTTATCGTAATGACGGGGCTTTCGGGTTCGGGAAAGTCATCTCTTGCGTTTGATACAATTTTTGCCGACGGACAAAGACGCTATATGGAATCCCTTTCGTCCTACGCAAGACAGTTTCTTGGTCAAATGGAAAAGCCTGATGTAGATTCAATCACTGGACTTTCGCCTGCAATTTCCATCGACCAAAAAACCACCTCGAAAAATCCACGTTCCACAGTCGGAACAGTTACGGAAATTTACGACTATCTGCGACTTTTGTACGCAAGAATAGGCGTGCCACATTGTCCTGTTTGCGGAAAAGAAATCAAACAGCAGACCGTAGACCAAATTGTGGATAGAATTATGGAACTTCCACAGGGTACAAAAATACAAATTATGGCACCAATCGTTCGTGGACGAAAGGGCGAATATCAAAAGGAATTTCAACAAGCAAGAAAATCGGGCTATGTGCGTGTTCGTGTTGACGGAATAATTTACGACTTGTCCGAGGAAATCAAGCTTGAGAAAAATAAAAAGCACACCATCGAAATTGTGGTTGACCGTCTTGTAGTTAAGCCCGAAAT
This sequence comes from uncultured Ruminococcus sp., assembly GCA_964480525.1. Classification (GTDB taxonomy): domain Bacteria; phylum Bacillota; class Clostridia; order Oscillospirales; family Ruminococcaceae; genus JAAZZIT01. Next base: position 2,713 of record CAYZOV010000010.1, read on the forward strand.
TCGTTCCAGACTTACAGACAGTATCGAAATTACGTCGCAACTCACGGGCGGACTGACGACCGTTGACGTTATAGACGGCGAAGAACTTAACTTTTCTCAAAACTATTCCTGTCCCGACCACGATATTTCTATTGAGGAGCTTTCACCGAGAATGTTTTCCTTTAACAATCCTTTCGGTGCTTGCGACAAGTGTACGGGACTTGGTGTGTTTAAAAAAATTGACCCGGAGATGATTATTCCAAACAAGGAGCTTTCCATAAATCAGGGTGCAATTAAAGCGAGTGGTTGGAACAGCCTTGACGAAAGCTCAATCGCAAGAGCGTATTTTAACGCAATTTCCGAGAAGTATCACATTGACCTTGATAAACCTGTCAAGGATTTGTCAAAGGACGAAATCGACATTTTTCTTTACGGAACACAGGGCGAAAAAATCCAGCTTCAGAGAAAATCATATTATAGCGACGGATATTATACGGCTACGTTTGAGGGAATTATTCCGAATTTGGAAAGACGTTACCGTGAAACAAACAGCGAATATTCAAAAGCCGATATTGAAACGGTAATGAGTGACGAGCCGTGTCCTAAGTGCAAGGGCAGACGCTTGAAAAAGGAATCCTTGTCCGTCACGGTGGGTGGAATTAACATTATCGAGTTTACCGATATGTCGGTTGTGGAAGCTTTGGAATTTATCGATAATCTCAAGCTTTCAAATCGTGACGCACTTATCGGCGAAAGAATACTCAAGGAAATTAACGAAAGATTGGGTTTTTTAAAGAGCGTGGGTCTTGAATATCTCACTCTCTCACGAATGAGTGGCACTTTGTCGGGGGGCGAAAGCCAGCGTATTCGTCTTGCGACCCAAATCGGTTCGTCGCTTGTGGGAGTGCTTTATATCCTTGACGAGCCGTCTATCGGACTTCACCAACGTGACAACGACAAGCTCATCGCAACCCTCAGACGACTTCGTGACTTGGGAAATACCCTTATTGTGGTGGAACACGATGAGGACACAATGCTTGCGGCAGATTATATTGTTGACGTGGGCCCGGGTGCAGGCATTCACGGTGGCGAAATTGTCTGTGCAGGAAGTGTAGACGACATTAAAAATTGCGAAAATTCCATAACAGGTGCGTATTTAAGTGGCAAACGTAAAATTCCCGTGCCAGAAAACAGACGACAGGGAAACGGCAATTTCTTAACTGTAAAAGGTGCTAAACAGAATAATTTGAAAAAAGTGACCGTTCAAATCCCACTTGGAACTTTTACTTGCGTTACGGGCGTTTCGGGAAGTGGTAAAAGCTCTCTTGTCAACGAGATTATTTACAAGGAGCTTGCAAGCAAGCTTAATCGCTCGAAAATTCGTGCAGGGAAGTTTGACGAAATGCTGGGGCTTGAACATCTGGATAAGGTTATCGACATCGACCAGTCGCCAATCGGACGTACACCACGCTCAAACCCTGCCACATATACGGGAGTTTTCTCGGACATTCGTGAGCTTTTTGCTCAAACAAACGACGCAAAAATGAAAGGCTATACGTCGGGAAGATTTTCGTTTAACGTTCGTGGTGGACGTTGCGAGGCTTGCGAGGGCGACGGAATTATCAAAATCGAAATGCACTTTTTGCCTGATATTTACGTTCCGTGCGAGGTTTGTAAAGGCAAAAGATATAACCGTGAAACGCTGGACGTTAAGTACAAGGGCAAAAGTATTTATGACGTGCTTGAAATGACAGTTGAAGAGGGAGTTGAGTTTTTCAAAAACATTCCGAAAATTCAGCGAAAGCTCCAAACTCTGTACGATGTGGGACTTGGATATGTTAAAATCGGTCAGCCTGCCACAACCCTTTCAGGTGGCGAGGCACAGCGTGTAAAGCTTGCAACCGAGCTTTCAAAACGCTCCACGGGAAAAACGATTTATATTCTTGACGAGCCGACAACGGGACTTCATACAGGCGATGTCCACAAGCTTGTCGAGGTTTTGCAAAAGCTTGTTGACGGTGGAAATACCGTGCTTGTTATCGAGCATAATTTGGACGTAATAAAGATTGCTGACCACGTTATTGACTTAGGACCTGAGGGTGGAAATAACGGCGGTACGATTGTTGCCACAGGCACTCCGGAGGAAATTTCTCAAAACAAAAAATCCTATACAGGTCAGTATCTTAAAAAAATGCTTAAATAAAATCTTGCCCTCACTTGGAAAAGTCGGGGGCATTTTTATGTTCAAATAATAATACCGTGCTAAAAATTTCGTGTTGACTTTTTGGGTGATTGTGTCATAATTAAAGTAGTAAATCAGCCTTTAAGGAGATGACAGTATGGAAATTATAATTGACAAAAATAGGAAAATTACGCAAAATAATAAGCTCTACCGTGGCTTGGGTATGGTGAGTGGCAACAACTCCTCACGACTTTTGCTCGACTATAAGGCGAGGCACCCACAAAAATATTGGGAGATTTTGAATTTGATGTTTTCGACCGATTGCTTAGGGCTAAGTCACGTCAAAATCGAAATCGGTTCGGACGTAAATTCCTCGTCAGGCACCGAGCCTAACCCGAAAAGATACGAGGAAGAGCCGTGCGATGTTACCCGTGGAGCAGGCTTTCAGCTTTTGGCTGACGCTAAGAAAATTAACCCGAAAATCACCACCGATATGCTCTATTGGAGCGAGCCACGTTGGACAGCCGACAGCGAAAACAAACTTGAAAAACGCTATAAATGGTTCAAATCAATCCTTGATAAAGCCTACGAAACCTATGGCTTGAAATTCGACTATGTGAGTGGTTCACGAAACGAGCGTGAAATTGAAACCGAGTTTATAAAGTATCTTTCTTCGGCTTTGAAAAAAGAAAAAAATTGTCCCTACGATTATTCAAATATTAAGATTGTGGGTGCTGACGAGGAAGGCTCGTGGTGGATTGCGGACAAAATGCTTGACGATGAGGAGCTTTTAAAAGCCGTGGACGTGCTGGGCAGCCACTATATCAGCACTTCCACCGAAAAGGCACAAAAGCTTTGTAACGATTATGGTAAGGAACTTTGGCTAAGCGAGGGCTGTCCTCCGATGACCTATTCAAAAGGCACCTGTCGTTTTGAAAAAAGCCACGGAATGAACGATATTAACGGCATTTTGGACATTGCAAATCGTATAATTTCTTCGTTTCCGCAAGGTCTTATGACGTTGTACGAGTTTCAGCCTGTTGTGTCGGCATACTATGACGGAGTAACGTACTGCCAAAAACAACTTATTATGGCAAACGAACCGTGGAGTGGGCATTACTACGTTGACGCAGGGTTTTATATGGCACTGCATTTTTCTAAATTTGTCAAAAAAGGCTGGTGCTTTGTGGAAAATGCTTGCTTTGCCGACGGCAAAAAGGGTGGCGACGGTCACGCAATAGTGGACGCTAAGCACACATTTTGCACCCTCGCAAGCCCCGATGGCGACGATTTTTCCACGATTTTGACAAATACAACCTCTGACGAAATTATCTATAATTTTAAAATTGCAAACTTTTCTGCACCTCAAAAAATTTACGTTTGGGAAACCCGTGGCTCTGACGGAAGAACGTGGAACGAAAATTATTTTAGAAAAATTAACACAGTTATTCCTGCGAAAATCGGTGAAAGTGACACTTTTTCCGTCACCTTAAAGCCGTACTCACTTGTTACAATTTCCACTCTTGATGTGGACGAGGTTTGTTTTGAGGAAAAAACCTCACAGCCTATGAAACTGCCATACGAGGACGACTTTGAGTACAAGGCATTTGGCGAAAACTTCCTTTGCCAAAGGGGATTTGCACCACTTTACACAACCGACCAGGGTGGAGCGTTTGAGGTGGTAAAGCTTGACGGCAAAAATGTTTTAATGCAAAAAATCACCCCCGAAACTAAGGCTGACGAGTGGGGTTATACCCCAAATCCCGTGACTAGCTTAGGCGACGACAGGTGGTATAATTATTCGGTGTCGGCAGATGTTTTGTTCTCAAAAGCCGACAAAACCGAAGAAAACTATGTGGGCATAGGTCTTAGGTATCTTCACGCACCGAACGGAAATGGTGGCTATTGGCTGAAACTGTTTAAAAACGGTGAAATCTGTTTAATGAAGCAAAATCAAGTTTTGAAAAAGATAACTCTTGAAAATTTTGAGCCAAACATTTGGCATAATTTAAAACTGTCGGCACAAGATGAAATTATAACAGCCTTTTTTGACTACAAAAAGCTGTTTGAATTTAACGCTTTCGCAGAAAAAATCGCCTTAATCGGTGGGGGCAGAGTGGGAATTTTCAGCTCCTTTGACGAAAATTATTTTGCAAACTTAAAAATTTCGCCAATAGAAAATGCAATAACTTCCGTTACAAGAGTTGACAACACGGACAGAGAATTTTCGTATTTCGGCAACTGGACACACCTCACAACCTCTGGCTTTGTGAACTTTAGACGTACCATTTCAAAGGGTGAAAAAAATGCGAGCTTTGAGTTTGAATTTTTCGGAAACGGATTCGGATTTTTCGGTGAAAATGCTGAAAAAACTACTTTTAGCGTAACTCTTGACGGCAAAGTGTTGTTTGAAAAAACGGAAATCTCAAATGTCGGCTGTCGTGAAAGATTTTTGACGGTTAAAAACCTTGAAAACGCCTACCACACCGCAGAAATTAAAATCTTAGACGGTGAACTTTTCGTTGACGGCGCAGAATACACCGCCTTGTAAAATCATTACGGGAAGAACCTGAAAAATTTAAATTTTCGGGTTCTTTTTTGTTGACAAAAACAGCATTATTTGTTACAATTAAATTAAATCTAAACAGGGAGATTTTCAAAAATGAATGAACAAATCGAAAAAATTGTAAATAATGTTGAAAAGGTCATTGTGGGCAAAACCGAGGTTATTGTTAATGTGCTGACGGCTTTGCTAAGTGGCGGGCATATTCTTATTGAGGACGTGCCGGGTGTTGGCAAAACTAAGCTTGTTTGGGCGCTTGCAAGGTCGATTAACGGTCAATTTAACCGCATACAGCTAACCCCTGACATTATGCCGTCGGATATTGTGGGATTTTCCATGATAAATTCCCAGACCAGAGAACTTGAATATCACCACGGGGTTGCTATGTGCAATTTCCTTTTGGCTGACGAAATAAACCGTGCTTCGCCGAAAGCGCAGTCAAGTTTGTTGGAAATTATGGAAGAAAATCAAATAAGCCTTGACGGAAAAACCTACCCATTGCCACGTCCGTTTATGACTTTTGCAACCCAAAACCCTGTGGAAACCTACGGAACATATCATCTTCCCGAAGCACAAATGGACAGATTTTTGATGAAAATTTCCATAGGCTATCCTACAAAAGAACAGGAAATCGAAATTCTAAACCGAAAAGAAACCGACGAAAAAAGCCTTGAAATTCAGCCTGTTACGGACGTTTCAAACATAATTTCGCTTAAAGAACAGGCGGAAAAAGTGTATGTTTCAAATGAAATAAAAGGGTATATTCTTGACATAATTTCGGCGACAAGAGATTCGCAATATGTAAAACTGGGAGCTTCACCCCGTGGAAGTATCGCACTTATGAAAGCTTCAAAATCCTACGCTTTTATTAACGGACGGGATTTTGTGACCCCTGACGACGTAAAGAAAATGACGACGAACGTTATTTCACACAGAATAATTCTTTCGCCAAAGGGAAAAGCCACTTTTTCGTCAAACGAACTTGCTGTTGACGAACTTTTAAAAACCGTGTCTGTTCCCACATTTAAAAATTAAAGGATAAATTTATGAATTTAAAAAATTCTTTCAGCTATTTTGCGTGTATAATTATTTCGGGATTTATTGCGTATTTTATTAACGGCAAAGGCGGCGTAATGCTGTGTTTGTGCCTTGTTTTGGCACTTTTGCTGTCACTTGCGAATTTTCTTTCGGTTAGGAAAAAAATAAACGTTAAATTTATGTTTGAAAATATTTCTTTGCGAAAAGGCGACGTTTTTTCGGCGAAACTTCTTGTTTCAAAAAACACTTTTTTGCCGACCCCTTATGTGGAAATCAAGTTTAAATCTTCACCGAAACTTGTTCCGATAAACGGCGAAATTTTTAAAACCGCACTTTTCTTTAGCAAAAAAACCGTGGAAATATCTCCGCAGTATAAGGCGGTTTTCAGCGGAAAAGGGACTGTTGAAATCGAATATATCCGCCTTGCTGATTATTTGGGACTTTTTTATAAAAATATTTACGTCAAAGGCGAAAACGACGTTGCAAATCCTAAGATTTTGCCTGATATTCCTCAAAATGTTACTTGCGACGATTTGTTAAAAACTTCGGCTGACGCAGTTGCTTTTGACGACAACGACGAGGACACAGGCGAAACAATTCCTTTCGGGCATGGAACGGCAGGTTACGAACACCGACCTTATGTGGTTGGCGACCCTATTAAAAAAATCAACTGGAAACTTTCGTCGAAACGTGATATTTTTATGATTCGCCTTGACGAAAAAATCGCCGTCACAAACCAAATTCTGATTTTGGACGTTTTTTGCCCAAACCCGTCCCAAGACGACCTTGTAAACAATGATAATCTTATTGAGGGGTTTGTGGGACTTGCATTGTTGATGTTAAGGCGTGAACTGGTGTGCGATTGTTGGTTTTATGCACAAAACGGCTGGCAAACGGTAGAAGTTAAGGACGAAAAAAGTTTGAACGAACTTCAAAAATGCCTTGAAAACCACGACGAAACCCTTGTCCGCAACACCAGACTTCCTCAAATTTTGCAAAAAGAAAAGGGGAGTATGGCGCAGATTATTTTTACAAATAACTTCGACCAAACTCTTGCAAACGAAACGGAAAAACCGTTTGTCCAAAGTTTTTTTGTAACTGTGGATTCTTCGGAAAATACAAAATCGGACAATATGTGGTGCATTAACAATCTTTTTGAAATTAAACGAATTTAAGGTTTTGCAGTATGATTGAAAAATTAAAAAATCGGCTTGTTCCTTTGCTTTTCGGAACATCAGTAGCAACAATGATAATACGTTGTTACCACCCGTCGCAACTGGTGAAATACGGGGTGTTGTTTTTTTCGTATGCCTTTTTGTGTTTTGCGGTGTTTGACCTTGTACGAAAAACGAAAAAACTTAGCGGTCTTATTTATATATGTATTTTTGCGGCGGTTGTGTATGTTTGTGCAAAACAGCTTTACCCCCGTCCTGCGTCGCTTTCATTTGAACAATGGTTTTACGGCGCACAAACCCGTGATACACAGGTTTCGGAATACACTTTTGTGCTTGTTTTCGGGGGCGGATTCTTTCTTATTTCCGTTTTGTATTATTTTACACAGGTGATTTACCGTGCTTTCGGAACAATGCTTATAATGTTTTTTCCCCTTTTTATTTACGCAAAACGAACCGACGAAATAAATACAGGGGATTTTGTCGTGGTTTTGTTTTTCTATATTCTGGTGCTTGTTCATAACCGACAAATGAAATCCGAAAAAGATTGTCGGGTGATACTCAATAAAGATTATGTGTGTTCGGTGGGGTTGTTTGTTGCTACGGTTACGTTTGCAATTACGCTTGTTCCACGTCCGCAGGTGGTTTCAAAACAGGAACAGAACCAAGATTATTTTAACAATATGGTTTCGGCAAATGCTCCGTCAAATTTTTCCGACGCTTCAAATCTGACAGGTGCAAAACTTTCTGACGAAGTTCTGTTTTATGTCAAAAGCGATAGGTCTATGTATCTTCGTCGGCAGGGGTACGATTATTACGACGGAGAACGGTGGTATGTTGATAATGACGACGAATACGTCAACAAAATTCCAAAAGATAACGCCGATTATTCATTTAATACAACAAATTATTCTTATGTGAATTTTTTGTCAGAACTTTCGGACGAGGGATATTTGAATTATCCCACAGTTTCGGATAACGTGGCGGAAAAACATACCGTTTCCATAGGTACAAGAAATAATTTCAATCCGTTTTATGTGATGTTGCCGCTTAATACGGTGGAAATCGACGGGTCTGTTTACGAAAAAATGTGCCACGGTGAGTATAAACCTCTTGCGGGTTACGGATATACCAACACGAAAAACTATGCTTTTTCATATTATCCGCTGACATTTTACGGAAAAACTTTTTTGAAAAACGTAAACTTCACCGCCGACGAAATCCTTAACGCACTTGATAACTATTCTGATTCTTTGGACGAAAAAGATTTTCAAAAGCAGGATATTATCGACGATATTTATTTTGAAACACAGTATGTTTCCGAAAGATTTGACGATTATTCCGTAATTTCTCAAGAGGTTTGCGACCTTGCAAAACAAATTACCGCCAATCTTTCGACCCCTTATGAAAAGGTAAAGGCGCTTGAGGGGTATTTTCAGGAAGAAAATTTTGAATACGAACTTAACGTTTATCCCGACAGCGTGGAGGACTTTTTGTTTGACGAACAGGCGGGCGCTTGCGGAGATTTTGCAACCGCCATGACCCTTATGGCACGGTCGTGCGGTCTTAAAGCAAGATATGTGGAGGGTTTTGCGGTTGTGGAAAAATTCGACGACAGCCAAGACACTTATGTTGTGCGTGAATACCACTCCCACGCCTATGTTGAGGTGTATATCAACGGTTTTGGGTGGGTTGTGTTCGACCCGACTGTTGACGGTATGTTGGATTATTACACCAAAGACGATTCGTTTTTTGTTGCTGAAATTTTCGGAGAATATTATAAACAGATAATCGCCCTTTTGGCTGTGGCGGTTGTACTTTGGATTTTGAAAAACCCTATTATCGAAGTGTGCTTTTTGGTTAAACTTGCATTTTCAAACAACGAAAAAGCGGTTGTGTTGTGCTATAACCGATTGGTGACCAGACTTTCTAAAAAGCTGGGAAAACCGCTGTTTTCCAAAACTCCGCAGGAAATTTCGCAAATGCTTTCGGAAAATAATATCGACAAAAAGGATTTTGTGAATTTGTTTGAAAAGGTGTGCTACGGCAATGCCACCGTTGACCGCCAAAACCGTGAATTTGCCGTCGGTGAATACAAATCTTCAAAACGGGCAATAAGTAAATTGAAAATAAATTATTAAAAGCCTTGTAATCGAAAAAAATAAATGTTATAATACTTAAATAGCAATGTTTTTGCATGGAAATTTTTATTTAAAAAAGGAGATAAAATTATGAATTTTATTACGGCACTTACAAACAATACCACGTCTACAGATTTGATTGCAGGTTTTCTTCCGTTGGTGATTGTTATTATTATCTTTTACTTTTTCCTCATCAGACCACAGAAGAAAAAGGATAAACAGGACGCTGACATGAGAAAGAATCTTCAGGTAGGCGACGAAGTTGTAACAGTCGGCGGTGTTGTGGGCATTGTTTTTCAGGTTAAGGAGGATACGGTTGTGGTTGAAACAGGTGGCGACCGTTCAAAAATTCGTGTGAAAAAGTGGGCAATCGCTCAAAACCTCACAGTTCATGAGGACGAGTAATTCAGGTTAATATCGGAATAATTTTTCAAAATCCCGAATAAGATGTACCAGATATATCTTAGGAGGGATTTTTTATGCAAAGACGTAAAAACAGCCTTGAAAAATTTGCCCAAACAAGAGCGTTTTCGGTGCTTTTGTCCGTTTGCGTGGGATTTTTGACAATACTGGGGTGCTTGTTTTTGTTCTCTTTGATAATTTCAAAAATAGATTTGCCAAAACAAACGGTGGGGGTTTTGTCAACGGTTTCACTTTGCGTGGGCGCATATACGGGCGGTTTTTCCTGTGGAAAAAAGAATCGCAAAAACGGTCTTTTTATGGGCGTTGCAACGGGTGTGGCTATTTTTTTGATAATTTTTGTACTAAGCCTTTTGTTTGCCAAAACAGCCGTAAAACTGTCGGGATTGTCAAAACTTTTTTGGGCAATCGTTTTTTCTGCGTCGGGCGGAATCGTGGGAGTTAACTCAAAACGACAAAAATATTGAAAATCATACTTTAAAGTTAAATATAAAGTCATATTTTGTTAATAACTAACCGCTCTATGTGTGCTATAATATATTATATTATTTCAGTTATGGAGGAATTTCATTATGAAACATATCAAGACAATCAATAAGGCTAACCTTAAAAAGACTGCTGAAAAGGGCGGCTGCGGAAAGTGTCAGGCTTCTTGTCAGTCAGCTTGCAAAACTTCTTGCACAGTTGCAAACCAGAAATGCGAAAAAGACGCATAATTCTATTCTTTTGAAATTTTTAAGGGGGCATTGCGTGTGTCCCTTTAATTTTTTTGTTTAAAGCGAAGGGAGAATTTTTTTAAGATGATACATAAGTTTAAACTTTCGGGATTTAATATTTTGCTTGACGTAAACAGCGGTGGGGTGCATATCGTTGATGATTTGACGTATGACCTTTTGGATAATGTCGAACCGCCTTTTGCGCCAAAATGTCCTGAAGAAGTTGTGACAAAACTTTCAAAGGCTTATGACGAAAAAGAAATCGAAGAATGTTATCAGGAAATTGTGGAGCTTTATAACGACAAAATCCTTTTCAGCGAGGACGATTACGAAAAATACGCAAAGTTTGCGGTTGCGTCCCCTGTAAAGGCAATGTGTTTGCATATCGCTCACGACTGCAACCTCAGATGTGAATATTGTTTTGCTTCCACAGGCGACTATGGCGTGGGACGTAAAAGAATGTCTTTGGAAACAGGCAAAAAAGCTATCGACTTTTTGCTTGAAAAATCTCTTGACAGAAAAAATCTGGAACTTGACTTTTTCGGTGGCGAACCTCTCATGAACTGGGACGTTGTTAAGGAAATTGTTATTTACGCAAGAGAAAAAGAAAAAGAATACGGCAAAAAATTCAGATTTACCATTACCACAAACGGTCTTCTTCTCACAGATGATAAGATTGACTTTATCAATAAAGAAATGTCAAACGTTGTTTTGTCAATCGACGGACGTAAAGAAGTAAACGACAGAATGAGAAAACGTGTTGACGGAACGGGAAGCTACGACAAAATCACCGATTCGTTTAAAAAGCTTGTCGAAAAACGTGGGGATAAGGAATACTACGTCAGAGGTACATATACAAAGTATAACCTTGATTTTTCAAACGACGTTATGCACCTTTACGAACTGGGATTCGACCAGATTTCCGTTGAACCTGTAATGGCTGACCCTGAAATGCCATACGCAATTACAAAGAGCGATTTGCCGAAAATTTTCAAGGAATACGAAATTTTGGCGGACAAGCTTCAAAAGGTTTACGAGCAGGGTAAATTCGTAAACTTCTTCCACTTTATGCTTGACCTTGACCAGGGACCGTGCGCTATCAAACGCCTTAGAGGTTGTGGCTGTGGTAACGAATATGTGGCAATCACGCCTGACGGAGATATCTACCCTTGTCACCAGTTTGTCGGTATTGAGGACTTTAAAATGGGTAATCTTGACGAGGGAACATTTAACGAGGAAATGAAATCCTACTTCGCTGGCTCTCACGTTTACTCAAAACCTGAATGTAAAAAGTGCTGGGCTAAGTTCTATTGTAGCGGTGGCTGTAATGCAAACAACTATATTTACGAGGGCGATATACACAACGCACATAAACTTTCTTGCGAAATTCAGAAAAAACGTCTTGAATGTTCAATTATGTTAAAGGCTCTCAGACTTGCAGAAAGTGCCGAATAATTAAAATTTAACAAAAAATAAGGCTTGGAATGTGTGTTCCAAGCCTTTTTTAGTATGTCTAAAGGGTGTTAAAAAGTCGCAGAATTTCGTCTTTTGTGCAAAGTCCGTCTGAAAATGCGGTTGCTCCGCCTGTGGCTGTGCCGAGTTTTAGTGCGTATTCGTAATCGCCTTTAAGCGTTCCTGCGATAAATCCCGCAACCATTGAATCTCCCGCTCCTACGGAATTTTTCACAACCCCTTTGCAAACTCCGCAAAGGTGGACTTTGCCAAATTCGTCCACCAAAACCGCTCCGTCCCCTGCCATTGAAACAAGCACGTTTACAGCTCCCATTTTCTGAAGCTTTTTGGCGTGTTCAACGATTTTTTCGCTGTCGTCAAGGGGCGTTTTGAATATTTCTTCAAGTTCTTCCTTGTTTGGTTTAATCAAAAACGGCTTGTATTTCAGCGTGTTTAACAACAAATCTTTCGTTGCGTCAACAACGACTTTGACCCTTTTTTCACCAAGCCTTTGGAGAATTTTTTCGTATATATCCCGTGGCAAAGACGACGGAATACTGCCTGCCAAAACCAAAATATCGCCGTCGCATACCTTTTCAAGCTTTTTAAACAACATCTCAACGGCTGTTTGGTCTATGTCGGGACCCTGTGCGTTAAGTTCGGTTTCCTCTTTTGATTTGATTTTTAAATTTATTCTGGAATTTCCTTTGCTAAGTTTAACAAAATCCGTGCGGATTCCCATTTCGTCCAAACCTTTTTCAATTGCTTCCCCTGTAAAACCTGCCACAAAACCCAATGCTTTTGATTCCAAACCCAGTTCTTTTAAAACAGCGGAAACATTTATACCTTTTCCGCCGAAGTACATTTCTTCTCTTTGCGAACGGTTTGTAACCCCCAGCACCATGTTTTCGGTGTGTACAACATAATCAATTGCGGGGTTAAACGTAACTGTGTAAATCATTTTGTTTTCTCCTAAATGTTTTAAAATATCGGCAAAACATCACGCCTGCCAAAAAGTTCCTACATAATTTTATCAGCAAATTTCTTAAAAGTCAACATCTTCGGGAAAAAACCTATTGAATTTTAACGGAAAATGTGGTAAAATAAACGTAAACATATCGGTTTAATTTTGAGAATCTAATTATAATTTATAAAAAATAGTGACAGGAGCAAAAATTTATGAGTTTACAAGCAAATAAGGAACGTTTTATAGAAATTTACAAAGAAAATATCACACGTCCGGGGGCGGACAAACTTTTGGAATATCTTTTGTCACCGTCAAGCGACTTTTTTGTTGCTCCTGCTTCCACAAGGTTTCACGGAAGTTACGAGGGCGGTTTGTTGGAACACTCCTTGAACGTTTACGACTGTTTGGTTGATTATCTGAACAGGGAAAAGGTTAAAAACGAGTTTGGTTTGAATTACAGCGACGAAACAATTGCAATTGTTTCGCTTTTGCACGATTTGTGCAAGGTGAACATTTATAAACCGGGTTTTCGCAACGTCAAAGGTGAGGACGGAATTTGGCGACAGGTTCCGAATTATACCTTTGAGGATATGTTGCCGTATGGTCACGGGGAAAAATCCGTGTACATAATTTCGGGATTTATGCGACTTTCAAGGGAAGAAGCGTTTGCTATACGCTATCATATGGGATTTTCGGGCGAAGAAAACAAAACCACCGTCGGAAACGCTCTGGATATGTTTCCCCTTGCTCTTGCGGTGAATATTGCGGACATGGAAGCGAGCTTTTTAATCGAAGGCAAAAGCGAGGATAAATAATTTTTGCGTCAATGGGGGTTAAAATGAAAACAAGGCAGGAAGTAATAAATTTTGGTCTTTCTTTTCCAAATACATACGTTGACGCTCCGTTCCATGACGACAACTGGCAACTTGTACGGTGTGGCAAAAACAACAAGGTCTTTTTGTGGACTTTTGAACGTGAGGGGAATTTGTGGATTAACATAAAAATCCACCCTGAGTGGGGCTTGGTTATGCGTGAAATGTATTCGTCGGTGATTCCCGCATATCATCTTAACAAAAAACATTGGAATAGCGTTATTTTGAACGGTTCTGTTCCCGACGAAGAAATAAAAAGAATGATAACCGAAAGTTATGATTTGGTAATGATGAAAAAACGTTAAATAGAAAAAACAGCCACAAAGAGAATATTTGTGGCTGTTTTTATTTTGGGGAAATTCGTCAGGTCTGTAGGTGTTGGTTAATGAAGCAGTGGAAAATATGAAATTTCGTGCTTCGCACGAAGTGAAATAACCTAAATCCAAAGGATTTAGGCTGATGAAAAAAGCACACCGAAGTGTGCAAAAAGTTTGTATATTTAAGGTATGAAATAATAGCGAGATTAACTACAAAACCAGAAAGTATTTTTTGTGAAATATCAGTCGGTGCTGATGTGAAATTTTGTGCTTCGCACGAAGTGAAATGAAATAAATCCACCCACGCCCGCAGGCATTTCACACGGTGTATGCGTATTTCACTTGCGTAGCATATTTCACAAATCACGTTAGGGATTTTTTCTGGCGCAGAAAGAGGGATGTTGAACTGGCTCACCTCATTACTTTGATATGTCTTTACATTTTGTTTTGGTGAGCCTAGAAAAATTCAATTTTGTCGTATTTCTCCAAAATTGAATTTTTCGGTTCTTCATCACACAGTTTTACGAAAAAAGAAAAGACAAAAGCATAAAGCTTTTGTCTTTTCTTCTGGCGCAGAAAGAGGGATTTGAACCCTCGCGCCCGTTTCCAGACCTACTCCCTTAGCAGGGGAGCCCCTTCACCACTTGGGTATTTCTGCAAACATATAAAAATAGCGGATTCACTCCGCAAAAATAGTGGCGGAGAGGGTGGGATTCGAACCCACGGTACGTCGCCGTATCACTGGTTTTCAAGACCAGCTCCTTAAACCACTCGGACACCTCTCCAAATTCTATTTTTTACTGCCGTCACCTGACGACTTAATTATTTTATCACAAACACTCTCGGTTGTCAAGATATTTCTTTGATTTTTTTTACTTTCGTCTTTTTGCTGTAAAATTATCAAAGTTTATTGTTAAAATTGCCTAAATTTCCGATTTTTTTAAAATTCTAAAATCATTGTTGAAGTTTTAACAAATATATTGTATAATATAAAGGTATGAACAGAATTCAGGACAGATATTTTACCCTCAGGAGGACAAAAATGGCAAAACGTATTAACTTAACAAGAAAAAATAATTACAATAATTATTCAAATTATTTATATAAATCCCGAAAGAAACCTATCACAATCGGTGTGGTTTTTGTGGTTGTGCTTGGTATAATTCTCGGAATTTTCGGGGTGCAAATGTACAGCAAACGCAAGCTTGTTTCCGCAAAATCAAAGGTCAAAACCTTTGCAAGTCAGATTCAGCAGCTTTCGTCAAAGGTTGACCCGTATTCCGACATTGACCTTGACGGTTTGACAAATGCAGAAGAAGAAAAGTACAACACAAACTACCTTAACACCGATACGGACGGGGACGGTTTGCGTGACGGCGACGAGGTTTCGCTGGGACTTGACCCGCTTAACGCCGACACCGACAACGACGGTATTCCCGACGGTTTGGAAATTTTGGCACAGCTTGACCCGAAATCCCCGACAACCGACGGAATCGACGATTTAACCAGAGAATTTACCTACGAAAACACAGTTGACGAAATCACAGCCGAAGTCAAGGGCGACGCTTTTGTTTACGGAACTTTGCTTGAAAAAATTAAACTTATCGGTTTCAGCGCAAATTCGTCGATTATCACCGACGCATACGAAATTTACAACGACCACGGTTTTAATTCTTGCAAAATCACTTTCGACGTTGACAAAAAATACATAGCAAGCGATATTTCCGTTTACAAATTTGACGTCAACCACGGCGGTTTTGAAAAAATTCAGTCAACCGTAAACGCCGACGGAACAGTCAGCGCAAACATAACCCAGTTCGGTACTTATATGGTTGCCGAAAGCTCTACAATTTCTCAGGAAGCACAAACCAGAATACATTTTCTTATTGACAATTCAGGTTCTATGTACCCACAGGAAATTATCCCTAATTCCCCTGAAAACGACACCGATTTTAAACGTCTTGATTTTGCAAAGGAACTTATCGAAAAATTTGACGATTCCTATACAATTGCCATAAGCAAGTTTACAAAAGACTATACTTTCATGCAGGATTTTACTTCGGATAAAAAACTGCTCAACGCAACCCTTGACAGCATTAAAACGTGGGACGAAGATTTTAACGGAACGTATATTCAATCTTCCCTTGAAAAATGTATGGAAACTTTCGGCGAAACCGACGGCAAAACCGTAAATATTATCGTGCTTATCACTGACGGCGATTCAACCGAAAGCACCAAACCCGACGTGAATTATATTTCTCAGCTTGCAAAAGAAAAGAATATCATAATTATTACCGTCAGCATTGGAAACAATATTGACAAAACAATCCTGAGTTCAATTGCAAAACAGACCGACGGAAAATATTATTCCGCTTCTGACGCAAATCTTTTGGGAGATATTCACAACCAAATTGTAACCGCCCTTAATTACGATAAGGTTTCCATAAGCGAAACGGGCATTGGTTATGCAATGTACGACACGGGTTTTGTGCCGTCTGTGGACGGATTTTCTTTTGAAGATTACGCAACTTCAAACAGCGACACAATGTCCTTTGGTCTTTGCGTTTTCGCACGAAATTGGTTTACCAAAAATCTGACCACCAAAATGTCGCCTTTGACAAATGACGCCGGTTCTTGCGACGGTTACGACCTGACGGGTACGATTTTTGAAAAAAATCTTGCAAGCGGTAAAAAGCTTCGTGAATTTTCGTTTATTGCCGTAACAACGTCAAGATTTATCGACCCGACAAGATACCTTAATTTTGAAAACAGTAAAGGCACAACCCTAAGCGTTCTTGACGATATAAAAATCGAAGCTCTCAGCAAAGGTTGGTCGCAAAAAAACTATACTTTGGACAGCGAAATTATGGGATTCAAAAGCGTAAATTTCCTTGCGCTTGACGTTGTGGGCAAATATGAAGATATCGAAGCAACCTACGGCAAAGACGAAGCAAGTTTTTACAAAACAATCGAAGCGCTTAATTTGGAATACTATAACACTTCAAAAATCGGCGTCAGCCTTAATACGGGATTTTCTTCTCTTTCAAATCAGCTGGCCGACGGTATTCCCGCAGTTTTGGTAATCGACGGAAAATACGCCGTAAACGCTATTTCTCTTGTACGAAACGCCCAGAATCCAAGCGAATATGTGCTTAAAGTTTACGACCCTAGATACAAAGACAGAGTAACCGAGGTTAATATCAAGAAAAACGTTAATCTGTCTGTGGCAAAGGACGGAACCGTTAAGCATATCGGAATGGGATATTCCGCAACAATTGACGGTGAAAATGTCGCCGTAACTATTTATTAAACTATAAACCAAAAGCCTGCGTTTTTGCGGGCTTTTTTTCATAAGTTTTGCCTATATGAAGCAAAAAATATTGACTTTTTCTCTGCAAAAAGGTATAATTAAAATGTATAGGAAAATTTCCTGTGCCGAAATTTTTACAGTTTTCCCAAATGGAGAACGGAAAGGACATATTATGAACGCATTGATAAATTTGCTTAAATCAAACGCCAGACTTACCAACAACGAATTGGCGGTTATGCTTGACACAGACGAAAAAACAGTCGCCAAAGAAATAGCCAAATTGGAAGAAAAAGGCATTATTAAAGGATATACAACTATTATTAACGACGAACTTGTTGACGACGAACTTGTTACGGCGCTTATCGAAATTAAGGTTACGCCACAGGCTCAAAGTGGTTTTGACGCAATCGCAAGAACAATAAGCTCATATGACGAAGTTGAATCTTGCTTTTTAATGTCGGGAACTTACGATTTGTGCATTACTATTAGCGGTAAAAATTTAAGAGAAATTTCACAGTTTGTTGCACAGCGTCTTGCTCCAATCGAGGGCGTTTTGTCAACCGCAACAAATTTCGTGCTTAAACGCTACAAGGAAAACGGCATAACAATTTGCGAAGAAGTAATTGACGAAAGAGGAATGGTATCTCCATGATGGATTATGATAAAGTGATTTGTAAAGCCGCTAGGGAAATGAAGCCTAGTGGCATACGAAAATTTTTCGATATTGCTCAACAGCTTGAGGGGGTTATTTCCTTAGGTGTTGGCGAACCTGACTTTCAGACCCCGTGGAAAATCAGACAAGAAGCAATTAAAACCCTTGAAAAGGGCAAAACTACATATACGGGAAACAGAGGTCTTTCGGAACTTTGCGTTGAAATATCAAAATATTTCGAGGACACAATTAACACAACCTATGACCCTAATAAGGAAATTATTGTGACCGTGGGCGGTTCTGAAGCTATTGACGCTACAATCAGAGCCACGGTTGACGTGGGCGACGAAGTTTTGATTGTTGAACCGTCTTTTGTGTGCTATGCTCCGTTGGTTTCGTTGTCGGGCGGTGTGCCTGTGCCTATCGCTACAAAGGTTGAAAATAATTTCAAACTCACAGCACAGGAATTAAAAGAAAAAATTACGGATAAAACTAAGGTGCTTATTTTGCCGTTTCCGAATAATCCGACAGGTGCTGTAATGCGAAAAGAGGATTTGGAACAAATTGCCGAAGTTTTGCGTGATACGAATATTGTTGTTATTTCCGACGAAATTTACAGCGAGCTTACATACGGCGGAAAACATTATTCAATCGCACAATGCGACGGAATGAGAGAAAGAACCGTTGTTATAAACGGATTTTCAAAGAGTTTCGCTATGACGGGCTGGCGACTTGGCTTTATGGCAGGACCGGAGGAAATTATTAAGCATATTTTCAAAATTCACCAGTATGCTATAATGTGTTCGCCGACAACAAGCCAGTACGCAGCTATCGCAGGGCTAAAATATTGCCGAAACGAAGTTAAAAATATGGTTGACGAATACAATATGCGCCGTAGACTTGTAGTTGACGGCTTTAATAAGCTTGGGCTTGAATGTTTTTCACCGGAGGGTGCGTTTTACGTTTTCCCATCAATTAAATCAACAGGTCTTTCAAGCAAGGATTTTTGCGAAAAACTTGTTTACGACAAAAAAGTCGCAGTCGTGCCGGGTGACGCTTTCGGCGAAAGCGGTGAGGGATTTATCCGTGTTTCGTATGCTTATTCGGTTAAGCATTTAAAAGAAGCGCTTAAACGTATCGGCGAATTTCTTGACGAATATAACAACAAATAAGGAGATTTTTAATGTCTGACAGTATAACCTTAAAGGCTTATGGCAAATTGAATTTGCTTTTGGATATAGTGGGCAAACTTTCAAACGGGTATCATACTTTGAAATCGGTTTTCCAGTCCGTTTCGGTGTATGACCTTGTCACCGTGGAACTTGTTGACGGTGATAAAATTTTAATAGAGTGTGATGACAAAAACGTACCGACAGACAGCTCAAACCTCGTTTATAAGGCTTGCGAACGCTTTTTTGAATTTGCGCAAATTGCTCCATGTGGGGTTAAAATAACAATAGAAAAGCACATTCCCGCAATGGCAGGTATGGCAGGGGGAAGTAGCGATTGTGCCGCAACTTTAGTGGCACTTGACAAACTTTTGCATACAAACTTTTCCGTGGACGCTCTTTGCGATATTGGCGTAAAACTGGGTGCTGACGTGCCGTTTTGTCTGACGGGCGGAACTGTGCTTTGTGAGGGAATCGGCGAAATTATGACGCGTCTGCCCGATTTGAAAAATTGCTATTTTGCCGTGGTTAAGCCTGATTTGTGCATTTCAACCCCCGAAAGTTATAAAAAATTCGATTCTATGGTTATAACCGAAAAATCGAAAACAGACGATATGATTGCCGGTCTTGTTGTGGGAAATATTGACACGGTTTCAAATTGTCTTTATAACGCTCTGGAAATTTCGTCGGACTATGAAGAAATTAAAAATTTGAAAAAATCCATGCTTGAAAACGGCGCTTTGGGTTCGCTTATGACGGGAAGCGGTTCGGCGGTTTTCGGCGTTTATCACGCAAAACGTGAAGCGGACGCTTGCGTTAAAAAGCTTAAAAAGGAATACCCTTTTGCCGAGGTTGTGAAACCTGTTGATAAGGGTTGGGAAATACTGGATTAACCATTAAGGGGGAGAAAAAATGGCGAAAAATAAGTGTAAAAACTGCGGTTATAGATTTAAGCGTGACGACGGTGCGATTTGTCCCGAATGTCTTTCGTCCCGTGAGGACACTATGGACTGCGAGGACTTTTCTTCGGATTTGCACTCTCATGAGGAGGGCTTTTTCGGACAGCGTGAGGAAATGAGCGACGCACAGAAACAGCTTGAACAGGAACGTTTTCAAAACGCTGTTGACAAGGCAAAACGTAGTGGCAATTCCCAACATTTCGGAAGTCGTTCTACCACTTTTAATCCGAAAACTTCGTCGGTAAATTATACATATACAAGCACCACCAATCCAAATGCTACGCCGAATTTCAGAATTTATCCTATGTCAAACGGACAGTATATGCATAACGTAGCCGGAAAGGTGGAAAAAGCCCGAAAACGTGTTCGTATAATTATTATTTGCATGATTGTTATTATGATAATAAGTGCGATTTGTTCCGGCATTTTCAGAGCTATTGAGGACAATTCCGGTTATTATGACGACAGTTATGTTTATAGGGATATCGAACAAGAAACATTTTTTTCAACCGAAATTTACACAGATGATTACACTATCGCTTTTTACCAGCCGTCTGTTGTTGTGTATGACCTGAAAGGCGTAATCGACGAATACGATTCCGACGATTATGTAATAATCGAGGTGCCTGTTTTGGTGAGGAGCCAATCTCAATACGACATAATGTCAAGCAACATTTTGCTTAATATGGAAGTGGACTGCTTGTCTTTTTACGACGAATTTTTGCCGTGCCCTAAACTTGACGAAGCAAACACCGATTTTGCCATAACTTCATACCAGACCGCATATTATTCATATTTTTTTGTTGTGGAAAAATCTGACGCCTATCGGCTTGTTTTCAACGACAGTACATACGGTCAGACCGTGCATTATACGATTGATTTTGAGCTTGATTACGAGCAAAACGCAAAGGAAGATATTTAGAATTTATGGACTTAACAAAATGTGAGCTTTGCCCCAGACGATGTAAGGCTGACAGAACCAAAGGATACGGATTTTGTGGCGAAAATCACGAAATCCGTATTGCAAATTATCAGCTTCATTTTTGGGAAGAGCCTGTTATAAGTGGCAAAAACGGTTCGGGAACGGTGTTTTTTTCGGGGTGCGTGTTGAAATGTGTTTTTTGCCAAAACTACGAAATTTCCGCACAAAACAAAGGGTATGTTGTTACGCCAAAACGACTTGGGGAGATTTTTTTGGAGCTTCAAGACAAGGGTGCAAACAACATAAATCTCGTAACCCCTACCCACTTTGTTCCCCAAATTTTAAACGCACTTGACCTTGTAAGGGAAAACTTAAAAATCCCCGTGGTTTATAATTGTGGGGGCTATGAGCGAGTGGAAACTCTGGAAATGCTAAGAGGATATGTGGATATTTTTCTGCCTGACGTGAAGTATTTTTCAGGGGATATTTCAAAAAAATATTCAAAAGCAGAGGACTATTTTGAAAATTCAATTAACGCTGTAAAAAAAATGGTGGAGCTTGTGGGCAAACCGAAAATAGAAAACGGGCTTATGAAAAAAGGCGTAATCGTAAGACATTTGGTTTTGCCGAATTGTCGCAAGGACAGCATAGAGGTTATAAAAAATCTTGGTGAAAATTTTTCAAAGGACGAGATTTTTATAAGTCTTATGAGCCAGTATGTGCCGATGTATAAAGCACTTGAAATTAAGGAGCTTAATAGACGAGTTTCAACCTTTGAGTACAATAGCGTACTTGAGGCTTGCGAAAAATACGGCTGGGACGGATTTGTACAGGAGCGTTCTTCTGCGACAGACATTTATGTTCCACCATTTTCGGATAGGGAAATTTTATGAAAATAGAAAAAATACGAATTGACGAGGCAAAAAGGTATATGGGGTACACCTCGGTAAAAGCTGATGATAGCTTTGATGAGGTTATTGCACAGCTTGAAACAGAAATTTTGCAAAACGCTACTCCTAAATATACCTACAAAATATTTGAAATTGAAAATAACGACCACCATAACCACCTTGTTACTTTGAAGAACACCAAAATGGTTTTTAAGGGCAGGGATATTTCAAACCATTTAAAGGGCTGTCAAAGGGTGGTTGTTATGGCGTGTACAACAGGTGACGCTGTGGACAAATTGGTGCGAAAGTACAAGGTTTGCGATATGGCAAAGGCGATAGCGTGCGATTGTTTGGGGTCGGCACTTATCGAACAAATTTGTGACGAGGCACAGCGTGAAATTTGCGAAAAAATCCACGGCTATACAACGTGGAGATATTCCTGTGGGTACGGGGATTTTCCTTTGGAAACCCAGCGTGATATTGTAAATGTTCTCAATATGCAAAAGATTATTGGCGTGACCTTGAGCGACAGCCTTTTGATGACGCCTGTAAAATCGGTTACGGCTGTGTTTGGAATTAGCACAACTCCCGTGGAGCAAAAACGCAGAGGTTGTGAAAGCTGTAACCTTTATAAAACCTGCAATTTTAGAAAACGAGGCGAACGATGTAATGGATAAACTTAACACACTATTTAATAATAAGGAATTTGTTTTCTTTGACGGAGCGATGGGTACTATGCTCCAGAAAAAGGGACTTGAAACGGGTGGTATTCCCGAAGAACTTAATATTACAAAACCCGACTGGCTTGTGGAAATTCACAAGGCTTATGTTGAGGCAGGGGCAGACGTAGTTTACGCAAACACCTTTGGTGCAAATTCCTACAAGCTAAGTCATTCAGAGTATGACGTACAAACCCTTGTAAAAGCAGGTATTGAAAACGCCCGTAAAGCCACCGAAAACACAGACACCCTTGTGGCGCTTGACATAGGTCCAATCGGACAACTTCTCGAACCGACGGGAACTCTCACCTTTGAGGAAGCATACGAAATTTTCAAGGAAATAATTATCGCCGGCAATGACGCCGATTTGATTGTTTTTGAAACAATGACCGACCTTTACGAAATCAAGGCGGCTGTTTTGGCGGCAAAGGAAAACTCAACTTTGCCAATCGTCTGCACAATGACCTTTGAGGAAAATATGCGAACCTTTACGGGTTGTGAAATTTCCTCAATGGCACTAACTCTGGAGGGTCTTGGGGTGGACGCTGTGGGAATTAACTGTTCTTTAGGCCCTGCACAGCTTGAACCCGTTGTGGCTGAACTGTCAAAGTGGACGACTTTGCCGATAGTGGTTAAACCAAACGCAGGACTTCCTGACCCCGAAACTAATCTTTATGACGTGACGCCGGCAGACTTTGGCGACCTTATGAAGAATTTTGTTAAATACGGTGTTAAGGTTTTCGGTGGGTGTTGTGGAACTAATCCTGAGTATATTGCTAAAACGGTTAAGGCGTTGGAGGGGGAAAAATATTCTCCTGTAAATCCACAAATTCCTGTGGCTGTGTGCAGTGCAACAAAAACTGTTGTGGTGGATTGTCCGAGAATTATCGGCGAACGTATCAATCCGACAGGCAAAAAGATTTTCAAACAGGCACTTATCGACCACAACATCGACTATATTTTGGGACAGGCTATCGAACAGACCTCAGCAGGTGCGGAAATTCTGGACGTGAACGTGGGACTTCCCGACATAGACGAAAACCAAATGATGATTGAGGTCGTCAAGGCTATTCAAAGCATAACTGACGCACCACTTCAGATTGACACCACCGACCCTGTGGCGCTTGAAAACGCACTTAGAATTTACAATGGAAAACCTATTGTAAACTCGGTAAACGGTGAGGAAAAATCTCTTTGTACGGTTTTGCCACTTGTTAAAAAGTACGGAGCTTGCGTGGTGGGGCTTACCCTTGACGAAAACGGTATCCCTAAAAAAGCCGAGGAGCGTTTTAAAATCGCAAAAAGAATTCTTGACAGAGCCTTGGCACTTGGAATTAAGAAAGAAAATGTTTTCATCGACTGCTTAACTCTTACTGCGTCAGCAGAGCAGGAAGCTGTTATGGAAACGGTCAAGGCACTTCATATGGTTAAAACACAGCTCGGACTTAAAACCGTGCTTGGCGTGTCGAACATCTCGTTCGGTTTGCCAAACAGAGAACTTGTCAACAGCACGTTTTTGTCAATGGCGATGGCAAACGGACTTGATTTGCCGATTATAAACCCTAATATTTCGTCAATGTCTGGGGCTGTGAGAGCCTTTAGACTTTTGACAAATGCCGATAAAAATTCTACGGAATTTATTTCTTGGTACGGTGCAAAAACCGAAAACGTAAAGCCTGTTTCAACAAAGGAAAATATCACACTTGATTATGCTATTGAAAAAGGACTTAAAACCGAGGGTGCAAAAATCACGGCGCAGCTTTTGGAAAACATCGATTCAATGGAAATTGTAAATACAATGCTTATTCCCGCACTTGACAAAGCAGGTGTTAGATTTGAAAAGGGCGAAATTTTTCTGCCACAGCTTATTCAAACAGCAGGCGTTGCTCAAAGCTGTTTTGAGGTTATCAAGGAAAAGCTGGTAAAGAGTGGCGATACTCAGGTTTCAAAGGGCAAAATCGTCATTGCAACGGTTAAGGGCGATATTCACGACATCGGCAAAAATATCGTAAAAATTCTGCTGGAAAATTACGGATATACTGTTATTGATTTGGGACGTGACGTTGAAAGCGAAAAAATTGTCCGTTGTGCTATCGAAAACGACATCAAGCTTGTTGGCTTGTCGGCGCTTATGACCACGACCCTGCCGAGTATGGAAGAAGCTATCACGCTTTTAAAGGCACAAAAACCTGACTGCAAAGTTATGGTGGGCGGAGCTGTGCTGACCTCTGAATATGCCGAGAAAATCAACGCAGATTATTATGCAAAGGACGCTAAGCAATCGGTTGACATTGCAAAAACGGTTTTCGGCAGTTAATTGAATAAAACAGGAAAAATTCTCCAATACTTTGTTTATCAAAGCTAAAGGAGAATTTTTTTATGAACAAATTAAAATCCGCAATTCTGGTTTCCGTGTTCGCAGTACCTCTTTTTACGGGATTTTTCCAAAGTCCGCAAAAACCAACCTCTTTTATGCTGTTTCCCGAAATAACTTTTTCAAGTTGCGCTGATTTTGATAACGAAAACAGCGACGAAAAAGTTATAATTTCACAGCAAAAAGACCGTGTTGAGGTGAAATTTAAGATTATCGAATGGATTAAGTCCGTTTTTTAGGACAGTTGACAAAAAGACGGTTGATTTATTTTCCCGAATGTGTTAAAATATGTTTAAGTGAAGAAAATCAAAAAGGGGTGTTCTTATGCTGACTGTTATAACCGGGGGAGCAATGTCCCAAAAGGACGAAATGCTTCGTGAAAAAATGCTAAAATGCTTGCAAGACGGAAAAAAAGTTTACGTTTTTGTGCCTGACCAATTTTCTTTTGAGTACGACAAAATGTTGTATGATTTGTTCGGCGCAAAACTTTTCAACAAAATTTCCACAATGGGTTTAAACCGTTTTGCGGAAAAATTAAGAAAAAAATACGGCACCGACAAGGGCGAAACTGCCGACGATAACGCAAAAATTATCTCAATGTACAAGGCAATAAAGGAATATAAATCCACGGGAAGTGCGGTTTATTATACGAAAAATCTTGAAAAACCGTCCTTTGTAAACCAGATGATTGAAATTTCCGAAAACTTCAGCCGAAACGAATTTTCAGGAGAATATGTTTCGGCTGTATCCGAAAAAACCGACGGCGTGTTGTCGGAAAAACTTAAAGAAATCGGCGAAATTTACGGACTTTATCAAAAAAAGCTTCATCAACTTAACCTTTGCGACGGCTTTTCCGTTGTGAACGAAGCTTGCGAAATTCTGAAAAAACACGATTGCCTTTGCGACTGCGAAATTTTCTTTGACAGGTACGACACGTTTTCCGCAGACGAATACAAGATTATCGAAATAATGCTAAGACAATGCGAAAATATGTATTTTTCCGTTACGCTGTCGGAAGAAAATAATTCAAAATCCCCGTTTTCGCCGTTTGAACCTACGGTGAAAACCCTTAGCACCTTAGAAACAATCGCCAAAAACACGGGTGAAAAATTTGTGCGTTTAAAATCGTCGATTTATCGCTATAATAAATCCGCCCTTGCGCACGTCAACGGAAATATTTTGTGCCTTGAAAACCGTTTTACAAACGACAACGAGGGCGTAAAGGTGGCTTTTGCCCAAGACGTTTACGACGAAGTGGAATACGTTGCGGGGGAAATCAAACGCCTTGTTCGTGAAGAAGGACTGAAATATAACGAAATAGCCGTAATTTCACGTCAATTGGCGGACTATGTTTCTATCATTGAGGGTACTTTTGACAGATACGAAATTCCTACTTTCATAGATTCCAAAGAGAATATTTCAAAGTCTGTTTTGGCGATTTACATAACAAATATTCTGGATTTTGTAAAGGGAAAAACTTTCAAAACCGAAAAAATTCTGCGTATGATAAAATCGCCTTTGTCGCCTTTTAAAGATTATGAGGTGTGGGCGATTGAAGAATATTGCTATATGTGGAACGTTGAGGACGATATGTGGCTTAACGATTTTACCGCCGTTGACCAGCGTAACAACAACCTTAACACCGTCAATGATATTCGTCGCAGAATTATCGAACCTGCCGTAAAATTCAGAAAATCCACCGAAAACCCAACCGCCAACACACTTTTAAAAGCTCTGACAACCTTGCTTGAAGATTATAATTTGTCAAGTTGTGCAAACAGCGTTGTTAAACTTTCAAAAAATATTGACGGCGAAAAAAGTTATATAACCGAAAAATCTTCCGAAGTTGAACTTGTCCGAGAATTTAAACAAATGTGGTTGCTTTTTATCGGTGCAATTTATTCTCTTAATGACAATTTTTCCGACGAAACTATTTCTCTGAAAGAACTTTGCGACGTTTTTTCTCTTATTATGTCCCAAATGACAATTTCAAATCCACCGCAACGAATCAACACCGTAACGGTGGCTATGGCTGAACATTCACGCCTTTCAAACGTAAAAGCGGTGTTTGTTTTGGGGGCAAATGCGGACAAATTTCCCGCAAAAATCAAACAAGGCGGACTTTTTTCCGAAAAAGAAAAACGAACTCTGACAAGAATAGGCGTACAGTTGTCCGTTGAAGCCGAAGAACAAATTAAAAACGAGCGTTTGATAACCTATCTTGCGTTGACGCAGGGTTCGGACAAACTTTATGTTTGCTGTCCGAAAAACGACAGCGAGGGCAGACCTCTTGTTCAGTCGGACGTGGTGAGGGAACTGCTTAATATGTTCGGTAATTCCATTGTGACCGACGTTTCAAATCTTGGGGCGGATTTTTTCTGCAAAACAAAACGTTCGGCACTTGCGAGATTTACAGAGTGTATGAACGATAATTCCGTAAATTCACAGTCGATAAAAAAAGCTCTGGAATCTGTAAAAAGTACGTCCGAAAAGCTGAATATTATTCTCCGCAACGGCGATTTAACCGATTTTGACATATCAAAAACAACAGCCGAAGATATGTTTTTCAATGCCGACAAAAACCTTGACAGAATTGTCCTTTCGCCGTCCTCAATCGAAAAGTATAATAAATGTCCGTTCGGTTATTTCTGTCAGTACGGTCTGAAACTGAAAACGCCTTTTAAATCCGAAATCAACGGCGTAAACAGAGGAAACGTAATACACTATGTTCTGGAAAACCTTTTGTCCGTAAAATCGGGAGATAAAACCGTTTATAATGTGGATTTTGAAAAAATGACCGACGACGAAATCAGGGACAAAGTTTTTGAACTTGCACAGGAATATAAGGAACACCAAATGGGCGGTGAATTTGGCAAAGACGTAAGGTTTAATAAACTTTACGAAAGAATTTGCCAAAACGCTGTGTATGTTGTGTTGAATATTCAGCACGAAATTAAACATTCGTCTTTTGTTCCAACAGCTTTTGAGTATTCGATTAAGGACAAAAACGGGGATTCTATGTTAAAACTGACCGACGGCGAAATTGAGGTTTGCATTACGGGGCAAATCGACCGTATCGACACATACAAGGACAATGACGGAACAGTTTATCTTAAAATTGTTGATTACAAAACGGGCAAAATGAAAGATATTTTCAGTAAAATTTTCCACGGCGTAAGTTTGCAGATGATTATTTATATTATGGCGCTGTTAAAAAGCCAAAACGAACTTAACGCAAACAACACCGCCAGAGCGGGGGCAATGGTGTATGTGCCTGCAAATTACATAAAAAGCGAAAAGTTCAGGTCAACGTTTGAATTTGACAAGGTTAAGGCGGACGTTAATTTTACTAAGAATTTCACCGACAAATCTTTAATGAGAATTGGTATCGCAAATGGTAACGAAAGGGTGGTTTTCGCCCTTAACGAACAAGCCGACAAAAATTTCTGCTTGTCGGAAAAAAATGAATACTTTACCGACAGCGAAATCGAAAGAATCGAAAATTATACCGAAGAAAAAATCAAAGAAACTGCCTCAAATATTTTAAGGGGCAAAATTTCACCGTCGCCTCTTGCGGACGCTACGTCAAGCAGAATTACAAAACCGTGTTCGTATTGCGAATACGGGGACATTTGCGGCGTTAAAAACGCACCGATAAAAAGGTTTTTGACAAAAGATGACAAAAATAAGCTTATGGAAATAGTTTTGGATAAAAAAGAAGAAAACCCACAGGAAAATACGGAAGGAGATGAAAACAATGGCTAATTTATGGACAAAAGACCAGCTTGACGCGATAAATTCCACCGACAAATCCACCATTGTCTCGGCGGCGGCAGGAAGCGGAAAAACGGCTGTTTTGGTTGAACGCACTATCCGTATGCTATGCGACAAAAAAATGGGAATCCAAGCGGACAGGCTTTTGGCGGTTACGTTCACAAACGACGCCGCTAACAACATGAAAGACAAACTTTCGGCGGCTATGAAAAAATTTCTCGAACAAAATCCTCACGACAGTTGGGTAATAAAGCAAAAAGAATTGTTGGGGCTTGCGACAATTTGCACCATTGACGCTTTTTGCATGGAATTGGTGAAAAATAATATTAACGAACTTGAAATTTCGGGCAATTTCAGCGTTATTGACACGCAGGAAAACAACCTTATGACCGAAAAAGCTTTTGCCGAAGCTTCAAAATATTATTTTGAAAATTATCCCGACAAAATGCAAATTCTCATGGATAATTTCGGCGAAGAAACCGACGCAGATATTATAAAACTGGGAAAAGAACTTTTGACTTTCAAAGGCTCTTTGCCGTTTCCAGAAAGTTGGAAAAATAACTCGGAAAATAAATTTGAAAAAATCTTTTTGCAATTTACCAAAGCACAGTTTGAAATCAACGTCGAACCGTATTTGAACGTGCTGAAAGCGTCTTGTTCAAGCCTTGAAAAAGCACAGAAAAAGCTGGGAAATACAGCATATTTCCAGATTATTCATTGCTTGAATACTCTTGTTGAAAAAATTGAAAAACTTGCGATTGTGGGAGAAAATTTTTACAAATTAAAGGAAATTGACGAATATAAATCCATTAAATATCCTGCTAAACCACGCAAGCGCACGCAAGAACAGGACGATATTTACGAAGAAATAAAACTGATAAAATCCTGCGTTTCAAAAGCGATAAAGAATCTTGAATCGGTGAGAACGGTGCCTTTGGCGAAATTTGACAGCGACAATCTGCAAAGTATGGAGATTTTCGGGTGCCTTTGGGATTTTGTGAAAAAAGCGGAAGAAATTTTGTGGGAAAACAAGCTTGAAAAGAATAAATTTTTCTTTTCGGATATTACAAGGCTGACCATAAGTTTGTTGGCGAAAGAAACGGAAAACGGTTTTGAAAAAACTGACCTTGCACGGAGAATTACGGAAGAAAAAAGATATAAGATGATTCTTATTGACGAATTTCAGGACGTGAATAATCTCCAAAGCGTTATTTTTAAATGTGTTTCGGACACGGAAAACATGGCTCTTTTGGGAAAAAATGTTTTCGTCGTTGGCGATATGAAACAGTCGATTTACGGTTTCAGACAGTCGAACCCTCACATTTTCGACAATGCAAGAGAGCTTGCTAAAGACGAAAAAAACGCCGAAGTGTGCAAAGCGATTTATTTAAAAAGAAATTTCCGAAGCCGTCAAAATGTCCTTGATTTTGCAAATTTCGTTTTTGAAAACGTAATGTCAAAAGAACTTGGCGAAGTGGATTACGACGAGGAAGAACGCCTTGAACTGGGAACGGAATTTCCTCAGCCTGATTTTAACACGGACATAATTCTTTACGATAAGAATATGCCCGACAGCTCCGACGATTCCGAAGAAAACGACGAAGATTCGGAACAAACCGACAACAAACAGAGCGTTTGCGTCGAAGCCATGATTGTTGCAAACAAAGTTAAAAAAATGATTCAGCAGAAAGTGCCGGTTTTTGACGACGGCATAACCCGTCCTTGTCGGGCAGGGGATTTTTGCGTTTTGCTCAGAACGGGAAAACTGGTAAACGATTATATTAAAGCCTTTGCAAAGGCGGATATTCATGCGGTGGGGGATTCGGTAAAGGGTTATCTGGGCGCAAGAGAAATAAGCCTTGCACTCAGTATGCTTAAAATTATCGACAACCCAATGAACGATATTCCGTTTGTCGCCGTGTGCTTGTCGCCGATTTTCGGTTTTACTACGGACGAAATTTCACAAATCAGACAGCTTGACAAAACCAAAAAGTTTTACAGCCTGTTTTTAGGAATCGCCCGTGACGAAAAAGCGGAAGAGTTCGGTTTTAAACGTATCGAAACTGACAACCAACCGATTACGGGAAAATGCAAAAACGCCATTGAAATTATTTCAAAACTTAGGTTTTATGCGTCGGGTATGTCTTTGGAAAAACTTGTCCGCAAACTTTACGACGTAACGGACTTAATGTCGGTTGCAAGCACTTTTGAAAACAGCCAACAAAAACGGGCAAACCTTAGAATGTTGGTTAAATATGCGGATAATTACGAAAAATCAACAGGCGGCGGACTTAGCGATTTTTTGAGATACCTTGACAATGTTTCAAAGGCGGGTAACGATTTTGACGAAGCATTAACTGTGTCGGCAGACGAAAACACCGTCAGCGTCAAAACAATTCATAAGTCAAAGGGTCTGGAATATCCTTTCGTAATCGTGGGGGATTTAGACAGACAGTATAATCTTCCTAAACGTGAATCAAAGGTTGTTTATAATGAAAAAGCAGGCTATGGAATTACTTTGCGAAATGCAAATTCAAAAGCGAATTTCAGAACGGTAATGTATGATTATTGTTTTGAAAGCAACGTTTCAGAACAAAAAAGCGAGGAATTGAGAATTTTGTATGTGGCGTTGACAAGAGCAAAAGAAAAACTGATTTTGCCTTTGGGTCTTAGACCAAAGGGACTGGGCAGAGTGAAAAAAGCGGTTGACAAAATTGTCGGCGCAGATAGATTATACACGGAAGTTATAGAGGGCTTAATGTCTTATGCCGAAATAATTTTCGCCGCACTTCTTGTTCAACCTAACAAAAAAGTTTTGGAAGAATATTTGGGCGTGGAAATTTCGCACCTGATTAAGCAAAGAACAAAACCGGCTATTCATTTTGAAGTCGGTAAAAATTACTATTCGGCGGATAACGAAAATTCGGAAAAATTTGTACCGAAAAATCCCGACAACGCCCTTGTTTCTAAAATAGTACAAAGTATTACGTTTGATGAAAAGGACGACGACGCCCAGACCGTGGCGAAACTTTCGGTTACGGAGTTTGTCCGTGAGGTTGAAGAGGGAAATGCTCTGAAAGAGATTACATATTTTCCCCCTGTGCCTGATATTCAAAAGGAAAAACACACCGTCACCGCCGCCGAAAAAGGTACGTTTACACACCTTTTTATGGAACTTTGCGATTTTGAAAACGCAAAACGGGATTTTGCCGCCGAGGTTGAACGTTTGAGAAAAAATAATATGCTCACCGAACAACAAGCGGAAAACGTTGACCAAAATGCCGTGTCGTCTTTCTTTGAAAGCGATATTTACCGACTTTGTAAACAAAGTGAAAAAATTCACCGTGAAATTGATTTTAAGGTGAAACTTTCGGATATGGCTCTTGACAACACCCCCCTTGCGGTGTACAATAATAAAGACGTGATGGTTCAGGGTATCGCCGACTTGATTATCGAAGAAAAAGACGGATTGACTGTTGTTGATTATAAAACCGATAACGTCAAAGAAGCGGGCGAACTTGTTGACAGACATTTTGTACAACTTTTGCTTTATAAAAAGGCTTTTGAACTTATTTTCGGAAAAAAGGTTAAGGATTGCTTTATTTATTCCTTTAAATTGAGAAGAAGTGTAAAAATAGACTTTGAAAGTTTACAAAATGTTAATATAAACCCTTGACAAATGGACTTTTGGGTGTTATAATATTTAAGGCGTTTGAAAAGACGCAGTTATTAAAGTAGAACTTTTCCGTTCTCACCTTCAGCAAATGGGCAAAAAGGTCAAACACAAAATTTACGCAGAAATTGCGTTTTGATTGTATGAGTACGGAAAAATTTCGTACTCATATTTTTTTAAACTTATTGGAGGTGCGTATCATTAGCAACAAAGAATTGCAAATCAACGAGGAAATCCGTGATAAGGAAATAAGAGTCGTTGGTGTTGACGGAAGCCAGCTTGGAATTATGTCTGCAAAAGAAGCACTTGAAATTGCAGAAGAAAATGACCTTGACCTTGTTAAAATCGCTCCGCAGGCTACTCCGCCGGTGTGCAGAATCATGGACTACGGCAAGTATTGTTTTGAACAGACAAAACGAGAAAAAGAAGCGAGAAAAAACCAAAAAGTGATGGAAATAAAAGAGGTTAGAATGACCTCTGCGATTGACACTCACGATTTTGAAACAAAAGTTAATCAGGCTATTAAGTTTTTGAAAAACGGTGACAAAATCAAGGTATCTGTAAGATTCAAAAAACGTGCAGTTGCTCACCCACGCCTGGGAGAAGAATTGCTGATGAAATTCAAAGAAGCAATCGCAGGTGCAGGGGTTGTTGATAAGCCTATGAAAATGGAGGGCAAAGCTCTCGTAATGTTTGTAGCTCCAATCAGCTCAAAGTAAATAATTTTTAAGGAGGATAAATTTTATGCCAAAGGTAAAGACACATTCTGGTGCAAAAAAGCGTTTTAAAGTAACAGGCACAGGAAAAATTAAGTTCCAGCACACAAACAAAAGACATAGACTTACACAAAAGGCTCATAAGAGAAAGAGAATTTTGCGTGGTTCAGCTTATGCCGACAGTACGAATCTCAAGAACGTAAAGGCACTTATCCCTTACAAGTAATCATAACGTAGGGAAAACTAACAACATTAAGAAAATAATCAGGAGGTAAATGACTATGGCTCGTGTTAAGGGCGCAATGATGACTCGTAAGAGAAGAAATAAGACTCTTAAGCTCGCTAAGGGATATTTCGGTGCTAAGAGCAAGCATTTTAAGATGGCTAAGCAGGCTGTTATGAAATCAGGACAGTACGCTTATATTGGAAGAAAACAGAAAAAGAGAGATTTCAGAAGTCTTTGGATTACAAGAATTTCTGCTGCTGCAAAGATGAACGGTATGAATTATTCAACATTCATGAACGGCGTTAAGAAAGCAGGAATCACACTTAACAGAAAAATGCTTTCTGAAATTGCTATTAACGACCCTGCAGGCTTTACTGCAATCGTTGAAAAGGCAAAGGCTGCTCTTTAATTAACGAATAACGACACGCACAGTAATAAGCTCGTGCGTGTTTTGTTGTTTTATGTAGTATGTTTAAACGGTGATTTGTGAGGGGTTTTATGCAGATTACAAGTAAAGATAATCCGAATATCAAGCTTTTGTCTAAGCTTCTTTTGAATAAAAAAACACGAAGCGAAACGGGTCTTTTTGTTGTTGAGGGTATGCGAAATTGCCTTGATTTGGTGGAACAGTCCTTTGACGAAAAGGTGAAAATTCAGTCGCTTTTTTATACGGAAAAAGCACTTGAAACTTATGGCAAAAATTTTGACTTGTCCTGTTTTGACAAAATCGACGACGAGAAAAAATTCGTAATAACAAAAGAAATTGCGGATAAAATTTCTTTGGAGGATAATTGTCAAGGTGTGTTTTTGACGGCGTTTAAACTTGATTCTCGGTTTTGCCGTGAAAATCTTGACGAAAACGGGAAGTATGTTGTGCTTAATCACTTGCAAGACCCCGGAAATATCGGTACTCTTTTGCGAACAGCCGACGCTGTGGGTGCAAGCGGTGTAATTATGACGGGAAATTGTTGCGATTTGTATAACCCGAAAGTCGTGCGAAGCGCTATGGGCAGCATTGGACGTGTGAAAATCTTTGTAGAAAACGACTTTGAAAAAGTGTGTAAAACCTTTGAAAAAATCGGCGTTAAAACTCTTGCGTCCGTTGTTAGGAACGGCGTTTCCGTCACCGAATACGACTTTTCAAAATCCTGTGCGGTGGTTATCGGCAACGAGGGACAGGGACTTTCGGAAAACGACGCAGATTTGTGCGCTGAAAAAATAACTATTCAAATGCACGGCAATATTAACTCGCTTAACGCAGCCGTGGCAGGTACTATTATTCTGTGGGAAATGTTTAGAAATTAAGTTGACTAAATTATGAAAAGGGTGGTATAATTGGAGGAGAAACTTCTTTTGTGGCTTTGGTTTACGGATATATTCGGTGAGGCTAATCCGAGAAAATGGACTACAACGACCAGATTCGATACAATCGAAGAGTGTTACTACGCCTTTACTCATGGGGATTTCTACGGTCTTAATGACAACGAAATACGCAAAATCAAAATGTCGAATTTTGAAAACGCAAAAAATATTATTGAATATTGCCACAAAAACCACATAAAAATATATTGCTACGAAAGTGAGGGTTTTCCCCAGAGATTGAGGGATTCGTATAATCCCCCGTCGGTTCTTTACGCAAAAACAGAACTGGAAAATCTTGACTTTCTTGACGATAAAATCAGCGTGGCTGTGGTGGGTTCCAGAAATGTGGACGAGTATTATGTGCGTGTTACACAAATGATTGTTTCGCAACTTGTTGAATCGGGAATAACCATCAACAGCGGATTTGCTATGGGCGTTGACCATGTTGCGCACCAAACCGCACTTGACAAAGGCGGCAAAACCGTGGCGGTGCTGGGGTCGGGCATAGACTGGGATTATCCTTTGGGAACGATGAAATTTAAAAACCAAATCGCCCAAAACGGTGTGGTTTTTTCAGAATATCCTCCACTTCATAAACCAAGACCTTTTGATTTTAAATCACGCAACCGTATTCTTTCGGGCATTAGCAACGGTGTGGTTGTTACGCAGGCAGGTCTTGACAGCGGTTCTCTGAATACGGTTTCCTACGGTGTGTCCCAGGGCAGGGATATTTTCTGCGTTCCGCCAAAGGATTTGTTCGACGAAAGATTCGCAGGCGTTATCGACGTTTTGAGAGATGGTGCAATTCCGGTGTTTGACGGACGTGACGTTTTGTATGAATATTTTGAAAATTATTCACGCAAAGTGGATATTAACAAAAATTTGCAAATTTTCACAGTTAAAACCGAGGATTCGTTTTTGTTTGCAAAAAATAACAAAGTGGATTCTTCCGAGAAAGAATCGCAAAACAGCGTGAAAAAACTTGCAAAACCCGAAGAAGTTTTGCCACAAAAACCGCAGATTGACGTCAGCACTTTGACGGAAATTCAGCAAAAAATCGTGGAATCCCTCAAAGGCAAACAACTTATTGCCGACGAATTGTCAAGGGAAATAAAAATTGATATTATGGATTTGTACGGAGAACTGACCGAACTTGAAATTATGGGCGTGATAAAATCATTGCCGGGAAAAAGGTATGTTCTTTAACATAAACAGGAAAGGAAGAATTATAAATTGTCATATCTTTTGATAGTGGAATCGCCTACAAAGGTGCATACAATTAAGAATTTTTTGGATAAAGATTATGAGGTTATCGCTTCTATGGGGCATTTGAGAGATTTGCCTAAATCAAAACTTGCGGTAGACGTGGACAACAATTTTGAACCTCATTATATTGACATAAAAGGTAAAGAAAATCTGATTAAAGAAATAAAGAAAAAAGCTAAGAAATACGACAAAGTTTTGGTCGCAACCGACCCTGACCGTGAGGGCGAAGCTATTTCTTGGCATTTGGCGCATATTTTAAATCTTGACCTTAATGAAAAAAACCGTGTTACGTTTAACGAAATTACAAAATCCGCCGTGCTAAACGGAATCGAAAATCCGAGAACTATAAACATAGACCTTGTAAACGCACAGCAGACCAGAAGAATTTTGGACAGAATCGTGGGTTATAAACTTTCTCCGTTTTTGT
Organism: uncultured Ruminococcus sp.; assembly: GCA_964480525.1. Taxonomy (GTDB): domain Bacteria; phylum Bacillota; class Clostridia; order Oscillospirales; family Ruminococcaceae; genus JAAZZIT01. The sequence goes on from CAYZOV010000010.1 coordinate 38,971, forward strand.
GGAAAAAGGTCAGACGTGGACTTTCGGCAGGTCGTGTTCAGTCGGTGGCGGTGCGTATGGTCGTTGACAGGGAACAGGAAATCCGTGACTTTGTTCCGCAGGAATATTGGTCTGTTGACGCAAAATTCACGGCGCCGTCAAGCAGAAAAGTTTTTTCGGCAAAACTTAGCACAGTTGACGGAAAGAAAATCGAATTGAACGACAAAACAAGCGCAGACGAAATTCTAAAACGCCTTGAAAACGCAGAGTACATTGTTTCCAACGTTAAAAAAAGCGTTCACAGAAAATCTCCGTCCGCACCTTTTACAACTTCAACTATGCAACAGGAAGCGTCAAGACGTTTGGGATTCCAGACGGTGAGAACAATGCGTGCGGCGCAAGAACTTTACGAGGGTATCGAAATCGCAGATTTGGGTGCGACGGGTCTTATTACCTATATGCGTACAGACAGCCTTAGAGTTTCCGACGAAGCCAGAGAATCGGCGTATAAGTTTATTGAGGAAAAATACGGCAAAGATTATGTTCCTGACAAACCGAGAGTTTATAAAACTAAAGGTTCTGCACAGGACGCCCACGAAGCAATCAGACCGACCCACCCGGAACTCACTCCTGAAATCGTTAAGCAAAACGGCGTAACTTCCGACCAGTATAAACTTTATAAACTTATCTGGGAAAGATTTATCGCAAGCCAGATGGCAAACTGCCTTATGGATACGGTGTCGGTGGATATTTCGGCAAACGGTTGCGGTTTTAAAGCAACGGGATATTCCGTTAAATTCGACGGATTTACCGTTCTTTATGAGGAACAAAAAGACGACGAGGGCGAAAAGAAAAACGTTTTGCCGTTAATTAAAAAGGACGATAAACTTAATTTGAAAGAACTTTTGGGAAATCAGCATTTCACACAACCGCCTGCAAGATATACCGAAGCAAGCCTTGTAAAAGCTTTTGAGGAAAACGGAATCGCCAGACCGTCAACTTATGCAACAACCGTTTCCACGATTATTTCCAGAAATTATGTTGAACGTGACGGAAAACAAATTAAACCTACGTCTTTGGGCGAAGTAACAACCCAGCTTATGAAAGAACATTTTGAGGATATTGTGGACGTAAAGTTTACGGCAAAAATGGAAAACAACCTTGACGCCGTGGAGCTTGGGAAAAAAGATTGGGTAAAAACGCTGGACGAATTTTACAAAGGTTTTGAAAAAAACCTTGACAACGCCGAAAAGGAAATGGAAGGCAAACGTGTAAAAGTTCCGGACGAACAAACCGACCAAATTTGCGAAATTTGCGGAAAACCTATGGTTATAAAAATCGGAAAATTCGGAAAATTCGTGGCTTGTTCCGGATTCCCGGAGTGCAAAAACACAAAGGCAATTGTACACGAAACAGGCGGATTCTGTCCGCTGTGTTCAAAGAAAGTTTTGCAAAAAAAATCAAAAAGGGGCAAAGTATTTTTCGGTTGTGAAAACAACCCTGAATGTTCGTTTATGACTTGGGATACGCCGACAAAGGAAAAATGTCCGAAGTGTGGCAGTACGCTGTTCCAAAAAGGCGGAAAAAACGGGGTTTTGCTGTGCCACAAACCCGATTGCGGTTATGAAAGGGCGTTGGGAAATGAAAGTTAAGGTTATCGGCGGAGGTCTTGCAGGTTGCGAAGCTGCGTGGAGTTTGGCAAACGCAGGAATTGAAGTGGATTTGTACGAAATGAAGCCTGTTAAATTTTCACCTGCCCATAAGTATAAGGGTCTTGCGGAATTGGTGTGTTCTAATTCTTTGAAAGCCGACAGAATCGGTTCGGCGGCAGGTATGCTTAAAGAGGAAATGCGTAGACTGGGGTCGGTAACAATGGATTGTGCCGAACTTTCAAGAGTTTCCGCAGGCGGTGCGTTGGCTGTTGACCGTGAAAAATTTTCAGACCTTGTTACCGAAAAAATTAAAAATCACCCTCTTATTAACTTGATTTCAAAAGAGGTTGAGGAAATTCCTCTTGACGAAAATGTGATTGTGGCAACAGGTCCTTTGACAAGCGGAAAACTTGCGGAAAATATCCAGAAACTTTGCGGTGATTATCTTAGTTTTCACGACGCCGCAGCTCCGATTGTGACGTTTGACAGCCTTGACAAAAACCTTGTTTTCTTTGCATCAAGATACGGCAGGGGTGAAGCGGATTATATAAACTGCCCTATGAACAAAGAGGAATACGAGCGTTTTTATACCGAACTTGTAAACGCCGAAGCTGTTACGTTAAAAGAGTTTGAAAAGGAGCATTTCAAGGTTTACGAGGGTTGTATGCCTATCGAAGTTTTGGCAAAACGTGGGGCGGATACAATGCGTTTCGGACCTTTGAAACCTGTGGGACTGACAGACCCACGAACCGACAAAAGACCGTATGCCGTGGTTCAACTTAGGGCGGAAAATGCCGAGGGTACGCTTTATAATCTGGTGGGTTTTCAGACAAACCTTAAATTTGGCGAACAAAAGAGGGTTTTCTCGCTAATTACAGGGCTTGAAAATGCTGAATTTGTACGCTATGGCGTAATGCACAGAAATACTTTTATAAATTCAACTAAGCTTTTAAATTCAAATTTTCAAATGAGAGAACACGAAAATATCTATTTTGCAGGTCAGATTACGGGGGTAGAGGGTTATATCGAATCTGCCGCAAGCGGTATTTTTGCGGGAATATCTATGGCTCGTCAGCTTAAAGGTCTTTCGCCTGTAAAACTGCCGAACACAACAATGCTTGGTGCGTTGGCAAATTATATCAGCGACGAATCCGTGGAAAATTTCCAGCCTATGGGTTGCAATATGGGAATTTTGCCTGAACTTCCCGAAAGAATCAGGGATAAAAAACTGAAATACCAAACTATCGCCGAAAGAGGTCTTAAAGACTTGGACGAGGTTTTGAAAAATATGTAATTTTGCGAAAGGAGAAAGAGGTATGAATATTATTGTGGACGCTTTCGGTGGGGATAACGCCCCTTTGGAAGTTATAAAAGGTTCGCTTATGGCTAAGGAAAAATTCGATACCGAAATAACTTTGGTGGGCGACGAAGAAAAAATAAAAAAATGTGCTGAAAAAAACGGACTTGATATTTCAAATTTGAAAATAAAACACGCCGACAGCGTTATCGAAGTTTGCGAACAGCCAACGGAAATTATAAAAAGCAAAACCGACTGTTCTATGGCTGTGGGAATGAAAATGCTAGCCGACGACGAGGGCGACGCATTTGTTTCCGCAGGTTCAACGGGTGCGCTTGTTGTGGGCGGAACATTTATAGTTAAGCGAATTAAGGGCGTTAAGCGTGCAGCACTTGCTCCGATTTTGCCGACTTCTACCACACCGTTTATTCTTCTTGACGCAGGTGCGAATACCGACTGTCGCCCTGAAATGCTCCAACAATGGGCAATTATGGGATATGCTTATATGAAGAAAATTATGGGATATGAAAACCCAAAGGTTATGCTTGCGAATATCGGTGCGGAAGAATCAAAAGGCAGAGAACTTGAAGTTGAAACATACAAGCTTTTGCAAAACACCCCTGTAAATTTCGGCGGAAATATCGAAGCAAGAGATTTGCCGACAGGTCAAGCCGACGTTGTGGTGGCTGACGGATATACGGGAAATATGCTTTTAAAACTTTACGAGGGTATGGGAAAATTTATCTCCCGTGAGCTAAAGGGTATGCTTATGAACGGCTTTAATTCAAAGCTTGCGGCACTTTTGATTTTGAAAAAGGTTAAGGCTTTTCGCAAAAAAATGGACTATTCCGAGTACGGCGGTTCACCGCTTTTGGGAACGTCAAAGCCTGTTATTAAGGCACACGGAAGCTCGGACGCTAAGGCGTTTTATAACGCAATAAGACAAGCATACCAGTTTACTTCGTCAGGCGCAATAGATGAAATGGCGAAAGTTATTCAAGAGGTAAAAAAGTAATATGAACAATAAGAATTTTAAAGAATTTGAAAAAATAATAGGCTATACCTTTAAAAATGACAAGCTTTTGTTCGAGGCACTTTCTCATTCGTCATTTGCAAACGAAACAAAGAGAAATTCAAACGAAAGATTGGAATTTTTGGGGGATTCGGTGCTTTCAATCGTTGTGTCGGACTTTTTGTTTGAAAATTATAAACACCTGCCGGAGGGACAGCTAACCAAAGTCAGAGCAAGCCTTGTATGCGAAAGCTCCCTTTTCGAGTTTGCTAAAACAATTCGATTGGGCGACTTTTTAATGCTTGGCAAAGGTGAAGAAAACACAGGCGGACGCACCCGACCGTCAATTCTGGCAGACGCTTTTGAAGCTGTTATTGCCGCAATTTATCTTGACGGGGGAATTGAATGTGCCACAAAATATATTTTAGGCTTTATCCCAAAGGATTTAAATGTTGTCAAGGCTAATTCAAACCACGATTACAAGACGATTTTGCAGGAAATTATTCAAAAAAATCCCGAGGAAAAGGTGGAATATTTCCTCAAAAATGCCGTGGGTCCCGACCATAACAAGACCTTTACTATTCAGGTAAAACTTAATTCAAACGTTATCGGTGAGGGCGTGGGACATTCCAAAAAACAGGCTGAACAAATGGCGGCTTGCGAAGCGTTAAAACTTATGGGTTATGAAACATAGTAATATTTCGATTTTTGTGTCCCATGAGGGGTGTCCTAACCAGTGTGCTTTTTGCAACCAGCATACCATAAACGGCTGTTTGTCATTGCCTAGTGGCGACGACGTGCGAAAAATATGCACACAGGCACTTTCGCAGATTAGTGACCGTCAAAACACCGAAATTGCGTTTTTCGGCGGAAGTTTTACGGCTATCGAAAGGGGATATATGCTATCCCTTTTAAATAGTGCAAGTGAATTTGTGGGAGAAAACGGCTTTAAGGGAATACGAATTTCTACAAGACCCGATTGTATAAACGATGAAATTCTCCAAATTCTGAAGCTCCACAAAGTGACGGCTGTTGAACTTGGGGCGCAATCTATGAATGACGAGGTGCTTTTTGCAAACGACCGAGGTCATACAGCCGACGATGTTGTGAACGCAAGCAGACTTATTAAAAGTTACGGTTTTGAGCTTGGACTTCAGATTATGACGGGTCTTTATAAAAGTACGCCCGAAATTGATTTTCAAACGGCTAAGGCTGTTTTGGAACTTTCGCCCGACACGGTGCGAATTTATCCAACGGTTGTTTTGGAAAACACAAAACTTGCAAGCCTTTATAAAACGGGGGAATACGTTCTTTGCGACTTTGACGAAATGGTGAATCTTTGCGGAAAAATGCTTCTTTTGTTTGAGCAAAACGGCGTTAGGGTTATACGTTGCGGACTTCATTCGTCAGACAAGGTGGAGGGCGAACAGGTCGGGGGATTTTATCATCCTGCGTTTAAAGAACTTTGCGAGGGTAGAATTTACCGAGAGAAAATTTTGCAAATTGTTAAGGAAAACCCGTCAAGTAAACATTTTGAAATACTTGTAAATCATAACTGCGTCAGCAAGGCAATCGGGCATAAAAAATCAAATTTAGATTATTTCAAAAAAGGCGGAATTGACATAAGTTTTACTGCCGATAAAGATATTTTAAAATACGAGTGCAAATTAAGGAGGTAGGATATGTACTTAAAATCGCTGGAACTTCAGGGTTTTAAATCATTTCCGGATAAGTATAAACTGGATTTTGATAAAGGTCTGACGGGGGTTGTCGGACCTAACGGCAGCGGAAAAAGTAACATTGGCGACGCAATGCGTTGGGTTATGGGCGAACAGTCCTCAAAATCTTTGCGTGGTGCGAAAATGGAAGATGTTATTTTTTCGGGAACGGAAAAACGCAAACCGGTTGGTTTTGCACAGGTAACGCTCACCATTGATAACAGCGACAGAGCGTTAAATGTGGAAAGCGATTTGGTGTCTGTTTCGAGAAAACTTTACCGAAACGGCGACAGCGAATACTTAATTAACGGCGCAGGGGTGCGACTCAAAGATATTGTGGAAATGTTCATGGATACGGGACTGGGACGTGACGGATATTCCATTATCGGACAGGGACGTATCGCCGAAATTGTTTCGGGAAAATCAGGCGACAGACGGGAAATATTTGAAGAAGCCGCAGGAATTTCAAAATTCCGTTATAAAAAAGAAGAAGCAGAACGCAGACTTGCAAGTGCCGAGGATAACATTGTGCGTTTGACGGATATTCTGACGGAACTTGAAACCAGAGTTGAACCGCTTAGAATACAGTCGGAAAAAGCTAAGAAATTTATAGAACTTGACGGCGAAAAACGCAAGCTTGAAATTTCCGTGTGGGTGAAAAAACTTGACGAATTGTCGGAAAATCTAACACAGGTTGAGGAAAAACTTTTGGTGTCAAACGGCGAATACGAAAATTTGACCAGAGAACTTGACGAAATCGAAGAATTAACCGAAGAATGTTACGCAAGCCGTGCCAAAACTTCGGAAAAAATAGACGAAATCAAAGAGAAAATTCACGAAATCGAACTTGAAAATTCTAACGCAAATTCGGTTATTGCCGTTTTGGAAAATGATATTAAGCATATCGGACAGTCAAAACAGATGGTGGAAAATTCAATTTTGCAGTCGGATAATTTGCGTGAAAAAATCGAAGAACAGATTAAAGAAAAGAACGCCGAAATCGAAAATCTGAAAAATCAAAAACAGCAGATTTGCGACGAAATAGAACAGTTTGAACAAACGCTTTTGTCACTCTCTCAACAGTCGGACGAGTTCGACAAAGACGTGTCAAGCTCTAATTCGCAACTAAGCGCCCTTTATGTAAAACAGTCGGAACTTAGCTTTAAATGCGAAAATTCAAAAAATATTATTGCGGAAATCGAAGAACAAACCGAAAATCTTCTTTCTTCAAAGGCGCAGGCTGACGAAGATTATGAAAAAATTAAGGCGGAAAAAATTGAAACTTCTAAGGCAATTTTGAAAGTTGAGGAAGAAATTAAATCCCACGAAAACAAGCTTAACGGTTATCAGATTTTGTATAAAAAACGTTCGGCAACCCTTGAAGAAATCGGGAAAAATTATTCCGATAAAGAAATCAAAGTCAGGGAACTCACCCAGAAAATCAACGTTTTGCGTGATTTGGAAAATTCTCTGGAGGGATTCAGCCGAAGCGTAAAACAGGTTTTGAAAGCGTCTAAGTTTGGCACGATTAAGGGGATTTACGGGTCGGTGGCGCAGATTATCAGCGTGGAACCTAAGTATACTCTTGCTGTTGAAACCGCTCTGGGGGCGGCGCTCCAAAACATTGTGGTTGAAAACGAGGACACCGCAAAACGTGGAATCAGACTTCTTAAAGAAACAAACGCAGGACGTGCAACGTTTTTGCCACTCACGTCGGTAAAGGGTTCGACTTTGTACGAACCACGGCTTGTTGACGAGGAGGGTTTTGTGGCGATTGCAAGCGACCTTGTAAAGTTTGACGGCAAATTTACAGGGGTTGTGAACCAGCTTTTGGGAAGAATTGCGGTTGCTGAAAATATCGACCTTGCAACGGTTATCGCAAAAAAATACGGATATAAATTCAGAATTGTTACCCTTGACGGACAGGTTATTAACGTTGGCGGTTCGTTTACGGGCGGAAGTTCGTCAAAATCTGCGGGAATTTTGACGAGAAAAAATGAAATTGAAGAAATCGAAAAGGAAATTTCCACGCTGAAATCCGAATTTGACGAACTTAAAACTAAGCGTGAAAACCTGAATCAAGAAGCGTCAAAACTTTATTACGACATTGAGGGCGAAAAGGAATTTATCGCAACGCTTAGCGGTGACAAAATTCGTTTTGAGGGCGAATTAAAACGTATCAGCGAACTTTTTGCACAGCTTGAAAACACTCTTGACCAATCGGACGTAAAGCTTGAACAGTTTAAAAATAAAATGATTCTGGCAAACGAGGATATAAACAATTCTCAAGCTGAACTTGCGAAAATTAACGGGGAAATCGCACAGGCAGAGGAAAAAATCAGACTTTCTCAAAACTTGATTGAGGACGCAAAACAAAACCGTGAGGAACTTTCTCACAAACTGTCGCAACTTAGAATTTCCCAGACGGAAATTTCCAAAGACGTGGAAAATGCTCTGGAAAATGTTAATAAACTTAACGAAGATGTTAAGACGACTTATGCTAACAAGAGCGAACTTCAAGAACGTTTAAAGGCGCTTGACGATGAAATCTTGCAGAAAAACGATGAAATCGAAAACGTTAAAAGCAGACTTTTAGGTTCGGACGAGGTAATCGCAGGCTTTAATAAGCAGATTTTGGACGAACAGGTCAAGTTTAATCTTTATGATGAAAAATCTGCCGAATATAGACACGCCCAAAAGGTCAAAAACGAGGAAAAGGAAAATGTTTCTAAGGAAATCACACGTCTTTCGGCTAGAAAAGAAAGCGTTCAGGGGGATTTTGACAAGATAATTTCCGAACTTTGGGAACAATACGAGATGACACGCTCGGACGCCTTGCAAAATGCCGAAGAAATTGAGGATATGACTTTGGCGAACAAGCGACTTAACGAGCTTAAATCAAAAATCCGTGGGCTTGGTTCGGTGAACGTGTCGGCTATTGAGGAATACGCCGAGGTTAGCGAGAGGTACGAGTTTATGTCGGCGCAGATAAAGGACGTGCTGAAATCCAAAAACGAACTTGAAAAGATAATTTTTGAACTAACGGAAAATATGCGTGAAATTTTCACTGAGAATTTCAACAAAATTAACACAAATTTCAAACAGATTTTTACCGAGCTGTTTGGCGGTGGTCACGCTGAATTGGTACTTTGCGACCCTGAAAATGTTTTGGAATGTGGCATTGACATTATCGTTGCTCCGCCGGGAAAAGTTATTAAAAATCTGTCGTTGTTGTCGGGTGGCGAACAGGCTTTTGTGGCGATTTGCATTTACTTTGCGATTTTGAAAATTCGTCCGTCGCCGTTTTGTCTTTTGGACGAAATCGAAGCCGCACTTGACGACGTAAATGTTACGAAATACGCACAGTATCTTAGAAACTTTACGGACACAACACAGTTTATCCTCATCACCCACAGACGTGGCACAATGGAAGAAGCCGACGTTTTGTACGGCGTAACTATGCAGGAAAAGGGCGTTTCAAAACTTTTGAAAATGAACGTTTCGGACGCTAACGAACTTGAAGTTGAATAGTTTTATCGAAAGGAGAAATCTATGGGATTTTTTGAAAAACTAAAAAACGGACTTAAAAAAACCAAAGATTCTATGATTGGCAGAATTGAAAGACTGCTGAACTCTTTTACAAAAATTGACGAGGAGTTGTTTGAAGAATTAGAGGACACTTTGATAATGTCGGATATTGGGGTTAATACGTCAACAAAAATTTGCGACATACTCAGAGAACGGGTTAAGCGTGACGGAATAAAAGACCCGTCGCAGATTAAGGACATGATTAAGGAAGTTATCGCCGAAATGTTGGGCGACGACAAACCACTTGATTTGTCCACAAAACCCTCTGTAATTCTGGTTATCGGTGTAAACGGTGTGGGTAAAACCACAACAATCGGTAAACTTTCAAAACAGCTTAAAAACGACGGCAAAAAGGTTATCGTTGCGGCGGCAGACACGTTCAGAGCGGCGGCAATCGACCAGTTGGAAGTTTGGACAGACAGAGCAGGGGTTGACCTTGTTAAGCACAAAGAAGGTTCAGACCCAGCGGCAGTAGTTTTTGACGCATTGCAGGCGGCAAAATCAAGAAACTGTGACGTTGTAATTTGCGACACGGCAGGCAGACTTCACAACAAAAAGAACCTTATGGAAGAATTGAAAAAAATCTCTCGTATCGTTCACCAGCAGGCGGAAGGTTGCAGTCTTGAAGTGCTTTTGGCGCTTGACGCAACGACAGGTCAAAACGCCGTAAATCAGGCTAAACAGTTTAACGAAGTAGCCGACATTACGGGAATAATTTTGACAAAACTTGACGGAACAGCAAAGGGCGGAATTGTTATTTCAATTTCAGACGATTTGAAAATTCCTGTAAAACTTGTTACGGTCGGCGAACAAATTGACGATATTCAGCCGTTTGTTGCAAAGGATTTTGTAAACGCACTTTTTGAATAGCGAGGTAAATTTATGAAACTGATTATCGCCAGCAATAATAAGGGTAAGCTTAAAGAATTTGACAAGATTTTGTCGCCACTTGGCTATGAGGTTGTGTCCCAGCGTGACGCAGGATTTGAAATCGAGGTCGTAGAGGACGGAAAAACCTTTGAAGAAAATTCGGCAAAAAAGGCTCGTGCTATTTTTGAACTTGCACATTGTGCCACTTTGGCAGACGACAGCGGACTTGAAGTTGACGCTCTTGATAACGCACCGGGGGTTTACTCGGCACGATATGGTGGCGAGGGGCTTGACGACAAGGGCAGAACGGCGCTTTTGCTTGAAAATATGAAGAACGTTTCCGACGAAAAGCGTTCGGCAAGATTTGTGTGCGTTATACATTTTATAAAGGAAAACGGCGAGGAAATCACCGTTCGTGGCGAGTGCTGTGGTAAAATAGGTTATGAGCCGATGGGCGAAAACGGATTTGGTTACGACCCTGTGTTTGTGTATGAGGGCAAGACCTTTGCACAGCACAGTGCGGATTTTAAAAACAAGGTAAGTCACCGTGCAAGGGCTTTGAAACTTTTGCAGGAAAGACTTGAACAGAAAGGATAAATTATGATTACGACTAAACAGAGAGCATATTTAAAAAGTATCGCAACCTCTTTACAGCCTGCTTTTCAGATTGGTAAGGGTGGAGTAAATGACGCACAGGTTGCACAAATTGACGATTATTTGAGAGTACACGAAATTATCAAAATCAAGGTGCTTGATAATTCACTTTACACAGCCAGAGAGGCAAGCGAGGAAATCGCTGAAAAAATCGGTGCAGAGGTAGTGCAGGTTATCGGCTCGAAAGCCGTTATTTACAAAGCAAACCCTGAAAAGCCTGTTATAAATTTGAAGTAATGGCAAACATTTTACTTTTTGGCGGAACGTTTAATCCCGTGCATAAGGGTCATACGCAGGCTGTTGAAAAAATTTGCGAAAGTATGCAATTTGACAGGATTATCGTTATGCCGTCTAAAATTCCACCTCACAAAATCGCACCTGATTTAGCAAGCGAAAAGGATAGATTTGAAATGACAAGGCTTGCGTTTGAAAACTTTAAAAATGTGGAAATTTCCGATTTTGAGCTTAAACGCAAAGAAAAAAGCTATTCCTACTACACGGTAAAATACCTTAAAGAAAAATATCCTAACGACAAGCTTTTTATGGCTGTGGGCAGCGATATGCTTTTGACTTTTGACGAGTGGTTTAAATTTGATGAAATCCTTAAAATGACAAGCTTGGTGTGTGTTTCTCGTCAGGACGGAGATTTTTCAGAGCTTGAACAAAAAGCAGAGAATTTGAGAAAATTTGGTGAAATTTACATTGTTAAAGCACCCGCTTTTGAAATTTCTTCCACGGAAATTCGCAATAAATTAAAAAATAATCAAGATACCTCTTGCTATCTTGACGAAAAAGTAGTAAAATACATTATGAGTGAAAAAATTTATTGTGGGGGATAAGACGTTGGTTGAGGTTTCGCAAAAGAAAATTAAGGAATATAAGGATTATCTAAAGGAAAATTTGTCAAAAAAACGTTACGAACATTCGCTGAACGTGGCTCATGAAGCTAAAAAGCTTGCGGGCGAATTTGACGCAGACAAGGAAAAATGCTATTTAGCAGGACTTTTGCACGATGTTTCAAAGGAAATTGATAACAAAAAACATTTGGAACTTTTGGAAAAATCCGACCTTTGGGTTTCGGAAATTGAAAAAAACGCACCACCCCTTTACCACGCAATTTCGGGGGCTGTGACAGTTAAAGAACTTTTCGGAATTGACGACGATGAGATTATTCTTGCAATACGCTATCATACCGTGGCACGAAAGGATATGTCAAAAATCGAAGAAATAATCTATCTTGCAGACCTTGTATCAGAGGACAGAGATTATAAGGACGTTAAAAAAATGCGAAAGCTTGCGCATACGGATATTGATAAAGCAATGCTTGAAGCATTGAGATTTTCTATAAAGGACAGCGTAGAAAAGGGAAATACTATCCCCGTATCAACGCTGGAAGCGTACAACTTTTACGCAGATAAATTCAAAACGAAAGGAATGAAATAAATGTCAAAATTAACGCAGACGGAAAAACTTGAAACTATTGTTAAAGCGCTTGACTTGAAAAAGGCAGAGGATATTCAGGTTTTGGAAATCAAAGACCTCACTATAATTGCAGATTATTTTGTTATTGCAAACGGTAATTCATCAACCCAGACAAAGGCTATTGCCGACGAAGTTGAGTACCAGATGAAAGAAAAGGGAATTATGCCGAACAGTATTGAGGGTCACCAGTCGGCACAATGGATAATTCTTGATTACGGCGATATTATGGTTCACGTTTTCTACAAGGAAACACGCCAGTTTTATAACCTTGAAAGACTTTGGCACGACGCAAAACAGCTTGACGTAAGCGATTGGGTTAAGGAAAACTAAGGACAAAATTTTTTATAAGGAATGATAAAAATGAGTAAGTACAATCACAGCGAAATCGAAAAGAAATGGCAGGAATATTGGGAGAAAAACGAAACATTTAAAACAGACGTGTGGGATTTTTCAAAGCCGAAATTTTATGCTCTTGATATGTTCCCGTACCCGTCGGGAGTAGGACTTCACGCAGGTCACCCTGAAGGCTACACAGCGACGGATATAGTTTCCAGAATGAAAAGAATGCAGGGCTTTAACGTTTTGCACCCTATGGGATATGACTCGTTCGGACTTCCTGCCGAACAGTATGCTGTTACAACGGGAAATCACCCAAACGGCTTTACACAGGAAAACATTCAGACATTTTCAAAACAGCTTAAAGAACTTGGTTTTGACTATGACTGGAGCAAGATGATTGCTACGAGCGACCCTGAATTTTATAAGTGGACGCAATGGATTTTCAAGCGTCTTTACGAGGACGGATATGCACAGTACATTGATATGCCTGTAAACTGGTGCGAGGAATTGGGTACTGTTTTGTCAAATGACGAGGTTATTGACGGAAAATCCGAACGTGGCGGTTTCCCTGTTGTCAGAAAAAATATGAAACAATGGGTTATTAACCAACCTGCTTTTGCCGAAGAACTTTTGTCGGGTCTTGACGAAATCGACTGGCCTGAATCTACAAAGCTTATGCAGAAAAACTGGATTGGTAAGTCAACAGGCGTAGAGGTTAAGTTTGAAATAGTCGGTGGTGGCGAATTTTCAATTTTCACAACCTGTATCGAAACAATCTACGGTATTACTTTTATGGTGCTTGCACCTGATGGAGATATTGTTAAGGAGCTTATGCCGAGAATTGAAAACAAGGACGAGGTTCAGGCTTATATTAACGAAACTCTCAAGAAAAACGATATGGACAGAACCGAGCTTAACAAAACTAAGTCGGGCTGTGAGCTTAAAGGCGTTACTTGTATCAACCCTGTAAATGGCAAGGAAGTCAGAATGTTTATCGGTGACTTCGTTTTGGCAAGCTATGGTACAGGTGCTGTTATGGCTGTTCCGTCACACGACCAGCGTGACTTTGAATACGCAATCGCTCATAATATTGATATGATTCAGGTTATTGACGGTGGCGAAAAGAACGGTCACGTTGATGTTTCCGAAAAGGCTCTTGAAAAGGGAGAATATTTGGGTAGAGAATTTAAACTTATCAATTCCGAAGAATTTACGGGTCTGACGGTTGAAGAAGCAAAGGAAGCTATCACAACTAAGCTTGAAAAAATGGGCGTTGCAAAGAGAACTGTAAACTACCACTTTAGAGAGTGGATTTTCGCAAGACAGCGTTACTGGGGCGAACCTGTTCCTGTTGTTCACGGTGATGACGGAAATATTCACGTTCTTGACGATGAAGAATTGCCACTTGTTTTGCCTGAACTTGAAGATTATAAGGGCAAAAACGGAAAAGCTCCGCTTGAAAATGCTACCGAGTGGAAAAAGTACAGCAAAGACGGCGTAACAGGTACAAGAGAAACTTCCACAATGCCGGGTTCTGCAGGTTCTAGCTGGTACTTCCTTAGATATATCGACCCACATAACGACAAGGAATTTGCAAATCAGGAGCTTCTTAAACACTGGATGCCAGTTGACCTTTATATCGGTGGTCCTGAACACGCAGTAGGTCACCTTATGTACTCAAGAATTTGGAACAGATACCTTTATAATAAGGGTCTTGCACCGACAAAAGAACCTTTCAAAAAGCTTGTTCATCAGGGTATGATTTTGGGTTCAAACGGTATTAAAATGGGTAAGCGTTTCCCTGAATTTGTTGTAAACCCAAGCGACATCGTTCGTGATTACGGTGCAGATACATTGCGTCTTTACGAAATGTTTATGGGACCTCTCGAAGTTTCAAAACCGTGGAATAATCAGGGCGTTGAGGGTGCAAGAAGATTTTTGAACAGAGTTTGGGCGTTCTTCACGGAAGAAGCTAACATCGTTGATGATGAGGTTAAGTCACTTGAAAAGATTTATCACAAAACCGTTAAAAAGGTTACAGAGGACTTTGAAAAGCTTGCGTTTAACACGGCAATTTCACAGATGATGATTTTCGTAAACGCTGTTTACAAAGAGGGTAAATGCCCAAGAGAATACGCAGAGGGTCTTATCAAAATGCTTTCGTGTATTTGTCCTCATATCGGTGAGGAAATGTGGAATATCCTCGGTCATAACGATACTATCGCTTACGAAAAGTGGCCTGAATTTGACGACAGCAAGACTGCCGACGACGAAATCGAAATCGTTGTTCAGGTAAACGGTAAAGTTAAGGCGAAGATTAACGTTCCTGCTGATATCGAACAGAACGACGCTCTTAAACTTGCTAAGGAAAACGAAAACGTAAAGACCGCTTGCGACGGCAAAAATATAGTTAAAGAAATTTATGTAAAGGGCAGACTTGTAAATATTGTTGTTAAATAAATTTTCTTGAAAAATATTCTAAAAAGGTATTGACTAAATGAATTTTTTGTAGTATAATAACAATTGTAATTGTATTCGACTTTATAAATATCCTGTGAATAAGACAGAGAGAGGTAAAACCTCACACAGAAGTCTGAGAAAACAGACGCCTTCACTATTCACCGTTCGCTGAGTGCGATTTACAAGGATATGTCGGATATTTACTCTGTCATTGGTGGCAAAGGGAGGGAATTTGATTATGGCAGAAATTCGTGTTGGTAAAAACGAATCTCTCGATACAGCTCTTAAAAGATTTAAGAGAACTTGTGCTAGGGACGGCGTTATCGCTGAAGTTCGTAAGAGAGAACACTACGAAAAGCCTTCAGTAAAGCGTAAGAAGAAGTCTGAAGCTGCTCGTAAGCGTAAATACTAATTAAAATCAAAGGTGGGCAATTTATGTCCACCTTTTGTTCTATGAAAAAATTCCAAAAAAGGGGAATAATATGCTTTTTAAACCTACATATGTCTTTAAAAGAGTTAAATATATCGAACCTGAATTTTTGAAAAATCACGGAATTAAGGCGCTTTTGCTTGACCTTGATAATACGCTGACGACCCATAATAACCCGATTCCGCCACAGGATAGCCTTGACTGGATTGCAAAGATGAAAAATTGCGGAATTAAGCTTATGATTGTGTCAAATAATAGCGAAGAAAGGGTTACGCCTTTTGCCCAAAAACTGGGGCTTGATTTTGTCAGCCGTGGTCTGAAACCGCTGACAAAGGGATTTTCGGAGGCGATTAAAAGGCTTGATTTGAACAAAAAAGAGGTTTGTGCGGTGGGTGACCAGATTTTTACGGATATTCTCGGTGCAAATTTAAAAGGTATTCGCTCGGCGTTTGTTTTTCCAATCGAACCCGAAACCAGCCTGCCGTTTAGATTTAAACGTGCTTGCGAAAAACCTTTTTTGCCTAAGCTAAAGGAGGAATAATATGAACGCAAAATTCGGACCTGCGGGTAATTCGGAAATTTTTTCAAAAAAATATAAATCCACAATAGACGCACCTAAATACCTGCGTGAAATGGGACTTGACCACTACGAGTACCAATGCGGACGTGGGGTGAAAGTGACCGACAAAACGGCTTTTGCTATTCGTGATAACGCTGTGGAAAACGGTATTTCTATTTCGCTTCACACACCGTATTTTATATCTTTGTCAAGCGTTGAAGAGGAAAAACGTGACAATAGTATAAACTATATTTTACAATCCTGTGACGCTGTAACAAGACTGGGCGGACAGAGAATTGTTATCCATAGTGGCTCTTGTTCAAAAATCACCCGTGCCGAAGCACTTGAACTTGCTAAAGATACCTTGCTCAGAGCCAGAAAAACTGCGGTGGAACAAGGTTTTGAAAATGTGGTTTTTTGCCCCGAAACAATGGGAAAAGTAAACCAATTAGGCAACCTAACCGAAGTTTTGGAACTTTGCAAACTTGACGAAACATTTTTGCCTTGTATTGACTTCGGACACTTAAACGCCAGAGAATTTGGCTTTATCAAAGGCAAAACCCAGTACGAAAAAATAATTGAGGAAATGGAAAACGCAATCGGAATTGACCGTATAAAAATTTTCCATAGCCATTTTTCAAAGATTATGTTTACCACTCCCGGCGGCGAAAAAAAGCATTTGACTTTTGAGGATAATCAGGGTTTCGGACCTGATTTTGAACCGCTTATGGAAATTGTTGCGAAGAAAAATCTTTCACCGACATTTGTTTGCGAAAGTGCAGGTACGCAGGACGTGGACGCACTTTCAATGAAAAAATACTATCTTTCACAGCTTTAGAAAGGAGAATTTTAATGAAAAATTTACTTGTTATTCACGGACCTAATTTAAATCTTTTGGGCGAACGTGAACCCGGAATTTACGGCAAAGACACATACGACAGCATTAACCGAGAAATCGTGGAAAAGGGCAGGAAAAACGGTTTTGAAATCCAGATAGAACATTCAAACCATGAGGGCAAAATTATAGATATTCTCCACCAAGCAAGGCTTGAATACGACGGCGTAATTCTCAACGCAGGGGCGTATACTCATTATAGCTACGCAATTCGTGACGCAATTTCCGCAATTAAAATCCCTGTTGTCGAAGTTCATCTTAGCAATATCCACGCCCGCGAGGAATTTCGCCATACGTCGGTTATCGCTCCTGTGTGCGTGGGTCAAATTGCAGGTTTTGGCAAAAATTCCTATTTGCTTGCTGTTGAAGCTTTTAAGGAGATTTTAAAGTGATGAAAATTTCAGTTACACCAATAGACCTGTTAAAAACCGAAATTTCGGACTTTTGCGACTGCGCAATTATCACCGATGACATAAACCGCCGATATTTTACGGGTATGAAATCTTCCGCAGGTACGCTTGTCGTGTTTAAGGAAACGGCTTATTTGATAATTGATTTTCGGTATATCGAAAAAGCACGAAAAACCGTTAAAAATTGCGAAGTGATTCTTCAGGGAAAACTTTATGAGCAAATTAACAAACTTTTAGAAATTCATAATTCTAAAAAAATCGCCATAGAAAGCGAAAGGTTGACGGTATCACAGCTTGAAAATTTAAAAAGCAAACTCAACGGCGAAATTGACAGCTCCGACGAACTTAGCGAAGCAATTAAGTCCATTCGTGTTATTAAGTTCGACGAGGAAATAAGCTATGTTACGCAGGCACAGAGAATTGCCGAAAAAGGTTATGAGTATATTTTAAATTTTGTCAAAGAGGGTCGTTCCGAACGTGAAATTCAACTTAAACTTGACTATTATATGTTAAGCCACGGGGCGGAAGCTCTTTCGTTTGATACAATTGCCCTTTCGGGAAAAAATACGTCGCTTCCTCACGGAGTGCCGAGCGATAAAAAGGTTAAACAAGGCGAATTTGTCCTTTTGGACTTCGGCGCAACCGTCAACGGTTGGCACAGCGACATGACCAGAACTTTCTGCGTGGGCGAACCCGACGACGAGATGAAAAAGGTTTACGACGTTGTTCTTAACGCCCAAATGACCGCTTTGTCCCACGTTAGAGCGGGAATAACAGGCGCCGAACTTGACAAAACCGCACGGGATATAATTCAAAACGCAGGATATGGCGACTTTTTCGGTCATGCTTTGGGTCATGGTGTAGGCATGGAAATCCACGAAGCGCCAACGGCTTCTACAAGCTGTCAGAATATTTTGGAAGAAAATATGATTGTCACAGTTGAACCCGGAATCTATATTCCCGATAAATTCGGGGTCAGAATCGAAGATTTTGTTGTCGTTAAACAGAATGAATGTGAAAATTTGACTCTTTCTCCTAAAATGCTTTTGTGCGTTTAGGTAACAATTTCTTAAAAAACACCCTTTATGTGTAAAAAGATTATTAAAGTAACAAAAAAATCTTAAAAAACACTTGCAAAATGATTAAAAATAGGGTAAAATATTGATAAGCGGTATTTTGATATTTTCAAGATACCTTCATAAAAACTATTGGAGGTTTTCAATTTATGGTAACTGCTGGAGATTTTAGAAATGGTGTAACTTTTGAAGAAGACGGAAACGTTATGCAGATTGTTGAATTTCAACACGTTAAGCCTGGTAAGGGCGCTGCTTTCGTCAGAGCAAAGGTTAAGAATGTAATTTCGGGTTCTGTTGTTGAAAAAACATACAACCCAACCGCAAAGTTCCCGACAGCTTTTGTTGAGAGAAAGGATATGGAGTATTCATATACAGACGGCGACCTTTATTACTTTATGGACCCTGAAACATACGAACAGGTTCCTGTTAGTGAAAACGAACTTTCTGAAAACTTTAAGTTTGTTAAGGAAAACATGGTATGTAAGGTTTGTTCGTACAAGGGTAAGGTGTTTGCTGTTGAACCGCCGAACTTTGTTGACCTTGAAGTAACAGAAACAGACCCTGGTTTTGCAGGAAATACTGCAACAAACGCAACAAAACCTGCAACTCTTGAAACAGGCGCAGAAATCAAAGTTCCGCTCTTTATTGAGATTGGCGACATGATTAGAATTGATACGAGAACTTGCGAATACATGGAAAGAGCGTAATTTTTCAAAATTTTATATCAAAACGAAAGCGAGGGTAATATTATGCTTAGTGATAAGGTTAGTTATCTCAGAGGTCTTATGGACGGAATGGAACTTGACTATACAACCAAAGAGGGCAAAATTTTAAAGCTTATGGCTGAAATTCTTGACGAAATGGCTGTTTATGTTGAGGATATTTCAGACGAGGTTGACGAAGTTGTTGAAATTGTTGATATGCTTGATAATGATTTAAGCGAAGTTGAGGACTTTTTGTGTGATTGCGATTGCGATTGTGATTGCGATTGCGAAGATTGTGACTGTGATTGTGACGATTGCGACTGTGACGACTGCGACGAGGAATTTGACGACGAATTTGACGAAGAAGATTTTGACGACGAACCGATGTACGAATGTTGTTGCCCAAGTTGCGGAGATTCAATAACAATCAGCGAAAGCATTGTTGAAAAAGGAAAAATGAACTGTCCGAATTGTAACACACCTATCGAATTTAATTACGAAGAGGACGAAGAAAACTAAATATTAAAATTTGTTTCAGGGGTGGTGAAATTCCACACTGGAGGTAATGGCGACTACGCTTAGTCCTCGACCACTTTTTTAGTGCTGATTTGGTGAGATTCCAAAACCAACGGTAAAGTCCGGACGGAAGAAACAGTTATTTTGCAAAATTTTTGCCCCTGTTTTTATAAGCAGGGGCATTTTTGTTTGTTAAAATTAAACGTATTTGCGAAATTTCTGTTGTTTTCAAAATTTAATTTGGGAGGAATTATTTTGACAAACACAAGAAAATTTACAATTGAACATACCCGAAAAATGGTCGTAATGGCACTTTTTGTGGCGCTTACATATCTTGCAAATTTCATCTGCAATTTCAAACTTGAATTTCTAAGCTTTGAGGCAAAGGACGCTGTAACCGTGATTTGTTCGTATGCTTTAGGACCCGTGGCAGGGTGTGTTGTTGCACTTTTGTCTGCTGTTATCGAATCGCTTACCACGTCTACAACGGGAATTTACGGTTTTATAATGAATGTTGCGGGTAGCGTCACCTTTGTTGGAATTGCAGGTGCTTTTTACAAGTTCAAAAAGAATACCGCTTCAAGCGTTTTGGGACTTTTGACCGCAACCGTCGTTATGAGCGGTGTTATGGTGGGTCTGAATATCGCCTTGACGCCGTTTTATATGAAAGTTCCACGTCAGACGGTTGTTGAACTGATTGCGCCAATGCTTTTGCCGTTTAATCTGGTTAAGGGCGTTTTCAACAGCGCCGTGGCTTTGGTTATTTGCCAGCCGATTATGAGGGCAATGGAAATTTCGGGCATTGTACAAAAAACTCAAAAAACCGAAAGCAAGATTTCAAAACGTGTGGTTCTGGTAGGGTCTGTTTTCGTCGTTTTGCTTGCTCTTGGCTATTTTGTGGTAATGCTTGGCGGCAAAGTTGAAATGTTTGAATAAAAAAGGGCAGGCTAATTTTTCTTAGCCTGCCTTAATCTTTTATTGGTCTGCTACGCTGTGACAATTTTCTTCTGTGCAAACGTGTTCGCAAACTTTTACCCAAACACTCCCTGTTTGTTCCCAAAATATGTAACTGCCTTTTTCTGCATTGTACAAAATCGGCAACCCGTCAACAAAATCATAATGTTCCAAATCGTGGCTTTGGTAGGACAGCTGTTCTTTGCTTTCGTATGTTTGACCTACAAACACATATCCGTCAAGCATAGAATAATCAAAATCATCTAATATACCGTTATATAACATTTGAAAAGATTTAAAACTGTGAATTGTACCGTGGCACATAAAACAGGAGTCTTGAATGTGCATAGGCACCATTGGAGGTTCTGATTCTAACGTGTTTTCTTGCGAAATATCGGGAGCAACTGTCGTTACGGCTGTGGTTGAGGAAGTGGTTGTTGTATCTGTTTCGGAGGAACTGTCGTCGCTCTTTTTACAACTGCACAAAATCATCGCAAACGCCAAAACCAAGGCTATATATTTTTTCATAAATAATCCTCCTTTAATAGATAGATAAGTACCATGTAGGGTAAGTATAAATTATATCACCAGTATACCAATGTGGGTAATAATATATAAATTCATCTGGGTTACTCATAGCGGCGTATGATACATCTTGATAATGATATTCAAGTGCATTTGAATCGGCAATAACATAGATTGCATGGTCTGAATAAACTGAACAACCTACAATTAAGACGGCGTGGGCTACATAATCACCTTCTTCTTCTTTCTCACTTTCGTCTGAATCTCTTTTTAGAGCAATAAATATAGGATTATTATTTTGGATTTGATTTGAAACTTCGGATGTGGAAAGTCCTCTGTCAAAAGTTGTACAACTGATATTGAAATAATTAAAACCACGTTGTATCCATGCTTTTGTTCCTATCGGATATCCATATATTGAAGTTGTATATTTCATACGAAGTAATTCTAATACGGCACGGGCGTTTAGGCTGTTATTGTATGTAGGGTTGAGATAGTTTACTTTCATTGCAATTGTTGCTGCCCAACACATACCTGTTCCGTCGTAAGGACTTGTTCCATTGGCGACTATGTCAATATCAAGTGTTTTGCTGAACAATAAACTACTTCGTGTTTGAACGAAATAATAACCTTTTGCTTTTGTAATTGTTTGCGATGTAGCGTTGATTTGATTAGGGTCTGTGTTGATTTCTGTGTTACTATTTAGTGATACTATTTGGTTATTAAAACAAACGCATAAATCATCATCTATATATCCTACTGAAAAAGGTGTATTACTATTGAATAAATTGGAAATGATAGACGAAGAAAGTTTTGAATACCTTGATGTGTATTCGTTGTTGATATTCATTACAGTAAGCATACTTATCACAGCGTTATCTTTAAATATGAAATAAATTTCAGCCAAACTATCAACTGAATTATTCTCATAGTAATTTATTGAAAAAGAATTACTAATGAAAAAACTATCAGAAGAAGAATACCCGTCCATTAAAAGATAATCTTTAAGTCTTGTTTCGATATACTCCATTTTAATGTCTGAAGTGTCGGTTTTGGATAGCTGTATTGCACAAACATTTGTAGTAGCAAGCATAAATGTAAGTACAAAACAGGTTAATAATGAGATTGTTTTTTTGATATTTTTCATACCAATTCCTCCTTTAAATTATCCTACCCTCATTTTAGCATACATTTAAAAAAAATACAACTGACAAATTTAACAAAAAATTACAGAATAATTGTAAACTTAAACAAAAAGGACTGCGTAAAACAGCAGTCCTTTGTTAATTATAACCTTGAATTTAAATTATTTAACAGCTTCTAAAAGCTCCGCAACCTTGTCGGTTTTTTCCCACGCAACGCCCAAATCCTCACGTCCCATGTGTCCGTATGCCGCAAGCTGTCTGTACTGTGGCTTTCTAAGGTCAAGCGTTTTGATAATTGCCGACGGTCTAAGGTCAAAAACCTTGTTTACAGCTGTGCTAAGCTTTTCGTCCGAAACTTTGCCCGTGCCGAATGTGTCAATCATTACCGAAACAGGGTGAGCTACGCCGATAGCATACGCAAGTTCAACTTCGCACTTGTCAGCAAGTCCTGCGGCAACAATGTTTTTCGCAACATATCTTGAAGCGTATGCTGCGCTTCTGTCAACCTTTGTCGGGTCTTTTCCGCTGAACGCTCCACCGCCGTGTCTTGCGTATCCGCCGTATGTGTCAACGATAATTTTTCTTCCCGTAAGTCCGCTGTCGCCTTGAGGACCGCCCACAACAAAACGTCCTGTCGGGTTTACATAATATTTTGTGTCCTTGAGAAGTGGGGCAGGGATAACAGGCAAAATAACGTTCTTAATAATGTCCTCTCTGATTTGTTCAAGCGAAACTTCGTCGCTGTGCTGTGATGAAATTACAACAGTGTCAACTCTGACAGGCTTGTCGTTTTCGTATTCAACCGTAACCTGTGATTTTCCGTCAGGTCTTAAATATGGCAAAGTGCCGTTTTTTCTGACCTCTGTAAGCTTTAACGAAAGTTTGTGTGCAAGCGAAATCGGCATTGGCATAAGTTCAGGCGTTTCGTTGCAAGCATAACCGAACATCATACCCTGGTCGCCCGCACCTGTGTCAAATTCGTTGTCGGCTCTGCCTTCGAGAGCGTTGTCAACGCCCATAGCAATGTCAGGGGACTGTTTGTCAATTGTTGTCATAACGGCGCAAGTGTTGCCGTCAAAACCGTACTTTGCACGGTCGTATCCTATGTCAATTACAACCTGTCTTGCAATCGCAGGAATATCCACCTGCGCTTTTGTGGTAATTTCGCCCATACACATAACCATACCTGTGGTTGTTACGGTTTCGCAAGCCACTCTTGACATAGGGTCCTGTTCAAGCATTGCGTCCAAAACAGCGTCCGAAATCTGGTCGCATATTTTGTCAGGGTGTCCTTCGGTTACGGATTCTGATGTGAATAAATAACGTGACATAATTTTTCCTCCTTGAATTTTTACATAATAAAAGCGTTCCTGAAAAATTCAAAAACGCAGACGAGATTTTCATTTTTTAGAAATCCTCATCTTCCGGTTTTGTGGCAAAAAGCCATCTTCCGCAGGAATTAGCACCACAGTATAAAAAACTAGGTTGCTGTGACTTCAACGGTCCTGTTACCTCCGTCACTCTTGATAAGGTTAAATAAGGTGTTCCTTATGCAAACTTAAACTTTTAAAGCAAAATCTAAGTTTCCTAAAACATTATACTACGCTTTTACCTTTATGTCAACAGCTTTTAAAATATTTCTTATCTATTTAACATTTACGCCTAATTTTTTTGAAAATTTAATTGTGTTTGTGCTGAATTTTTGTCAATTTTTACGCCGATATTTGGCTATTAAAACCTTTGAATAATTGTTGACAATGGGGATAAAATGTGTTATTATATTAGTGACATTTTTATAACTTTAGGAGGAAATATGGAGAACAATGTTGAAAATTCAATAGACCTTAAAGAACTGTTTTTAGCACTTCTCAAACACGCAAGGTTTATTATTATCGTAACACTTATTTTTACAATCGGCGCATTTGGTATAACTAAATTTTTCTTAACGGAAAAATTTACGGCTTCGGCACAGGTGTATGTTGACACCCGAAACACTTCTTCCGCCGACACAAACACTAATACAAACATTAACTACAACGACCTTAACGCCGCAGAAAAGCTTGTCAGCACCTGCCAGATTTTGTTTACAGGTGACAGAATGGCTGAATGTGTTGTTAACGACTTGAAAAATATCTATAACGTTGAGGAATTTTCCGTAAACGAAATCAAAAGCATGATTAACGTAGCCGCTGCTTCGGAGGGTACTTCGGTAATGAATATTTCCGTTGTTTCCGAGGACGCCGAAACCAGCGCTGTTATCGCAAATATCGTACTTAACCGTGCCAACGAAGTTTATCAGGACATTGTCGAGGGCGGTGTGGTTAAAACCGTAAATAACGCCGTTGTTCCCGAACGTCCGTCGTCGCCGAATACCACAAAGAACCTTGCTTTGGGCTTTGCTTTGGGATTTGTTTTTTCCTGCGGAGTTATTATTATTCTTGAACTTATCGACACAAAAATCAAGCCGACCGACGACTTGCAGGCACTTTACGGAATACCGCTTTTTGCGGAAATTCTTGACTTTGATACCAATGTTAAGGGAGGTTATTGATTATGTCTTTCGGGAAAATAAAGAGAAAAAAGTCCGATTCTCCGCTTAGAGTTTCAAAATCAAAATCCAGAAAGTTTATTCTTAACGACGATACAAAATTTATCATCACCGAAGCGTATAAAACCGCAAGAACTAACTTGATTTTTGCTCTTTCGACAAGCCCTAATAAGGCGATTACGTTTACTTCGTCATCACCTGCCGAGTGTAAAACCACAACTTGCGTAAACATGGGTATAACCCTTGCTACGACTGGTTCAAAGGTGCTTTTGATTGACGCAGATATGAGAAAACCTACAATGCACAGCTTGTTAAGACTTGATAAATCAAAGGGTCTTTCATCTGTTTTGAGCGGTATGTGTACCGTTGCGGAAGCAATTAACAGCAACGTCAGAGATAATCTGGACGTTATTGTTGCTGGTCCTTTGCCACCAAACCCTGCCGAACTTATCGGTTCGCCAAATATGAGGGAACTTCTCAGCGTCCTTAAAGACCATTACGACTATATTTTGATTGATACGCCACCTGTAAACGTTGTTTCGGATTCACAGCTTTTCAACGACCTTGTTGCCGGAATTGTGTTTGTTATCCGTGATGATGTTACAACTCATACAGACCTTGAAAGAGCGTTAAAGAATATCAAACTTGCTAACGGCAAAGTTTTGGGATTCATTAAGGCTGCCTGCAAAACGTCAGGTTCAGGTTCGACATACAGAAAATCCTACTATAATTACGATTATAATTATACATACGGAGATAATAAACAGTCAAGCGAGGTCGCTTCAAACTAAATTTTGACTATTAAGGAGTTGACGCATAGTGTTCATTGATTTTCATTCCCATATTCTCCCTGAAATTGACGACGGTTCACGAAGTATTGAAGAATCTATTGCAATTTTGGACAAAATGACTGAAGATGACGTGGACATTGTTGTGGCAACTCCTCATTTTTACCCTCACAGAATGTCAGCGCAACATTTTTTGGAACAAAGAAACAAGGCTTATGAAACTTTAAAACCGTTTTTAACCGAAAAACACCCTCAAATTTTGTTGGGCGCCGAAGTGTTGCTTTCGTCAAATTTGCTAAGGGATAACCTTTTGGAGCAACTTTGCATACAGGGAACAAAATACCTTTTGTTGGAAATGCCTTATGTGAAATTGACAAATTCTATGATTGACTGCGTTGAGGAATTGTCCGATAGCGGTCGGGTTAAGGTAATGGTTGCCCACATTGAGAGGTATCTAAAATTTACCGACTATTCCGACCTTGAAAAGCTTATGAGCCTAGAGGTTATCGGTCAGCTTAACGCAAAATCTTTTGAGGACAGAAAAACCAGAAAAAATTGCTATAAGCTTTTAAAACAAAACCTGGCACACGTTATTTCTACCGATTACCACCGCATTGACAGAGGCGATATGCCGCTATCCTACGGTTTTGATATGGTTGCTAAAAAAATGCCCGACGAAGTTGTGGACAGACTTTTGGATAATGCGTATAAAATTATTAAAAACAAGCCGATTGATGATATTCTCGGCTAGAAAGAGGATAACGTGAGATTTAAGTATTGCCCTGATTGTTCGGAAAAACTTGTTTTAAAAACCTGTGGCGACGATTCGGACGTGCCGTTTTGTCCACGGTGTAATGTGCCGTTTTTTCCGCATTTTACCCCTTGCGTTATCGTTTTGCCTGTGTCTGAAAACGGCGAAGTCGCCCTCACACACCAGTCATATGGCGACACCGAAAGGTACGTTTTAACGGCGGGTTTTATGAAAGAAAACGAAAGCACTGAGGAATGTTGCGTTCGTGAACTTAACGAGGAACTTGGACTTGAAGTGCTGAATTTAAGATATGTTAAGAGCTATCCTTATGCTAAGCGTGAAAATCTTATGCTGGGATTTGTTGCAACGGTCAAAAAGGCTGAATTTGTTACGTCATGCGAGGTGCGTGACGCTGTGTGGACGGACGTTAAAACCGCTGAAAAACGCCTTGAAAACAGCTTGATTGCTCTTAAACTTTTGAAAGATTCCTTTGCTGAATAATTGAAATTAAGAACAAATAGTAAAATTTAAAATTTTCGGGAAATCCTATTGACAAATGCAAACTTTTAGTGTATAATGAATATCTGTGATTAGGTGCTACTATGGCTCAGTCGGTAGAGCACATCCTTGGTAAGGATGAGGTCACCGGTTCGATTCCGGTTAGTAGCTCCAAAGAAAACCTCTGAAAACTGCGTAAATGCGTGGTTTCAGAGGTTTTTTATTTGTTTATGCAAAACTAAAAAACAGCCTCAAACACCCCCTAATTTCTCTCTATTGCATATAAAATTCAAAGAGGTCAAATGTTGTTTATGGCTGATGATAATTTATTTAAATCTTCGTGAATATAAATGTCGGCGGTGTTCTTGTTTTTGTAAAAAAATGACAATTAACCATAATAGCCTTGATTTATTAGCGAAATATGGTGATAAAAAATCACTTGGCTTCTCGTTAAGTGATTTTTGTTTGTCTTATATAAAATAGATGACATTGGAAAATGACAATTTTACTAGGATTTTAGTTCATTTCCATGATATTTTTCCATCATTTTTCTTAGCTCAGACTTTTTGCCGTCGATATAATCCCTTGCAAGCTGCTGTATTTCACGGATATCATTTCCCGGAAGTTCATAGCTAACTGCTGCATAGATGATGTCAACTTGCAAATTCAATGATTATTTCTACAAGCACCGACCATGGAATAATATGTGCAATATGTCTAAAGTTTGCTCCGTTGACTTGTATACAACGCTGTTTTTGAACTTTTTTTGAAATAATATTGACTTTTCTGTGTTTTTATGTTACAATACGGGTAAAAGTGATACTTCCGCTAGTATGTACAACAACTACGGATACGGTTGGATGAAGTGCGTTTCTTCGCATT
>CAYZOV010000011.1:0-7875 GCA_964480525.1 uncultured Ruminococcus sp.
GAAGATACTTGGCGGGTGACCGCCTGGAAAAATAGGGTGTTGCCGACACCTGAATAGAGAAAAGCGTTATGCTTTTCTCTATTCCTATATTCCTCCATAGCTCAGTCGGTAGAGCGCGTGACTGTTAATCACGATGTCACTGGTTCAAGTCCAGTTGGGGGAGCCATACTGGACAAAGGCGAACCATTTAAAATGTTCGCTTTTGTTTTTTTATCCTAGAAAACCCGTATTTGGAATCATACTTAATCGTGATTGATATTATTGCCCATAGCTTTATTTTTATTATAGGAGGTATTGATATGAATTTGTTTATGGTTATAATTACTTTTGTATATACTATAATCTATGGCTTTTTATGCAAATCTGTTTGGTTAAATATTCAGTTGTGTCAAGATTGCTTTGTATTTTTAGTGATAAATTTAGTTGCAATTGTTGTGGTAAACATCGTTTTTTTATAGCTGTAAAATATGAAATGTATGAGTTAATTTCTGGATATGATAAGAATAAAAATTATGACAAAAAATTATTAAACCATTATTTAAAAAAAATAAGTTTTCGTATATCCACTAGTATATTAATTTGCTCGTTGATAGCATTATTTTCTCCAATATTATCCCAATTCGGTATCGATAAAACATTAGCTGTAGTATATGCTAATTTAACGTTTATATGCGTGTTATTAACAATTTTGTTAACTGCCAAAAAGAATAAAATATAATTTTGGTGTATTAGGTTAGGAGAAGAAAAGCACTTAGCAAAAAGCTAAGTGCTTTTTGTTACAAAAAATAGTTAAATCTATTGAAAACGACAGTGGGATATGTTATAATACAAGAGGTCGGACAGACTAAAAATCAGAACTTATTGTAGAAAGATTTACAAAATCAAAATTTGAATAGCGAGGACAAAATATGTGCTTTATATGTGATAGAATAAATATGATAAAACAAGGAACCAACCCATATTTTGTAAAGGAACTTGAAACGGGGTATGTGGTTATCGGAGATAATCAGCATTTCAAGGGGTACACTTTATTTCTTTGCAAAGAACACAAAACAGAGCTGTTTCAGCTTGAACACACGCAGAAGTTGAAGTTTTTAGAGGAAATGTCAATCGTTGCCGAAGCTGTTTCAAAGGCTTTTGGGGCTGAAAAAATGAACTATGAGCTTTTGGGAAACGGCGATACTCATCTTCATTGGCACTTGTTTCCGAGAAAAAGCGGGGACATAGAAAACTACGGCAACAACGGAAAAGGCCCTGTTTGGTGGTATCCTATGGACAAGATGTATTCTGACGATAACAGACCCACAACAGCTGAATTACAAGCAATGAAAGAAAAACTTTTGCTTGAAATAGACAGGTTGATATAATTATATTTTGAGAGATAATATTAAAATGAGGATAAATATATAAGAAAAAAGGCGTTCTGAATGTGTCAGAATGCCTTTTTTCATATTATATTTAATATCAAGCTAGCGAATTGAGTTGTTCGCAGCGCAAAACCACGCTACGTTGAATTTTCGCAAAAAAATCCCCCATTTCATCAAAAAATAAATTTTCGTGCCTAAAAACGTACACTTATGCCAAAAAACTTGACAATTTGATGATATTACTTTAAAATTAAAAAAGAATTTATCGTGTCAAAATTTGTACTACGTTAATACTTTAATCTAAATTCAACGCAATATGCAGATAAGTTAGTAGTACAACAATATTCACGAATAATTCGCATATTTCTATGAAAACGCTTTAAAATAAACCGAAAAAGAGGTAAAACTATGCCAAAAACAAAGATTTTGATTGCCGACAACGGTATGAGATTCGGGGTTTCTCTTGCGAATTTTCTGAAAAACCGTGAATTTTACGCCATAACCCGCCCGAATAATGTAAAAATTTTAATAGATTCTATCAAAAACGACCTGCCTGACGTAGTGATTTTGAACGAAAATTGTCTTAGTTGTGAAATTTCTGCACTGATTAACACGATAAACAGGCTGAAAAATTGCCCGAAAATCATAGCGATTTCAGAAAACGAAAGTCTTAATTCAAACGAAGTGAGCGTTTTTTCGTCTGAAAATGCAACTTTTGAAGCGATTGCAACGGAAATTGAAAGGCTTCTTGAAGTTTCAAATATTTATACTGACGAGGAAGATTTGGACGAAAAAATAACCCACCTGCTGTGGCAGATGGGCGTGCCGGAAAACCTGAAAGGCTACGGCTATTTGAAGAGTGCGGTGTGTTTGGCAATGGACGACGAGGAGATGTTGCGTTGCATTACGAAAGTGCTGTATTCCAAAGAGGCAAAGTGCTATGAAACCACGGAAATTCGGGTTGAACGTGCGATTCGCAACGCCATAAACGTAACGTTTTCAAAGGGCAATTTAAGCGATATTTTGCAGTTTTTGGGCAAAGATTTAACCTGCAAAAAGCTTAAACCCACCAACGGCGAACTTATAAAGTTTCTCACCCAAACCGCCAAACACAACTGCATTGAAACGAATAACAAAGAGTGATGTTGTAGGTTAATATTTTTATATATAATAATGCCAATTAGATGACTTTTATTTACATATAATCGGTTACAAGTGGCGTTCTCCTTATATGATATTTTACAAAATATTAAACACCTTGTAAATATATATATATATATATATATATTTACATTTAGACCAAATAGTGGTAAAATAAACATAAAGCCGTTGGTTTTATGTTTACAAATCCAGAGG
The DNA here is from genome assembly GCA_964480525.1 of uncultured Ruminococcus sp. Lineage (GTDB taxonomy): Bacteria > Bacillota > Clostridia > Oscillospirales > Ruminococcaceae > JAAZZIT01. Next base: position 2,724 of record CAYZOV010000011.1, read on the forward strand.
AAAATATATGTATGATAAGGAGAAACGTTTTATGAAAAAGAAAATTTTGTTATGCTCAATAATCGCCACAATGCTTGCGACGTTTGCTGGGTGCGGAGAAACGGACAGTTCCAAAGAACCCGAAAAATCCATCACAGCCGTGGCGACGACGACAGCAGTAAATACGTCGTCTGACGTTACAACCACCGAACCAGACGATACTTCGGACACGACCACCACAACACAGTCGCAAACAACAGAAAATGCTGCTACATCAGATACCGAAAGTTCTGTAACAACCACGTCTGATAAATCAAATGAAACGACCACTTCAAAAAATGTTGAAACTTCAAAGCCAAACACAACAACTACAACTTCGACAAGCAAGAAACAGACAACTACAACAGTTTCCCAAAAGCCTGTAACGACAACCACAACTACAAAACGCCCAACAGCAACAACCACAACTACTAAAAAAGCCACGACTACAACGACTACAACCAAAAAAGTTACAACAACGACTACAACGACAGCTAAGAAAACAACAACGACTGCAAAGCCTGCAACCAATCCACCTGTAACAACATCAATTCCGGCGTCAATGCTTCCGGCTGTTGAAAAAGAGATTACTATAAAGCCTTTTGAACGTGCCACTATTATAGACTTAAATAACTCCGAAGCTTTTATAATTGATATGAATGTAAAAAGTTCAAACAGTATTTCTGAAGATGATATAATTTATGTATATAATATGTATGACGCTGAAATTACTGCACTAGAGCCAACTACACTTATAGTCACTATAACATGGTCGCAGGACAATATTGATGGAAAAATCCACGAAACTGTTACAAAGACTATCGTTCATGTTGTTTAACTTAAATAAGAACCGCCAAATGCGATTCTTTTTTTCAGATTAACACATTTTTACATTAACGGTGACTAAATTTAATCAAAACGAATATATTAAAAGGGTAGTGCTTGCGCTATCCTTTTTCTTTTGTAAACTTTTACTGATTTTTAAAAAAATATTCGACAAATTTCGTCAAAGTTCTTGCAATTGATATTTATTTATGCTATAATTAAACTAACGTTAAGTTAATGTTAAATTCGCTAAAGGAAGTGGTTTTATGAAAAAATCAAAAGGTCGGATTCTTTCTGCTTTTCTTGCACTTTGCACGTTTGTTAGTGCTATACCTGTTGCAATTTATGCAGAGGAACTGGAAATTAAAGAGTGGAAAGACGCTGAACAAGATTTTACAATTGTAAAATACGTTGACCCGCCGACAACAGGTGAGGACATTTTCGACACATTTATGGCTAACACAGATGTGGATTTGGGCGACAATGTTATTACCCCAATGGGCGACAAACCTGTTACGTTGTACGAAGCGTCGGAACTTTTTACCTATAAATCAAAGGATTCGGGTGTGCAAAGTTCGACGGGATTTTATGATGTTTCGCTGTCGGACGGTTCATACAACAATCACACAACTTATTACTTTGACGAATCAAACCAAAGAAGTATCGCAAATTTAAGCGAACTTGACGACCTTTGTTTTGCTCAGGGCGTGGCTTTTGACCCTACCGCCTGTGGCAGACGAAATTATGTTGCTATTTTGGGTTTCCACAATACGCAAAATAAAAATACAAGTGCGGTTTATGTTTACATAATTAACGGCGATACAAGAAAGGTTGTCAGCAAATATACCCTTGATTCGGGAAATTTGTGGTGGCTTGTTGACGACAAAGGCAATCTTTTGCTTGACAATGTGGACAGCGCTAACTTTTTCCAGATTACAGCGGGCGACTATGACAACGACGGAAAAGATACTTTGGTTGTTTACGACGGAACTCCGAAACTTCGTGAACTTAAAATTAACGTAAACGACAACACCGGAGCGGTTTCGGTGAACAAAACCGATAATATTATCACGGATAACACACCTTATTTGAATAAAAGCTATATGAATACCGACGCTTCGGGAAATGTAATGTATAATTCGGGTATCATTTACCGTGCAAACGTTTCTCTTGAAACAGGCGACTTAAACGGCGACGGAATCGACGATTTGGCGGTTGTTTCGTGCGTTGGAGATTACAACGAAAAACAAAGTACATACTATAAAAACAAGAAAAACGAACCGTGTATTGCTGCGGTTGCCGTGGGCTTCGGTAAAATCAACGGCACACTCCAGAGTGCGTCTGTTTCGTACCACAGGCTTTACGATTCAAACACAAATATGACGGTTGCCGCACCTGATTTGTCAATCGGCGATATTGACGGCGACGGAAATAACGAACTTGTCGTTGCAGGTTTTCTTAATAAATCAACAGCCGACGACAAAGTAAATTTCCAAAAAGGCAAAGTCGGTTTTACATATTATAAAGCTTCGGGAACTAACATGGAACAGTACGGCGGATTCCAGACGCTTAATGATATTTCGGCAAACAGCAAAGGCGACAGCTTGCGTGAAAAAGAAACCCTCTGGCAGCAATTTTCCGTAGAATGTGTTTCTTTCGACGGACTTCATACACAGGATTATATCTTTTTAAACGGATATGTTTATAAACTTAACACCAATAAAGTTCCCGAACATATTTCTATTAAAGGTAACTCCACCGATAAGGAACTGTTTGCAGGCTTAACTAACAAATGGTCGCCGTACAGCGGAGTAAATGACGATTATAACGAAGTGTATATTGCAAGCGCGGCTGTGGGTAATTTCAACAACAGCGAAACAGGCGAAGAATCTATTCTTTTGACCGTCGGATATAAGTTGAACGGCAAAAATCAGTACAGTTTTACCGAAGTTTTGGTTGAAAAAAGAAACGGCAAACTTGTTTTCAGTATAGATAAAACAGGGGCTCCGGTTAGTGAAGGCTTTACCATGACCACCAATGATTTCCACAAAGAAGAAGGCAAATCGGGCATGAGCTATATTCATATTACTGTCGATATTGACTACGACAGCTGTGTTGCACAGTATATGTATAACGAAGCGTTCTATTCCGACCCGACCGTAATTGCATTTTTGCAGGCGGCACCTTATTTTGCAGAACTTGAAGCAGGTAACAGCTCCACGCAGTATAGTTATACCGAAACATACGAAAATTCCACAGGTTCGGGTTACGAATTTGCGGTGGGCGTAGGTATTACGGCTGAAATCGAAACTTCCGCAGTTAAATTTAAGGTTGACGAAGCGGTTTCTACGGGCATAAGCCAAGAATTTACAAATTCTCTCAGCCAAGAATACACAACCACTTTTGAGGCGAACGACCAGAATCAGGTTGTTTTAAGACGTATGCTGATTTGTACATATTATTACGCAATTCAGGGCAAAGACGGTACATATCATTATGAAAATCCTGACGACTTTTTGGCAATCACCGTTCCGCAAAACCCTTGTATCAGCACCCTTAATCTTGACCAGTATAATATGTATGTGGAATATTATAACCAGCAGTTTGACAAGTATTCAAGTGCATACAGCAATACGAATTATTTCAATAATAAACTTGTTGAAATTACGGACAAAGATTTGCTTGACAAATACTACATCAGCGATAACGAGGGCAACCCTTATGGTTATGCTCCGTCAATCAGTTCGTATGCCAACAGCGTAACAATGGTTAAGGATAATACATGGATAACTCTCGGACACGCAGGCGGAACAACAACGCAGGAATATTCTTATACCCAGGGCATTGAAAAAACTGAATGTTCGTCTGCGGGCGTTGAAGTTAATATGGAACTTATGGCAGGTGCAAGTTTTGCGGGAAACGGCGCTTATGCGGGCGTAACTTCCAGTATGTCGTATGTTACACAAAAAACCAAAACCACGTCCGAACTTAAAACAATCGGAACAGGTGGTACCGTTCAGAATCTTTCAAGCGACCAGACCGACTATGACTTCCAATGGCAGTTGATTGGTTGGAAAATGGCAAACGGCGACAACCTTTTCAATAACGACGTTCTGTTTATCGGTTATGCCGTAAAGAATGTTAAATCTTTGCCACAACCTGTTGATGAATTGTCGCTGACATATCCTGACGACGACGGAAATATTGTTTTGACGTGGACTTCGCCTGAAATTTCAAAAGGCCGTGTAAATATCGATGAATTTTACATTTATCAGGACGGCGTGAGCATAGGAAGCGTTAAGAATACAGGCGAAAAAGCAGAACATAGCTATACAGTTGACGTTTCCGGAATATCAAGTGCGAAAACTACGTTCTATGTGCTTTCGTCTGCAAAAGTTCAGTCGGGCAGTACAATTTCAAACCTCTATAGTATTCCGTCAAACACCGTTGAGTGTATTCTGGCTCTGAATCAGACGCAGGTTAAGGAACTTATTAACCAAACTATTTCACAGCTTAATAAGGATATAAGCGATTTGAAAAAATTGATTGATACAAAAGCAAGCACCGAAGAATTGGCTGAAGCAATCGAAAAAATCAACGCTTCGTATAAAGACGCTGATTTGATTCTTTCGGCTGAAATTGACGGACTTGAAAAGGAAATCGCAGACCTTAACCAAGAAATGAACGACGCCCATGATGTTTTGTACGAAGCAATTACAACCGTGCAGGAAAACCTTGACAAGGCTGTCGAGGACCTTAACAAGGCTGTTTCCGAGGGCGATACAAAGAACGCCGAGGATTTGGCAAAGGCAATTTCCGATTTGACCACAGCGTATAAATCGGCTGACGAACTTATCAAAACCGACGTTTCGTCCCTTAAAGACGAGGTTGAAAACCTGAAAAATTCTGTTTCACAGGCTGACGAATCGCTAAAACAGGCAATTGAAAAAGTGCAGGAAAACCTTGACAAGGCTGTCGAGGACCTTAACAAGGCTGTTTCCGAGGGCGATACAAAGAACGCCGAGGATTTGGCAAAGGCAATTTCCGATTTGACCACAGCGTATAAATCGGCTGACGAACTCATCAAAACCGACGTTTCGTCCCTTAAAGACGAGGTTGAAAATCTGAAAAACTCCGTTTCACAGGCTGATGAATCGCTAAAACAGGCAATTACAACTGTGCAGGAAAACCTTGACAAGGCTGTCAAAGACCTTAACAAGGCTGTTTCCGACGGCGATACAAAGAACGCCGAGGATTTGGCAAAGGCAATTTCCGATTTGACCACAGCGTATAAATCGGCTGACGAACT
>CAYZOV010000011.1:7975-62111 GCA_964480525.1 uncultured Ruminococcus sp.
ATTTGGCAAAGGCAATTTCCGATTTGACCACAGCGTATAAATCGGCTGACGAACTTATCAAAACCGACGTTTCGTCCCTTAAAGACGAGGTTGAAAACCTGAAAAACTCCGTTTCACAGGCTGATGAATCGCTAAAACAGGCAATTGAAAAAGTGCAGGAAAACCTTGACAAGGCTATTGAAGAACTTAACAAGGCTATTTCCGAGGGAAATATTCAAAATGCACAGGAAATTGCTGAATCTGCGTTAAAGCTTGTTCAGTCGTACAAAGAAACGGAAGAACTTCTTAACGACGAAATCAAAAATCTCAAAGAGGATTTGAAGCTGTCTAAGGAAAATTATTACGCTGAAATTCAGGAACTTAAAACTTTGGTAGAATCATTGCAGAGCGAACTCACCGCTTCAAATGACGCTTCGACTTTGGAAATCGAAACTTTGAAAGAGCAAATTTCTCAACTTGAAATTACGTTAAACACCGAAGTGGAAAATTCAAACACCGAAATCGGCAACCTTGAATCCGAAATTTCGTACCTTAAATCCGAAATCGAAAGTCTGAAAGCCGAAATCGAAGAAATCAAGAACGTAAACGCACAGCAAACCGACCGCAACAACCAACTCACAACCGAAAATCAGAATCAGGCAGAGGATTTGAAAACCCTCAAAACGGTTGCTACCGTAGGTTTTGGCGTGTCTGTAACGTCCTTGCTTGCAAACGTGGTTCTTATCATTGTGGGCATAATCCGAAGAAAAAATTCAGTTATCTAATCTAGGTTTAATATCCCTCTCAAATGAGAGGGATATTTTTTTGCAAAAAAGAAACGGCGTAACTCTTTAAAACGAGTTACACCGCACCTCGGAAATCTTTGTGGTACTGCCAAATTATTCGCTTGTTAATTAAATATCGTCGCCCTCTTGGTTCGGAATCTCAAGCTGTTTCTTTGGAATACGCTTGATTGGATCGTAAATAAATTTCTTACAACTGTAATCAGCGTCAACAAGACCTGTTTTTTCGCACAAAACCTTGTTACCCTCTTTTGAACGGTTGCCAAAATTACAATATGCGCAAGATGGTTCAATGTCGTTACCAAAATATTTCTTTTTCATATTCGTATCCCTCCAGATATAGCATAAATTTTCATACCTACATTATAACACACTTTTTTTCAAAATGCTAGTCTTTTTTTGAAAAAATATTATAATTATCATAAATAATATGCAAATTGATGACAGAATACTGTACCCCGAACGGTTTTGGTGTAACATATATTCGTAATTGCAGGCTAAATCCATAGGAAACACCCGTAAAATCACACTTGTTATCGCTCCCGCAATTATTCCCACGGGGATTCTGAAAAGAAAAAACTTTTTTAGTGAAATCTTTTTTGCGTTAATGCTTATCATTTGCAACAGAATACTTCCGCCGCCCGTTGAAAAAATCACCGAAATCAAAGGCAGAAGATTATAACTTGGCGAAAGTGCGGTTATGTTTGTTATTTCAAAAACGGATTTTAAAAGCACGTCGGAACTTTTAATTTTCAGTATTTCAAAAAAATTCATGCAATCCAATAAAGTGGTTATATAAGAAAAAAACACAATCACACCGCAGATTTTAAGCATACTGACCCCACAATCCGTGATTGACAAAACAAGATTATCGGCGGAAAAAACCACCTTTTTCTTTGTGTTGATATTTTTAAAATTCATTTTTCCTTTTAGAATAAAGCACATAATAAGGTTTGTGGTTACGCATGAAAAATAAATAATAAACCCCGCTTTTGGGTTGTGGAAAACGCCGTTTCCAACAAGTCCAACCGCAAACGAGGGACTGGGGCAATAGCAAAATGCAAGCATTTTTTCAGCGTCCTCTTTGCAAATTGCCCCCTCGTCAACAAGTCTGTGCAACATTTTAATTCCCACGGGATAACCGCCCAAACATGATAAAATTATTACAAAAAACACGTCTTGGGGGATTTTAAACACAAACCTTGCGACAGGATAAAAAACGTATGAAATTTTTGAATAAAATCCGCTTCTGATTAAAAAATCACACCCCACCATAAACCCGAATAATGACGGAAATACAACGTTTATTATGCGGTATAAGGCGTTTGATACTTCGGCGATTATCTCTTTTGAGTACACAATACTTTGGGAAAAATAGAGAATAAACACCACGGAACAACACACCGCAAACACAAAATTCAAAACATTTTTTGCTTTCATAAAATCACCTGAAATAGTATATGCACGCCTTTGGGATAATATATTTTATTAAACTTGGAGGTGTGTTTTGTGTCTGTATTTTTCGATAATTTCAAAAGCAGGTTTTATTTAAATTCCCAGGTGAAGATTTTCGATAACTCACAAATGCTTTTGGAAAACTGTAAAAATGTTTTGGAAGTTAATGAAAACGTTGTGCGTGTAATTTCGTCGTGTTTTGAAATCGAAGTGTGGGGAACCGACCTTTCGGCGACGTATTTTTCTTCAAAAACCGTAATGATTAAGGGCAAAATCCAAAATGTAAATATCACGAAAAGAGGGAAAAAAGAAGATGTTGTTTAAAAATTATGTTTGTTTTGAAATTTTTGGCGATAATATTTCCGCCCTTGTCAGCAGGATTTTTAAAAATAATATTCCTTGCATAAATCTGGTGAACAAAAACGAAAAACTTAGCGGAATGTGTCGAAAAAAATATTGGCGTCTGATATGTTACGAGTGCGAAAAACTAAACCTTGAATGGGAACAATGGGAAAATACAAGCATTTTCACGTTTTTTAATTGGCTTAGAAACAGAAAAGGTCTTGTTGCAGGATTTTTTTGCGGACTTTTGGGCGTGACAATTTTGTCAAATACGTTCTTGCAACTTAGGATAAAAACCGATAACGACCAAATCAAAACCGCAATAGAAAACTACATTTTGTCAAAGGGTTACGAATATGGGGATTTTATTCCCAATATGGATATTTTCAGCCTTGAACTGGATATTTTACAGGACGTTGAGGAAGTGTCTTGGGTGGGAATCTACCTGACAGGCGGAACGCTTAACGTAGACGTGGTTGAAAACGTGGAAAAACCGGAATACAACCAAAGAAGGTTGCCCTCAAATTTGGTTGCAAAAAGCGACGGTCAGATTATAAAAGCCGAAGTTTTCGGCGGCAAACTGGTGGTGCCTGTGGGCAGCGGTGTGCATAAAGGACAGCTTCTTGTTTCGGGTGAAGTTGAACTTAGTGAAGAAAAAACGGTTTTTCGGCGTTCTTCGGGGAATATTTACGCAAAAGTCACATATGAAGAAGAATTTTTTTGCCCCTTTGAAACCCAAACAAAAGTTGTCAGCGACGCTTGCGAGCAAAAAAACTTTCTCACTTTTTATTCATTGGAAATACCGCTGGGTTTTGACAAAATAACAGGTCAGTACCAAACAAAAGAAAACTTTAACAATTTGAACTTTTTCGGTCTGAAACTGCCTGTGGGTATGAAAAAAGTCAGCTATTATAAGTATGATTTTGAACAAACCACTCTCACCCAAAGTCAGGCTGAACAAGAGGTTTACAAGCTTGACGGGAATTATAAGGCGAATATTATTAACAACTGCGAAATTATTTCCGAAAATGAACAGCTTTTTACATCAGACGACGGCGTTACTTTAAAAAAAGAGTACGTTGTTATTGAAAATATCGCCATTGAAAAAGAAATTCTTGTAAAATAATCAAAAAAGCACTTTATTTTTTTAAAATAATATGCTATACTTAGTTTATATGTAAATTAAACGGAAGGACAGCTTAGGCTGAAAAAATTTATGACTGAAAAAATTATAACAGTTGACAGACTTGAAGATATTTTAATGCTTTTCGGTGCGTATGACGAAAACGTAAACCTTATTCAACGTGAGTATGACGTGGTTTTGCTTAACCGTGGCTCGGATATTCGTGTGACAGGCGAACCCGAAGGGGTGGAAAACGCTTGCAAGGCTATCACAACCCTTATTTCTATGGCACAAAACGGGGAAACAATCCACGAACAAAACATCAGATATGTTTTTTCTTTGGTTAAAGAGGGTATGCAGGAAAAAATTCATGCACTTTCGGACGACGGTCTTTGCGTGACCATGAACGGCAGAATTGTAAAGCCGAAAACTTTGGGACAGAAAAAATATGTGGACGCAATAAAAAATAATACCATAGTTTTGGGCGTAGGTCCTGCGGGAACGGGCAAAACTTATCTTGCGGTGGCAATGGCTGTTAAAGCTTTCAGGGCGCACGAAATCAACAAAATTATTCTCACCCGACCTGCCGTCGAAGCAGGGGAAAAGCTTGGCTTTTTGCCGGGGGATTTGCAAAACAAGGTTGACCCTTATTTGCGACCGCTGTATGACGCATTGTTTGAAATGCTTGGGGCAGACAATTTTCTCAAACAGCAGGAACGTGGCTGTATTGAGGTTGCGCCGTTGGCGTATATGCGTGGACGAACTCTTGACGATTCGTTTATAATTTTGGACGAAGCGCAAAATACAACCCCCGAACAGATGAAAATGTTTCTCACCCGACTTGGGTTTAACAGCAAAATCGTTATCACAGGGGATATTACGCAGATAGATTTGCCCGACAGCAGAAAATCAGGCTTGATTGAAGCTCTCAAAGTTTTGAAAAACGTTGACGACATTTCTATAAACCGTTTTACCGAAAAAGACGTGGTAAGACACAAACTTGTACAGGATATTATTAAGGCATATGAAAAATATAATGAGGTGAAAAAATAATGAACAAAGTAAAAGTTTCTATTTCAAATAATCAAAAGAAAGTCAAAGTCCCGTCGGGAATCAGACTTCTTATCAGAAAATGCTGTATGGCGGTTTTGGAGGAAGAAAAATTTTCTCACAGCGCCGAAGTAAGCGTTTCGTTTGTGGACGACGAACAAATCAAAGACCTTAACGCACAATTTAGAAATATCGACAAGTCAACTGACGTGCTGTCTTTTCCTCTGGGAGAAAACGGCGAATACGATTTTAACAACGAAACCCACGCATATATGCTGGGCGACATAGTTATTTCTATGGAAACCGCTCTTAAACAGGCTGAAGTTTACGGTCACACTCTTGAACGTGAAATCGGATTTTTGACGGTTCATTCTATGCTTCATCTTTTGGGTTACGACCATGTTAACGATACTTTGGGCGAAAAAATTATGCGTGAAAAGGAAGAACTTATTCTGGGAAATTTGGGATATTCCAGAGATATAAGTTTTGTAAACGATAATGAATAAGAAAAATATTCCGCTTTTAAAAAGCTTTAAGTGTGCTGTGTGCGGTCTGTTAAGCTGTTTTAAAACCGAAAGGAATTTCAGAATACACCTTTGCGCACTTTTTTATGTGCTGTGGTTTTCAAGATTTTATGATTTTTCTCAATGTGAAAAAGCCGTGCTGGCTCTGACCGTGGGATTTGTTATAACAAGCGAACTTCTGAATACGGCTGTGGAAACGGTCGTTGACTTGGTTTGCCCGAACAGAAACAAGCTTGCGGGTCTTGCAAAGGATATCGCCGCAGGCGGAGTTTTATGCTCTGCAATAACGGCTGTTGTAGTGGGCGCTGTGCTGTTTTTTGACAAAAAAATAATTAAAAATATCGTTAAATTTTACGTTGATAGCCCTCTTAACGTGGTGCTTTTGGGTTTAACGGTGATATTGTGGGCAATACTTATATTTTTGCCGAATTTAATTAAAAATAAAAAGGACGAATAAATTATGAATACAAAAAATGCTTTTATTACAATAGTAGGTAAGGCGAATGTGGGTAAATCGTCGCTTTTGAACGCTCTGGTTGGCGAAAAAATCGCCGCAGTAAGCTCTAAGCCGCAAACAACCCGTACCAAAATTACGGGTGTGCTGACAAAGGACGAAATACAGTACGTTTTTATGGACACTCCGGGCGTGCATAAATCTCACAACAAGCTGTCCGAACACATGAATAAGGCTGTTACGGACACAATTTCAGACGGCGAAATTATTCTTTTTGTAACTGACTGTTCAAAGAAAATTTCCGAATCCGAAAGAAAACTTGCGGAAAATTTCCGCAAAGGTAAGTCGAAACTTGTTCTTTTGATTAACAAAATCGACCTTTTGGAAAACAAAGAAAACCTTGTTGAGGTTATAACCGAATATTCTTCTTTGTGCAATTTCGACGAGGTTGTGCCGATTAGCGTAAACGAAAAGGACGGTTTGGATATTGTCATGGAAATTTTGGAAAAATATGCGGTAAAAGGTCCGCATTTTTTCCCTGACGAAACCCTCACCGACCAACCCGAAAAGGTGATTATGGCGGAGATAATCAGAGAAAAAGCCTTGAACAACCTTAACGAGGAAATCCCTCACGGAATCGCCGTAACAATCGAAGATTTAAAGGAACGTGACAATAAATACGGCGAAGGAATTTTGGATATTTCCGCTAATATTTATTGCGAACGTGAATCCCACAAAGGTATTGTTATCGGCAAAAACGGCAGTATGCTTAAAACAATCGGAGCGCAGGCTAGGGAAGAATTGGAAGAATTTTTCCAAATTAAAGTTAATCTTCAATGCTGGGTTAAAGTTAAAGAAGGCTGGCGAAACAGGGAAGGTCTTATTAAAAACTTCGGTTTGTCCGTAAAGTAAAATTTTACGTCTTATAATTCACACCGATTTTGATAATTCTAATATCAAAGGTGGTGTTGATTTTGGACGAATTGTGGGAAATTTTTGAAAAATCAGGTAAGATAACGGACTATCTTAATTACATTAAAAAACAGGGAAAATTATGATTATTACAACAAAAGGCATAGTTTTGCGTGAACGTGGCGTGGGCGAAAATGATAAATTTATTGAAATATTAACCGAAAATGTGGGAATTGTTGAGGCGCTTGTTCGTGGTGGTAAAAAGATTACATCAAAGAATTCCGCCGCTACGCAATTGTTGACTTATTCCGTTTTTTGCCTTAACAAAACTTCAAAAGGTTACGCAGTAAACAGTACGCAGGCGTTGAATAATTTTTACAATATTCGCCTTGATATGGAAAAGCTTGCTCTTTCGGCGTATTTGTCGGATATTCTGCGCTTCACAACGCCCCCCGAAGAACCGTCGAAAAATGTTCTTCGACTGTTTCTGAACACCCTTTACTATATCAATAACGGCAGTCGTGACCTTGAACAAATGAAAGGCATTTTTGAACTTCGGGTTATGTGTGAAATCGGTTTAATGCCCGATTTAATCGGCTGTCATAATTGCTATAAACACACCGACGACGTTATGTATTTTAATTTTTACGACGGTCGCCTTTGCTGTAAAGACTGTCTGACCGAATACGACCAAAACCGAAGCAGTCCTATTGACGAAACCCTTTTGCATATTATCCGCTATGTTTGCCTAAGCGATTTTGAGAAAATTTTTACTGTCAAATTTTCGGAAAAATATCAGTTTAAACTGTCTTATTTGGCAGAAAATTTTGTTAAAATTCAGCTTAATAAATCTTTTAATTCACTTGATTATTACAGAAAAATATGAGGATTTTAATATGAATAAATACTACGAAGCGTTGGAATTACATAAAATTCTCACCGCTATGTCAAAGCATTGTTCCAACGAAATGACAAGAAAAAAAGCCTTGTCCATTGAGCCGTCAAACGACGTGGATTATGTTAAAAACGAGGTGAAAAAGACCTCTGCGGCTCTGGAACTTGCAATAAAATACGGAACGCCGATTTTTATTGATTTTAAAGATATTTCCGGTTCGATAAACCGTGCGGATTCCGGGGCGTCCCTTTCTTTGGGCGAACTTATCGAAATCAGACGTGTTTTGTATCAGACAAGAGAACTTTACAACTGGTATTCCCAGTTTAACGAACTTATCCCCGAAACAAATCTTGATTATCTTTTTCAAAGTTTGTTTCCCAATAAATATTTGGAAAAAAAGCTTGAAGTTGCTATTATAAGCGAAGACGAAATTTCCGACGACGCCAGTAGCGAACTTGCTTCAATCCGAAGAAAAATTGCACAGGCAGGGTTAAAAATCCGTGATACTTTGGATAAAATGATAAAATCAAGCCAAACCCAAAAGTTTTTGCAGGAATCTATTGTTACGATTCGTGACGGAAGATACGTTTTGCCTGTAAAAACCGAACATAAAAACGAAATTTCGGGGCTTGTTCATGATACTTCCGCTACGGGTTCGACTTTGTTTATAGAGCCTGAAACCGTTGTCGAAGCAAACAACGAAATCAGAATTTTAAAAGGACGTGAACAGGACGAAATTAACCGTATTATAGCCGAACTTTCTGCGGACTGTGCGGCGGTTAAAGAAACTGTTCTTTCAAGCCTTAACGCCTGTATTGAACTTAATCTGTACTTTGCAAAGGCAAATTTCGGCGCACAATTAAACGCCTGCGAACCTGAAATCAGCGACGACGGGGAGATTATTCTTAACAAAGCCAGACACCCGTTGATTCCGAAAGAAAAGGTTGTTCCGATAAACTTCCGTCTGGGGTCTGAATTTGATTCGCTTATTATAACAGGGCCTAATACAGGCGGTAAAACCGTAATTCTGAAAACTGTCGGACTTTTGACCGCAATGACTATGTGCGGTATGCTTATTCCTGCGTCGGACGGGTGCAAAATATCGGTATTTCATGATATTTTGGTGGATATTGGCGACAACCAGTCCATTGAACAAAGCCTTTCGACTTTTTCTTCGCATATGAACAGGGTTGTTGAAATTCTTAATACTGCCGACTTCCAAAGCCTTGTTTTAATTGACGAATTGGGTTCGGGAACAGACCCTGTAGAGGGCGCTGCACTTGCAGTATCGATTATTGAAAAACTTAGAAAACAGGGTGCGGAAATTGTTACCACAACCCATTATCAGGAACTTAAAATGTACGCTCTGGACAATGAGGGTATCGAAAATGCAAGCTGTGAATTTGACGTTAAAACTTTGCAACCGACCTATAGACTGATTATCGGTTCGCCGGGAAAATCAAACGCATTTGCAATTTCAAAACGTCTGGGTGTTCCGCAGGATATTATCGACAACGCCCAAAGCCTTATTTCTGCGGATAACAAAAGTTTTGAAACGGTTATTGATAATCTTGAACGTGCCAGAGCAGAGCTGGAAAACAATAACAAACAAGTGGAAAAGTTAAGAATCGAAAACGAAAAATTAAAGGAAGAACTTAGTGCAAAATACGAACAGCTTTTGAAAGACAAGGAAGCCGAAATTGAAAAAGCACGGGTTGAAGCACGGGAAATTGTAGACAGCGTTACAAGAGAATCCCAGAATCTTATTGACGAACTTAACGAAGCGATTAAGCAAAAAAATAAGGACGACTTGCAGGCGATTAAAACCCGTCAAAAATCGGCGCTTAACAAAATGTATAAAGACGCAAACCCAGTTTCGCAACAAACCGCAAGTTATACACCGCCACGACCGTACAAAAAAGGTGATTCAGTTATTAACAGCGACACGGGCAAAAAGGGAATCCTTATTTCTGCGCCTGACGAAAACGGAATTTGTTTTGTTCAGATAGGTATTATGAAAACCAAACTTGACGCTTCAAAACTTCGTTTGGTTGAAAAGGAAAAGGTTACTTATAATAATTCAAAACTGAAAGAAAGCAAGGTTTCTAAAAATGTAGAAAGCCGTGCCACCAGAAAAGCCGGAATGGAGCTTGATATACGAGGCTATGCGTCTGACGAGGGTGTGTACGAGGTGGACAGGTTTATTGATAATGCCGTGATGAGCGGTATTTCAGTGATAACGATTATCCACGGAAAAGGAACAGGTGTTTTGAAAAATGCTGTCAGAAGCCATTTGAAAAAGCACCCGCAGGTGAAAAGCTCCAGACGTGGACTTTTTGGAGAAGGTGAGGACGGCGTAACTGTCGTTGAACTTAAATAGTAATAAAAAATCCGCCACTTGTTGTGACGGATTTTTTTGTGGGATAATTCTATTTAGCAAAGTTTAGCTTTCGCTAAGTGCAGTAGTAACGCTGTTGCGGTGAAGAAGTATGGTAATTACGGTGTTATTTATTGGAATTTGAAAGTTTTTTTAGTGAAATATCAGCTAACGCTGATGTGAAATATTTTCCGTACGGAAAATGTGAAATTTTGTGCTTCGCACAAAGTGAAGTGTACAAAATCCCTATAGGATTTTGTACGTTGAAAAAAGCACTTAGCTGTCGCTAAGTGCTTTTTTCTGGTGGAGCATACGGGAATCGAAAATCTCGGCGAACTTTTTGCAAGTTTTAGAAATATGCAGAAATTCCCGAAAATACGGCATTTTAGAACAATTTACAAAAATTCATTTACGCTGTTTTTCACTAACTTTTTGCCACTTTAGCGGACAAACAGCGAACAAAATATACGACATACCCTTGTATAATATTTCGATATGGAGGATAATTTTATGAGCAGATACAAGAGCGAACAGACCGCATATAACCCTCAGAAAAAGAAGAACGTGCCAATTTGGAGACTTGACACCAATACCGTGACAGTTACATACTTCAATACCGACACGCTCACTGAGGAGAGCAAGTCCTACCACACCGACTATATCAGGTATCATCTTCATTATTCTGACAGTAAGTGCCATGATAGGCTTCGTAGGCTCGTCAACGAGGACAGGATTATTCAGTACCTCGCTGAGCTGGAATTGAAAGTCGGCGAAGCTATCTCACGCCAGGTGGAGATTTGGAAACAGAGCGATAGTTGCTATCAAAAGGCTGTCCTCAGCGGTGATGCTGAGAAAATGCTCGGTTTGGAGAACTGCTTTGTTGATATGGCGAGAGAGATTGTTTTTGAGTGTATGGTTTATATTTGATTTTGGACGGCTGTGCCTTCGGGTGCATCTGTCATGTTTATATGCCAACATAGCTTCTTAATGCTTTGAGTCGGGCTATACGACTTTGTTTGCTATTAGTTGCTTCTTTTGAATATTTCCTATAATCAGCAACTATAGAATCGTCATCATCATTATTGTATTTTTTGTAAAATGCAGTTATTTTCTCCTTCTGCTCAATGGAAAAATGAAGATCATCCGACACTACTAAATAAGTTAGGGTAAACAAAGTATAGAAGTGAGTGGTTTTACTCAATGCTTTTAACGTGTTAGGATCATAGTCGATAATAGTTTGTATTTCATTTAAAATAGACACTACTGTATTGTAATCATCATTTTTGGCTTCATATTCTTCATTATATAGATCATACATCTTGTTAATTGCAGTTTGAGTTATTTCGGATTCAATACCATTCCTTAAAAATATTAGCAACCCACTGATGAACTCAATATCTTTCATCCTTCGAATACTATCAACACTAAATATTTTATGTTTTTTCCAAAAGTCTAACTCCGCTAATTTTTGAGCGTTTTCAATAAATTCACCATTGAATTCTGCATTTCTTAGCTCTTGTGGATTTAGTGATTTGTCTGTTGAATTGAGTCTCAAAAACATTTTAACAATTTCATCACGACTGACACTTTGTGGTAATTGGCGTACTGTAAAAGGGTATGACCATATAAACTTTTTTAAATCGTCACTTAAATCTTTAAAATATTTATCAGCATAATCAGCTTTACTTTCAGATAGATATGCACTTCTTAATGGGAATTTTCCATCAATATAATCAAACACAGCTCCGATTCGTTGTTGCCCATCAACAATGCTGTATTTTGTTTCACCAGAAATTGGATCTGTGTCAATCATCCAGAGATAGATTTCTGGAACGGCATATCCTAAGAGAATGGTTTCTATTAAACTTATTTGATGCTTTTTTAACCATACATAATTACGTTGAAAACTATTGTCAACAACAAGCAAATCATTTTTATAGTTATCAACTATCCACTTAGAAGGTTTTTTATCTGGTTGAAGCACATCAATTATTCTCGTTGTATTCATAATTCTCACCTTCCTCAGAACCTTTGAGAGCGTTTATGCTTGACATATAATACATTTTTACTGAGTCCCACGATTCAAATATTCTATAATGAATTTCATTTTCTATTTGAAAACGCAATTGTATGTCTTTTTCAAATCCCCCAGTTTTTCTAAGCCAATTATTATAGTATTCATTATTTCTAAATGAGTCCAAAGTCATATACTTTCTGAATACGCAAAAAGAAACCTTTCCTATCTTATTGATTTTTGTAATGGGATTATAACTATCTTTAAGATATTGTTCCCAAAATTCACCAAAAAGTTTTTGCGATACTACAATAATATCAAGATCTGAGTTGGCATTAAAAAGCTTATATTTCTTACTGGGGTTTATACTAAATCCTAATTTCGCACTACCTGCTATTCCAATATTATTATAATGAACATCCAGTTTTTTCGATACATATTTTTTGAATTTATCATATTGATAAAACCATTGTTCCCCAAATATGTGCTTGAAAATCCATACCTCTCCGCTTATAAAAAGCTCGTTATAGATTTCATCAGCAGATTTGCTCTCAATAGCTGCCTTCATTTCTTCAACAGTCATTGCTTACTCCTATTATATGTGAAAATCAAAATAATAATCTCTGTTTCGGGTTAAACAAGTTACATCAATATAATTTCTTCCATAATTATTTAAATCATTAAGCGTGATAACATGATTTGCACTAACACCAATCCTTTGACGAATATAATGCCCAAGTCCCGACTTTTCATTGTAAGTTGAAATTTGTTTAGGATATGCAACACCATTTATTATTTGTGTTGCTTCTAATAGACAGTGCATTTTTACTCCATCATCCCATTCAACGTTTATAATACTACCAAGTGTCGGGAAAAAATTAGGATTATTCTTGAAAAAAAGCGTCGTAAGTGCTATGTAAGCATCTTCCGGTTTGACATGGGCGTTAGCAAAACACCAATTTAATCCAGAACGCTTAGGAACTTCTCCATCTCTTACACTATACAGTTCTAGTATTGGCATAATTATCCTCCTGTTTAAAAAGAAAATCATAAATACTGTCAGCTAATAGCTTTGCAAATAGTGGTGGTACAGCATTACCTATCATTTTATAATCAAGGGCTGTACCTGTGATAAATTCATAGTCATCAGGAAAAGTCTGCAAACGGGCAGCTTCTCTAACAGTTATAGTTCTAAGTTGCTTTGAATCAGGGTGAATATGTCTAAGACCATCTTTATAGAGATGTGCAGGAATCGTATTACTCGGCTCGTCCCATCTTATAACATGGTATTTATGTATATTAGACGTTTTCCCCGTAATTTTAGTGTATAGCCGCTTCAAAGCATCTGTTGAGACATATTCATTTCTGCCTGATTCTATATCCTCGGTGAGCAATTTGAATATGTCGATATCTCTTTTACTGCTAAAACGAGGTAAATGATTGAGGATAGTAAAACTTTCATCAGGAAAAGAATGCGAATATGTTTTACTGCCGATCTTCCTGGGACTACCAAGAGGATACAGAGCTGGAAGATCTGAGATAGCTTCCCTTACAGTACATGACTTTTCTACTTTCTTAGAAGGTAATACTTCCTTATAAAACTTTTCTAGCAACTGTTCAGGATTTTCAAAGCAGTCTTTTCTGAGAGCAAGAATTATTATCCTGCTTCTTTTTTGAGGTATCCCGTACTCTGTAAAGTCAATAATTGCCTGCGAGAGATCATCAAGTATTATATAACCTGTTTCACGAAATTTCTCTTTGATTATATCAATAATCAGTCGTTCTCCGTCACCTGGTCTTGCACTCAGTATTCCAGGCACGTTCTCGAAAACAAAAGCTTTAGGCTTATAATGCTTTACGATTTCAATATAATTCTCAAACAGATAGTTGCGGTAATCATTTTTCATACCGTCCTTATCACGAATACGTCCGGCAACAGAATAAGCCTGACAGGGAGGTCCGCCTATAATGAGGTCAACTGTACCACCATATTCCTTCACGAGTGAGTCAAGACCATCTGATTTCCCATATTCAGGGTCATCCCATCCGTTGATTAGCTCATTAGTCCTTTGAATATCGAACTGAATTACACGCTTGTCAGCATCAATATATTTCCATTTTTTTAGGAGATTGTGTCTGAGTGTATCACAAGGTGCTTTATCCCATTCAATGCAGGCAATGGTATTGTAGTGACCAGACTGCTTAAACCCTTCGGTAAGTCCTCCACAGCCTGCAAAAAGATCGATAGTATTAACCATCGCTATTCTCCTTTGAAATAATAGCTTTAACAGCAAGTCCTAAATGGTATCCTAATAACGGTGGTACAGCATTACCGACTTGTCTGTACTGCTGAGTCCTTGTTCCTATGAATACAAAATCATCTGGGAATGACTGTAAACGAGCATTTTCTCTTACAGTAGGAACCCTGTTGTATTCATAATGGAAATGATTTCTGTGACCTGTATCGATAGTCCTTGATGGCTTATTACCATCATATCTGGTCCAGGCTTCATGGAATTTTCGGCTTTCTCCCACTCCCTGCGGAAGATCTTTATAGTTACCGCCTTCTGGAACGAGAGCAATGGTGTCTTTTACCATTTTTGTGTGATTGGTCGCAGTGTGGTTATGAAGGACTTGGCATTTGCCACGCATAATGCGTTGATATTCAGTTTTGGGTGCAGACGTGTATTCGCTTTCTTCCATTCCAAGTGTATCAGTCAATCCAGGAAGATCGCTTAAAGCATCACGGCAGGTTCTGTAATTGTCAGGAGTAAACTGTGGTTCAGGAAAACAAGGCTTACCTAAATCCTTTCGTATGCCCATAAAGATCAATCTTTTTCTCATCTGAGGAACACCATAGTCCGCTGCGATGAGAATACGACACTCAACATTATAACCAAGTGCTTTAAAACGTTTTAAAATCTCTGCTTTTATTTCTCCGTTATACAATGCAGCCATACCAGGTACATTCTCTATAATGAATGCTTTGGGATTATACTGTTTAACTACCTCAAATACTGCAAGATATAGCTTATTACGCTTATCATCAAAATTTCTTGGACCGGTAAGCGAAAAGCCCTGACAGGGAGGACCAGCAATGATAACATCTATCTGCCGTTTTCCTGCAATATGTTTGATTTCATCAAATGTTTCCTGCTTTGACAGGTCTGCATTAAGTGCGACAGCCCCATTATGGTTAAGTTTAAATGTCTCAAGGGCAGCATTGTCGTTATCAACACCAACAATAACATCAAAACCTGCATCCATAAATCCTTTGGATAAGCCACCACAGCCCGCAAACAAGTCAATAGCATACATAAATAATAACTCCTTATAATTTTCCTGTGGTCAGAAACAGACCATAAACATTTTCTCTGTGATACCGAACATTATTAAGGTCAGGAATAAAGAACTGATTGCTTGGTATCCTAATTTGTTTTCCGTTGAAAGAATTCAGATATTCACTCTCAATCTTAGGATGAACAACGACTTTAAGATCATCGTCAAGCGTGAAGAAACCTTTGTCAAATGCCCAGTGAAGATCTCTGCAAAGTGCCATTCCATTATTCGGGAGAAATAAGCCACCATGGCTCTTTGGTTTGATGTGTGCAGCTTCAAGGTTCATATATGACTCGTATCTTATAACAGTTCCAGTAATAGCACACAGATTGTCATATCCAACCATGATGAAATCTCTGAAAGACACAGCATTGAACAAAGATGCCACATTGTCAACAGAGGTAGCAATTTTATTTGTAACTGTATTATCAATCGCAACTTCACAGTCATCTGGTTTGGCAAGTTTACTTACCTTTTCTTCAAATTCAGGTATCGTGCCTTCAAGAATACCATAACCACCATTTATGGGGTAGTCCTCTATGACTTTATTCAATTTTTCATATAAAGCTGATCCGTTATTTCTTAGGTAATCCAGATAGTAAATGGTTTGTGATTCGTCTTTTTCTGTTATCTCTTCTGCTCTAATTATGATGATATCATTCTCTGAGAACAGGAGCTGCTGTTCTTCAAGCTCTTTGTTAAGATAAATACGGTATTCGTTTCGTGGGTGAACTGCTGTCGAACCATGAAACTTGTCATTATGATAAACATAGTTACAATACACTTTTTTACCTGAATACAAAGGAATGACAGGCAACAGTGCAGAATCATTCAACTGTGCTTCAGACAGCGGAGGAAACATCCCAAGCACTTCCTTACTCATTGAAGTAAGAAGGTAACGTCCTCTTTGCGGTTTGCCGTTCTTGACACTTCCTAACTCCTGAAAACCACATTTTTTAAGGTAATACCTCATATTAACAGCTCCTTTCAAGCATAATACACCATTTTATTGTATTATACTACATTTTGGCTTGTTTTTCAAGTCCTTTTTTGTAAAAAAATAATCATGTAAGTCTTGTAACCGCAAACTCCCCCCACTAAATTAAAATTTTCCCTCCATGTTCCTTCTCCCACTCAACCGCCAGACCATTCCAAAACCGAGCAAATTTCTTTCTCAGCCCAGTGTAAAATTGCTCCATTTCATCATCAGGCAAGCGTTTTCTGCTTGATACTTCTCAATCTTGTCTTTAAGGATTTGAGTATAAACCTTCCGTTCCTTGTCAAACCTGTCGAGAACCTCACTATCTTCATTTACCTTTGCAGACACCTTCGGCTTCTGCTGACCGATATAGTTACTGAGCCGTGTATTATACTTCTGATATGTTCCGTTATCTCTTTCCCTGCGTTTCGCATTTTTCAGCTCGTTCTGATAAGCAGCCTGACATTCCTTACCGTCACAGCATACAGCATTTTTCTTTCCGAGAAATACCTTACCGCAATACTTACAGCTGCAAACATATGGCTTCATCTTATGTATCGCAAAGCTGAAATCATAGAAGAAGTTGACAAGGGCGGTGTCGGCTGCGGTGTAAATATCTTTCCTGTCATTTTCCTATATGATGATCTTATCAAAACTGAGCTTGAATGCTTTCATATTGCTCTCGGAATTGATGTCGAAGTTCCAATCATCACGTATGACCTCACGAATATGATCGAACACCTCATTGACATACTCAGTAGACTTCTTCAAAGCACGGGTATTAAAAAATGCACCTGCCTTGTCTATGTCATCTCTCATTTCGTTGAACACATCTAGGAGCGTGTCGGAATAATATCGTGTAAAGAAATTGAAGCTGTTCAAGCGGTTATCATCAAACCTTGCAAGTATTTCTCTGAACACTGCATCTCTGCCATTGATCGCACCTATCAGCTCGTCGATAAGATGCTTATAATCGAGGAAATCGTTGCGAAACTCCGTTATGTCACTGAAGATCTCATCAAAGCTCAGGATGGTCTGCATATCCTCGGATATATCTTCCCATGCCTTTTCATTGTCCTCTGTGACTATAACAATAACGTTCTTAGTCTGCTCGTCAATGCGATAGAGCAGGATTTTTTTGTTTTCAGCCATTTTATGCTCCTTTTTCTATAACGTGATTGTTGTTACGTTATGGATATTATAGCACTTTAGGCTATACTTATCAATACTTTATCACAAATCATAACGTAATTATATGCCACGTTACACTGTTTGTGAAGTAAATAACGTAAATTTCAATATTATAACATGATATTATGGATTTGCAAACCGCCGTTATGCTAAATTATCCATATCATCAGCAGATAAACAACAGTCGTCACACCACTCCTAAAACACACCCCATTTTCCATTGGTATTTCGCACAAATTTCACCCACCGATTTGTGCAATAATACGATCCATTTTTTAATTAAGACATATTTCGTTATTTATTGTACGTTTGCGTGCAACTTTTTGGGCTTTTGGCGCTGTTTATAGAGGGGGTATTCTCCCCTGACATTTTTTTGAAAGGACGATGATGCTTGTTGAACAATGAAACACAGTGGGAAGGACCCACACCCCTCCGTCAGGGTAGAACAAACTTCCTGCCGTTTCCTGTGAACGCACTCTCTCAAATTATAGGTGATATGGCAGATGCGATAGCGACTACCACATCAACAGATGTTGCAATGGCAGGCACATCTATCCTCTTGGCGGTGAGTTACTGCTTCTCAGGCGTTTACAGAATGTCGGCAAAGCGTGACCACACCAACCCGCTTGTGCTTGATGCCCTCACTGTTGCAGAGCCGAACTTCAAGAAATCCCCAGTGATTTCAATGGCGAAGCGACTGTACATACAGTTCGCCCACGATTGGAACGAGAGTAAGAAGGACATCTTCAAATCTCAGGCGGAGTACAAGCTGTTGGAGGGCAAACTTGAAGCCATTGAAAAGAAGAAAGATGTCACCGCCGAGGAAATTGCCAAGCTCCAGACGGAGATAAGCAATATCCCTCTGAGCAGTTTCAGGCGTATCGTGCTTGACGATATTACTTCCGAATTGCTCGTTCATCAGCTTGAAGAAAACGGCACTCTGCTGATGATCTCGGACGAGGCAGGAAAGCTCGGCAATTTCAGCGGGCGTTACAGTAACAATATCCCCAACCTCGACCTGCTCTTGAAGTCTTGGAACGGCGAAACATACGTCAGCGACAGAGCCACAAGAGAGAGCATTGCCCTCAAAAAGCCGTATACGAGCATTCGCCTTGCCTGTCAGCCCTATGTTTTTGACAGTATGATAAACAACACGGCTTTCCGTGGCAGCGGTCTGATAGCAAGGTTTGTCTACTGTTTCCCCGTCAGCAATATCGGCTTTCGCAAATATGACACTCTGTCTGTTCCCGAAAATGTCGCAGAGAATTACAAGAAACTGGTGTACAAGCTGCTGAACGATAAGTTCAATTATCACGATGAAAAAGAGCTGCATCTTCGCTTTGATGAGCATACATATCAGGCGTTCGTAAACCATTACAACGACTACATCGAGCCAATGCTCATCACGGATATAGCTTTCTGCAAGGACTGGGGCGGAAAATATCATGGTTTGATACTTTGCTTGTGCGGTATCATTCACTGCGTGAAATGTGTTTTGAATGGTATGAAGCCTGCGGAAACCTGTGTCGGCATAGATACGTTCTGCAACGCTGTCGAGATAGCGGAGTATTACCGTGAACAGACTATTTACGCTTACAGTTTGGGCGATGTGGATATTGCCACGGTCAAGGCTGAGAGGGTGCTGAACAAGATACGCTCAAAGCACATCACAACTATTTGGCAGAACGACTTGTACAAGCTCTGCCGGTGTACGCTTTTCAAAAACGCTCAGGACTTCGGAGAGATAATGGATATGCTAGAGGAATGCGGCTATTTTCACCGTGAGAAAGCAGAGGGGCGGAACGGCAACAACGAGAGTGGGATAATGGTTTTTATCAATCCCAACATCTGAACAATCGACATTATCGGCATTTTCAGACTTTGATTATGCTGAAAATGCTGATATCTCATAAAACACAAACCATAGAAAGAGAGAGGTTTACACTATGACTACTACACAGAAAAAAGAGATCGTTGACAACATTCTGGAGCTACTCATTCAGCTCACCGAGGACGGGGACAATTCCGCTCCGCAGACAACCAACGCACCTACTGCCAACAAGGTGAAGATGCTCACTATCAAGGATAGTGCCGCACTCATCAGCGGACTTTCCAAGCACACCGTCCGTCAGCTCGTGAAGCAGGGCAAGGTGAAATCCGTCCGCACTGGCGAGGGCAGGAACGGAAAAATTCTTGTGAACAAGGCTGACCTGCTTGCCTATTTTCAGAAGTGATGGTATTCGAGCAAGTAAAATCGGCTGTTGGTATGAAAACAGTTACAGAGAGTTACGGCTTATATATCGACCGTGGAGGTATGACACTTTGTCCCTTTCATAACGAGCGTACTCCCTCTGCGGAAATCTACCCCAACAGCTTTCATTGTTTCGGCTGCGGTACTCATGGTGATGTGATAGGGTTCACGCAAAAACTGTTCAGACTGGACAAGCCTATCGACGCAGTAAAAAAGTTGAATGAGGATTTTGGTCTGCATATCGAAATCGGTAAATCTCTGACTGCAAAAGAAGTTTACGAATATCGGAAGCGGATAGCCGAAAAGCTAGAGTATGAAGAATGGGAAAAGTGGGCTTGGCGAACGCTGAACAGCTACCTGTGGCTGATGCGTGAATGGAAAGAGCTTGCTACTGCTTCGCCCGATGAAATTGCGGACAAGCGCTTTTGGTATGCTCTGCATCATCTCAATTATGCGTAGTACCTCTGTCTGGAGTTCATAAACTGCAATAAAGACGGTCGGATTTTGGTGAAAAATGTCGTTTCCGAAATAGCAGATTTTCAAAAAAATATGAGTGCTGATTAGCAAAATTGTAATGCGGATTTCCTCATTATTGTGTCCACATTTCGGCTACTTTTACAGCCGTTCTTCTACCGTCAGGGATAGCCCCGCAGGGCGGAGTAGTTCTTGTGGCGTTCTTATGCTGTCGCAAGTACTACGGAATTACAAGCGGTACTCTGCACCGTTGTAACCGCTGCTTCGTAGCTTTTTTCCTGCGACCATGCTTTGTGTCGTTCAGGGAAAATTTGCCCGTCAGGGCTGGCGATAGTCCTTCCGCCTCAGCGGTCATGAAAGAAGTTGATGCCTATGGTTTTTTGATTGGATTTCGTAGAAAGAGAGAAGTAAATCCAATGTACAAGAAAGGCGAATTATGAAAGAGAAAAAAATATCATTCGGACGGGGCAAGGGTTCGATTGTTCATAACAATCGGGAGTTCGTTGCGGACAATGTTGACGTGTTCCGCACGCCCGATAATTTCACTTTCGTGTGCCAGCCGATAGGTGAAGCATACGA
This sequence comes from uncultured Ruminococcus sp., assembly GCA_964480525.1. Classification (GTDB taxonomy): domain Bacteria; phylum Bacillota; class Clostridia; order Oscillospirales; family Ruminococcaceae; genus JAAZZIT01. The sequence continues at coordinate 28,717 of CAYZOV010000011.1, forward strand.
TCAGCTTTTTGTAGAATCCACCGAGCGTTATAACGTAAAACAGAAGCGTAACGATCGCAAGGTTCACGGCAGCTATTACGAACATCTTTTTGGTGTCAAACCGTGTAACACAGTCCGAACCGCAGCCAACAGGCGTAAGAGCTTTTATGAGGACGTGGTGCAGATCGGAAAGCGTGAGGATTCGGGATACGGCACTGAGGACTTTCAGCTCGTTGCAGATTGCCTGAAAGAATACATGGAGGGGTTTCAGAAACGCAATCCCAACTTCTACGTTTTTAATGCCGTCCTGCACATGGACGAAGCCACTCCGCACCTACACATCGACTACATTCCTGTCGGTCATTACAAGCGAGGACATGACACGCAGAACGGTATTACCCAGGCTCTCAGAGAAATGGGCTACGGCGAATGAAAAAAGGCGATAGTTAAGTGGAGGACTACCGAGGTGGAAGTGCTAAAAAAATCTGCCTTGAACACGGTATCAAACCGCTTGAGCCTAAAAAGGCAAGAGGGGCGATAGAGATGCCTGAATACAAGGAGCAGAGACAGCAGGCTGATGCACTAACAGAGCAGAACGCACAAGCCGAAGTGGCGCTTGCCGAGAAACGCTCGGAGAGTGAAAATCTCAATAAGGAGATTGAGAAAAAGCTTGCTCAGGTCAAGGTCATTCTGGGCTATATTCCCGATTATGAAAAGGAGTTCAAGATCGAGGACGAGTGCAAGCAGCTCTGCGATGAGCTTGGCGATCTGCTTGATGGCAAGCTGTCTATTATGAGAAATAAGGATGGCATCATTGCTAAGGCACAACGGCTCTGCAAGCTCAGGTCGATGAGCTGTCGGAGTTTGTGAGCCTACTGAAACGCCGCTTTGAGCCGCAGAAATACGCTGAGGTCAGGCTGGCACAGGAACATATCCACGATCAGCGTGAACAGGAAGTACAGCAGTTCACCGCCAGAAAGAAAAATTCGTGGGGACTTGAATAAACATAAACAAGATAGAAAGCAGGGGAAGTACCTGCTATGGAAGTAACAATGACTACAAATCGCAAGAACGAGCTTATCGCTCAGCTCGCAAACATTCTGAGCGAACTTATCGAAGCCAATGATTCCGAAAAGGTGACTGATGTCAAGCTTGACGCCGTGGAAATGCTGACCGTTAAGGAGTGCACCGAAGCGGTCAAGGGACTGTCTGAACACACTGTCTGTAAACTGATAAAGCAGGGCAAGCTTTCGTATCTGAGAACGGGTGACGGAGTTAAGGGTAAGATGCTCATTAACAAAGCTGATCTGCTTGCCTACTTCAAAGGACAGACAGCAGACAAGTAAACCTGTCTGCTGAGAGTGCCGATTTAACGGTATTTGAACAGCAACAGACACAAAAATCACAAACACCATAGAACATAAGCATAGATTTTGGCATATTACCGAAAGAATAAAGAAACAACTCTTGACATACTAGCAAATGCGCGCTAACATTAGAGTAACAGGAGTATGCTATAAAATCTATGTTGACAGAAAGGAATCAACGTATGGCTACGATAAGAAAAAGAGGAAACTCCTATCAGATCAGAGTTTCCTACGGATATGATACATCGCGGAATCGGGTCGTGCAGACCATGACTTGGAAGCCTGCGGATGGTATGGACAAAAAGCAGATTGAGGAAGATCTTCAGAAACATGCTATCCTTTTGTGGACAAGTGTACGAAAGGTCAGATTACTGCGAATATCAAGTTTCAGAACTTCGCCGAGCAGTGGCTTGAAGAGTACGCAAAGCTCAATCTCCGCAAGACTTCCTATGAGCGTATGAAACAGCTCACTGTTAGAGTGTATCCTGCTATCGGACATCTCAGACTTGACAAGATCACCAACCGTCATATCCAACAGTTTATCAATGATCTTGCACTTAACGGCAAGAGCCTGAAAAACGGCAAACCGCTGTCGAGAAAGACAGCCATTCATCATCTCAACTTCATCAGCGATGTATTTTCTTACGCTGTAAAAATGGAGATGCTCACCGATAACTCGTGCAAGCGTGTTACCGTTCCAAAGGGCGAGAAGAAAGAGAAGGACATATATATTTTTTAAGAAGGTGCACAACTCTTTCAACTCCTTGAAACCGTTCCGCTGAAATACCGTGTTTTCTTTACTTTGGCTATATACAGCGGTTTCCGCCGTAGTGAAATGCTAGGCTCGGAATGGGAAGACGTGGACTTTTCGGAGAAGGTGAGGACGGTGTAACTGTCGTTGAACTTAAATAGTAATAAAAAATCCGCCACTTGTTGTGACGGATTTTTTTGTGGGATAATTCTATTTAGCAAAGTTTAGCTTTCGCTAAGTGCAGTAGTAACGCTGTTGCGGTGAAGAAGTATGGTAATTACGGTGTTATTTATTGGAATTTGAAAGTTTTTTTAGTGAAATATCAGCTAACGCTGACGTGAAGTATTTTCCTCACGGAAAATGTGAAGTTAAGTGTGCCTTGAAAAACTTCTTCACGACGCATAGCGTCACTTCACGCACCGTAGGTGTACTTATCGTGCCGTTAGGCACACTTAGTTAAAAAAGGGTTTAGCATAGCTAAACCCTTTTTTCTGGTGGAGCATACGGGAATCGAACCCGTGACCTCTACAATGCGAATGTAACGCGCTCCCAACTGCGCTAATGCCCCGTTAAAAATATATCTTCAAACGTAAAATAGTATACCAGATGAAATTAAAAATGTCAATACCCAAGTCGTAATTTTTTAAAAATTTCCTATAATAAATAAATTCTAATATTTGCCAAAAAGCTATTGCAAATTTCTGAAAAATATGGTAAAATGTATGTAACGGAGGTGTTGTTATGGCTTCAATTATGGACGGTGAAAGACAATTTCACATTAAAACTCAAAAAGGAGAAATCGGAAGATATGTTATTTTGGCGGGCGACCCCGGACGTGTGCCGAAGATAGCACAGCTTCTTGATAACGCAAAACAAATAGCGTACAACCGTGAATATAACGTATATACGGGATATTTAGACGGTGAAATGGTGTCTGTATGCTCTACGGGAATCGGCGGTCCGTCGTCGGCAATTGCCGTTGAAGAACTTATAAAATGCGGAGCTGACACGTTTATTCGTGTGGGTACAAGTGGCGGAATGGACTTAAAAGTTTCGGGCGGAGATTTGATTATCGCAAACGCCGCTGTCCGTGGTGAGGGTACAAGCTTTGAATATATCACCGCCGATTACCCTGCTGTTGCGGATTTTGACGTGGTTTCGGCGCTTGTACAGGCGTGTAAAAAAGTTTGCACAAACAAAATCGGTGAAAATTTCCACGTTGGGGTTGTTCATTCAAAAGACAGTTTTTACGGCGAAGTTGAACCTGAAAATTCGCCTGTTTGTGATAATATTAAATCCAGGTGGGATTCTTATCTCAAATGCGGTTGCTTGACAAGTGAAATGGAATGTGCCGCAATTTATGCGGTTGGTCTTGCAAGACGTGTCCGCTGCGGTGCAATTTTAACCGCACTTTGGAATGTCGAACGCTCTAAAAACGGTCTGGAGGACAATATCACCTACGATTCGTCAAAGGCAATCGGTTGCGTTGTGGACGCAATCAGAATTTTAATTAAACAGGATAAGGGAGAATAGATATGTTTTGTGGTATGTGTGGCGAACCAATGGGTTCGGACGAAAAATTTTGTAAATCCTGCGGTTGGCGTAAAGAAACAAACGAAACGCCAAATTCCGACGAAAATGTAAAACCGTCGCAGAGTGCGATTATTTTAGAAAATACGTCGAATTTTAACAATTCGTTTTTTAACGATTCGGTTGCGTCTAAAGAAAAACCGCCGAGAAAAACCCCTGCGTGGTATGTTACGCTGGGCGCAGTTGTGCTGACGTTTTTAATGATAGGTTTTTTCTGTGCGATTTGCACTAACATGGTTATTTCCAAATTAACAAGCCGTGAAAAAATCAAAGAAATTCTTTCTGAAAACGACTTTACTTCCGAAATTATCTGGAACGCTGATTTTGCGGGGGATAATACCACTCTGGGCGACTTTCTGGTGGACGAAATTGCCGGAAGCGTGGGCGAAAAACAAGCAAAGGAAATTGTGGAAGTTTTGGAAGTTGACGAATATGTCAGCGATATGTTTTCGGATATTATGGCGGGGGCGTTGTCGTCAGAGGGTATTCCCGAAATGGACGCCGAAAAGTTGATTGAAAATTTTGAAGAACACAAAGAAGAAATCGAAGATATTACAGGCGAAAAATACACCAAAGCCGATATTGCCGACACGAAAGAGAGTATCAGAGAATTTACAAAAGATTTTAACAACGAAGTCGCACAGATTAACCAAGACTATTTTGAAAGCAATACGTTAAAACTGGTGGACGATGGCACAAAATTTGTTTCAATATTTTACTGGGTGATTCTGATTGTTTGCGTAACTCTGATTTTCCTTATGTACTTTTTCACAAAAACAGGCATTTACCGTGGTTTCAGATGTATAACCGTTGCAAGCGGTGTGTCTTTTGGGATAGTTTTCGGATTGTCAAAACTTATCGGACTTATATTTGACCAAATCGAACTGGATTCCCGAAGCATGGACGACCTTGTTTCAAAACTTTTGAACGAACTTGCTTCGATTTTTACAGGCTCGTCGCTTTTTGTCGGCGTAATTTTCGTTGTATGCCTTGTTGCAACCATAGTTTTGCATATTGTTTATAATAGCAGAACTCAAAATTATTAAGAAAATTTCAGACAGTTTCGGCTGTCTGATTTTTTTTGAAAAAAATTTTTGAAAACCCCTTGACAAAATATTTTTTTTGGAATATAATACAAGTAACAATTAAAAAACTTAAATCCGTTGAACAAAAGTAAGTAGCTTTTTTGTCGGAATTAAAGAGAGCCTGTGGCGGTGGAATACAGGTATTTGCGAAAAAAGTGAATGGGTTTGTGAGGAGTCTGAGGAAAGGTGGTTTCACCGAGTATTCAAGAACGATTTCCTGCGTTAAAGGACAGAGATATTAAGGGAGTATTCCGGAATGTTCCTGCGTATCTTGAGAGAGACAGTTTTAAGATTTTTTAACTGTAAATTGGGTGGCACCACGGTAGTCTATCGTCCCATTGTTTTTTAGAACAATGCGAAGATGGGCTTTTTTTATTGAAAATTTTCAAAAACGGTTTTACAGAAAGGATATGAATATTATGGGAAAAATCGGAAGATACGGAGAGTTCGGTGGACAGTACGTTCCGGAGGGCGTTATGAACGCTGTGCATGAACTTGAAGAAGCGTACAATAAGTACAGAAATGATAAACAGTTTAAGGAGGAACTTGCAGACCTCTATAAAAACTATGCCAACAGACCGTCGTTGCTTTATTATGCCGAAAAAATGACAAAGGATTTGAACGGCCCGAAAATTTACCTCAAAAGAGAGGACTTGAACCATACAGGCGCACACAAAATCAACAACGTTTTGGGTCAGATTTTGCTTGCTAAAAAGATGGGCAAAAAGAGAATTATCGCCGAAACAGGCGCAGGACAACACGGCGTTGCAACAGCAACAGTTTGCGCATTGATGGGGCTTGAATGTGAAGTGTTTATGGGCGAAGAAGATATGCGCCGTCAGTCCCTCAACGTGTACAGAATGAAGCTTCTGGGTGCAAAGGTTACGGGTGTTACAAGCGGTACGGCAGTTCTTAAAGACGCTGTAAACGAGGCTTTCAGAGATTGGGTAACAAACATCGAAACAACATTTTACTGTTTGGGTTCGGCTGTTGGCCCTCACCCATACCCACTTATGGTAAAGGATTTCCAGCAGATTATCAGCGAAGAAATTAAAAAAGAAATTCTTGAAAGAGAAGGCAGACTCCCTGACGCAGTAGTAGCTTGCGTTGGTGGTGGTTCAAACGCTATCGGAACGTTTGCAAACTTTATCGACGACAAGGAAGTTAAACTTTACGGTGCCGAAGCGGCAGGCAGAGGAATTGATACACCTGAACACGCAGCAACTATTGCAAAGGGCGATTTGGGAATTTTCCACGGAATGAAATCACTTTTCTTGCAAAACGCCTACGGACAGATTGACGAGGTTTACTCAATTTCGGCAGGACTTGACTATCCGGGAATCGGACCTGAACACGCTTATTTGCACTCAATCGGCAGAGCCGAGTATTTGAGCATTACTGACGAAGAAGCTGTTTGCGCATTTGAATATCTTTGCAAAACCGAAGGAATTATTCCTGCTATCGAATCGTCCCACGCCGTCGCAGCCGCACTTAAAATCGCCCCAACCATGACCAAAGACCAAATTATGGTTATTACAATTTCAGGTCGTGGCGACAAGGACGTTTATTCAATCGCTAAGTACAGAGGAGTTGATATCAATGAAGAATAGAATTGAAATTTGTTTTGATAAACTTGAACAGGAAAACAAAAAAGCTTTGGTGGGATATATCGTCGCAGGCGACCCCGATATGGAAACAACAGAAAAAGTTGTAATTGAAATGTTCCAAAAGGGTGCGGATATTGTGGAAATCGGTGTTCCGTTTTCTGACCCAATTGCCGAAAAACCGCACGTTCAGGAAGCATATTTGCGCTCTTTGGATAACGGCACAACTACGGATATGATTTTCGACGCAGTTAAAAATGTCCGCAAAGTGTGTGATAAACCGATTATTTTCGCAATGTATCTTAACACCATTTTCAGATACGGCACGGAAAAATTCTTCAAACTTTGCAAGGAGTACGGCGTTGACGGTGTAAGCGTTCCTGATATGCCTTTTGAAGAACGTGACGAAATCCAGTCTTTTGCAGACGAAAACGACGTTATTAACATTAACCTTGTTGCTCCGACTTCAAGAGAGCGTGTTAATATGATTGCAAAGGAAACCAAAGGATTTTTGTACTGCTTAGAGCCACCTCATCAGGTTGACCTTGAAGCTCTGGTTGCAAACGTTAACTGTAAGGTTTGTGCCGACAAAAATTTTGACACCATTGACTTTGGCGCCGAAGTTTCCGAAAGCTGTGACGGAATTATCGTTTCAAGCCAAATCGTAAGTATCGTCAGCGAAAACAAAGGCAACGAAGTAAAGGCTGTGGGCGAATTTATTTCAAATTTGCGTAAAGCACTTGATAAATAATTGCTATAAAAGACTTCACTTTTTCGGTGAGGTCTTTTTTTGTGGGAATAATTCCACTTTTACTTGACATAAAGACCGCAAATGTGTTATTATTATTTTGTATGAAGTTCAGAAAGGAATTTTTGTGTGGATTTTGAACGTTTTGAAAATGCAAGGAAGAAAGTTTTGTCGTCGCAAACCGAAAAAAAGGGAATCGGAACTTTGGGCGAAAAAACACTTCACGCAGTTTTGAAAGAATATTACGAACCCGACGTACAGTCCCAAGAGGTCAAAATCGGCGATTATGTTGCGGATATTGTGGGCGAACACGGTATTATCGAAATTCAAACCCGTGGACTTTCACGCCTTAAACCTAAGCTTGAATGTTTTTTGCAAGCAACCGACGTAACTGTGGTTCACCCCGTGCCGTTTGTTAAATATGTTTCGTGGCTTAACGAGGAAACGGGCGATATTTCAAAACCCAGAAAATCCTCAAAAAAATACGACGAATATACGGCTCTGTGGGAAATGTACGGAATTAAGGAATTTATCAAAAATCCACGTTTTCACCTTGTTTTGTGCATGATGGAAATTGAAGAAATCCGCAGTCTTAACGGCTGGTCAAAAGACAAAAAACGTGGTTCTACAAGGTTTGAACAAATTCCACGGGGAATTATTTCTGAAATTCGTTTTGAAACAAAGGACGATTATTGGCAACTTTTACCTATTGGCGTTGAAAAAAATTTCACCACATCTCAACTTGCAAAAGTGCTTAACAGGGACAGAGAAACAGCAAGGGAATTGTTACATATCCTTGAATCGGCACAAATTGTCCAAAGAACGGGAAAAGACAAGAACAGTATTTTGTATTCAACTATAGATTAGAAAGGGTTATTTGAAATGAAAAGGGTTATAAACAAAAAAAGCTTTAGCGTTGTGCTTGCGTTTTTGATTTTAACGGTAACGCTTGTTAATTATTTGGGTCTTTCTGCGTCGGCGCTTAATTTTCATACAGGCGTGGACTTGAATTCCGAAGCGGTTTATATGTACAATATGGACACGGGCGACGTGGTGGTTTCAATCAATGCTTCTCAACAGCGTGTTCCGGCGTCGCTGACAAAAATTATGACCTGCGTTGTCGTGCTTGATAATTACAAAAACGATTTAAGCCTTTTGGAAACAACCAAAGTTTCGGCAGGAGTCGAAGCTTTTGAAGAACTTTGGGGAACAGGCTGTTCAACGGCTGATATTCAAATGGACGAAAAAGTAACATATATCGACCTTTTGCACGCATTGATGATTCCGTCTGCGTGCGAAGCGGCAAATATTCTTGCTGTAAACGTTTCGGGTTCGATTGACGCTTTTGTTAAACGAATGAACGACAAGGCACGGGAACTGGGTATGAAAAATACACATTTTTCCAACGCACACGGACTTTTTGTGGACGATAATTATACCACTTGCGAAGATATGGCAAAACTTTGCGAATATGCTATTAAAACCTATCCGCTTTTTAACGAAATAGTTTCAAAACCAAACTACCAAATGGCGCCTACCGACGAACACCCGAACGGCACAACCATAGTTAATACAAACAAAATGCTTCAAATCGGTTCGGAATATTATTATTCCTACGCCAGCGGAATTAAGACTGGTTCGCTTAACGAAGCGGGAAGATGTCTTGCTTCAACAGCCACCAAAGACGGCAATACATATATGATAGTTTCTATGGGCGCACCTATGCAGGACGAGGACGGAAACAGCCGTATGTATAACTGTCTTGACCACATAAATTTGTACAGTTGGGCGTTTTCGCAACTTGAATATCCCGACCCGCCGATTCTTTTAAAAGGTTCGGAACTGACGGATATTGATGTTAATTACGGAAAAGAAAGCACCGTAAACCTTTGCGTTGCCAGAAATTTTGAGTGTTTGTGGCCAAAAGAAAACCCTAACGACCCGTTGGTGGAAAAAATTTCGGACATTAAGAAAAAAATTGTTCTTAACGAAAATGTCACCGCACCTGTAAAAGAGGGTGATGTGTTGGGTTATGTTGAACTCACCTATAACGGCACAACTCTTGACAGAATCGACCTTATCGCCATGAAAGACGTTGAGAGAAGTGGCGTCGAAGCAGAAAAAGAGGTTGCGAAAAACTTTACCCAGTCAAGCCATTTTAAAATCGTAATCGTGGTTGTGATAAGCGTTGTGGTGCTTTATTTTGCGGTTTTCTTAATAATTGTTTACTCTCGCAAAAATAAAAAATCCAAAAAGAAAAAGCGTAATAACAGGTAAAATAAAAACGAACTCCTGAAAAAGGGGTTCGTTTTTTTGCTATTTCAAATAAGCTTCAAGGCGGTAAATCGGGAAACCTTGCTCTGAAAAACGCTTTTCGTACTCGGTCATAATGTTGCCCTCAAAGTCGCTGTTGTGCAAATCAAGAGAAACATTTTTGATTTTAAACCCGTACTCCGAAAGGCTCTGGATTGAAAATTCAAAAAAGTGCTGGTTGTCGGTCTTTTGCCAAATTTCTGCCCCGTCTTTCATAAGCTTTTCGTAAATTTCCAAAAATACTCGGTGAGTTAAGCGGTGGGAAGCGTAACGTTTTTTCGGAAAAGGACAGCTGAAATTAAGATAAATCCTGTCGATAATTTTTTCCGGCACAAAGCAGGGAAGATATTCAGCACCCCCACGCAAAAATTTCAGGTTTTTAATTCCCAAAGTTTTTGCTTTTTCCGCCGCTTCAACGATGACGTTGCTGCTTTTTTCAACAGCAAGGAAATTTTTGTGGGGATTTTGCATAGCAATTTCGCAAGCAAATTGACCTTTGCCACAGCCGACTTCCATTTCCACGGGGTTGTCGTTGCCGAAAAGCTCCTTGACGTTTATGTAATTTCTGAAGCTATCTGCTTGATTGTAGTTCCTATCCTCTAAATCCATAAAAATTATTAAATCCTTGCAGTCCTCAAGTCGCTCCTCAAGGTGCTTTTTTCTTCTCATTCTCATAAAAATTTATTCCTTTCTATTAACTCCCGAAATGTCTTTGATAACCTCGCCTGCGATAATTAAACCTGCTACGCTAGGCACAAACGAAACGCTTGCGGGAATAACCTTTTTTTCGGAAACTTCGCCGTCTGCTATGTCAATAGGCTTAATCGCCACTTCGTCGCTCCATACGCATTTTAAATGCTTTATTCCACGTTTTTTAAGCTCCGCCCTCATTACTCTTGCTAACGGGCAAACCGAGGTCTTGTAAATGTCGGATACCTTAAATCGTGTTGGGTCTAGCTTGTTTCCCGTACCCATAGACGAAATTATAGGCACTCCGAACCTTTCACATTCCTCTACAAGCAATAATTTAGCCGAAACCGTGTCTATTGCGTCAACCACATAATCGTATTTTGACAAATCAATTTGACCTTTTGTGTCCTCAATGTAGAAAAGTTCCATAGCTTCAACCTTGCAGTCGGGATTTATCTCTGAAATTCTGTCCGCCATAACTTTGGCTTTCGGAAGTCCCACAGTTTTTACCGTCGCAGGAATTTGTCTGTTGATGTTCGTAACGGAAATGCTGTCGCTGTCAATAAGGGTGATTTCACCAATGCCGGCTCTTGCTAAGGCTTCGCACACATACGACCCGACGCCGCCTATGCCGAACACAGCCACTTTTGATTTTTCAAGCCTTTCAAACCCCTCAACCCCTAAAAGTCGTTTGGTTCGGTTAAATTTATCAACCATAAAAACTCCTTTGCTTTTCCGCACGAACGTCCACCCATTGGGTACAGCACCCGTTTAGGATATTTTCATACGGGAAAACTCCAACCAACATTTCGCTGTCGTTTTTGCCCGAAAAGGAAATGTTCATTTTAAATTGAATTTCGTTTTCAAATTTTGAAATGTCGGCTTTTTCCTTGTTTCCGTTAAATTTTAATAAAGTTTGGGAATAACTTTCTTTTTGCGGAATGTGAAAATTTTTCAGACTTAACTGGTACGCAAATCCGCCGTCTTTCTTTTCGATTTTCTTTAAACCGTACTTTACGACCTCAAACTTAACGCCCTTTAGTCGGTGAAGTTCGATTTTGTCAAGTTTTAGTTCTCCGTTGTCCACAGCGTCACCCGAAATTGATATGAAAAATCCCTTGTCCGAAGATTTTCCGTCTGTTTCAACGGAAAAAATGAAGTTTACACCGTCAAAAGCTTCTTTTGAAATGGTGGAAAATTTCACCCTTACGTCGTTTTGCTTTTTTTGAAATAAATTAAAAATATTCGTAAAAATCTCTCCCTAAAGAGTAATTTCAGCACCACCCACAGGTCTGATGGACAAAACGTGACACGCTCCGTCACCGAAAACGCAGTTCATTGTCTTTTCAAATTCGTTGAGCTTTTCGTCGGGAACAAAACATTGAATTGTTCCTGCAAAACCGCCGCCGTGAACACGACAAGCGCCTTTTCCCGCAAGAATTTTTTCCGCAAGATAAAGACCGATTGAAAGTCCCTGTTCGTCAGGGTGAGATGAAGCGTAAATGTTCTGCAAATATTTGTACGACGAATTTCCCGAATCGTTAATTTCTTTCAAAAAGTCCTCAAGTCTGCTGTCGCTAAGTGCTGAAAACTCTCTTTCAACTCTTTCGTTGTCGTCAAAAAAGTGCAATGCTCTCAAAACCGCACGGTCGTTTGTTGCCTCACGAACAGCCGAAAAACTTTCCAAAAGCTGTTCTCTGGTAATTTCTCTTAAATACTCTTTGCCGAAATATTTAGCCACAGCTTTCATTTCCTGCGGAATTGACGCATATTCAGGGGTGAGGTCTGCGTGGTTGCCCTTTGTATCGACAATGCAAAGATTAAATCCTGCCTTTTTAAAATCAAACGCAACCGAATTTATTACAGGTTTGTCCGTGTCCTCAAAATCAATTGTGATAAAACTTCCCACGGACGAAGCCATTTGGTCCATAAGTCCCGACGGTTTGCCAAAATGAACATTTTCGGCATACTGTGCGATTTGTGCGATTTCAACTCTTGAAACGGTATTTTCATTGTAAAGATAATTAAGGATAGTTCCCACCAAAACTTCAAACGCAGCCGACGACGAAAGTCCCGAACCTTTCAAAACGTTTGATGTTGTGTAAGCTTTGAAACCACCGATTTTGTGACCGTTTTTAACAAATCCGTCAGCCACGCCACGAATAAGTGCGGACGAGGTGTTCATTTCGCATTCAACCACCGAAAGGTCGCCCAAATTTACGCTGTCAGCAGGGAACCCCTCTGATTTCACTTGAATTACACCGTCGTTTGTTTGCTCAACAACGGCGATTACGTCAAGAGATACCCCTGCCGCAAGGACTTTGCCGTGGTTGTGGTCGGTGTGGTTTCCGCCTACTTCCGTTCTGCCCGGAGCGGAAAAAAGTCTGAAAGGCACGTCGCCGTAAAGCTCCTTAAAGCTGTCGATTGCCTTTTGGTATCTTTCTTTTTGAAAAGCTACCTTTTCATTTCCGTAAATTTCCGCCAATGTGTATGTATTATTTGCCATAAAAATCCCTCGCATATCATATAATTATAAATGTACTTTTTTATTTTACCATAAAACGAAGAAATTTACAATAAAAATATTTAGAAAAATTTGAAAAAATACAAAATATTGTGTGTTATAATTGTACATATCACCACTTTAACACTTTAAAAATGAAAAACTTAGCAAAAACTCTTTACTTTTTCAGCCATTTTTGATATAATATATTGGGTTGTCGGATTTTGTCTTAATGACAGCCGAAAAAGGTATGTTTTTGATGAAAATATATTTTTATAGTATTTTTTGGAAAGGATTTTTGTAAAATGAAAAAACTTATGTTGGGTAACGAGGCGTTCGCCAGAGGACTGTACGAAGCCGGCTGTAAAGTTGCGTCGTCATATCCCGGAACACCATCAACTGAAATTACCGAAAATGTTGCAAAATATGACGAGGTTTACGCAGAATGGGCGCCAAATGAAAAGGTTGCTATGGAAGTAGCTATCGGTGCCGCTATCGGCGGTGCAAGAGCATTTTGTGCTATGAAGCACGTTGGACTTAACGTGGCTGCCGACCCACTTTATACTGTTTCGTACACAGGCGTAAACGGTGGTCTTGTAATTGCCGTTGCTGACGACCCGGGTATGCACTCTTCGCAGAACGAACAGGATTCAAGACACCACGCAATCGCTTCAAAGGTTCTTATGCTTGAACCAAGCGATTCTTCGGAATGTAAAGAATTTGTTAAAAAGGGTTTTGAACTTTCGGAAGAATTTGATACACCTGTTATCGTAAGACTTTCTACCCGTGTGGCTCACTCACAATCGGCTGTTGAACTTTGCGACAGAAACGAAGTTGGCGTTAAGCCTTACGTTAAAAACGCACAGAAGTTTGTAACACTTCCTGCTCACGCAAGACCGCTTCACGTTAAGGTTGAAGAAAGAACTAAAAAGCTTGTTGAATACGGCGAAACGAGCAATTTGAACAGAATTGAAATTAACAACACCGACATTGGCGTTATTACAAGCGGTATTTCGTACCAGTACGCTAAAGAAGCTTTGGGCGACAAGGTTTCGTACCTCAAGCTTGGTATGGTAAACCCTATGCCTGTGGAAATTATCAAGGATTTTGCTAAAAATCACAAGACTGTTTACGTTATTGAGGAGCTTGACGACATTATCGAAACACATTGTAAGAAAAACGGAATTAACGTAATCGGCAAGGAGCTTTTCGGCTTTGTGGGCGAGCTTTCGCAGACAATTATCGCCGAAAAAATTCTCGGTGCTAAAAACGAATTGCAGTCATTTGGCGAAGAAATTCCTGTTAGACCACCTGTAATGTGTGCTGGCTGTCCACATAGAGGACTTTTCTACTCACTTAAAAAGCTTGGTGTTATGGTTTCGGGCGACATTGGATGTTACACTTTGGGTGCGGCAGCTCCAATCAGCACAATGGACACAACAATTTGTATGGGGGCGTCTGTAAGCGGACTTCACGGCTTTAACAAGGCAAGAGGTGCTGAGGCTGAGAAATCAAGCGTTGCTGTAATTGGTGACTCGACATTTATGCACAGTGGTATTACGGGACTTGTAAATATCGCTTACAACTCAACAAACTCCACCGTAATTATTCTCGATAACTCAATCACAGGTATGACAGGTCACCAGCAGAACCCAACAACAGGCAAAAACCTCAAAGGCGACGTTGCAAATGCCGTTAATCTTGAAGAACTTTGTAAGGCTTGCGGAATTAAGAGCGTGAGAGTTGTAGACCCATATCATATGGCTGAAACAGAGGCTGTTATTAAGGAAGAACTTGCTAAAGAAGAGCCTAGCGTTATTATTTCAAGAAGACCGTGCGCTTTGTTGAAATACGTTAAGCACAAACCGTCCCTTAAAGTTAATAACGACAAGTGCGTCGGCTGTAAACAGTGTCTTAAAATTGGCTGTCCTGCTATTTCAATTCACGGCGGAAAATGCGTTATTGACCATACACAGTGCGTAGGCTGTGGAATTTGTACCGAAATGTGCAAACTTAACGCAATCGAAGAATAAATACATATGAACAATACAAATGAGGTGTAATAATGGAAACTAAATCAGTTATGATAGTAGGCGTCGGCGGACAGGGTTCGCTTTTGGCGTCAAGACTTTTGGGTAACGTTTTGCTTTCACAGGGTTTTGACGTTAAGGTGTCCGAAGTTCACGGAATGAGCCAGAGAGGTGGCTCGGTAGTTACTTATGTAAAATACGGCGACAAAGTGTATTCGCCTGTTATCGAAAAGGGCGAAGCTGATATTATCATAAGTTTTGAAGCGCTTGAAAGTGCAAGATGGCTTAGCTTTCTAAAAAAAGGCGGCAAAGTCGTTACTTCAACACAGCAGATTGACCCTATGCCCGTAATTATGGGTGTTGCAAAGTATCCTGAAAATATCGTTGAGAAAATTTCAGAGCTTGGAATTGACGTTACGGCTGTGGACGCTTTGTCAATTGCCGAAAGCTGCGGAAATTCAAAGGCGTCAAACGTTGTGCTTATGGGCGTTGTTTCAAAGAAAATGGACTTTGACGAAAGCGTTTGGCAAAAGGCTTTGGAAGAATGTGTACCTGCAAAGTTTTTGGAGCTTAACAAAAAAGCGTTTGAACTTGGCAGAAATGCAGGCTAGGGAGATTTTTCGGAGAAAATATGGAAAATTTGAAAAATATCGTTCCTCTTATGATACAGTTTAACGCAGGCAACCCGAAAAGTATACACCATTTTATGAAAGTGTATTCGTTTGCTAAGGCGATTTGCGAAGAAGAGGGAATAACAGGCGACACGGCAAATATTATCGAAATAGCGTCGCTTGTTCATGATATCGGCATAAAAATTCAAGACGACCGTGAAGCAGAATATAAAGGAGCGCACATTTCGGATATGCTACTTATAAACATAGGCTATCCACGTCAGGTCGTGTCCAGAGTGCATTATCTTGTTGAACACCACAAAATTTATGACGATATTGACGCACTTGATTATCAGGTGCTTGTCGAAGCAACTTTTCTGGTTAATGCTTTTGACGACAAACTTGATAAGGAATCAATTAAAATTGTGCGTGATACGGTTTTTAAAACCAATGCAGGAAAAAAATATCTTACTGATATGTTTAATATCAAAGATTAAATTTAGGAGGTCTTTTTTCGATGAAAAAATACTGGAATGAGGAAATCGAGTGTATGTCCGACGAAGATATGAAAAAGCTTCAGGACGAAAGGCTCGTAAAACAGGTAAAGCACGTCTGGGATAATGTGCCTTACTATCGCAAGAAAATGGAGGAAAAGGGCGTTACTCCCGACGATATTAAGTCGAGAGATGATTTGTACAAACTTCCGTTTTTGTCAAAGGCAGATTTGCGTGAGGCATATCCGTATGGACTTCTTGCAAAACCACTCAAAGACTGCGTTAGAATCCACTCAACAAGCGGTACAACAGGTAAACGTGTTGTGGCTTTTTATACCCAGCACGATATAGATTTGTGGGACGATTGCTGTGCCAGAGCTATTACTGCGGCAGGTGGAGATGAAAATGACGTGTGCCAGATTGCATACGGTTTCGGTCTTTTCACAGGTGGAGCAGGTCTTAACGGCGGCGCTCATAAGGTGGGCTGTTTAACACTTCCTATGTCGTCGGGAAATACCGACAGACAAATCCAGTTTATGATGGATTTAGACGCAACAATCCTTTGCTGTACGCCGTCATATGCCGCATATATCGGCGAAAGTCTTAGGGACGCAGGATATAAGCCTGAAGATAACAAGCTTAAAGCAGGTATTTTCGGTGCAGAGCCCTGGACAGAGGAAATGCGTCGTGAAATCGAAAAATCTCTGGGAATTAAAGCTTACGATATTTACGGACTTACCGAAACAAGCGGTCCGGGCGTGGCTTTTGAATGTGAATGTCAGACAGGTATGCACATTAACGAGGACCATTTTATTGCAGAAATTATCGACCCTGAAACAGAAGAAGTTTTGCCACTCGGTTCAAAGGGCGAACTTGTATTTACAAGCATTACAAAAGAGGCGTTCCCACTTTTGAGATACAGAACAAGAGATATTTGCGTTTTGACAAAGGAAAAATGCGGTTGTGGACGTACACTTATTAAAATGACAAAACCGATGGGACGTTCCGACGATATGATGATTATTCGTGGCGTAAACGTGTTCCCGTCACAGATTGAAACTGTGCTTATCGAACAGGGTTATTCACCGAACTATAAAATCGAAGTTGACAGAGTTAATAATAACGACACTATCGACATTTACGTTGAAATGAACGTGGACGATTTTACGGATACGGTAAAGGATATTCAGAAAAAGGAATCCCAACTTGTGGACGCTATGAGAACTGTTTTGGGAATAGGTCCAAAGGTTCACCTTGTGTCGCCTAAGAGCATTGAGCGAAGCGAGGGTAAAGCGGTCAGAGTTGTTGATAAGAGAAAACTTATTTAAAATAAAGAAAGGTGTGTGCGTTTTATGACAGTTAAACAGTTGTCGGTATTTGTTGAGAATAAGCCGGGAAAACTTTCGGCTGTAACAAGACTTTTGGGCGAAAACAAAATTGATATTCGTGCAATGAGTATTGCCGATACAAAGGATTTCGGAATTTTAAGACTTATCGTAAACGATTCGGAAAAAGCTCTTGAAGTTTTGAAAAATAACGAATATCCTGTAACAATTACAAACGTAATCGCTATCGGCGTTGAGGACGTTCCGGGTGGACTTGCGGGCGCAATGGAAACCCTTTACAGTGCAAACATCAGCCTTGAATATATGTATGCTTTTGTATCAAAAACCGCAAACACAGCTTATGTTGTGTTCCGTGTTGAAAACAACGAAAAGGCAATCGAAGCATTGGAAGAAAAAGGTTATAAAGTTCTCACAGCTTCTGACATTTATGATATGTAGGTGAAAAAATTTAAAAATATTGTAAAAACACTTGCATTTTTTATTTTTTGTGTTATTATATTGTTATAGAAAGAATTTATTCTTTCGTATTTTTAAGGAGGTAATTAAGAATGGCTTACGTTATTAGTGACGAATGTATCGCTTGTGGCGCTTGTGCAGCTGATTGTCCTGTTAGCGCTATTTCTGAAGGCGACGGAAAGTATGTAATTGACGCTGATACTTGTATCGATTGTGGTGCTTGTGCAGGTTCTTGTCCTGTTGGCGCTCCTGTTGAAGGCTAATTACATAAAAATGTAAATACAAAAAATCCTTTCTCTTTTTGGGAAAGGATTTTTTTGTTTTGTTTTAATTTAAAATTGCAATGGCTAAGTTAAGCAAACCCGCAAAGAAAACCCAACCAATGTATGGAATTTGCAAATATCCCGAAATTTTTGAAATTTTGAAAAAACTTTGTGTCATTAGCAAGATTAACGCCAAAAGTAGTACAAGCCACACAAACGACCACTTGAACATCTGGAGATTAAAGAAAATAATGCTCCAGAAAAAATTTACTACAAGTTGTAATCCGAAATAAAAACTTGTGCTTTTCTTTTCGTCGGCACGCCGTGGGGCGCAAAGTACAAGCCCGAAACCTACGCCCATTAAAATATACAGAATCACCCATACCACAGGGAACAGCCATGACGGCGGTGCAAAAAACGGCTGGTTAATTTGATTATAAATGTCCATGTTTTTCTTTGTGAAAATTGCGGACAAACCGCCTACGCCCAAACAAACCAGAGAAAAAATTATCGGATATTTGATACATTGTTTCAATTAAATCACCTCAAAATGTTATTTGTAATATCATATGTAGATTTTTTAAAAATATTTTTGCTTGCACCTATTTATCTGCTTTTTTTACTGGACAAAATAGATTGTTTGTGTTATAATAAACAATGTATGAGTATTTATTTGGAAAGGATTAGTTAAAAAATGATACAGGTTTCAAATGTCAGTCTCAGTTTTGGGGGACAAACACTTTTTAAAGACGTTGATTTGAAGTTTTCAAACGGAAACTGCTACGGCGTAATCGGTGCAAACGGTGCAGGAAAATCAACCTTTTTGAAAATTTTATGCAAGGATTTAGAGCCAACCACAGGCGAAGTTATTATTCCAAAGGAAACAAGAATGTCCGTTCTGAAACAGGACCATTTTGCGTATGACCAATATACTGTTTTGGATACGGTAATTATGGGAAATATGCGTTTGTATGAAATTATGAAAGAAAAAGACGAACTGTACGCTAAGGACGATTTTTCCGAAGCAGACGGCGACCGTGCGGCAGAGCTTGAGGGCGAATTTGCCGAGCTTAACGGCTGGGAGGCTGAAAGCGACGTTTCAAAACTTATTCAGGGTTTGGGACTTTCGGAAGAAATTTTGTACACCCAGATGGAATATCTTTCGGGTAACGAAAAGGTTAAGGTGCTTTTGGCACAGGCTCTTTTCGGAAACCCTGACATTATTTTGCTTGACGAGCCGACAAACCACCTTGACATCGAGGCTATCAGATGGCTTGAGGACTTTTTGTCGGAATATTTCGGTACAGTAATCGTTGTTTCCCACGACAGACATTTTCTTAACAATGTTTGTACGCACATCGTGGATATCGACTATACAAAAATCAAAATGTATGTGGGTAACTATGAATTTTGGTACGAATCTTCACAGCTTATGCAGAGAGTTTTGAAACAGCAGAATAAAAAGGCTGAAGAAAAAATAAAAGAACTTCAGGAATTTATTGCACGATTTTCTGCGAACAAATCAAAATCAAAACAGGCTACGTCACGAAGAAAGCTTCTTGACAAGCTTACCCCTGAAGAAATGCCTGCGTCGTCAAGAAAATATCCTTATATCGGATTTACTATGGACAGAGAACCGGGCAAAGATATTTTAAAGGTAGACGGAATTTCAAAGACTATTGACGGCGTTAAGCTTTTGAACAACGTTTCGTTTACTTTGGGCAGAACCGACAAGGTAGCGTTTATCGGCGAAAGCGAACAGGCTATCACGGCACTTTTTAAAATTATTATGGAAGAGGACGCACCTGACGAGGGTACTTTCAAATGGGGTTCTACAACATCTCGTTCGTATTTCCCAAAGGACAACAGCGAATACTTTAACGGCTGTACAATGTCCATTGTGGAATGGATTAGACAGTATTCTACCACCGAAGAAACCGAAACATTCCTGCGTGGATTTTTGGGCAAAATGCTCTTTTCGGGCGATGATATTTACAAGCCTGTAAATGTTCTTTCGGGTGGCGAAAAGGTTAGATGTATGTTCTCACGAATGATGTTATTCGGCTCAAACGTAATTATTCTTGACAGCCCGACAGACCATTTGGATTTGGAATCAATCACGGCTGTAAACAACGGACTTGCTGATTTTAAGGGAGTTGTGCTGTTTAAAACTCACGACCACGAAATTATGCAGACCGTAGCAAACAGAATTATCGAAATTACGCCTGACGGCTGTATTGACCGACAGGGAACATACGAGGAATACCTCGATTTTCGTAAAGAAAAGCATATGAAAGCATTGACAGATTAGTTAGAAAGGGGAACTTTTTAATGTTTAAAGTTGCTAAAATTTTCTCAAACAATATGGTTTTGCAAAGACAAAAAAACGTAAAAATCTTCGGAACAGGCGACAAGGGTACTATCACAGTTAAAATTAACTCAATTACAGCAAAGGGCGAAATTGTTGACGGAAAATGGACGGTTGTTTTGCCGCCTATGGAGGCTTGCGACAATGTTTCAATGAGCGTTTCGGACGGACAAACCGAGGTTGTATTTACAAATGTTTGTATCGGTGAAGTTTGGCTTGCAGGCGGACAATCAAATATGGAACTTGAACTTCAAAACGCAAAGGACGGAGCAGAGTACCTTTCAAAAATGACAGCAGATATGCCTGTGAGATTTTATTATACAAACAAGGCAAAAACTGTTGAAGAGGCTGAAAAAATGGAGGAAAATTCCGGCTGGGGCGTTTGCGACAGCGAGGGTTCAAAGGCTTGGAGTGCCGTTGGCTACCATTTTGCAACAAAACTTGCAAATGAACTTGGTGTAACAGTGGGAATTATCGGCTGTAACTGGGGTGGAACATCTGCGTCAGCTTGGGTTTCAAAGGAAACTCTGGAGGTTGACAAGGAGCTTAACACCTACCTTGAAGAATATGCCGAAAAAACAGCAGGAAAGACCGACCAACAGCTTTGCGAGGATTATCTTGCGTATGAAATAAGGAATAACGATTGGGAGGCTCGCAAAAACAAGCTTTATGCCGAAAATCCAAACATTTCTTGGGACGAGGTTCAGCAGATTTGCGGCGTTTGCGAATGGCCGGGACCTATGGCTCCGAACAATCCGTTCAGACCAAACGGACTTTACGAAACAATGATTAAGCGAGTTTGTCCGTACACACTTCGTGGATTTACATACTATCAGGGCGAATCTGACGACCATAAGCCTGATATGTATTACAAACTTTTGACAAGCCTTATTTCAAACTGGCGAAAGGATTGGGGCGATGACGAACTTTCCTTTGAAATCGTTCAGCTACCGATGTTCAAATTTGAGCTTGACCCTGATTATAAGCATTGGTGCAAAATCCGTGACGCACAGATGAAAGCTTACAAAACCGTTAAAAATACAGGTATTGCCGTAATTTCGGATTGTGGAGAGTTTAACAATATTCACCCTCTGGACAAGCTCCCTGTGGGCGAAAGACTTGCTTTGCAGGCGCTTGACAACACCTACGGAATGAAAGTTTCGGCGTTCGGCCCGATTTTCAAGTCGGCATATTTTGAGGATAACAAGGTTATTTTGAGCTTTGACCACGCACAACAGGGTTTTGAGGTTAAGGGCGAAATTTCGGGCTTTGAGGTTGGAAACTCAACAGGCGAAATTTTCCCTGCAACTGCTGAAATTTCAGGTGAAAATATTATTTTGACAGGTGATTTTTCAGACGTAGCATTTGCAAGCTATGACTATTACAACTGGATTGAGCCTACTGTTTTTGGCAGGGAAACTAAAATTCCTCTTGCTCCGTTTAAGGCTTACAAATACTAAAAAGCAGGTGGATTTATGACAAAATATGAAAAGGCTGAGGAGCTTTTTAAAAGTGGATATAACTGTACACAGGCTGTCGTGGGTGCGTTCGAGGACGAAATCGGTATTGAGCATAGCCTTTTGGTGTCCCTTGCGTCATCGTTTGGTGGTGGAATGGGCAGACTTCGTGAGGTTTGCGGCACGGTTACGGGTGCATTTATCGTGTTGGGGGCGTTGTTTGGCTATGACGACCCTAAGGCGTCCACCGAAAAAGCCGACCACTACAAGCGTATTCAGGAATTTGCCGAGGAATTTAAAAAGGTGAACGGCTCGATTATTTGCCGTGAACTTTTGGGACTTGACGAGCAAAAATCGGACTTTGTTCCTGAAAAACGCACCGAGGCATATTATAAAAAACGCCCGTGTGCTGAACTTTGTGGAATTTCGGCAGAAATTTTGGAAAAGCAGATTGAAAAAATAAAATCGCAAATGTAAAGCTAAAAGCTGTCCTTGAAGATTTTCGAGGGCAGTTTTTGTATAAAACTTAGACTATCAACTTAAAATAATTGAGAGAGGAAGTGTTTTTATGAAAAAGCATACGCTTAGTTTTTTTATGATTTTTTTAGGTGCAATAGCGCAGGGAATCGGCGTCAGTATTTTTCTTGACCCCTACGGGATAGCACCCGGCGGAGTTATGGGCATTGCGATTATGCTATCGAGGTTTATTCCCATAAAAACAGGTACGATAATTTTGCTGATAAATATTCCGCTTTTGGTTGCGTCGTATTTTTCGTTTGGCAGAGAATTTTTTGTAAAAACGCTTGTTGCGACCGTGCTTACGTCGGTGTCAATCGACCTGTTTTCGGGCGTGGGGGCTGTTAGCGACGATATTTTGTTGTGTGCCGTGGCAGGTGGTGCATTGGTGGCGCTTTCCATAGGAATAATTTTCAAAGCAGGTGGCACAACGGGTGGAATGGATATTATTGTCAGATATTTAAGACGAAGTTTTCCACATCTCAAATCGGGAACTATTTTTTTGATAGTTGACGGAATAATTTGTGCGATTTCGGGTCTGGTGTTTCGAGATATTTCCTTTGCGTTTTATTCCTTTGTGTCGCTGGGAGTTTCTTCTAAGCTGTTGGATTTTGTGCTTTACGGTTCGGACGAGGCAAAACTTGTATTTATTTTCAGCGAAAAAAACGGAGAAATTATGAAAAAACTTCTTATTTCAATCGAAGTCGGAGCAACAAATATACACGGTGAGGGCGGATTTACCAAAAATTCGCAAAATATCATTATGTGTGCAATTAAAAAATCTCGCTATCCAAAACTTGAAAAGGCTGTCAAGGAAATTGACCCAAAGTCCTTTATGGTGGTAACTTCCGCAAGTGAAATTTACGGCAAAGGGTTTAAAAATTACAGCGATTTGTTGATTTGAATTGACAAACAGAAAAAAATATGCTACAATTTCAGTAATATTTTTTAGGAGAATTTTATGGATTTTAGTAGAATAAAAGGTGTAATTTTCGATTTTGACGGCACTCTTGCGGACACAATGCAAATGTGGAGCAATATCGACTATGAATTTTTCAAAAAACGTGGTGAGGTGGTTCCCGAGGGGTACGAGAAAAAAATCGCCACAATGGGATTTTCACAGGCGGCTGATTACACCAAAAAGCTTTTGAATTTGAACGAAACGCCCAAAGAAATTATTGCGGAATGGTATGATTTGGCACTTTTTGAGCATACCCACAATATTTTCTTTAAAAAGGGTGCGTTAGATTTTGTGAAAAAGCTAAGAAAAATGAATGTAAAAACTGCAATCGCCACCGCAAGCGACCTTAGTTTGATTATGCCTGCGTTGAAAAATAATCACGCAGAGGAGCTTTTTGACGCATTTGCAATGACAAACGAAGTTGAAAGGCGAAAGGGTTTTCCCGACGTCTACGACTTAGCAAGGGACAGATTAGGCTTAAAAACCGAAGAATGTGTGGTTTTTGAGGACGTTTTGGAAGCCGTAAAAGGCGCAAAAATGGGGAATTACATAACCTACGGGGTATTTGACCGCCGAAGTGCCGACGATGAATACGAAATGAAAAAACTTTGCGACGGATATATTTATTCTTTTGAGGAGCTTTAAAAAATGGAAAAGATTATTACTTTTGGAATTTTAGCTACAGGTCGAATTGCAAGGAGTTTTGCCGAAGCCGTTAATTATTGCGAATTTGCCAAAATTGGCGCAGTTGCTTCAAGAAATTTGTCAAAAGCAATGGAATTTGCCGAGGAATTTAACATTTCACGTTGCTATCAAGGCTACGAACAACTTTGCAACGACAAAAGTATCGACGTAATTTACATAGCAACCCCTACTTCGTGCCATTATGAAAATGTCAAAATGTGCCTTGAAAATGGGAAAAATGTTGTTTGCGAAAAGGCTGTTACGGAAAATTCAAAACAACTTGAAGAACTTATCGCACTTGCAAAAGAAAAAAATCTTTTCTTTATGGAAGCAATGTGGATGAAGTGCCGTCCTGCGTTTTTGCAGGCATTGGATTGGTACCGTAGCGGTAAAATCGGAAATATTAAGATGATTAAGGCTGATTTTTCCAATATTGTGACCTTTGACGGCGAAGATAGGCTGTTTAAAAAGGAATTGGGCGCAAGTGCGTTGCTTGATTTGGGCGTTTATTCCATAAGCTTGTTTACGGCTTTTTTGGGAAATTATCCGAAAAATATCAACAGCAAGCTTGCATACGGTCGCACAGGTGCTGATTTTGACGGGGTGGTTACCCTTGATTACGGCGAAAATTTTGCCACGACCGTGTTCGGATATGACATTGAAAACACAAACCATTGTGTAATTGTGGGTGAAAAGGGGCGAATTACTTTCGGAAATTGGTTTTTATGCTCCGGTGACGTTACGCTTTTTGACGAAAACGTAAATGTTGTGGAGGAAAAGCATTTTGCAAACGACTGCAACGGATATGAATACGAAGTTGAGGAAATTTGTCGTTGCTTAAACGAAAATCGTACCGAAAGCGTGCTTGTTCCTCTTGAAGATACCCTTTGTAATATGAAAATTATGGAAGAAGTTTTCAGACAAAATTAAACTGAAAGCAAAAGAGCTATTGTACATATTTTTGTACAATAGCCCTTTTTTTATTGTTCGTTTTCCGCATTTTTCATAAGCTCAATAACCTCTTTCATAAGGTCGGTCGCTTTTTGATTTTTGTTAAGTTTAACCGCAAAATACGGCTTTTTAGCGTCGTTAAAGAGTAAACGATTTTTAAAGGTTGACATAAGCGCCTGAATTTGTGACACCGTAGGGGATTTAATGAAAAACAAAACATTTTCCCCACGCTGTGTAATTTCCGTTATGCCCAAAGACGAAGCGGTGTTTCTCATAAGTGCGACGTTAATAAGTCCGATAACCGATTTTGGCGGTTCGCCGTAACGGTCGATAAGTTCGTCGATTACGTCGGTGGAATCAGCTTCGCACTCAATGGACGCAATACGTCTGTAACAATCAATTCGCTGTGTAAGACTTTCGATATAATTTTCGGGAATAAATGCGTCGGTCTGAATATCCACCAAACAATCTTCGGAACTTTTCGGTAATGCTTCGCCTTTTTGTTCCGCAATGGCTTCGTTTAAAAGTTTAAGATACATTTCATATCCTACGGCTTCCATG
Source organism: uncultured Ruminococcus sp. (assembly GCA_964480525.1). Lineage (GTDB taxonomy): Bacteria > Bacillota > Clostridia > Oscillospirales > Ruminococcaceae > JAAZZIT01. The sequence goes on from CAYZOV010000011.1 coordinate 54,045, forward strand.
TGTCCGTGCTGTTTTCCGCTTAAAATCGAGCCTGCACCACGGATTTCAAGGTCACGAAGCGCAATTCTGAATCCCGAACCGAATTGGGTAAATTCACGAATAGCGTCAAGTCGTTTTGAAGCAACCTCGGTCAAAACTTTTCCACGCCTAAATGTGAAATATGCAAATGCACGTCTGCTTGAACGTCCCACACGTCCACGAAGCTGGTAAAGTTGCGAAAGACCTAATCTGTCTGCGTCCTCAATAATCAGTGTGTTTACGTTAGGCACGTCAACCCCCGTTTCAATAAGAGTTGTGCAAACCAAAATGTCGATTTCGTGTTCTATGAGCTGTCGCCAAATTTCCGAAAGCTCGTTCTCGGGAATTTGTCCGTGGGCGTAGGCAATTCGTGCTTCGGGTAGCATTTGCTGAAGTTTTGCCACGCACATATCTATGGTTTCAATGCGGTTGTGAATGTAATAAACCTGTCCGCCACGTCTTAGCTCTTTGGAAATTGCCTGTGCGACAACCCCGTCATTATGCTCAATAACATATGTCTGGATAGGGTGTCTGTCCTGTGGCGGTTCTTCAATTACAGACATATCACGAATACCACTCATTGCCATATTCAGGGTTCTCGGGATAGGTGTCGCTGAAAGCGTCAGCATATCAACGCCGTTAAAAATTTCTTTAAATTTCTCTTTGTGTTTAACTCCGAAACGCTGTTCCTCGTCAATTATCGCAAGCCCCAGATTTTTAAACTTAACATCTTTCTGAACAAGTCGGTGTGTTCCGATAACAAGGTCAACCGTGCCGTTGTTAATTTGACGAATAATTTGTTCCTGCTGTTTTGGTGTTCTGAATCGTGACAAAAGTTCGATTTTAACAGGAAAATGTTCAAATCTTTTGATTGCCGATTGATAATGCTGCCACGCCAAAACCGTTGTCGGCACTAAAATCGCACATTGTTTTGAATCAAGCATACATTTAAACGCCCCACGAAATGCAACCTCTGTTTTGCCAAAACCAACGTCGCCACACAAAAGTCTGTCCATAGGCACGGGTTTTTCCATATCCGCCTTGATTTCTTCAACCGCCCTTAGCTGGTCGTCGGTTTCCTGAAAATCAAAACGCTCCTCAAAATCCATTTGCCAATCGCTGTCGGGTGAAAACGCAAAACCTTTTGCCATTTGACGTTGTGCATAAAGCTTTATAAGTTCGTCCGCCATATCTTTTACAGCAGATTTTACTCTGGAGCGGGTCTTATGCCATTCGGTGGAATTAAGCTTGTTAAGTTTAACCGAACTATCATCTCGTGTGCCGATATACCGTGAAACAAGGTCAAGCTGGGTTACGGGAACGTACAAAACGTCACTTCCTGCGTATTTAATCGTAATGTAATCTTTCGTAACTCCGCCGTTTTCAAGCTTCGTAATGCCTGCGAATTTTCCTATTCCGTAAAGTGAGTGAACTACAAAATCTCCTACTGAAATGTCCGATAGATTTTTGATTTCCTCGCCCTTTTTGCGTTTTTTAGCAGTCTTTTTTCGTCCGTTCAACGCTTTCATTTGCGTTAAAAGTGCAAGTTTTGTGTCGGAATAATCAAATCCACCCGACGCCGAACCCTCACGAACGTAAATCATTTTCGGCAAAATTTTGGAAGCTTCGGTGAAAATTTCAGCAGGCAAACCTGCTTCTCGCAAATCGTTTACAATAATCGGCAGAGTTTTTTCACTTCCCGCAAAAACCACCACGCAGTATTTTTCACGCACAAAAGTGTCAAGTTCTTCGATTAAATGCTTGATGTCACCGCCCCAACTCGCAGTCTGGTAGCAGTTAGCATTTATAAGATTTTTAATAACTATATCGTTATTTGAACGCATAAACGTATCCAAAAGCACCAAGCGTAATTTTTCTGCCTTTGAAATAACTTCCGAAAACTCAAAATAAAATCCGTCTAAGGACTTAAACATTATACCCTCTTCGTATAATATTTTCAAATCTTCCGAAAGCTGTGTTGTGAAAGCTTTTGCTTTTTCGTAACAGTTCTGAAATTCCGAAATAACGCTAAGCTGTCCGAAATAGTCAAACACCGAAGCAGTTTTTTCATAAGCAAGCGCATAGTATTTGTCCTTGTTCGTCAGGGAAATTCCGCCTTTTATAAGGTCTATGTCTTTGTGCAAAAACTGTTTTATAAGGTCGGCTTTTTTTCCTCGCACCGTCTGCAAAAGGGAAGTGATTTTTTCTGTAAATTCATCATCTGACGTAAAGAGAATTTCGTTTGCAGGTCTGATTAAAACTTCGCTTGCAGGGTCGGTTCGACGCTGTGTTTCAATGTCAAAATATGAAATAGTGTCGATTTCGTCCCCCCAAGTTTCAATTCGCACAGGATTTTTTGCACCAACAGGGAATACGTCGATAATGTCGCCACGAATTGAAAATTGGGATTGACCCTCTACGGTGTCGGCTTTTGTATAACCGCAACTTATAAGGTCTTTTGCGAATTTTTTTGTGTCAATTATGCTTTCGCTGTTAATTTTTAATGTGTATTTTTCAAGCACAGACGGTGGGATTGCCCCTTGCATACACGCTTCAACGCTTGCAGCCATAATTTTGCACTCACGGGTTTTAATTCTGCTCAACGCTTCAATTCGCATATGTTCGTACTCCATTGAAACGCCCTCAATGTGCGAAAAGTTGTAATCCTTAGCAGGGTAAAAGCAACAAATTTCTTCCCCCCCAAGCTGGTTAATGTCCTCGCAAATTCGCCTTGCGGAAACTTCCTCGTCGCAAATAACCAGCACAGGCGACAGCCTTGACAACCCCAACACGGTGTGTGCTTTGTGAATATTTGAAACACCCGTAACGTTCACAGGAGTAGTATTTTGCATTATGGATTTTTCCAAATCCTTGTAAAAAGGCTGTTCTTTAATTATATCATAAAAAATATTCAATGTGTCCTCCTCAAATTATGAGTTGAATTTGTTCATCGCTTTGTCAATTTCGCCCGAAACAATAAGTTCAATGGCTTTGCAGGCGTTTTCTGTTGCCTGTTCCAAAAGCTTAGTTTCGTCCTCTGAAAACTTCGACAAAACCCAATCCGCCAAATTGTAATCGGGGTGAGGTTTTTTGCCTACGCCTACCTTAATTCTAGGGAAATTCTCACTTCCCGAAAGTTCAACAATGCTCCTTATTCCGTTGTGACCTCCGTGGGAGCCTTTGCGACGGATTCTCAATTTTGACGGTTCAAGTGAAATATCGTCGTAAACCACAATCACGTTTTCGATTGGAATTTTGTAAAAATTCATAGCTTCGACCACTGCTTCACCGCTGTTGTTCATGTAGGTTTGCGGTTTCATTACAAGGCACTTTTTGTCGCCAATCGTAATTTCTCCAACATATGATTTGAATTTAGCTCTGTTTACGTCAAAATTCTTCAATTTGCACAGCTTATCAATAGTGATAAATCCTGCGTTATGACGTGTGTTTTCGTACTGTATACCCGGATTTCCAAGCCCTACAATTAGATATTCAGGTTTTCCCGTGCTTTTATTTTCGCTGATTTTGTCAAAAATATCCCAAATGCTCATACATATCCTTTCCAAACAACTTTAACCCCACTATTTGAATAGTGGGGTGTTTTTTCGTATTCAATAACTATTTCTTTTCAAATTTTTCCGTTCTGACTTTTAGTTTTTTAACTGCGTATTCCTCTTTAATCGACATATTTCCACGTTCAATAGCTAACGCCCCTGCGGGAACGTCTTTCGTAATCGTAGAACCTGCCGCAGTATATGCACCTTTGCCGACTTTTACAGGCGCAACAAGATTTGTGTTACAGCCGATAAACGCATGGTCCTCAACAACCGTTCTGAATTTGTTTTCACCGTCGTAATTTGCCGTAGCAACTCCGCAACCGAAGTTTACGTTTGCACCCACGTCGCTGTCGCCAACATATGTAAGGTGTGAAACAGACGTGCATTTTCCGATTGTGGAATTTTTAATTTCCACAAAGTCGCCGATTTTAACTCCGTCAAGAATTTTAGAATTAGGTCTAAGCTGTACAAAAGGCCCTATTTTAACGTTGTTTCCGACTTCCGAACTGTACGCCTGAACGCTGTTCAAAATCGTGTTTTCGCCTACAATTGTATCCTCAATAATGCAGTTTGGTCCTATTGTGGAATTTTTTCCGATTTTGGTTTTGCCCTTTAAAATTACACCACTTAAAATTGTCGCTCCGCCCTCAATTTCCACCTGTGGAGAAATTACCACTCCGTCAAGACAGGTAAATTCCACGCCGTTGTCAAGGTGTTTGTCAATTACTTTCATTCTGGCAATGTCGTTTAGCTTCAAAAGTCCTCGTCTGTCGTTTGCGCCCAACGCAATTTCGGGATTTTTCGCCACAAAAGCATTTGCGTTTTTGCCTTTTTGAATAAGCAGGGAAATGCAGTCGGTTAAATAATATTCTCCCTGTGCATTGTCAGGCTTTATGTCAAACAAAACGTCCAAAAGTTCCGACGTTTTAAACCAATAGCAACCCGAATTTATTTCCTGAATTTTAAGCTGTTCTTCGCTTGCGTCTTTTTGCTCAACTATGCCTTTGATTCCGTTTTCGTCACGAATAATTCGTCCGTAACCAGTGGAATTTTGCAAAACAGTTGACACAACCGTAACGGCGTTTTGCTGTGATTTGTGCAAACACAGAGCGTCCTTAATTGTATCGCTGTCGATAAACGGAGCGTCACCGCACAAAACAAGGGTGTCGGAATCGGGATTTTCTTTCAAAAAATCCACAGCCTGCATTACTGCGTGACCTGTTCCAAGTCGCTCTGTTTGCATTACGGTTTTGTATTTTCCGCCAAGATATTCGTCCAAAATTTCAGCTCCGAAGCCTTTTACAACGCATATGTTGTCATGTTCTGCGTCCTCGCAAGCATTTATAACCCAACTAATCATTGGTATTCCCAAAACTTCGCACAAAACTTTCGGCTTGTCGGTTTTCATTCTTTTTCCCTGACCGCCACCAAGTATAATTACGTTGTCATTCATATTTGTCTACCTCTGTTTCTTTCGTATAATCAAAAGTGTATACACATTCATTATATTATATTTTGTTACTTTTTGCAATAGTATTTTTTGAATTTTTTTGTTATTTATAAATTTATCCGCCTGTTTTTCGGCTGAATATTTTAAATAAAACGCTTTTGTGCAGAATAGACAAAAATCCATGCTAATAATTGGCTAAAATTTTAGATAAAAAATAACCCCAAACCTATGGTAATTTTTCAAAATATCTGTTATAATATTCGTATGACCGTGTAGGCAAATTTAATTGATGTTTAAAACTTGTTTTATACGGAATTTCAAAAATTTATTGGAGGTTGATTTACCAATGGGTAAAAAGTATGTTTACCAGTTTAATGAAGGTAATGCAAGCATGAGAGAGCTTCTCGGCGGTAAGGGTGCAAACCTTGCTGAAATGACAAGCCTCGGTCTCCCTGTTCCACAGGGTTTCACAATTTCAACTGAAGCTTGTACTCAGTATTATGAGGACGGTCGTCAAATCAATGACGAAATTCAGGCTGAAATTATGGCAAACATCACAAAGATGGAAGAAAGAGTTGGCAAGAAGTTCGGTGATAAGGAAAACCCACTTCTCGTATCTGTTCGTTCAGGTGCCAGAGCTTCAATGCCAGGTATGATGGATACAATCCTTAACCTCGGTCTTAACGAAGACGTAGTTGAATATATGTCAACTAAGTCAGGCAACCCAAGATGGGCTTGGGACTGTTACAGAAGATTTATTCAGATGTACTCAGACGTAGTTATGGAAGTTGGTAAGAAATACTTTGAAGAACTTATCGACGAAATGAAGGAAAAGAAGGGCGTTAAACAGGACGTTGAACTCACAGCTGACGACCTTAAAGAACTCGCTGGACAGTTCAAGGCTGAATACAAAGATAAGATTGGTTCAGACTTCCCAACAGACCCTGTTGAACAGCTTATGGGTGCTGTTAAGGCTGTATTCCGTTCATGGGATAACCCAAGAGCTAACGTTTACAGAAGAGATAACGATATTCCATACTCATGGGGTACTGCTGTAAACGTACAGATGATGGCATTCGGTAACATGGGTGACGACTGTGGTACAGGTGTTGCATTTACTCGTGACCCTGCTACAGGTGAAAAGAAGCTCATGGGCGAATTCCTCACAAACGCACAGGGCGAAGACGTAGTTGCAGGTGTTAGAACACCAATGCCTATCGCTCAGATGGAAGAAAAGTTCCCTGCTGCATACAAGCAGTTCGTAGAGGTTTGCAATACTCTTGAAAACCACTACAGAGATATGCAGGATATGGAATTTACAGTTGAAAACGAAAAGCTTTATATGCTCCAGACAAGAAACGGTAAGAGAACAGCACAGGCTGCTCTTAAAATTGCTTGTGACCTCGTTGACGAAGGTATGAGAACAGAGCAGGAAGCTGTTGCTATGATTGACCCTAGAAACCTCGACACACTTCTTCACCCACAGTTTGACGTTGCTGAACTCAAGAAGGCTGTTCCTGCAGGTAAGGGTCTTGGCGCTTCACCTGGTGCTGCTTGCGGTAAAATCGTATTCTCTGCTGAAGACGCTGAAGAATGGAACGCAAGAGGAGAAAAGGTTGTTCTCGTAAGACTTGAAACTTCACCAGAAGATATCACAGGTATGAAGGCTTCACAGGGTATCCTCACAGTTCGTGGCGGTATGACATCTCACGCAGCAGTTGTTGCACGTGGTATGGGTACATGCTGTGTTTCCGGTTGCGGCGACATCAAAATGGATGAAGAAAATAAGAAGTTCGAGCTTGCGGGAAAGACATATCATGAAGGTGATTTTATTTCCATCGACGGTTCGACAGGTAATATTTATGACGGCATTATCCCCACTGTTGACGCTTCCATCGCAGGTGAGTTCGGCAGAATAATGGGATGGGCTGATGAGTTTAGAAGACTTAAAGTAAGAACAAATGCAGATACACCTAAGGATGCTAAGAAGGCTCGTGAACTCGGTGCAGAGGGTATCGGTTTGTGCCGTACAGAGCATATGTTCTTTGAAGCAGACAGAATTGCCGCTTTCAGAGAGATGATTTGTGCAGATACAGTTGAGGAAAGAGAAGTAGCACTTGCTAAGATTCTTCCTTACCAGCAGAGCGATTTTGAAGCTCTTTATGAGGCTCTTGAGGGAACACCGGTATGTATCAGATTCCTCGATCCTCCGCTTCATGAATTCGTTCCCACAGAGGAAGCAGACATAAAGGCTCTTGCTGACGCACAGGGTAAGACGGTTGAGCAGATTAAGAATATTATCGCAAGTCTCCACGAGTTTAACCCGATGATGGGACACCGTGGTTGCCGTCTTGCAGTGACATATCCTGAAATTGCAAAGATGCAGACAACAGCAGTTATCCGTGCTGCTATCAATGTTAAGAAGGCACATGCTGATTGGAATGTTAAGCCCGAGATAATGATTCCGCTTGTAGGCGAAGTTAAGGAACTTAAATATGTTAAGAAAGTTGTAGTTGAGACAGCCGATGCCGAGATCGCAGCTTCCGGTATGAACCTTGAGTATGAGGTTGGTACAATGATAGAGATTCCTCGTGCAGCTCTTACAGCTGATGAGATTGCCGCAAACGCAGACTTCTTCTGCTTCGGTACAAATGACCTTACGCAGATGACATACGGTTTCAGCCGTGACGATGCAGGCAAGTTCCTCAATGCATACTATGATGCTAAGATTTTCGAGAACGATCCGTTCGCAAAGCTTGACCAAACAGGCGTTGGTAAGCTCATGGATATGGCTATTAAGCTCGGTAAGGGTGCTAACGATAAGCTCCACATCGGTATCTGCGGCGAACATGGCGGTGATCCGACATCTGTTGAATTCTGCCATAATATCGGCCTTGATTATGTTTCTTGCTCACCGTTCAGAGTACCGATAGCAAGACTTGCAGCAGCACAGGCAGCTATTAAGGAAAGCAAAAATAAGTAATTTTTATATTTTCGGGTACCCCCCATTTGTAAAACCACATTATAAATCAGACCTTGCAG
>CAYZOV010000012.1:0-50580 GCA_964480525.1 uncultured Ruminococcus sp.
TGTTGGGCAACATCCCAAACCCTTTAACAATTTCAAAGAAATTGGCTACGCACCGTTGGTGCTGATTAAAAATAACCCAAATCAAGAACACTTTCTTCAATCAAATCCTCATTTTTCATTTGACAAAAAATGTGTTCAACGAAGCGTTTGAAAATATCAGCCGAATACGGATTCCTTGTCAAATAGTCTATGTACCAGGCTCTATTAGCTTGACGCCCTGCATATGTACTAAATTCTTTGCGAATGTTGGAACTGATTCTTTTGGCTTTTCGGACGATTAGAATTTCGTTGATATCCGTAGTTGCCGTACTAATTGGTGTCATATCAAGGAAATCACAGAGCAAGTAGTACTTTGCTCCAGTTACGGCGAGTTTTATATCATGTGCTGTAGCAGAGGCTTCTTGATACATAGTTTTATCAAGATTCGTTTTTAGTTCTGCCATTACATAACCTAAATGCGTTGCAACTGTTACAGTTTTTTCGGCATCAAAAGTAGGAGTATAGGAAGACCTCAAATATAGAGTTCTGCTCATAGAAAAATCTTGGTCTTTAGTTTTTATACTCAGTCCACCACCAATAGCAGGGGAACTGAGGCTGGATGCAAAATAGGCGGAGGAAAATGTTGCAGTTTGCGAACCCACCTCAACATCACATCTACCAAACTCTTTTACTATGCACTTGCGAACAAAAATCGGGAGAAATTCTTCGATAATCGTATTGTCGAGCTTTAACTGTCCCTTTTGACGATATAAAAAGTCTTCGGTGCTATCAAAAATCAAATCGATGTCGATGTAAAATTTGTAATCGTTGAGCAATCCAACCAATTTTTCAATCAACTCGTTGACAGTAGGAGCATCTGCCGCTTCTAATTTTCCAACCCATTCATCATATTTTTGTAACGCTGCTTCTAATCTCGATTTGTCGCCACTTGGAAGTTTAGCGCTTTCCATTGCAGCAACTATTTTTTCACCATGTGTACCTCTTGGCATTATTTATCCCTCCGATTTCTTTATAGTTTCAGCTTTTGATATTGCAGCAAAAACATTTTCAATGTTCTTGCTGTCTGGATATGCTTGTGATTTTTCAACCAACATCCTTATCGCAACTGTACGAGCAGCTTGTTCTATTGCTTCATCGCAAAGGATGTCATTTGCCTTGCAATTCTCAAAATGAAGAATGTCCTCATAAATTAGTCGCCCGAAACGATTTTTGAACACACGCTCTTGCCTAAGCAAAAAGGGCAGCTCAAAAATTTCTGTCGCAATTTCATAAATCAATTGACTATTGCAAAAAGAATAACCTAATACATTCGATTCCCGACCAACGACATAAATCATTCGAGCGTTTGGTTTACAGACACGAATAGCTTCTTTCAAAGATAGAGCCATGTCTATGCAATATTGGATAACAGTAAGTAATCGATTCCCTCGGTTTTTTCTGTTAGAGCCAAATTCGTTTTTAGCTATTGCTAAAACATCATATCCTAATGCTTCCACTGACCGCCGATATTTTTGATGATAGTTAAAAACATTTATGTACGGTGGCGATGTAATTAATAAGTCTGCCGTATCTGAATAACAATTGAGTTTTCGAGCATCGCCCATATCCACTTTAATCGAGTTTAGAGAAACAGGAATCTCTAAAACGATTTTCTTTAGTCCAAGCCATTTTTTGTGAAGTAGTGGCAGCGATAATTCGTTGTTAAACAAATCCAACAAAATTATCAATGTACTTAATAATGATGATACGGGAGAAGAAATATCTTCCTGTATTGCAGAAGTAATGGTTGGCAAGATTTCATCTTCAACTAATATGGTTTGGAGAATATTCTCAGTAGAGTTTATTATTTCTTGCCGTTCGGACATAGTCTTATTAGCTAATTCATAGGTTTTAGCCATATGATACGCCGAAGCGTTTAGTTCCATACCGTATGCAGAAAGGCTTTTTCTTGCTGCCTCACATAATGTTGTGCCAGAGCCTGCGAACGGATCAATAACAACATCTCCTTCTTGGGCATAGTAATTCAAAAGAACTTCTACAAACTGCGGCGAAAACTGACCATTCCACGAAAAAAGATTGGAGCGAGTTTTGTTATCAATATCAAGTTCTCCTTGGGATATTTCATCCCTATCTATTGGTATTTTTTCAAACATTGTCATCATATCAATCATCGCCACGCTCCACAGGTTCTTCGGTAAATTCTAAAATATCATCAACGCCACAATGCAAAGCTTTACATATTTTTTCAAGAGTATCAAGCGCAAGATAATTACCGCGTTTCAATTTCGTTATTATATTGGCACTACAGCCTGTTTGCATAATAAGTTCCGAATTAGAAATGCCTCTGTCTATCATCAAATGAAATAGTTTCTTATATGTTACTGCCATTATCCCCAAGCCTCCTTTTATATTACATTATATCACAAAAAAGTGAAAAACGCAATAGATAAAAGAAATATTCATAAAAAGATATGCACTAATTGTTCAGTGCAAGATAAAATGTTCCCTCAGCATCGTTTGGGCAATACTGAGGGACTAAGATTAGTCAAGTGGTTTATATTCTGTTACAGCTTTTAGATAAGCTTCTGGGTTGCCGTTGAGTATCAAATCAGCGTATGCAATCGGGTCATTGTAGATAAGATAATCAAGCTCCGACCGCTGATACATATTGTCGGCTACCTCGTTTTCAACGGCAATGGTATCAATGGCAATCATAGTGCCGTCTGAGAACTTCAGCTCCACACAGACCGTATCAAAGTTAAACTCGCATGATAATAGATCTTTCATAGTAAATCCTCCATGATTTTAAGTGTTGTGTAATAGAAAAAGAACGATGCTAAGTCTTTCGACTCGGCATCGTTCTTTTCGTAGCTGTTTTCCAATCCTGTAAGACAGATGCCGTAAAATTATGATTTTTACGGAATTACTGTCTTATCAACACACGGGAAAACGGGAATCTGTTTTTTGTTACGATATTGATTTTATGCCACCGCTTGTTTCCTTATGGTCAACAGGCGTCGGGTGAACGCCCACGGTCACGTCACTTTCGGACTTCGCCCAATAAACCGCACTCGGGAAACCCGTGGAGCTGAACCGCACACGGTAAACCGAACCCTCTGCGTCGTCGCTTAGCGAATTGTTCACCGCCTTTTGGAGTTCCTCCGCCGAAGCGGTCGTCATGCCGTTTTCGGGGGTTGGCGACGTAACCTTTGAAGTCAATGCGTCCTCACCTTGTTTGCCCACCGTCAGAACGTCGGACAAATACCCCGCCTGCGCCGTCAGCCTGACCCCTGAATTTTCGCACTTTTGGGCGAAAGCGTTCACGGCGTTAAAAACCGCCTTTGCGTTGGCGTTTGCGGACGAAATTTTGGAATCCTTGATGTAACCCACCATAGCAGGCACCAAAATCCCCGCCAAAACCCCGATAATGGCGATAACAACAATCAATTCCACCAAAGTAAAACCCTTTTTGTTTTTCATACGCTCCTCCTGAAAAGTTCTTTACCCTATTCTACCACACATTTCCAACAAATGCAATACCCCGCCACATAAAAAACGAACCTATTCTTGCGAATAGGTCCGTGATTTTGCTTTTTAATTGTTATTTGACTAACAAATTATGTGTTCTGCTTAGCTGTTTCCTTTGCAGTAGCCTTAGCAATACCGTCATCCTGTTCGATGTTATCAACTGGAGCTGGGTAAACGCCTACTACTGTATCATCTGTTGTCTTAGCCCAGAAAACGTTTGATGGGAAGCCCTTAGCGTTGTATGTAATTCTGTATACAGTTTTGTCTGCTTCTTCGCCGAGTGAAGCGTTTACAGCGTGCATAATTTCTTTACCTGTTGCACCTGAAGATGTGATAGCAGCACCCTTATCAGTAACAACGTTTGAAACCTTAGCGTCAACAGAATCGCCTGAATCAACTGTCATAACACCTGTGTCAGCAGCTTTACCGCCACCGATTTTTACGCCCTGTGTTTCACATTTCTGTGAGAATGCCATAGCTGCATTGTAAATTGTCTTAGCGTTAGCGTTAGCTGATGTGAATTTTGAATCCTTGATGTAACCTACCATTGCAGGAACAAGGATAGCTGCGAGAACACCGATGATAGCGATAACAACGATGAGCTCAACGAGGGTAAAACCCTTCTGTGACTTCTTCATAATGAAATCCCTCCATAAAAATTTAAAAATTTGTTTTTTATAAAAAGCATCGGAAAAGTACAACCGATACGCTTTTTACAACCTTCGCCGACAAAATCCGCCGTTCTTCTTGCGAAAAGCTTCGGGAAAAAATCTTGTTCAAATTTCCTCTCGTAACCTTCCGTTCAAAGTTTGTTGTTTTTTCTCGGTATCATAATTATATAATATATCTTGTTTCTTGTCAATATCCTATTTTTATTTGTAACCACTTTGTAACAAATTCTGTTTAATTAACATTTTTCGTTTTGTTTGTTGCGTTAATTTTGTTGGTTTTGCACAACGTTTTTGGCGAAAATTATCAAATTGTAATTTGTTTTCTTTCTTCGATTTAACCTAAGATGATAAATTTCAAAGTTATAAACAAATGATTAAGACGAACAGTTCGTTTACACAAAATTTATAAACTGCCCTTTTTGATATTCGTTTTGCATAAATAAACAATATCTCTTTAGACACTTTGCACAAATCCTATTCATAACTTATGCAAAGGTTTTAATAAGTTATGCAAAAACAGGCGAAAACCACCGTTTCGCCCGTCTTATTATTATTTCGCCAAAATTTACGCCATTGCAATAAATCTTTTGAGTTCTTGCACGCTCAGGCACTTGTCAATGGCTGTATCCATTGAAATGACCTTGTTCTTAACAAGTCTTGCAAGTTCTTGGTCAAGGGTCTGCATTCCGAACTGTTTACCCGTCTGCATTGACGAACCGATAAGGTGTACTTTGTCGTCACGAATCATCGCCTTAATGGAATCCGTTGCGTTGAGAATTTCACAACAAGCCACACGGTTTGTGCCGTCAAGGGTCGGGCAAAGGGTCTGGGTACAAATTCCCACCAAAACCGAAGCAAGCTGTGTTCTAATCTGGTGCTGTTGGTGTGCAGGGAACACGTCGATAATACGGTCGATTGTGGACGCTGCGTCCGTTGTATGGAGCGTACTCATTACAAGGTGTCCTGTTTCGGCTGCGGTTACGGCTGCGTTTATGGTTTCAAAGTCACGCATTTCTCCTACGAGAATAATGTCCGGGTCCTCACGGAGTGCCGCACGCAACGCCATTGAAAAGCTGTCTACGTCCTGTCCCACCTCACGCTGGTTTACCATTGAGCGCTTATGACCGTGCATATATTCGATAGGGTCCTCGATTGTGATAATATGCGCCGACTTGTTTACATTAACGTGGTCAATCATCGCCGCCAAAGTTGTGGATTTACCCGAACCCGTAGGGCCTGTTACAAGAACAAGTCCTCTCGGACGCATTGCAAAATCCGCCAAAACAGGTGGCAAATTCAGGTCTGCAAGGGTCGGAATATCGTTACGCAAAAGACGGATTGCGATTGCGGTGTTACCACGCTGGCGGTACACGTTTACTCTGTGTCTGAAACCTCTCTTTGACACAAACGTAAAGTCGGTGTCGATGTGGTCCTTAATGGACTTCTGCTGTTTTTCGTTACACATCTGCTCGCAAATTCTCAAAATGTCAATTTCCGTCATATCGGAATAAGCCGACAGTTTTCTCAAACTACCGCCCTGACGAACAATCGGCGGAATACCCACCGTAAAATGCAAGTCCGAACAACCCAACGCTCTTGATTCGTCCAAAATTTTGTCAATATCTACCATTTTAAAATCCTCCGGAATTTCTATAATTTTAAACTTCGGGTTTAACTGTTTAACCCAAATTTTTTGCTGTAATTTTCTGAAAATTTTCTCTCAAAGTTTCGCCCAAAGTCAAACTTTGTTTCTCCTAACTCCACTATGCGTGCAAATTGCAATTACTACACCGCATAAGATACACGGATAAGTTCTTCGATAGACGACGTGCCGTTTTGAACAAGCTCCGACACGTTGTCACGCAAAAGTTTTGTACCCTGCGAACGTGCAAGTTCGGCGATTTCGTCAGATTTTGCACCTCTTGCGATAATCGAACTCATTTCAGGGGTCGCAAGCAAAATTTCGTGAATAGCCGTTCTGCCTTTATAACCCGTGTCCGAACAATCCTTACAACCGCAAGCTTCGTAAATCGGGATTGGCACATTCGGGTCAATTCCCATAAGTTCGTTTTCTTCCTTTGTTGACATTCTCATTTTTTTACACGTCGGACAAAGTTTTTTAACAAGTCGCTGTGCTACTACGCCGATAAGCGATGTTGCAACCATGTACGGTGCAACGCCCATGTCTACAAGTCTTGTAATTGTCGAAGCGGCGTCGTTTGTATGGAGCGTCGAAAGCACCATATGTCCCGTGATAGCCGCACGAATAGCGATTTCGGAAGTTTCCTGGTCACGCATTTCACCAATCATTACGATGTCAGGGTCCTGACGCAAGATTGAACGCAAAGCCGCCGCAAATGTCATACCCGCTTTTGCGTTTACCTGACACTGGTTAATTCCCTCGATAGCCTTTTCTACAGGGTCTTCTACCGTGATTACGTTTACGTTCGGTTTTGCAAGTTCGCCCAACGCAGCGTACAAAGTCGTTGTTTTACCTGAACCCGTAGGTCCTGTTACAAGCATAACCCCCTGCGGAACTTTCAGCATGGATTCAAAACGTTCATAGTTATACTGGTTCATACCGAGGTCGGTGATTTTTCTAACGCCAACATCACCCGTAGCGAGAATACGGATAACGACCTTTTCGCCGTGAACAACAGGCAGGTTAGACACACGGACGTCAAGGTGAACGCCGTCAACGTCCTGCGAGAAACGACCGTCCTGCGGTATACGTTTTTCCGCAATGTTCATACCGCTGATGATTTTATATCTTGTAATAAGCGACGTATGTACGGCGCTTGACACTTCCATAAGCTGAACAAGGTCGCCGTTTACTCTGACGCGAATACGGGTGTAGTTTTTAAACGGCTCAATATGAATATCGGTTGCGTCCATACGGAAACTGTTTTCAACAATCTGTGTCGCAAGCTTAACGATAGGAGCATTTTCGATTCTGTCCCCCGAAAAGTCGATTTCTCCACTTTCTTCGCCCTCGGTAAATTCCTTCGTAACGTCGTCCACAACCGTAGACATTGTGCCTTCGGAATACATTTTACCGATAGCCTTTGTGATAGCGCTCTTTGTCGCCATAACAGGCACCGTAGAACAGCCCGTAATTACACGAATATCTTCAAAAACATAAAAGTTTACAGGGTCGTTTGTGGCAACCGTCAGACGTTTTCCCAAAAGCGACACGGCGATAAGGTTATACTTTTTCGCCACGGCTTCCGGGATTTTGTTTACAACCTGCGGATTAAGTTCGGTTTCCGCAAGGTCGATAAAAGGCACGTTAAGTCGTTCCGCAAGACATCTTGCAAATTCAAGTTCCGAAACGAAGCCTTTTTCAACTACGATTTCGCCGAAAAGCTTATTTTTCTCCTGCTTTTTAATTTCCAGAATTTCATTAAGTTGTTCTTCGTTAATAAGTCCCTTTTCAATAAGGTATTGTCCTATTGGCCCATTCTTCATTCTAAAAATTCTCCCTTTCGTTTAAATTATTATAAAGCACATTTTTGTGCAAAAAGGTCTTGTAAAACTTTGCGTTTTGTGATAAAATTAGATATATTAAATTTTTCGGAGGAATACAAAATGGATTTGTTTTTGCCCTATCTTGTAATTTACATAATGATTCTTTGTTTTGGCGTAGCAATCGGAAGCTTTTTAAATGTGTGCATTTACCGACTGCCGAAAGAAGAATCGTTGGTAAAAAGTTCATCTCACTGTATGACTTGCGGTGAAAAAATCAAAAAGCGTGACCTTGTACCAATCCTAAGTTGGTGTTTGCTCCGTGGCAAATGCCGAAACTGCGGAGCGAGAATTTCGCCACGTTACACCGTTGTCGAAGCCCTGAACGGATTGTGTTTCTTGCTTGTTTTTTTTATTTACAAACCCGACGTAAACCCGCTTATGGGGGTGCTTGTCAGCCTGCTGTTTTCAGCCCTAATTGTGGTTTTCTTTATGGACTGGGACACCCAGCTTATCTCAACGCCCGTTTGCGTTTTTATCGGACTTTTGGGTGTTATACAAGGCGTTATAAACTATGTTCGTGACTACCCTATTTCCCACGTCACCCTAAAATCCCAGATTATCGGGGCGTTTGTCATCTCCGTACCGTTTTTGCTTATCGAACTTTTTTCAAAAGGCAGAGCAATGGGACGTGGCGACGTATACCTGATGTTGGCGGGCGGTTTGTTTTTAGGCGTAAAATCCGTAATCGTTGCGGCATTTATCGGCATGATAACCGGTTCGGTTGTGGGCATGATTTTAAAGCGCAAAACAGGCTCGTCAAAATTCGCATTTGGTCCGTTTCTCGCTTTAGGAATCGCCACGGCTTCCCTTTTCGGAAACCAAATTGCCGACCTTTACCTGAAATTTTCAGGTTTCACAGGTTAAGCACAAATACATATTTTTATTAACACGGCTCTTTTAAACTTCGGTTTGAAAGAGCTTTTTTGTTGCCTTTAAAGAACGGCTGATATTTCACAGCCACTCTTTAAGGGCAACAACGCATTTATTTGCGTTGTCGCTCTGTAAAGTTTGTTATTCAACAGCAGTATATTCAGGGTAGAAAACCATATCCTGCGTAACATTTGTAAAGTCTGCTTCTACAAAATTGCCCTCGTCGTCAAGGGTTTTCCATACGCCCACATATCCGCTTATTTCAGGAACAGTCGGGATATTTGTAAACTCAATACCCGTGTATGCTACGTCGCTGAAATACAATTCCGTTTCGGAAGTATCGTTAATTTCGGTTGTGTACTGCATAAACTTGTATTCAAGTTTTTTGCACTCATAAGCGTAGGCGGAAATATCCCGTGTTACGCTGCTAAATTCCGTTGCGTCAATAACAGCATTTGTATTCATATCACGCCAAATAATAACATTTCCGTCGTGATTCGGTACAACATTCGGAACCGAAACTGAACTGCCATGCATAACCTTATTAAATTTACCGTTTGGCAAAACAGTCAGACCTGCCTTGTCATAGAAAACCAAATCAAACGAAATTCTTGTTTCGTTGTACGTTGCGGTGAATTTTTCATCTGTCATAGGGATATACGCCGTAATATCGGCATTTGTCCAATGCTTGTTAGTATCAAGACTTGACGTCCAATAAGCAAATGTTCTGGTGTATGTATATCCTGCTTCGTCCACGAAAATATCTTCCATTGAAGCCACGTCAGGCAAAATCGGTGGCTGTTGGTTGAACGCTTTTCCGATTTCGGCTTCCATAACAACCTCTGTTTTCGCATTTCCGTGTGCGTCGTTGTAATTCGGTTCAAACGTCAATTTAACCTTAGAACCTGCGGAAATATTACCGCCCTTGTAGTAAATAATCCAAGTGTGAACGTTATCGACGTTATCTTTCTCAAAGATTTTTGTCTGATTAGGCGTTGTCGCCGTGATTCCCGCATTAACGTCCGCTCTTTCAAAATTTTCATAATCGTCGTCGTTTGTAGAACCTTTAAAGTCCTTAACAACAAGATTATAACCGTCGTTTTCGTCAAGGTTTATGTTTTTAAGGTACAAAAATTCGTTTGATTCGTAATTGTCCTCATTGGCAACATATTTTCCGCCACTGCGAACCATGTCGTTCATAACAACGCCGAAATCAATATAACCTTTTCCGTTTTCGTCAACTTTACCGCTTGCGGAAAATTCGTACTGGTATTCGTCGTAATATTCTTCGGTGTAAAGCATATCGCTAACGTTAAAGTTTACGCCCAAAGCGCCGATTTCAAATCTCAAAATCTGACCCTTTGCGCCTTTTCTTCTTGAAACGGTGGATTCCTTGTTTGATTCGTACTTGTTGTCATACGCACCTCTTACAAGGTCGTTGTCGAGCAAAACAGCTCTGTCGTACACAACGTCCGGAACGCCTGCGATTTCGCCGTCTTTAATGTCAGGCACGCCCACATAGTTTTCCAAAACCAATACATTTGTGGAATATCTCACCTCTGCCGCCAAAGCGTCGGTTATGCCCTGCGAAAGAACAAGTTCGTCTTTGAACGCTTCGGTTTCGTTAAAAAACTTTTTCGTCGGCGAAATAATATTCATCAACGCCCCGAAAATAATGGACATCATAGCCATTACAACGATAAGTTCAACAAGAGTAAAACCGTTTTGATTATTATTTTTTTTCATTCAGTTTACCTCCCATGAATCAGCTTTTCGGATTTTTAAGAAATTCCTGGTATTCGTCATAACTTAAAAATCCGTCGTCGCAATAGTAAATGTCAACATATCCGTCGCCGTCAGCGTCGTACTTGATAAAATTCGCCCTTGTAATTTTTATAAGGGTTTTTGTGTCAACCGACTGTGAAACAACGTCGTCACGTTCGCCGTCGATTGTGGAAACAAAGAACAAATCCTGTCCCGACACCGTCGAACCGTCAAATCCCACAGCCAAAGCCGTGTTTGGCGAAATTGTTCTGACAACCTTTTCGCTAAGGGCTTCGCTGCCGTTTTTCAAATAAAAACTACCCTCGCTGTCTTTCGGGATATACAAATAAGCTTTCAGATTTTCCGTTTCGTCAGACGTAACGTTATAAATTCTAACCCAGTATTTATTGTGCGCCACGTCAGGTCTGGTGCTGCTGAAAAATTTAAGTGTGAACGCATTATTCTCGTTTTTGGAATTAACCTGAAACGCCAACGCACCCACCGTTATGGTGTTTCCGCTGAATTTAAAATCTATGCTCTTTGAAGCGTTCGGATAAGCCGAAACGTCAGTTGAGGTGCTGGAGTGTCCGTTGATTGTTACAGCCATAGGATTGTATCTTTCGGCGTCCTCGACATGAACGTCGATTTCTTGGTCGTAATTTCTTGTTTGTGCATTCATCTTAGTGCTGTAAAGCATAATGCCGAAAATCATCATAAACATTATCGTAAAAAGAGTCATGGCAACAAGAACTTCAACAAGCGTCATGCCCGCTTTATTCATCTTGATTTTATTCATAATAAAACCATTCCTTTCGTTAAACTCTTTTTCGTTATGTCAAAACTTTCGTATATTTAAGCACTTCGTAACCCACAACATTTCCTGCCGAATCGCTGCCCAAATTTGCAAGGTTTGACTTGCTGGACGGCGGATAGTACACGATAAACAGATTGTTGCCGTTTTTAAGTCCGCCCACAACCGCCGAACCAAGCACCGAAACTTCGTGAGATTCAATTGTCGGAGCAGACGACACGCCCGTGGCAACTTTCAGACTTTTACCGTTGTTAAACGAAACCGAAGCCTGTCTGCCGTAAATCGTTGCTTCAAAGAAACATTGGTTGTTGCACTGAATCTTTGTGCCTTCGGTCAAAAGCATAACGTTATAACCAAGACCGTTTTTAAGGTTGTAAACTTCGCTGTTTGTAATTTCGTTGTCCGTAATGTTAAGCGCCTTTGAACCCGTACCGATAGTGGTATTTGTATAAGTGTCGTAGTCGGCAATAACAACATTATCCATGGTCAACGTGAAATCGGTGTTGAATCCCTCATGTGTTGAACCCTCAACAACCTTGTTGCCCTTTTTGTCAAGAATAAACGCACCTGTGTCAGGGTCAGTCTTGTACTGAACCTCAACCTTTGCCGAATCGGTGTATGTGTCTACTGCAAAATAGCAAAAGCTCGGCTTGTTTGTCTTGTCATTTTCAAGGTCTTTTGTGGTGTTTCTAACAAGAATTGTAACATTGTTCATCTGCAATTCGTTAGGCAAAACCACCACAATATCCGTTGACGTTACGTCAATAAGGATTTTTGCATTTTGTTTAAGACCGTAACCGTCCTTTACCACAGGCCACCAAATCTTGGTTTTTTCGCCCAAATAACAGCTTCCCGTGATGATATAGTCAAAGTCGATACCGCCCACATTTTTGTTAGCGTCGGTTGTCTTGTACTGTTCAAGACCGTAATATGTTTCGCCTTTGTCCTTGCAAACCGCAATATACTTGTCGCTTATGGTACTGATATTTGTATCAGGCGAAATAAGCAAATCTTCTGCGTCAAACAAGAACTTTGTTCCCTCGTAGGTATTCGACGGGGTCTGGCTTCTGCCAATTGACAAACCTGCAAATGTGGTTGTTTCAAGTTCTTTGGTTTGAGCGGAGAATTTAACGCTGTTTTTACAAGCGTCGCTGTTCATAAAGTTTGTACAATAGATAAATCCTGTTGTACCCTCTGTTCTTCTTGCGCCCACAGCCAAATCCGAACTTTCTTCGGACTTAACGTTCAAACCTGACGTATTTCCCACAATTGAGCCGTTTACATAAAGGTTTCCGATAATATCAAACTGCGTCTGGTCGCCCATATATAGGTCGCCCTCAACGTAAACGTCGCCGTAAACGGTCATTTTGTTTACTTTCTGGTCAAGAACCAAATTTCCCGCAAGTTTTGCGTCGCACGCACCGTCGGCGCTGTTGGTTTCGCCACCCGACAAACAATAAATGTTTCCGTACTGTGTATATCTAGCCATATCGCCAAAATAACCAGTTCCGTTCATGTTCGGGTCGTCTTTGGAATCCTGAAGAAGTTCCGCACCGATTATCTTTGAAAATTCGGTAGAAGAATAGCTAGGGTCTTTAAGCGAAATAACAATTCCGTGTGCAAAAACGTCAACGTCGTTAGGTCTTACGCCGTCGTTCATTGTAGACGAAGCCATTCCCACAGCAACAGAAGTACCTGTCTGAACAAATGCTCCGTTTGCGAAAATAAAGTTGCTCTTATTATCGTTTTTCTTTGCAACGTCAGTTTTCAAATCAACTTCGTTAGCAAGGCAGTAGAAGTTTCTGGAGGTCGTCATCGAAACGCCCTCACCTCTAACGCCCGAACTAAGGTGAATATGGTTTAACACCGCAATAGAACCGTACTGGAAGAAAGTTCCGCTAACAGACGTGTCGTTTGATGTAGAATAGATTTTTCTTGAATCGTTTGAACCTGCCATACCGCCGATAACGTTCAGGTTGTTGTATTCCGCACTTGAATCCCCCGTAAGTTCAACCGCATTTTTGATGTTGGTTTCGCTTGGTTCGGTTGACGGTCTTAAATAACACACAACGCTATCTTCTTTGCCGTTTACAACCGCAGTTGAGATAACTTTTATGTACTCAACGCCCACAGGTTTTTCAATAGAAATTGTACAAGTACCCATTCCGTCAAGGTCGATAGGTTCGCACGTTCCGCCTCCTGAGTTGGCTATGTTTATAAACGTATTAAGGTTTGTGCTGTCAGGGGTAAGAACAGAATCAATAAATGTTTCCAGACAAGTCGAAGCCGTATAATACGACTGTTTTTCGTTGATGTTGTCAAAACTGCGGTCGCTGGCTGTTCTGACAAACGTCATTGCCGTTGCCGCCAGAATCGACGCAAATGTCATTATAGTCAACACCGCCAGCAAAACGCTTCCGTCTTGATTTTTCTTCCGCCTGCCGGTATATTCCTTCATCGCTTAACACCTTCCCTTTCGTTTAATTTTAATCTCATTTGTGTAAAAATTTAATCAATTCTATTACACTTGTAAGTGAAAGAGCATTTTTGCCCTTTCACCTACGTTGAAAGTGCTGATTATTCTTCGGTTTCAGCGTCGTCGCTGATTCCCAAAGCTGTTTTCTGGTTTTCGATAACTTCGTCGATGTCCGAACCTTCAAGTTTCTGAACAAAGTAAAGTGAGAATCCCATTGTGCCGTCGAGATATTCGCTGTCAGGCAAAGTATTGTCGGTGATACTCAAAGTTGTAACAATAAGGCTGTTTCCGTTTTCTGTTGCCTTAACGTTTGTCAAAAACTTCATAAGGTCAGGGCGACGTGCCTTAAACGAAACAGTAAATGTATAACAACCCAAAGTTTCGCCGTATGTAGTTGTATCTTCGCCGATAGAAGTATCTGTTACGAACGTAGCCGAATCTCCCAAAGGATATTCGATTTTGCTTGCTTCCTTAGCGCTGTACTGTGTAAGGGAAGTAGCCGACGGACCCGTAATAGCAAGCGAGCTTATGTCGATTTTACCGTTTCCGCTTGCGTCACCTGCCAAAACCTTTGACAAGAACTGTTCAGCTTCGTATGCTTTCGGAGCGTCGAAGAAGTTCTGAGCGCCCTCCTGAGCAGATTTCAAAGCCGTATTACAGTCGTCTTTAATAGTTTTTGCAGCCGCTACGTCAGCTTCGGCTTCGGTAAGTTGGGTCTGAACTTCCGCAAGTTCTTTTTTCTTATTTGAAACAGTATCAATTTTCGGTTTTACGAAAAATACGATACCTACTGCCCAAACAATAGCGAGAATAACAATTGTCAGAAGCATTTTATCTCTGTTAGTAAGTTTCATGAATTATTCCCCCTTTGACAAATCTTCGGTCTGTTCGCCAGGCAAAAGCGTCAGCGACATTGACGAAATTGTGATAACTTCTTCGCTTGAAGTTTCGTTTACCGATGATGTCCAACCTGAGTACGATACATCAGAATATTTTCCGCAGTTTATGAGAGTTTCCAAAAGTTTTCTTGGGTCCTCCTGCTCTTTAAGTTCGATACCGTTAATAGAAATAGTACCCGATACATTATAAGAAATAGACTTGTATGTAGCGTTGTTGCTTTCAAAATACTTGTCAATGTTGTTAAAAGCAGCTTCGGTAATAAGCGGCATAGTTTCCAATGCTCCTACGGCTGTATCAACTCTGGACTTATAATCGTTAAGTTTAACCAAAATGGTTTCGTACTTCATATATTCCAAAGCCTGTTCCTGAGCCTGAGCAATCTGTTCGTTGGTGTCGTCGATATCGTCCTGAATACTGCTTGCTTTCATGCCGATAAACAACGTAATTGCGATAATGAAAATAAGCGAAGCCGCAACAGTAATACCTGCTGTCATCAAGAACGAGTTAAGACCTGCGCTTGAACGACCTGTCTGGGAATCAACTTCCAAAAGGTTGATTTTTTCCGTTGCCTTGTTTCTCTTATAAAGGTTACCGATAGCGTTGGCAAAGTCGGTAAATTCAAAGTTTTCAAAACCTGTAATCGTGTTAGGTACAGGGAGAATAGACGCCTGAACGTCCATCTGCAAAAGTGAATCCGCAAGCTGGATATAGTCGCCGATTTCACCGTAAACAATTACGTTTGAAACGCCCGGGCCACCTCTTGCTTTATTAAACTGCGTCATACGGAAGATATTTTCGTTCAACGCTTCTATAATATAGTTTTCGCTGTCGTAATCTTCTTCCGAAATAGGCGTATATCTTGCAAACGCCATCTGACCGTTTTCAAAAAGGGTCAAACCGAGGAAGTCCTTGTTAATCTGAACAACCAAAAGTGGCATTTTGTTAAGGTTTGCCTGGTCTGAAAGAACGATTCGTGTAATTGAGTTACAGCAAATATTTACCGATTTAAGGGCAATACCCATAATATTAAATGTTTTGCGATAACTTTCTACGATTGTGGAAGGACACGCAGTCGCCAAAACTTTCAAAGCCCCCGGACTTTCTTCGCCTGCGTCGCCTACTACGGTGTACGAAATTGAGTATTCGTTTGTGATACCCATTTCGTGAACCATCTGGTTTTGTACCATTGTAAGGAACTGTTCACCCTTTGCACGAGGAATAATAAGTTCCTTGAATACGATATTGCTTGATGAGAAAGAAAGGATTGCGTCCTTATCCATCATCATTTCCGCTTTAAGTGTTGTAACAACGAGTTCGGCAACGCCCGAAAGGTTGAGTATTTCGCCGTTTACAATCATGTCAGAAGGCACTTCGATTGTGCAAGAACGGTCAATTCGGATTTTTCCGCCTGCATTAACGCCTTTAACAATGTTAATTTGTCTGTCTGAAATATCAAATGACAGCATTGAATATTCACTCCCTTAATAATTTTCTTTTATTCAATATTACCCATACTGCCGTAGAGCATTGGGAAGATAGCCGCAAGACAAAGACCGATAGCCACACCCATTATGATAATCATAAGAGGTTCCATCATGCCTACGAGTTTTCCGATAGCCGTATCGGATTCTTCTTCGTAATAATCGGCTGTTTTTTCCAAAATCGAATCCAGCGCACCCGATTCTTCGCCGACGTAAATAATCGAACAGAACATTGATTCAAATACTTCGGTTTTCTGGATTGACGTCGAAAGAGGTTGACCCTGCTTAACTTCGTCGACAACCTGAATAAAGCACTGGTCGATATACGAGTTACCCAAAACTCTCGAAGAACGTTCAAGGCACTCAACCATCGGAATACCCGACGAATAAAGCGACGACAAAGTTCTTGCAAAACGTCCTGTGTACATTGTGCAAACAAGTTTTCCCACAGACGGGCATTTAAGTATGAATTTGTCGAATTTAAGTCTTATCGACGGAACTTTGAGGGCATATTTTATAACGATAACCAAAAGCAAAACCGCAATAAGCACCGCCCACCAATAAGCGACCAACCAATCCGAGAAGTGCATAAGCGCTCTACTCAGAACAGGCATTTCGTCCTCTTCCATCATACCTGCAAAGGACGGCAAAATAAGGGTAAACATACCGATAACCATTACGACACACAAAATGCCCAAAATAATCGGGTACGTCATAGCTCCTTTAATTTTGTTGTTTGTTTTGTTTTCGTTTGCGTAATGTTCGCTTAATCGGTTCATTACGACGTCAAGAGAACCCGACGATTCTCCTGCTCCGACCATGGAAATAAAGAAGTCCGGGAACGACCCTCTTTTTTCTTCCAGAGCCTCTGTGAAAGTCGCACCTTTTTGTACACTTTCGTAAATCTCCAACCAGCACTGGGTTGCGCCTTTTTTCTCCTGCTCCTTGTACAGAATGTCCAACGCCTTAACGATTGTAAGACCGGACGTCATCATTGCCGCAAGCTGACGACAGCAGAACGAAAGCTCTTTTGTGCTGAATTTGTAAATACTGCTTCTGCCACTTCCGAGGTTTTCGGTATAGCTGACGCAAAACCAACCCTGGTCGTGGATTTTCTGCAATACTTCCTGACCGTTTTCCGCCTCAATAACGCCTTTAAGTGTTTTTCCGGCAGTATCTTTGGCGACGTAGGTAAAAGATTTCATTTTGTAGTTACACCTCCGTAAAACTATACATAGCTAATACATTTTAAAGTATTAACTAATTATACCATTTTTTTAAAATATAATCAACCCAAATCTTAATTTTATCTTTAATTTTTTGATACAAATTTCTACTAAAAATTTATACAATTTACACAAAAGAATTTTGATATTGTTTAATATAGTTATATTCGGGTTAATATTACTAAATTTATATGTTTTTTTCGTAAACAAAATACCCGACCTTTTATTCTTCGTCGTCAAGGTGTTCAATGTAGTCCACGTCTGCGTCGGGGTGCTTGCGAAGATACCTATCGCCTGCCAATTTGTAAACAATCATACACAAAACGCAAATCAAGCCTGCACTTATGAAAACAGGCACTTCAATGCTGTTGTCAAGGCGTTCGGTGAGCCACAGACAGGGTTTGTAAAAGCTTTTGATACCTGCCGCAACAGAATCTTTTGCGTCCTCCAGAAAAATTGACGGAACGCAGTACACGACGAACATAAAACCCACCGCAACAGTCACCACGGGCATACTGAACCGTCCGTAAGCGGTGTGGCGTTTGCCGTCGTCTTTAAATAGTATAAGCATAACCCCAAGCAGAATAACAAATCCCACAACAGAAACGGTTGTATCGCTGTTTATAAAGGGTATCAGCTTTAGCACCACGAATTTTGTTTTAAAGCATATTCCCAAAATTGTGGACGCAACCGAACAAAGTATTCTGGCTGCAAACACCGAAAAGACGTTTACCGCCAAAAACAACCCCACCCTTGCAAGAACATACAACAGTTCGTGGGGAACGTGGTCGTCCTTGTATTTATCGAACAAATCCATTTTCAAACTCCTTTTTTATTTAAAATTCCAAATACATTTTAGCACACTTTGCGGAAAATTACAACCTTTTGACGAAAATTTTACATAAAAAGTACCTGATTTTTCACATTAAAAATGTGCAAGTCTACAAATCTTTAAAAACCGCAAAATTTTTTCTCCGAAGTTGCATGGATTCGTGCAACTTTTCGGGGGTTTTTGCTCCCTATATGAGAGCTGTTAAAGTCGGGGCGACCCGCAAAAATACAAAAAGAGGAGATTAAAAACCATGACTTCGTTCAACCAAAACGACATTTTTAACCTGACGGCGGGAAAAAGTCCTGCTTCGTCTTTATGCTTAGGGGAAAAAAACCTTATCAAATTTACCGATTACACCCGAAGTCTGCCATATTTTCAAAACCTTATACTGCTTTACGGGTATGATTTCAGCACCCAGAGATACAACGAATCAAACCCCGCAAACACCAGCGTAACCATGAGAAATTACGTTACGGGCAGCGGTTTTACAGGCAATTACGGGTATTTTTCAACCGCCGGTTCAATCCACGCCGAGGGGCTTTATTACACCACTGCCCAAGACACATACACCGTAAACAATCAACCCGACCAATACACGCATTTTGTTTGTTTTCGTGTTGCCACCAACAAACTGGCGCAGGGAACGATTATGAAATTTTACAAAAACGAAAACGAGGGTTTTCATCTATACTATACAAACGGCAAAATTTCATGCCGATACTGTTGTAATTCTGCGTCCACATACCACGAAACTTTTATTGACGTAGACCCTCACGAATACCACGTTTATGCCTTTGCCTGCGACAAAAATCTTGTTAAAATCTATGCGGACGGGGTTTTTGTGGCTATGTATAAAGTAAAAGTTCCGCCGTGTTCTATACGTTTTTACAGCGACTATTCAAACGGGGTTACAACTTGTTTTAACATTTATTTCGCCTTGTCAAAATGTTTAAGCCGTCAAAACGTGAAAAAAGCGTCATACTGGGTAAAAAGTCGCATAAAACCGCAGAAATTTGTGCCGTTTGAAAAAGGTTTGGCATTGTACGACCGTGGGAATCTTTGCAAAGAAAATTCAGGCGGGTGGACGCTTTTTCCTGACGAAACCCACCAAAACACCGTATGCAGATTTGGTGAAAACGCCATAGAGCTTAACGGTTACAACGAAGCCGACGGCACAGCCACCGTGGGGGTTGCAACGTCGGATTTAATAGATTTTACGCCGTACACCAAACTTTATTTTCTTGTTTCGTCGTCCCTTTATCAAAACGCCATAACCTTTGACACGTCTTATCGTGGGGTTGTGTGCGGTTATTCCACAAAAACCGACCGCAAAGACAGCGAAGCGGTGAACGTATACAGTTTTGACACGGCCAGTTCAATCACGGGAAAAGTCGGTCAGACCATAGACGACGCAGGCATTGTGTGCATTGATATTTCAAACGCAAACGGTTTGTTTTCGCCTTTTATAATCGACGGCAGCGGTTCGTTGACAGAGGACGTTTCAAAGGTTCACAAAGTTTGGTTAGGCTAAGGGGGGTGAAGTGTGTGAAAGGCAAATTTTTAATGGCGCTTGTTCTGGCAGGGGGCGTTTTGTCACGTCTTTTCGGGGGTTTTACCTTTGAACTTAAAACCTTGATTTTGTTTATGGCGGTGGATTTTGCAACGGGAATCGCCGTGGGCGGAATTTTCAAAAAAAGTCGCAAAACCAAAAACGGCGCTCTGGAATCAAACGCAGGTTTCAAAGGCATTACCAAAAAGTGCATTACCCTTTTGTTCGTAATTGTGGCAAACAGGCTTGACAAGGTTCTGGGGGTGGATTTTGTGCGAAGTTCGGTAATTTTTGCGTACACCGCAAACGAACTTATTTCGATTATCGAAAACGCAGGACTTATGGGGGTGCCGATTCCCGACGTTATAAAAAAAGCAATCGAAGTTTTAAAAGAAAAATAATTTTTAATTAAAGAAAGGAAGATACTATGACAGTTTTAGACATTTCAAAACACCAGAGCAATGCGGATTTCGGAAAAATGAAAAGCCGTGGAATTTCGGCGGTAATGATGAGAATAGCATACGGGGCTTCAAAAGATTCAAAGTTTGAAGAATTTTACAAAAATGCGGTTAAAAACGGTCTTTGCGTGGGCGGATATATTTTTGCAACATGGCATTACGCAAAAGTTTCAAAGGACTACGAAACCGCAAAACTTAACGCACAAACCCAGACAAAAACGGCAGTCAAGTTTTTACAAAACAAAAAAATCGTCTGTCCCATTGCCGTTGACATGGAGCTTGAAAGCGGTGCAAAATGCAATTTAACAAAGGCGCAGTTGACGGAAATTTTGAACATTTGCCTTGAAATTATTAAAAACGCAGGTTTTGAACCTATGGTTTATTCGTCCGCAAGCTGGTTCGGGGACAAAATCGACCACAAAAAGTTAAGCTGTCCTTTGTGGGTGGCTTATTATTACAACGGCGGAATAATCAAGGCTTTTCCAGACACAAAATATGGCAAAGTTCTGGAAAATCTCAAAGAAAAACTGGCACTTTGGCAATATTCAAGCACAGGCGACGGAGAATATTACGGGGTGGGGTCTAAAAACGTGGACGTGAATTTTTGCTATATGCCGTCGCTTTTTAAGGAAAAAATTTCGACGACCGAAAACGTTTCGCCAAAATCTCAATACACCGTAAAAATCAAAAAAGGCACATGGTATGTCCGCAAGTCAAACACCACAAACTCAAAGGCTTTGCGAATCATTGACGGCAATGTTACGTTGCAAGCAAGCCAGAAGAAAAACGGGTGGTATTATCTTGTAGCATACAAAGGTTGGATTGGACCTGCGGGTATTGAAAGCGGAGTTTTTAACAAAAAGTAGAAATTATTAAAAAATCATAAAAATGTTGTCGGCTGTTGACGAAAAAGCGCAAGTGTGGTAAAATATTCTATGTGTTAAAAGGTGGCTCACGCCTTAATAGGGAATGCGGTGCAAGTCCGCAACAGTCCCCGCTACTGTAAAAGATTAAAAGTCTGCAAGTGAGTTTTGCACTCGGTCACTGAAAAAATTTCGGGAAGGCTTTGCAGATGTTTCTCAAGTCAGGAGACCTGCCTTTTTAACGCAAAAAATTTCAAAGAAAGGTGGATTTTTTATGAAAAAAATCTTCAAAAGCCTTGTAACAGCTTTTTTGGTTGCGGGTATGACGACCGGAACAATGTTTACAAGCGCTGTGGCAGACGACGTAGCAGAAAAACACGTTACGGTGTCTGTGGAAAAATTCACAATCGGGCAGGGATATGTTTTTGAACCTGTGACGGTTGAACTCAAAGAGGGCGACAAAGGTATGGACGTTCTCAAACGTGCGGTGGGCGAAGAAAACATTATCGTTACTTCGTCCGAATGGGGCAGTTACATCAGCGGATTCAAGGACGTGGACACAGGTGTAGTTCGCCTGCCGAATTTCTTCTACCAGATTTTGTCAACCGACGATTTCACCGGCAGAAACACCGAAGGTGTGCTTTCGGAATTTGATTATACCACCGAAAGCGGATTTATGTTTTTCGTAAACGGCGTTTCGGCAATGGAAGGAATCGACAGTTATGTACCGCAGGACGGCGACGTTTTGAGTATGTGTTACACCATTTACAACTACGGCGCAGACCTCGGAATCGACAATTCGTCTTGGGGCGGAAGCGCTTCGCTTATTGGTGATATTTCCAGAACGGAACTGACAAAAGTTATCGCACAGGCAAAAGCTTTGGGCGTGGACGTTACGGCGGAAATAGACGTTATTTCAAACCTTGACAGCACTCAGGCAGACATAGACGAAGCTGTAATTTCGGCAAATGAAAAAATCAGCGCACTCAGTCAGCCTGAACAACCTGAACAGCCGACCGACACACCGACCGACGAAACAAAACCGGAAGTTCCGTCCACCGACGACAAAACCCCGTCAACAGGCGTTGCAGTCAGCATGGTTATTCCTGCTGTTTTGGGACTTAGCGTAATTTCGGCAAAGAAGAAAAAATAATTTTCTAAGCCTTTAAATTTAGCACAAAAAAATACACCTGAAAGCGTAAAAAACTTTCGGGTGTATTATTTTTAACTGTTTTTAATTAAATTTACGGATAAATTTTAACCTGTTCTTCGCCGTCGATTTCAACCCCTGTGATAGCTTGCACAATTGCAGGGAATTTCCAACTTGGGATAACCGAACGGTCCATAAGTCCGAAGTTTTCACCGCTTCCGAAATATCCTGCGTTGTCCCACCAAATACACGGAACGCCGTATTCTTTGGCTTTTTCAACATAATACTTAGCGTGTTCAACTCTGACAGCTCTGTTGTCGCCTGTTTCAGTACCCTCAACCATTTTGTTGATTGAACCCCATTCGCCTATGATAACAGGAATACCCTTGTCAAGGAAATAGGTTTTGATGTTATTAAAAAGTGCGTTAATGTCCGCTGTATCGGTACGTTTGTCGGCGCTCCATTCAGCAGTACCCTTTGTGTTAAGAGCAAAGTTATAAGGTGAATATCCGTGAATTGAAACAATAATTTTGTCGTCGTTTTCTGCAGGCATTTCAAAAGCCGCCATTGCGTTTGTGCCTGATGACGCTGCGTATGTAGGCACCATAAGGTGACGTTTCGGGTTGTTGCCGCCGCTGTTTCGGATTGTTTCCACAAAAGCCTTGTTAAGCTGGTTTACAACATCTCTGCCCTCTTCATCTCCGCCTGTCCATTCAACGTTTGTGCCTTTCTTTCTCGGTTCGTTAAGTCCCTCAAAAATAAGGTGTTCGTCATAAGCCTTAAATTCTTCCGCAATCTGTTCCCAAAGGTCAACAAGCTGTGCTTTTGCGCTTTCTAAATTATCATAGCTTGGGAAGTGCCATTCTTCGTGGTGAATATTCAAAATAACGAACAAGTCGTTGTCAAAAGCATAGTCCACAACTTCGTGTACTCGTGCCATCCATTCAGGGTCAACTGTGCCGTCCTCCTGAATATGTCCCTCCCACGTTACGGGGATTCTCACCACGTCAAAACCCGACGCTTTTACAAGGTCGAACATTTCTTTTCGGGTGAAATTTCCCTGCCATGCGATTTCGCTGTCAATGGTTGTACCCGTTGCGTCAAGTGTGTTGCCCAAATTCCAACCGACGGTCATTTCCTTAACAAGTTCGGTTGACGGAATATCACGCATTTCCATAAGTTTTTCGCCCTCGTCCTCGCTGCTGTTGTTGTCTTTTGAATCACAGCTTGCCATTGAAATGCACATTGCAAAAGCACTCGCAAGGCAGAGTATTTTTTTAAAATTCATCTAAGTTTCTCCTTTCAGATTTGTAACAAGTTTAAGTTTATTATTTTTAAGAAGATTTCCGAAATCTTCTGCCGAACAAATTTCCACGTCGCTTGACATAGCGCACAAAAGCATATCCCCGCTTCGGTGACAGTCCGAACCGCAACTTTTGACAAAACCGTATTCGTCGGCAAAAAGCTCTGCCATTTTGTTGGCACGAACGCTGTTATGTGCGTTAAACACTTCGATAGCGTCGATATTTTCGGGATAAATTCTGAAACAGTTTATATAACTTGCTTCACGAAAAGGGTGCGCCTGAATAACGATTCCGCCGCTTTCTTTAACAAGTTTCAGAAAATCCTGCGGTTGAATATCCATAATTTCGGGGTGTGCCAAAAGCCACTCTTTATTAAGGTTATACACCAGCCATTCTGTACTGCAATAGTTATACTCAAAACCGAAAAAGACCTTTAGTCCCACTTCGTCGCCTCTTTTTTTGGCGTTTTCGTAGCCTTTGCAAAACAGTTCAATCTGTGCCTGCCAGCTTCCGTCGTGGGGCAAATGATGAACGTGGCAATTTCCGTTGAGAAAATGGTCGGTTACGAAAATGCCGTCATATCCCAGACTTTTATAAAAATCAACCTGCTCCGCCCCTGTTGAAGCTCCGCAATGGGAACTTTCGGCGGTATGCATATGAGTTTCGTAAAGATACATTATTTACACTTCCTTTTAAGCATTAAAATTATATCATTATTTTATGAACATTTCAACAACTTAGTATATAACATTTAGGAATGAAACGTTTAAGATTAGGCTTAAAATCAAAAAAGCGCAACAGTTTATAAAACTGCTACGCTTAAATTTTTAAAAATTATTTTGTCATAAACAGTATTCCCAACGTGTTTGGTCCGCAATGGCAGGAAATAGTACAGCTTGCGACTGTCACGAAATATTCCTTAAACGGGTGAACACGTTCGATAGTTTTTCTCACAATATCAACGTACTTGTCGTCGATTCCGGAATGGGTAATAAAAATCGTTTCGTCGTCGATATTGTCGTATTTTTCCAAAGTTTCGACAACATACTGTTCCAAAACCTTGTCAAGTTTGCCACGGTATTTTTTGCCCACGGACATACTTCCGTCGGCGTTGTTTACCAGAATACACGGTTTGAGGTTCAAAAGGTTTGCCCCCAGAGCCACAACCGACGAACAACGTCCGCCTGCCGCCATGAATTTAAGTGTATCAAGCACAAATCCCGAATGGACTTTGTCCCTCATATCACTGACCTTTTGTGCAACCTCAGCGCCCGAAAATCCTTGTTCGATAAGTTTGCCCGCCTTAATAACAAGGTGTCCGATACCCGTAGAAAGGTTGCAAGAATCTATAGGGTAAACGCCCTCAAGTTCTTGGGAAGCAAGCATGGCGTTTTTGTACGAACTTGACAACGCACCGCCCAAATTAAGGTGAACAACCTCAAATCCTCGGTCGGTGAACTGTTTAAAAAAGTCCAAATACTCCCCGATATTAACAGCCGCCGTTTTCGGCAGAATTTTTTTATCATAATACGCCTGAAAAATATCCTTTGGCGTAATATCCACGTTATCCAGATAATCTTTTCCGTCCAAAATTATGTGCAAAGGATAGTATGTGACGTTATAACGATTTTTGAGTTCCTCGCTTAAATCGCAAGTGGAATCCGCTGTGAGAACAACTTTTTTTGCCATAACAATTTCTCCTTATCGGTTAAATTTACTTTCGTATATTGTAACACATTAACAAACAAGTTTCAACCGATTTTGAAAAAAACAGCGTTTTGCACAATTAAAAACAATTTACTTGTATAAAATTACAACAAAAAATTTGCACAAAAAATCACGGCGAACAAAAAATTCACCGTGAAGTTTTTAAGATTTTTTAAAATTTAAATTTCTCTTTTTGTAAATCCGTCCCATGCCGTCAGCAAAAATACCGCCATATGCGCAATTATTACGCCCACCGCAAAAGGCACGGTGTGGTTTTGGAACGGCGAACCGCCCTGCGAAATTTTCATAAGGTCGGTGTTTGCAAAGATAAGGTATCTGGCCCAGTCGATATTAAATCCTGCAGGGATAGACACCACGGTGTTTCCTGCCAAAAGGGAGAAAACCGACACGCCGATTGCCAGAGAAGAACTTCTAACAAGTGAAGAAAGTGCAAACGCAAGGGTTGCCATAACCAGAATATTAACGCTGTTGACAAGAATACTTTTGAAGATATACCAAAGACCTGCCGTAGCAACGATTTTGCCGTTTACATAATCAATATACTGTGCGTTCATATCGCCGAACCCGAAGAAAAGACCGCTTGACACAATTGTTCCCAGATAAAACAGAACCACAAATCCGAATCCCGTCAGAATACAAGTAAAATACTTTGCAACAAGGATTTTCCAACGTTTTACGGGGTTGATTATCAAAAATTTAATTGTGCCTTGAGAATATTCGTTTGACACAATACTGCCTGCGATTATCATAACAAACAGACCCACGATAAGGACAATCGACGGAGAAATGCCCAAAACCATCCAGCAATTGTACGCAACGACGTTGCCCGAAAGATAGTCCGAAACATTGACGGAAATATTATTTTCAAGTCGGTAAAGTCCGATTTTTTCTATGGCTTCCATTTCCCTGACGTCTTCGCCGCCGTAATTAAGAGAATCTTTTGCATACGAAACATCTCTGATGGTCGTGTTTTTCCAATTTTCATAATCCCTATCGTTATCGATAAGAGGAACATTATTTTTAAGGCGGTATTCATATTCCCAACGTTCGCCCTCGGACAGTTGGTATTTTGACGTGTCCGAAAGTTTAAATTCGCAATATTTTTCCCAGTCGTTATCGGAAATAAATTTCTTTAAATTTTCCCTTTGTTCGTCGGAATAAATATATACGATTTCGCCGTCGTCGTCGGTTTCAAAACCGAAAGTATTGTTGATTGCGTTATAGCGCCACGAAGTATAGCCTACGTTAAGGGTTTTCATAAACTCCATAGCTTCGATATGCTGTTCCCAGCCCTCGTATTTAAGTTCTTTAAGTCTTTGGATTTCGTAGTCGTAATCTATTTCGCTCACCGAATCATAGTTATAGTTTTCGTTGATTTTCTGCGAAATTTTCGCAAGTCCGCAAAATCCGATACAAACAAGAATTATCAACACGCACAAAATTTTTGTTGAAAGCTTTTTAAAAGTTTTTATAAATTCGTTTTGCATAAGTCCGAACATCTTAGTCAATCTGAACACCTCCCGAATTTGTCATTTCGATAAATGCGTCCTCAAGTTTTTTGTGTTCCTTTGGGGTAACGCTGTAAACGTCCACGTCGGCTTTTGCAAGAAGTTTGATGATTTTTGAAATTTCTTCTTTTGCATTTTCTTCGTCAAGGGACACCGTAATAATTTTGTCGTCAACCTTAAATTCGTAATTTTCAAGAAGTTCCCCTGCCTTTTGCACGTCCGAAACTTCTACAAGGTATTCTATAATGCCGTTGCGGTTGGCGTTAATCATTTCTTCGATAGTAAAAACGCCTTTCATATAACCGTTTGCGATAATTCCCACACGGTCGCACATAAGTTCCATTTCACTCATAAGGTGGCTTGACACGATAACGCCGATATTTTCTTTGTGTGCAAGGTCTTTGAGAATATCTCTAAGTTCTTTGATTCCCGCAGGGTCAAGACCGTTTGTAGGTTCGTCCAGAATAAGCACCGACGGGTGGTGAAGTATAGCCTGCGCAACACCCAGACGTTGGCGCATACCCAAAGAATATTTCCCCACTTTTTCGTTAATTCTGTTTGAAAGACCGACGATTTTCACAACTTCGTCGATACGCTCCTGCGTAACCCCCTGACGAATACGGGCATACTGTTTAAGATTTTCCATACCCGTGAGGTATTTATACATTTCGGGATTTTCCACGATTCCGCCTATTTTCGCCAGAGCTTTTTCGTAATTCTTTTTGACGTCGAATCCGTCAACCTGAATAATTCCGTCGTCAAGAGAAAGAAGTCCCACGGCTATTTTAATAGTTGTGGTTTTACCTGCGCCGTTTGGTCCTAAGAATCCGAAAACTTCGCCCTTATATGCTTCAAAAGAAATGTCGTGCAAAATGTGGCGTTTACCGATAGTTTTGTTAAGATTTTGGATTTTGAGAGCGATATTATCGTTTTGGGACATTAGTTTTCATCTCCTTCCGATTGGTTTTGGTCGTCGATTTCCATTTTGTTCATTGACATACTGTCATAGTCGGCGCCTGTAATTTTCCACACGCCGTCAACTCTTTCAAGATTAAATGTAAACGTAGCGTCGCAGGAATATTTTAACATTTGGCTGTCGTCGGATTTTACAAATTCGTCTGCGATAGGGTCGTAATATTCCTCATAGCCGTAATTTCCGAAATTTTCGGTACTGCCCGGCATTACGAAACTTGCGTTGGCGGTGGTTTGCACAATTATATTAACCTGTGCTTCGCAGGTTGCACATTCGGGACCTGCTTTTTTTATTGAAACGCTTCCGACGGTTGCGTTATACGAAGCGACATATTCGTCGGGAAGTTGGTTTAACACATCTTGGTAGGCGTTTTTCATACCTGCAATAGTCAAACCCCAGAAATACATATTTTTTGAATAGTCCTTGTACACCCAGTATTGGTCGATAAATTTGTTCCATTGGGATTGGTATTGTTCCTTTTCGGGGTCGGTGAGTTGTTTGCCCTTTTGGGTTTGGGTGGTGCGATATTCTTCGCCGAACACCATATAATCCCCGATTTGTTCCACAAAATCCGTAACCTGTTTTTCGATTGCGGGTTTTTCGGATTTGAAATTGTGGTTGTCTATAACCGTATACACAGCCACGGCAATAACAAGCACCAAACCCAAAAAAAGTCCACGGTTGGATTTTTTGATAGATTTTTTCAGCTTTTCCATATGTATGCTCCTTTCATTCCGTCAGCCGTATTAGTTCGGATAATACAGCTATTACGTTTATGAGTATACACCTTTATTTTTTGTTTGTCAATAGGTTTTTGAAAATTTTTTGTTTGACAGAAAATTCCTTTTCAAAAAGGTTGACATAATTGTTTAAATGTATTACAATAAGATTAAAGTAAACCAAAAAAGGAGATGTTTTTATGAAAAATTTAAAATATAAACTTTGTTTTGCAGCTGTGATAAGTATGTTTTTGATGTCGGGGTGTCAGGAATCGTCAGGCATAACAATTACGGACGATTTCGGGAAAAGCGTTTCGGCAAACACCACAACGGTTTTGACAACGCAAATTCCGCCTGAATCAAGCACAGGGGAAGAATCGGGGGTTGCGACCACCACCGAAAACGAAAATTCGGGAGAAGAAAACGGCTTTTCGTCAACGCAAAACACAGCCGTGACGGAAGAAAACGCCCCACCGACCACCACCACAACCGCCCAAAAGGACACGGGGGTTAGCGAAAACAAAACGACCACCACAACCGCTCCGAAAAAACCTGCTGTTGTTACAACTACGACAACCAAAAGGGCAAACACAACAACCACGACAAAACCTGCTGTTGTGACGACTACTACAACTAAAAAGGCAAATACAACAACGACGACAAAACCTGCTGTTGTGACGACTACGACAACAAAAAGGGCAAACACGACAACCACGACAAAACCTGCTGTCGTGACGACTACGACAACCAAAAAAGCAAATACAACAACCACAACAACCAAAAAGGTTACAACTACGACAAAAAAAGTTACTACAACCACAAAAGTGACTTCCACAAAGGATTTTCCTTATTCAAACAGCACTTATGAATTTATGAACGAAGTGGTGCGACTTTGCAACATTGAACGTGCAAACGAGGGGTTATCCCCACTGACGTTGGACGCAACTTTGACAAAGGGCGCAATGATAAGAGCAGACGAAATTGTAACAAGTTTCAGCCATACACGACCTAACGGCTACAGTTGTTTTACGGTACTTAAAGATGTAGGTGCAAGTTATTGGTACGCAGGCGAAAACATTGCCGCAGGACAGACAACGCCTAGTGGAGTAGTTAGTTCTTGGATGAATTCAGAGGGACACCGTGCAAACATTCTAAGCGAGAATTTTAACAAAATCGGCATAGGATATGTTTATTCGTCGGGAGATTTATACGGTCATTACTGGGTGCAGATATTCACAGGCTAAAGCTTTCACAGAGTGAAAACGTTTTTTTGACGTTTTCGCTCTTTTATTTTCTCTGAAATTATTGCAATTAAAAAAGTTATGTGTTAAAATGAGGTAAACTTGTACTTTTTTAAAAGGAGAAGCTTTATGAAGATATCGAAGTTTTGTCTTGGGTCAAAAAGCAAGGAGCGATACCTGTTTGTGTTTTTGGTTTCGTTTTTGGTGATGATGATTTGCTTTTTACCCGTGATGATTTATTGCAAAGGATATATTTTTTACTACGGAGATTTCAACTCCCAACAGCTTATGTTTTACGACCACGTTCAGACGGCGGTTAAGGACGGCTCACTTAAT
The DNA here is from genome assembly GCA_964480525.1 of uncultured Ruminococcus sp. Lineage (GTDB taxonomy): Bacteria > Bacillota > Clostridia > Oscillospirales > Ruminococcaceae > JAAZZIT01. Next base: position 29,917 of record CAYZOV010000012.1, read on the forward strand.
TACGACTGGGGAACGGATTTAGGGTCAAGTTATGTGGGGGCATATTCCTTTTATTTGTTGGGAAGTCCGTTTTTTTGGATAACAACCCTTTTTCCGAAAGGTTTTGCGCCATACCTTATACCGTGGCTTTTGGCGGTAAAAACGGGGGTTGCGTCGGTTACGGCGTATGCGTTCATCAGACGTTTTGTTCAAAATAAAAATGCGTGTGTTATCGGCGGATTGTTATACGGATTCAGCGGATTTCAGATTTACAACATTTTCTTTAACCATTTTCACGATGTGACGGCGTTTTTCCCGTTAATGCTTTTGGCGCTTGAAATGGCGGTTGTAGACAACAAGCGTGGCGTGTTTGCGTTGGTTGTAGCTTTAATGGCGACAATAAGTTATTTTTTCTTTGCCGGTGAAGTGGTATTTTTAATAATCTATTTTATTTGCAGATGTTTTTCCAAAGAGTTTAAAATTACGTTTAAAAAAGTTCTCATGCTTGGTATAGAATCTGTTTTAGGGGTTGGCATGGCTTGCTTTATGCTGTTGCCGTCGGCGCTTTATATTATCGACAACCCACGTCTTGCGGAAGATTTGACGGGGCTTGATTTGGTTGTATACGGCGACAAATACAGAATTTTGCGTATAATTCAGGCGTTTTTTATGTCGTCAGACCCCCCTGCACGAAGCAATTTGTTTTCGTCGGACACAGCAAGGTGGGCGTCCATTGCAGGATATTTGCCTATGTACTCAATGGCGGGGGTAATTGCGTTTTTCAAAACCCAAAACAAGCACTGGGCAAAACGTCTTATAACGGTGTGCATTATATTTGCTTTTGTGCCGATTTTAAATTCCGCCTTTGTTTTGTTTAACAGTTCGTACTATGCAAGGTGGTATTATATGCCTGTGTTGATTATGTCAATGATGACGGCGTATATTATCGAAAACCAAAAAGACAGCGACGAAGTTTCGCTGAAAAAAGGCGTGCCGTGGGTGGCGGTGGTTTTGGCGGTTTTGCTTGTCGTTGCGTTTTTGCCGACGAAAAAAGACGGAAAAACGGTGTTTTTTCAAGTTGCAAAATACCCTGAATTGTTTATAATCCAGTTTACGGTGACGGTTTTTACATTTTTAATGCTGGTTATATTTTTGTATTTTATCAAAAACAAAAAGCATTATTACACGGTTTTAACGGCAATGACCGTTGGGGCGATTTTTGTAAATTCCTTTGCGAACATAATTTACTGCAGTTTGCAAGGACCGTACCCCGAAGAATACACCGCAAAAGCCATAAACGGTGGCGAACAGGTGAACATGGAAAAGACAGACGGGGAATTTTACAGGCTTGATACAAGCCCGTACATGGATAATTATTGTATGTTCTGGGGTTATTCGTCAATGAGGTGTTTCCAGAGTGTGGTTTCCACGTCGATTATGGAATTTTACCAGAATCTTGACATAACAAGGGACGTTGCGTCCAGAATTGACCCGACGTTTTACCAGCTCCGAAGTCTTTTGTCGGTGAAATATTATATAAACGACAATAACAGCGAACAAACACCGCCGAGAGGTTTTTCACAGCTAGAGGAAACCGAGGACTTTATAATTTACGAAAACGACTATTATTTGCCAATGGGATTTGCGTATGACCATTGCATTTTGCAAAGTGATTTTGACCAACTCAGCCGAAGTTTTAAGGTGGCGTGTCTTATGAACAGTCTTGTTCTGACCGAACGCCAATACGAAAAATACGGCGACATTATCACATACGACGTAGAGCCGATAAACGCAAGTTTTGAAAATTTCAAGGAATATTACAGCGACAGGCTTAGCGAAAGTTGTTATTACTTCAAAGAGGACAGCGACGGATTTACGGCGAAAATTTCGTTAAACGAGGACAAGTTGGTGTTTTTCTCCGTGCCTTATGAAAAAGGATTTTCAGCCACGGTAAACGGCGAAAAAGTTAAAATCGAACGTGTTTCAAACGGCATGATGGCTGTGCGTGTTCCGAAAGGCGAAGATACGGTTATACGTTTTGATTATGAAATTTACGGATTGAAAGCAGGATTTGCGGTTTCGCTGTCAGCCGTGGGATTATTTATTGTATATTTAATTATTGCAAGGAAATTTGACAAAAGAAAGGAAATGGTTTAAAGTGCATTTAAGCGAAGAAACAATCAAAGTTGAGGAAATATTCAAGGGCATGATTTTAAACGTCACCAGAGATACCGTACTTTTGGAAAACGGCGAACAGGCGACGAGAGAGGTTATTCATCACAACGGCGGAGTGTGCGTTGTGCCAATCACCGACAAGGGGGAAGTTATTTTCGTTCGCCAGTTCAGATACCCTTTTCAGACGGCTTTGATGGAAATTCCCGCAGGAAAACTTGAAAAGGGCGAAAGTCCGAGAATTTGCGGAGAACGTGAATTAAAAGAAGAAGCAGGCGCCGTTGCAAACGAAATGATTTATTTAGGTTGTCTTTATCCGACGGTTGCATACGACACGGAAATTATCCATATGTACATGGCAAAGGGGCTTAGTTTTTCAAGTCAGGACTTGGACGAGGACGAATTTTTGGACGTGGAAAAAATCCCCCTTGAAAAAGCGTACCAAATGGCTATGTTAAACCAAATTCCCGATTCAAAAACCCAACTTGCGATTATGAAAGCGTATGCTTTGGAAAAAGGTTTGGTTGACAAAGACGAATTTACGAAGGTTGTAAAAGATTAAAAATCAGGAAGAAGGAAAAATCATGTCACGAAAATACGCAATTTTGGGAGAAAGTTTGAAACACACCATGTCGCCGCCGATTCACGCAAGGTTGTTTGAATTAAAAGGGCGTGAATTTGAGTATGAAATTATTGAAGTGACGGCGAAAAGTTTAGAAGAAAAAATCGGTTATCTTAATTCTTTAGGGGGGTACAACATAACGATACCTCACAAAGTGGAAATTATAAAATATCTTGACCGTTTGGACGAATCGGCAAAACGTTACAACAGCGTAAACTGCGTTGCGAACAAAGGCGGAGAAATTGTGGGTTATAACACCGACTGCGACGGATTTTTACAGTCCGTAAAGGCAATGGGGGTTTCTCTTGGGGGAGATGTTTTGCTTGTCGGTTGCGGTGGCGTCGGCAGAATGATGGCGATAGAATCCGCCATTGCGGGGGCGAATCTCACTATTGCGGTTTTGGAAAAAGACGTGTCCCTTGCGCAAAAAGTCAGGGGTGAAATTCTGGCGATGAAAGGCGACGCAAAAGTCGAAATAATTTTAGTTAATAAAATCGACCCGAAAAAGCATTATAACCTGTTGGCAAACGCCTGTCCTGTGGGAATGTACCCAAAGGTTGAAGCTTGTCCTGTGGCGGACGAAATCATAAGCCAATGCGACAGCGTTTTTGACGTAATATACAACCCTGTGGAAACGGTGTTAATCAAAAAAGCAAAGGCAATGGGCAAAAATGTTTCGGGGGGTATGGCAATGCTTGTTTGGCAGGCTGTATCGGCACACACAATTTGGGACGGTGACGTTTACGACGTATGCGACATTGAAAAAATTATAAAAGACATGGAAGAAATTGTTGAAAAGGACTTTAAATAGGTATGAAAACAATATATTTATGCGGTTTTATGGGCTGTGGAAAATCAACAGTAGGCAGGATTTTGGCAAAAAAGTTGGGCGCTGAATTTTACGATTTGGACAGTTACATAGAAAAAAAGGCGGGAATGAAAATTTCGGAAATTTTTGAAAAACACGGCGAAGAACATTTTCGCAGTCTTGAAAGTCAGGCAATAGAAGAATTTCAGAAAAAAAAGGGTGTTGTGGCAACAGGCGGCGGAGCAATGCTTTCGGAAAAAAACGCCCAAACGGCAAACAAAAACGGAATTGTTGTATTTATTGACACGGCGTTTGAAATTTGTTATGATAGAATAAAAGGCGACGAAAACCGTCCTATTGCGTTTAATTCAACAGAGGACGAGCTGTTTGACCGTTACGACGCACGTTATCCGTTATACAAAAAGCACAGCACTTTCACGGTGGACGGAAACGGCACACCTTTGCAAATAGCGCAGGAAATCTTTGAAAGGGCGAAGATTTACAAGGGGTAAATATTTTTTGAGGAGTTTATTTGATGATTAAATACTGCAAAAGTTGTGGAAAAGAATACAGCGGAAGTTATTGTGAAAATTGCGGTTACGGAAAAGAAAATTTAAAAATCAAGGCTTATGACAAATACAAAGTTAAGAAGCCGGAGCGTTTTATGACCGACGAAGAAAAGCGCCAACGAAGCGAAGAATTTCGCAAAAGTCGTGAGCAGAAGAAAAACAACGCCGAAAAAGTTGCGTCAAAAAACAGAAAAAAACAGCGTCAAAAATCTCAATGGTCGTTTATAATCATAGCGATAATTGTTTTTGCGGGGGTTGTTTTGTTGGCGTTATACAGCGGCGGATATATTTTTCAGGGCAAAGACAAAAAAGAGGTCATAAGCACATATCTTTCGGCGATTGAGCAGGGGGATTTTGAAAGTTATCTAAGCACAATGGTTGAGCCTATGGCGGAAGAATTAAGAAGTGACGCAAAGAAAAGGGGCATTTCGGAAGAAAACGCTATGGACGAATTGTACGCCGATTACAATGACGGTTTCGGTGAGGGGTACACGGTTTCGGTTGAGTTCGGCACGGAAGAAGAAATGACTGCCGATGACATTAAAAACAGCGAAAAGCTGTTAAAAGAAGCCTACGACGAAGAATTTAAAATCAAAGAAGCGTACAAAGTTGCCACAACGGTGGTTTTCAAAGGCACAAAAGCGGAAGAAACGGTGAATTATTATTTTTATGTTGGAAAAATCAAAGGCGACTGGTACATTTTGAACATTGAGGGATAAGCAAAACCCCCACTCGGTGAGTGGGGGTTATTTTTCTAAATAAGCTTCTTTTATTTCTTCCGCAATCCTATAAATAACTGATACGCACACAGAATTACCTGCTTGCTTATAAAGTCTGGCATCTGATATATCACTAGGCAATACGAAATCTTCTGAGAACCCTTGAGCATTAAAGCACTCGTGAGGGGTCATCTTTCTAATTCCATTACTTGTCTTTATCAAGCATACATTATGTCCACCTTCTCCTTGATTAGCTGTCAATGTCGGTACAACACCCGACTTGTTCTTTCGCACATATTTTCTTCTCCACTGGTATATTGCACATTCATCGTCCATCGCTTCCACAAGCTTTTCGTATATATCACCTTTGTATTTGCCCTCTCGGTAATAATACTTTTCATCAAGCTTTGAATTAAAATCAATAATATCTGTTAAGCTTTTTTTAAGTTTTATTGGGTTTGGAAAATCAAATCTTCTGTATACTTCTTCATCTTTAAATCCAACAATGTAAATTCGTTCTCTATTTTGTGGTACATTTCCGTATTCCATAGCATTTAACACTCTATGCTTTACTTTATAGCCCTGATTTTCAAGGCTTTCAAGAATTACCGAAAATGTATTTCCATTATCATGTCCTACAAGGTTTTTAACGTTTTCTAAAAATACTATCTTAGGTTTTTTAGCTTTTATAATTCTTATAAGTTCAAAAAATAATGCTCCTCTACCTTTTTCATCTTCAAATCCCTTGCGTAATCCCGCTACTGAAAAAGCCTGACACGGAAACCCTGCCAACATAACATCGAAATCCGGAATTTCATCAGCTTTGACAACGTTTATATCTCTACAATCAACCTTAACATCGAAGTTTTTTTCATAGGTTTTGGTTGGATATACGTCAATTTCATTAGCGTATATTGTTTTAAAAAAGCCCGTTTTTTCAAACCCCTTATCTATTCCGCCAACTCCAGCAAAAAAGGACGCACAAGTCAATTTCATATTATCTTATCCTCCTAATAATTGCGGCGTGCCGCATTTTTGTAACGTAAAAAGGCAGATAAAACACTCTACCTTTCTACGTTTATTTTCTATTATCCTCAACAATTTTACATTTGCGAATGTCAAAAATAACATCTGGTTTTAATTTTTTTGCATCTACAAATAAAGTTTGTAAGCTTACATGAGGGCGACGCTTTTGATTTTTTTGATCTTGAATGGTTTCTTTTGAATTTGCAGGATATTTCCCAAATTCCTTTGAATTTATATTCAAATCATAAATATACAAAAGATTATCATCCAACTTAAAACGCAAAAATACCAAATCATCAAACTCACAGTTTGGACCGAAAGAGGACAAATCCCCTTCAAATCTTGATGTAGCTTTAAACTCTATTTTTTTATTAGTTTCAGGATCAGTTGCGTCACCCACTTCGGCACCTCGGTTCCAAAGTAGCCCAAGACAATAACAACCCATCGGCTCACTTATGGCATCAGGCATATTTATACCTCTGCGACTGTTATTGGAAATGTAAGTGTTTAGATCCTTCCATTTGAAATACGCATTACACGTTTCATCAATACGAGCATCATCAATTTTAATTTGACCAAATTCTTTATAAATCGGCATAATTACCTTTTAGAGTGTTTTATCCATAATTATTGTAACATATTTTATTTTAAATAGCAATACTAAATCCAATATTTTACTGCAATTCGCCACGGTTAAATTCCGAAAGGACAAGACCGTCGTTTTTGTCAAGCGCCCAACGGATATTCCACTCGCTTGTAAAAAGCAAAAGGTGGTTTCCTCTGAAATCCTGAACAAGTTTTGTGTCGGAGCTGATTTTAAGCTTTTTAGGTTCGTCCTCGCATTTGTCAATCCAGCGGATATACGAATACGGCAGCCCCGTTTTTACAATATCAACATTGTACTCGTTTTTCATTCTGTACTCGAATACCTCGAACTGCAAAACGCCCACAACGCCCACGACAACCTCTTCCATTCCCGTGTCAGGTTCGTGGAAAATCTGAATAGCACCCTCCTGTGCAATCTGCGTAACGCCCTTTACGAACTGCTTACGCTTCATTGTGTCCTTTGCGTAAACACGCTGAAAATGTTCAGGTGCAAAGGTAGGAATAGGGTCAAATTCAAACTTTTTGCCAACAGAAGTAACCGTGTCGCCAATAGCGAAAATTCCCGGGTCAAATACACCGATAATGTCCCCTGCGTAAGCCTCGCTGATAATTTCACGTTCCTGTGCCATAACCTGCTGTGGCTGTGAAAGTTTCATTTTCTTATTGCCCTGAACGTGGAAAACTTCCATATCCTTATCGAATTTTCCCGAACAAATTCTCATAAAGGTTAGTCTGTCACGGTGTGCCTTGTTCATATTTGCCTGAATTTTAAACACAAATGCGGAAAATCCCTCGTCAAACGGGTCAACCGTCAAATTTCCTGCTGTTCTAGGCGTTGGCGGTGGGGTCATTTTGAGGAAGTTTTCCAAAAACGGTTCAACGCCGAAGTTTGTCAACGCAGACCCAAAGAAAACAGGCGACAATCTGCCGTTATGCACAGCCTCAATGTCAAACTCGTCGCCCGCCATATCCAACAGTTCAATATCGTCCATAAGCGAAGTTCTGTTTTGTTCGCCGATAAGTTCACCCAGCGACGGGTCTGAAAGGTCAACTTCCGTAGCAGCCAGTTTGTGGTGACCGCCTGTTGCTTCAAATGAAATAATGTGCTTTTTGTTTCTGTCGTAAACCCCACGAAAATCTTTGCCTGAACTTATCGGAAAATTCACGGGGTAGGTAGGGATTCCCAATTCGTTTTCGATTTCGTCCAAAAGGTCGAAAGGATTACGGGATTCTCTGTCCATTTTATTTATAAACGTAAAAATCGGAATATGTCGCATAGCGCACACTTTGAAAAGCTTTCTTGTCTGGTTTTCAACACCCTTTGAAGCGTCGATAACCATTACTGCCGAATCCGCCGCCATAAGTGTACGGTAGGTGTCCTCGGAAAAGTCCTGGTGTCCGGGGGTGTCGAGAATATTTATGCAATAGTCGTTGTACTGAAACTGCATAACCGACGACGTAACGGAAATTCCTCTTTGCTTTTCAATTTCCATCCAGTCGGAAACAGCGTGTCTTGCACTTTTTTTGCCCTTAACCGCACCTGCCTGTGCAATTGCGCCACCGTATAGGAGAAATTTTTCGGTGAGGGTGGTTTTACCTGCGTCAGGGTGGGAAATAATCGCAAAGGTACGTCGGCGGTTTATTTCTTTTTGTAAATTATTCAAAATATCTCCTCCAAAATCTACTTAGAGTTTAACAACTTATTATAGCATAAATTCTGTAATAATTCAAGCGGTGTAATGTTAATTTCATAAAAAGTTAAAGCAAAAATATGCACAAATCCGTTTTTAACAGACTTGTGCAATTTTTGATATTAAACAAGTTCAAGAATTTTGTCAAGCTTTTTAATTGCCGAAACAGCGTCCCAGCGAATGTTGTGTTTGCCGATTTTTTCTACAAAACCTGCTTTTTCCATAGTTTTCACAACATTGTGCTGTACACCGCAAAGCATCATTACAACGCCTTGAGAATTGTACTGTTCCAAAAGTGTTTCAAGTTCGCCGATAGCGCTGTCGTCAATGTTCGGTACTCCTCGCATTGAGAAAACAACAGCCTTCAAATCCTTGATTTCCTCAAGAGCGTTTGTCAAATGCTCCTGCGTACCGAAGAAAAGTGGACCCGAAAGATACACAATCTTAATTCCGTCGTGCAATCCACTTGTTTCGTATCCGAGCTTTTCCTCGTCAATGTCGCTGATTTCGATTTTAAGCTCGCACGACTTGAGAATGAAAATTACCATTGCCACAACAACACCGATAACTATTGCTACGGTGAGGTCGAAAATTACGGTAGCAACCATAGTTATAACAAACTGAAGCATTGAGTGTTTTAATTTCTTTGAGAAAATCTGCTTAATGCTGTCCCATTCGTTCATTCTGAACGCTGTCACCATCAAAACTCCTGCAAGTGCCGAAAGAGGTATTCTGGACATAACTCCACCGAGCAAGAACATTGACAAAATAAGCGTGATAGAATGTACTATGCTCGCAATTCTCGTCTGTCCGCCACTTTTGATAACTACGGAAGTTCTGGCAATAGCTGCTGTTGCAGGCACGCCACCGAACATAGGAATAATCATATTTCCCACACCCTGTGCTACAAGTTCACGGGTAGAATCGATTTTTTCGTTTTTCATTTTTCCTGCCGCAGCCCCACACAAAAGGCTCTCAATCATTCCTAAAAGTGCGATTGAAAACGCAGGAGTAATCAAACTCTTTATGCTCTTTACGTCAATATTTCCTAAGTTTAAAATAAGACTGTCTTTTGTAATAAGCGTCTGTGGAATTTCGCCTACTTCCACAACGTTCGGACTTATGATAAAGTTTACGATAGTTACCACAATTAACGCTGCCAAAGACGACGGGAAGTATGCCGACCATTTTTTCGGATAAATTACCATTATCAAAACAACCATAAGGCTAAATGAAACTGCCCACCAGTTTGGGGAAAAGCCTAAATCCTTATAGCTCCAAAGTTTTGCAAGGGCGCTGTCGCCCTGCGAGGTTGTGCCGAAAAAGTTGTCGATTTGTCCTAAAGCAATAATGATTGCGATACCCGATGTAAAGCCCGTGATAACAGGTACAGGGATATAGGAAACCAGTTTTCCCACTTTTAAAATCGCCATAATAAGCAAAATTACGCCCGACAAAAAGCCTGCGACCAAAACGCCCTGAATACCGAATTTAGCCGACAACGAAATCAAAATCGCACTCATAGCACCCGTGGGCCCTGAAATCTGGTACGAAGCGCCCGACAATGCGCCGATGAAAATTCCTGCGACAATCGCCGTGATAAGTCCCGAAGCTGCGTCTGCTCCCGAACTGACGCCAAATGCTAACGCAAGTGGCAACGCAACGGCTGCGACAGTCAGACCTGCCATAAGGTCTTTTGAAAATTTCTGGGGGTTGTACCCCGAAAATTCCTTTTTTAAATCCTTGATGAATTTCTTAAAAATAATAAACCCTTCTCCACTATTAAATTTTTGCGAAATGCAACCTTTAAAGTATAGCAAAGGGATTTTTTAAAGTCAAGGAAAAGCGTGGGGGTAAATTTATTTTCTGTTATTTTACCAATTTAGAAGAATTTTTACAAAATTATTTGGTGATTTTTTAAACAAAAACTGCCCTGCGAAAACGCAAGACAGTTTAATTATTTTAAATGAAAAGCCCTGTTATGAACGCTCCCAACGCCGACGCAAGAGCCACAATGATGAGTGGTTGGTTTATGTACGCCAAAACAACGGCAATAGCTGTACCCACAAAGGCTGTTATTTTGTCGCCCGTGGAATAGAAAATCGCAGGAATTGTCATTGCACTAAGCACAGCGTATGGAATATAGTATAGAAAGCTTTTTATAAATCGGGATTTGATTTTTTTGCGAAAAAGCGTAAACGGGAGCATACGGATAAGGTATGTTACCCCTGCCATAACCAAAATGTACAATGCTACTTTCATTATGCACTCGCTCCTTCCTCTTCGTCCTTAATCGGGAAGAAAAACGCACCCACAACCGACGCAACAATCGCACTTATAATTACGGCAAAACCGCTGCTAACATTTGTGAAAACATAGTAAAACAGCATACTTACCCCTGCGCCGACAAGCACAACCGTCAAAACGCTTTTTTCCTTTCGTGACGGTGGAATAATTATCGCAAGGAACATTCCGTACAAAACAATGCCCATTGCGTCCGTTATCGCCTGTGGCAAAATTTGACCTGCAAACGCCCCCAGAAACGTTCCCGACGACCACCCCAAAAACGAAACCAAAATGACCCCGTACATATATTTTGGGGTGATTTTGTTTGGTTGTGCCGAACACACGGCGAAAATTTCGTCGGTTATGCCAAATGAAGCTAAAATCCGGTGAAGCGTGGAGAATTTTCCGTCAAGCTTTTGGGATAGGGATAATCCCATAAGTGCGTATCTTATGTTTATGACAAGCTGGGTGAGTGCCATTTCAAACAGCGTTCCCCCTGCCGAAATAATGCCCACGCCTGCAACCTGTCCTGCGGAAGTGAGGTTTGTGACCGAAATTAACACAGCCTGCAAAACCGAAAGACCCGACCGAACAGCCATTATGCCAAATCCAAACGAAACGGACAAATACCCCAATCCGATTGGTATTCCGTGAATTAAACCTTTAGAAAATTGTGATTTCAACAAAACATATCCTTTCAAAAAAACTGGCAACTTTTAGTTTAGCACAAAATCACACCTAACGCAAGGGATTTTGCAAAGTCGTTTGCTTATTTCGTCAGGCTGGTGAGTTCCTGCAAAAAGCGTAAAGGAATTTTGTACAATTTTCCTTTCGCCCTTTTCGTTTACCGTTTCAAAAGCTTCGTCTGAAAGGTCAAAAACCACCTCTGTTTGCTCACCTGAGTTTAATTTAACACGTTCAAAACCGCAAAGGGAATAATTTTTCACGTCGTTTTTGTCATAACCTTTTATGTAAAGTTCGATTACGTCCTCGCAAAGAAATTCGCCCTCGTTTTTTACAACTACTACCGCCTTGCGGTTTTTGTACTCAATACCCTTGCAAACAATTTTGCCGTATGAAAGCCCGTACCCAAAAGGATAAAGCACATTTTCGCTGTCGCAAAAACGGTATGTTCGCCCGCTCATTGAATAGTCCTCAAAGTCGGGCAATAAATCTGCCGTTTTGTAAAATGTTACGGGAAGTTTTCCCGACGGAGAAACTTCGCCGAAAAGTATGTTTGCTAAGGCTTTTCCGCCGTTTTGACCTGCGTACCACACTTGAAGAAGTGCGTCACAGTCAACTTCTACGTTTACGGCACTTCCCGTGGCGCAAACAATAATAAGCGGTTTGCCTGTTTGTCTAAGCTTTTTAAGTAAAATTCGCTGGCTTTCGGGCAGTCGCAAATCCTTTTTGTCACCCGACGAAAACTCGTTTCCCGTGTCGCCCTCTTCACCCTCAAGCGTAGCGTCAAGACCCACGCAAGCGATAATTATGTCAGAACATTCTGCCACAGCCAAACTTTCTGCGTATCGGTCGCCCGACTGTGCCAAACCCTGCGTTCTGTCCTTGTAAAGATGACACCCCTCGGAGTACAAAACTCTGCCCTTGAATTTGTCCTGAATACCCTCTAAAAAGGTGAAATATCTGTCTGCCGTTCCGTTGTAATTTCCCACTAATGCCTCACGGCTGTTTGCGTTTGGACCTATCACTCCGATGGTTAATTTTTCATCGTTTTCAAGTGGCAAAATTCCGTTGTTTTCAAGCATTACAATGGATTTTTCGGCACATTCCTGTGCGAAATTTTTATGCTCGTCACAACACACAACATTGTACGGAATATCGTCAAATTCCGTTTTGTCAAGCTGTCCTAAGCGTATTCTTGTCCTTAGTGCGTGAGTGCAAGCCTTTTTTATGTCGTTTTCGGTAACAAGACCATGTTTGTATGCTTCCAAAATATGCAAATATGTGTTTCCACAGTTTATATCACAACCCTTTTTCAACGCATAAGCCGCACTTTCGGCAGGAGTTTTTGTGACGTGGTGGTTTTCGTGAAAATCTCTTATCGCCCAACAATCCGACACGAAATACCCGTCAAAACCCCATTCTTTAAGTTTTGACATAAGAAAATCACTAGCACAGGCAGGTTCGCCGTTTACTCGGTTGTACGCACCCATAACTCCCTCAACACCTGCCTTGACAAGCGCCTTAAAGCTCGGTAGGTACGTTTGCTCCATATCTTTTGCGGAAACTTTAGCGTTAAAGGTGTGGCGTGTGGCTTCGGGTCCGCTGTGTACGGCAAAATGTTTTGCACAGCCTGCGACTTTTAAAAAATCTCCGTCGCCCTGCATACCCTTAACCATCTCTACGCCCAGTTGGGACGTTAAGTACGGACATTCGCCGTAGGTTTCGTGACCTCTGCCCCAGCGTGGGTCACGGAAAATATTCACGTTAGGCGACCACATGGTAAGCCCCTTGTAAATGTCAAAATCCTTGTACTTTTTCGCAAAATTATACTTTGCACGTCCCTCGGTGGCGATAATTTCGCCTACCTTTTTCATATCATCTCTTGAAAACATTGCCGAAAGTCCTATCGCTTGCGGAAAAACCGTGGCTGTGCCTGCCCTTGCAACGCCGTGCAAAGATTCGTTCCACCAGTTGTAAAAATCAAGTCCGATTTCTTTTATGGGCGGTGCGTCGTATTTAAGTTGAGAAGCCATCTGTTCAACTGAAAGGTTGTCGCAGAGTTCTTCTGCACGCTCGTTTGCGTTATTTAAAGCCATAAAAACACTCCTTTATTTTAAATTTCAAAATCTGTTTTAAGTATAACACGCAAAAGAAAAATTAGCAAGCACTTTAAAAAGTTAATAAAGTTTCCGACAAAAGTTAAATAAGGGGTAAAAACGATTAAAAAAGCTGTCGTAATTTGCGATTTTTAGTTAAAAAAGCAGATTGACAAAAGGTAATATTAGTGATAAAATATGCAAGGCAAAAGAAAATGGTCTTTTTGCACAATAGTTTTCCTATGATTTGTGGCATTTTGCTACAATTTAAAATAGATATAGATTTTTGTTAGGAGATGTAGTATAATGTTAGTAGCACAGGTGCTTGCAGTTACGATTTTTCTGCTGATGTTTTTAATGGTCGTAACCGAAAAAGTTGAACGTCACATTGTCACATTGGTAAGTGGCGGACTTATGCTTGCGGTTGTTTTCGGCGCTTGCATGAGAGATTTAAAAGCAATGTGGAACACCATAAATCTCGAAGCGTTTATCAAACCGTCGTTTTGGTATTCGTCGGGAAGTTCGGAAGCGTCTGCGGGAATAAACTGGGAAACAATCGTGTTTATTCTGGGCATGATGATAATGGTTGAGGGCATGGGCAATTCGGGTTTTTTCAGATGGCTGTGCATTAGTATCGCAAAACTTGTAAGATACAAAACCATTCCGATTTTCGTTGCGTTTATCGTTATGTCAACGGTTTTGGCAATGTTTATCGATTCAATCACGGTTATTCTGTTCTTGGCGTCCGTAACAATCGAACTTTCAAAACTTTTGAAGTTTAACCCAGTACCGATGATTATTTCGGAAATTTTCTGCGCAAATTTGGGTGGTTCCGCAACAATGTGCGGCGACCCGCCAAACATCATTATCGGAACATCGTTGGGTTATACATTCGGCGATTTTATCACAAACACAGGTTTTATGGTTTTGTGTGCTTTTCCGTTTATTCTGGTTTACTTTTTGCTGGTGTTCAGAAAAGAACTTTTGAAGAAAACAGGCGAAGTTGACGTTACGAAAATTCCGTCGCCGAGTTCCGCAATCGTAAACGTAAAAGATTTTACCATCAGCACGGTTATTTTCGCAATCACAATTGCGTTGTTGGTAACACATTCAATGACAGGTTTAACGGTTTCGTCAATCGGCATATTTGCGTCGGTTCTGACGCTTATTACGGCAGGAAAAAATGTAAAGGCGATTGTTAAAAAGCTTGACTATAAAACGCTTTTGTTCTTTGTTGGGCTTTTCGTTGTCGTAGGCGGTCTTGAACAGACGGGCATTTTGGAAGTTATCGCACAGTTTATCGAAACAGTCAGCGGCGGAAAATTAAGCGTAATGATTATTATTATTCTTTGGGTGTCGGCGTTTGCAAGCGCCTTTGTAGACAACATTCCGTTTGCCGCAACAATGATTCCGGTTATACAGTCCCTTGCGGCGACGGCAAACGTACCTTTGGCAACACTTGCGTGGACTTTGGCTGTGGGTACTGACGTGGGCGGTTCGGCTACGCCAATCGGTGCGTCGGCAAACGTTGTGGGAATTTCGGCTGCGGCACAGGACGGTCACGTTATCGGTTGGGGAAAATATTGCAAATACAATTTCCCTGCGACGGTAATTGTTCTGGTTGTTTCCATGATTTGCGTATTTGTGAGATACATTTAACAAACAGGAGGTTATCAAATGGACAGACAGTTAATTATAACTATCGGACGAGAATTCGGCACGGGCGGTCATCTTATTGCCGAAGAACTTGCAAAGAGATTTAACCTTAGACTTTATGACCACAATCTTCTTGAATTTATCGCAAAAGAAAAAAACGTTGATTATGACGAATTAAAAAAATACGACGAAATACCTGTAAACAGACTTTTGTCAAGGACTGTCAAGGGGCGTTCAAACTCCATGCAGGAAAATGTCGCAAGAATGCAAATGAAATATCTTATCGAAAAAGCAAAAGAGGGCGAATCCTTTATTTCGGTGGGAAGATGTTCGGAATTTGTGTTAAGGCAGTTTTCTTGCACCATAAGTTTCTTTATTCTGGGTGATTTTGACGAAAAACTTGAAAGAGTAAAGACGGTGTACAACCTTTCGGACGACGAAGCCGAAAACAAAATGACCCGCCACGACATGAAGCGCAAACTTTATCACAATTATTACTGCGACATCAAGTGGGGGGATTCCCGTGCGTATGATTTGTGCGTAAACGTCAGCAAGTTGGGAATCGAAAAAACCGTGGATATGTTGGAAGAATACATTCGCAACCGCATTGAGGTTATGTAAAATTAAACAGCATAAAAAAAGCCGGTCGTTTGACCGGTTTTTTTGTTTTGTCTTAAATATAAACGGATTTTTTCTTCCCGTTTTTGCCGATAGGGTGGGTGCGAATACGCATAATTTTTTCCGTAGGGATAATGCTTTCGGAGTTGTCCTCCTGCGTGACCTTAATCCACCCGTCGCCCACCTCGTCAAGAACGCATTCGATTTGTTCGGTGGTTTCGTAAAGGTACAGGTAAACAACCACATCTCTGCCGATAAAACGTTGGTATGCACGTTCAATTTCCATTTTAAATTACTCCTTTCGTTAGTTCCAATATTTTCTGTCAAGACTGCGGTATTGCACAGCCTGTGCAATGTGCTTACGGTCGATAACGTCGCTGCCGTCCATATCGGCAACGGTTCGTGCGACTTTTAAAATTCGGTCGTAGGCTCTTGCAGAAAGTCCCAAACGCTCAAAAACTCCCTTGACCATTTCGGTGGCTGACGGTGTTAAAACGCACACGTCACGGATTATGTCCGACGTAATTCGTGCGTTGCAGACGATGTTTGTCCCTTTAAAACGCCGGGTTTGAATTTCTCGTGCCTTAATCACACGCTCACGGATTTTTTCGCTTGATTCTTCCTTTTTGGTTGAAGAAATTTCGTCAAATTCAACAGGTGCAACCTCAATGTGCAAATCGAATCTGTCAAGCATAGGCCCTGAAACTTTGGATAAATAGTTTGAAACTTGCTTCTGACTGCAAATGCAGTTTCTTGTGGGGTGTCCGTAATAACCGCACGGACAAGGGTTCATCGCCGCAATAAGCATAATCGAACACGGGTAGGTGATACTTCCCGAAACACGGGAAATAGTAACCTTTTGGTCCTCCAGAGGTTGGCGGAGAATTTCAAGCGTTTGGCGGTTAAACTCTGCAAGTTCGTCCAAAAACAGCAAGCCGTTGTGCGCAAGGGAAATTTCCCCCGGTTTCGGAACAGAACCGCCCCCCGAAAGTCCTGCGGTGGAAATGGTGTGGTGAGGACTTCGGAACGGACGCTTTGTTATAAGCGGGTTTTCTTTGTTAATCATTCCCGAAATGGAGTGAATGTTAGAGGTTTCGATTGATTCTTCAAAGGTCATCGGCGGTAAAATGGACGGCATACGTTTTGCCAGCATACTTTTGCCCGAACCGGGTGCGCCCACCATAAGCACGTTATGACCGCCACACGCAGCAATTTCCAGAGCTTTTTTGGCGCTTTCCTGACCCTTTACGTCGGCAAAATCCAAATCCCCGAAATAGTCCGTCTGGGTCGGTATGTATTTATCAAGAGTTTTAATTTTTACGTTATCGTTAAAATGTTCTACAAGACTTTGTAAATCTTTGACGGGATAAACCTTGATTCCCTCAACCACGGAAGCTTCACGGCCGTTTTCATAAGGCACATAAATTTCTTTGATTCCACGGGATTTTGCCATAATCGTCATTGGCAAAACGCCGTTTATGCCCCTGACTTCGCCGTTAAGCGCCACTTCGCCGATAAACGCACAATCCGAAACAGCACTTTGTGGGATAATTTTGCCAACGCACAGCAACGCCACGGCAATAGCCAAATCGTGTACCGAACCGCTTTTTTTGGTGTCGGCAGGCGCAAGGTTTACCAAAAGTTTCATTGACGGAAAACTAAGTCCGCTTGTACGAAAAGCCGACTTGATACGTTCACGGCTTTCTCTGACAACCACGTCCCCCAGACCTACGATTTCCAAATTCGGCAGACCTTTGCTTGCTTCGATTTCGACGAACACTTCAAAAGCGTTCAGACCGAAAAGTCCCACGCTGTTAATTCTTGCAAACATAATTTACACTCCTTTTATTCACGTTTATTTAATAACAAGACCCAAAAGAACAGCCAGACGGCTTGCCTGATAACTTGTCACAATTGCGCCTTTAAGCTCCACAAATCCCTGCGAAATGGCAATTCCGTCAAGTTCGCACTTTGTCAAATCAATTTCCGAAAGCAGGGTTCTTGAAAAATTCACCCGTGTAAAATCCACGTCGTCAAGGGTGATATTTTTAACATTGCACCCCGACATTTCGGCGTTTTTGAAAGTTATTTCGGAAAATTTCGCAAACTGAATTTTTGAAACATTAAAATTTGCATAATCGAAATTTCCGCCCTCAAAAGAAACGTCGGCGAAACTCGAACGGGAAAAATTCGCACCCACGCCCTTGCAGTTTTTGAAAACACAACGTTTGAAAGTGCTGTCGGTGAGGTTTGCCCCCGAGAAGTCGCAACCTTTGAAAATTGTGTCGTAATATTCCCCACGAAAAGCCGTAGCGTCGTTGAAACGCACACCCGACACAACGCACCCATAGGTTGAAAAATCGTTTAAATCCTTGTAGGTGAGGTTGAGTTTTGAAATTGCGCAACTGTCAAAAGGTTCGTGGGTGAAAAGCTCCATAAAAAAGCTTTCGTCGTCGGCGATTTCAAAAAGATTTTCGGGAATTTCGGGCGGTGTAACGTTGTTATTTTTTCTCATTTTATTTATCCTTTTTTCTGAAAACTATGAATTTGCTGATGATATAATTAAGTGTCAAAATCACGAACTGGGCGACGATTTTAACAATATCTTGGTTGAGTTTCAAGAAGTTTACAAACACAATCAGGATAAGTTCTTCCACAAAATATGTGAAAAGTCTGCCTGCGTAAAAGTTCCCCGCCTGTTTGAAAAACTGAGATTTTGAGTGGGTTTTGCCGTCGAAAACCCATTTTCGGTTTGTAAAAAACGCAAAAGTAACAGCCAAAATCCACGAAATTGTGTTTGCGACGTGGACGTTAAACTTTAAAATTGTGCCTGCGAGAACAAAACTGAGAATACTCACAAAGGTGGTCAACGCCCCGAAAAAGAGATACAACAGGACGCTTTTATTCTTTTTGTAAAAGCCCTCAAATTTATTCAGCAGGGGCAAAGTCATAATTTTGTCAAAAATGTCCTGCGGTTGGTTAATGTCGTTCATTTCAGTCAGATAATGCGTGATTTAGGATAGGTAAATCACGTCCTCCTTTTTTTGTAAATTTTTTGTAAACTTTAGTTTCCGCGGTTAATTCTCAAAAAATCGGTCAAGATTTTGCCTTGACCGAAAAAGGGTTATGCCTTTTGTTTTTTTAGTTTCAGCGTAGACAGCACCGCCAAAATGCAGGCAACAAGCACACCCACAATAAGGTTTACCCATTGTTGGGAGCATTGTTCCACAAATTTATCCGTATCTGCGCCGACGAATTTTGTTGCCAAATCGTCAAGTTTAAAACCGAAAAGCGCAAGCGCCGTGAAAAGTTTATAATTAAGACCTACGAGAATTAAATCCACAATGTGCAAAATTGTTTGAAGCCCCAGAATTTCGTCCTGAGTTTTGAAGCACGAAACCGCCCCCAAAACAACGCACGCCAGAATTGACAGGCAGTAAAGGAAAAAGCTGAAACTGTAAAAAATTAGCACCCACGAAGCGCTTTTGAACACAGGCACGACAACAACAGCGGACAAAATCACCGCAAAGACCACATAAAAGCTAAGAGCAGTACACAGGCGATAGGCTTTTTCAATCTTCAAAAAAGGCGGTTTTTTAATCTTAATGCCCATTATTCGTCCTCCTTTGGTTCGTTTTGCAAAATTTCCACACGGACGCGTTTAATACGCTGTTCGTCTGCGTCCAGAGCCGTCAATTTAAAGACCCCTGCGGTGACGCTTTCGTTTTCTTCGGGGATATGCTCTGCCAAATCCATAAACCAGCCGCCCACGGAATTGCAGTCGGTTTCCACAAGGTCAAGAGGAAGTTCCATTTTTTCCAACATATCTTCCACGTTATATTCGCCGTTTACCTCGTACACGTTGTCGCAAAGTTTGACAAAAGACCTGTCTTCGCCGTCGCTTTCGTCGTAAATTTCGCCCACAAGTTCTTCCAAAATATCTTCAAGGGTGACGATTCCCTCTGTTCCGCCGTACTGGTCAACAACCACCGCCATGTGGATTTTTGACTTTTGCATAAGCATAAGGACTTCGGAAATTTTTTTATGCCCTGAGATATACAGAGGTTTTTTTAATGCCTTTGAAATGTCTTTTTCGCCGTGTATGTAAAGTGAAAAAAAGTCGGACTGGCGAATTATTCCCACAATATCGTCAATGTTTTTGTCATAAACGGGAAGCCTTGAATAGTTCTCCGTCAGAAAAACTTCCTTGATTTTTTCCACGTCCTCGTAAAGTGAAACTGCGATAATATTAACTCTCGGAACCAAAATTTCTTCGATAGTTATCTCGTCAAATTCCAACGCACTGCGGACAAGATTTGATTCCTGTTCTTCCAAAACGCCCTCGTCCTCGATTTCTTCCACCAAATAGATAAGTTCTTCTTCCGTAACAGACGGAGCGGATTTTTTAGAACCCAGAACCCTGTTTATGAGTTTTTTAAGTCCCGAAAAGAACAAAATAACAGGCGTGAGAACGGTTATGAGAACCGAAAGTGGTGTTGCCATGAACATTGCAATTGTTTCGGCGTGTTCGCTTGCAAGACTTTTTGGCACGACTTCGCCGAAAATCAGCACAACCACGGTCATTACGGCTGTGGCAACGCCCACGCTACCTTCGCCCAAAATTCGGGTAAACGCCACGGTTGCGATAGACGTTGAAGCGATATTTACGATATTGTTGCCGACCAGAATTGCGGTGAGAGCCTTGTCGAAGCGCTCGATAATTTTAATAGCCCGTTGAGCTTTTTTGTTGCCGTTGGCAGCAAGGTTGCGCAGACGGATTTTGTTTGATGATGAAAAAGCGGTTTCTGTTGCCGAAAAGATTGCAGAAAAGCAAATAAGAATAACAATCAGAATTATGTCCATAAAATTAAAAAACTCCGTTTCGTTTAAAAATAGGTAGAAAAATACTGTAACTTATATAATAACACATTTCGGGAAAAATTGCAATAGAGGAAACGTGGCGTTTTTATCGTTTGCTCACGCTGTGGTTTGTCTTTTGTAACTGGAAACGTACCGTTTCATCAATTCAGCTCGCAATACTTTTGTTATGTGTCCTACTTTGTTTTGCTCGCTGGCGTAGTTTGAAATGGTATAAAGTTTTTGATTTTTGCTAACTTTAAACTTTTGTCAGA
>CAYZOV010000013.1:0-48410 GCA_964480525.1 uncultured Ruminococcus sp.
CGTTGGGGTTAAGCACCTTAGCAAGATCAAAACTGTTGCGGAAGGAAGGGAAAGTATGCTGTGATTCAGAGCACCTGAAAAGGTTTATATCAAAAAAGGCTGCCTGCCTGTTGCACTTGACGAACTTAAAACAGTTATGGGCAAAAAGAGAGCATTTATCGTAACAGACTCGTTCCTTTACCAGAACGGTTATACAAAGGCTATCACAGACAAACTCGACGAAATGGGTATTGCTCATACAACATTCTTTAACGTTGCTCCGGACCCAACACTCGGTTGTGCAAAAGAGGGTGCTGCTCAGATGACAGCATTCCAGCCTGATACAATTATCGCTCTCGGCGGTGGTTCTGCAATGGACGCTGCTAAGATTATGTGGGTAATGTATGAACACCCTGAAGCAGACTTTATGGATATGGCAATGAGATTTATTGATATCCGTAAGAGAGTTTACACATTCCCTAAGATGGGCGAAAAGGCTTACTTTATCGCTATCCCAACATCAGCAGGTACAGGTTCTGAAGTTACACCGTTCGCAGTTATTACAGACGAAAACAGCGGTGTTAAGTACCCACTCGCTGACTACCAGCTTCTCCCTAATATGGCTGTTATTGATACGGATTTCCATATGTCAGCACCAAGAGGACTTACAGCTGCTTCGGGTATTGACGCTGTAACTCACGCAGTTGAAGCGTATGCTTCCGTAATGGCTACAGATTACACAGACGGTCTTGCACTTCAGGCATTGAAGAATATCTTCAAGTACCTCCCAAGAGCATACGAAAACGGTCAGACAGACGTTGAAGCAAGAGAAAAGATGGCTAACGCTGCTACTATGGCAGGTATGGCATTCGCTAACGCATTCCTCGGTGTATGTCACTCAATGGCTCATAAACTCGGTGCATTCCACCATCTCCCACACGGTGTAGCTAACGCACTCCTTATCGAAGAAGTAATCAGATTCAACTCTGCTGAAGCACCTGCTAAGATGGGTACATTCTCACAGTACGACCACCCACACACACTTGCAAGATACGCTGAAATCGCTGATTACCTCGGAATTAAGGGCGAAAGCGACGAAGAAAAGGTTGAAGGTCTTATTAACGCTATCAACGAACTCAAGGCTAAGGTTGGTATTAAGGAAACAATCAAGGATTACAATATCGACGAAGAAAAATTCCTTGCTGAACTTGATGAAATGGTTGAACAGGCATTTGACGACCAGTGTACAGGCGCTAACCCAAGATACCCACTCATGAGTGAAATCAAGCAGATGTACCTCAATGCTTACTATGGCAAACACTTTGTAGAAGTTGAAATGCCAACGGCTGATAACATTGAAATTAAGGCTGACGAAGTTAAGAAGGCACACCGTAAAACAACTAAGAAAGCTTAATTTTAAATAAAACGGAGGATAAAATTATGAATCTCGACAGAGTTATCGCAGTAAGAAACAGTAAAACAATCTATCGTGACGGTGACAAGTGTATCAAGGTTTTTAACGAAGGTTTTTCTAAATCCGACGTTCTTAATGAAGCACTTAACCAGTCCAGAATCGAAGAAACAGGTCTTAATATTCCTAAAATTCTCGAAGTTACTATGGTAGACGGAAAATGGGCAATTGTTTCTGAATTTATCAAAGGCAAAACACTTGCACAGCTTATGGAAGAAGAACCTGAAAAGAAGGACGAATATCTTAACTTTTTCGTAGACCTCCAGCTTCAGGTACATTCAAAAACTTGTCCTCTTCTTAACAAATTAAAGGATAAGATGAACAGAAAAATAAGCATTTCCGAAATTGACGCAACAACAAGATACGACCTTCATACACGTCTTGAGGGTATGCCAAAGCATAACAAGGTTTGCCACGGCGACTTTAACCCGTCAAACATTATTATTGCTGAGGACGGTACACCGTATATCCTCGACTGGTCACACGCAACACAGGGCAACGCTTCTGCTGACGCTGCCAGAACATACCTTTTGTTCTGGCTCGGCGGAGATATCGCAGGCGCTAAGAGATACCTTGAACTTTTCTGCGAAAAGAGCAACACCGCTGAAAAGTATGTTCAGAAATGGATGCCGATAGTTGCTGCTTCACAGTCGGTTAAGGGCAACGAAAAAGAACGTGAATTCTTGCTCTCATGGGTAAACGTTGTTGATTACGAATAAGGAGAATTTGACATTATGAAAGTAACAGTATGTATTGGTAGTTCGTGCCATATCAAAGGTTCAAGACAAGTAGTTGAACAGCTCCAGTACCTTATTTCCGAAAATAATCTCGGCGACAAGGTGGAACTTGGCGGAACATTCTGTATGGGCAAATGCCAGCAGGGTGTATGTGTAACGGTAGACGACAAATTCTTCTCGGTTACACCTGAAACAGTAGGCGAATTTTTTGAACAGAACGTTATCAAAAACCTCTAAACGCCTAAAATAAATAAACTTTTTCCTAATTTTCCTAATATACCTCCGGGGTGGGTCAAATCCCACCCCATTTATTTCTTTTAAGGAGTATAAAAAATATGATGATTATTCAGGTTTGTGTTGGCAGTTCGTGCCATTTAAAAGGCTCACCTGAAATTGTTGAGCTTTTACAAAAAGCCGTTGAAGATTATCATTTACAAGACGAAATAACACTTGTCGGTAGCTTTTGTATCGGCAAGTGTAATCGTATTGGTGTAACTGTTCAGGTTGATGATGATGTTCATACCGGCATTACCAAAGAGAATTTTAAAGAATTTTTCACAGAAAGTGTTTTAAATAAAATCGAAAGGGTGTAAGATTTTATGGCAAATTGCCTGACATTAAAGAAATCTAACTGTAAAAACTGTTATAAGTGTATTCGCCACTGTCCTGTTAAGGCAATTCGCTTTTCGGGAAATCAGGCACACATTATCGGCAATGAGTGTATTCTTTGCGGACAATGTTTTGTGGTTTGTCCTCAGAACGCTAAGGAAATAGTTGACGAAACCGAAAAAGTAAAGGTATTTTTGCAAAGTGGCGACCCTGTGTATGTCAGCCTTGCTCCGTCTTTTGTGGCAAATTATGAGGGCGTAGGAATAAACGCCATGAGAACCGCTCTTAAAAAGCTGGGTTTTGCCGACGTTGAAGAAACCGCCGTTGGGGCAACGATTGTTAAAAAAGAATACGAAAGAATGATTGACGAAGACGACAGAGATGTAATTATTTCGTCTTGTTGTCATTCTATAAATCTTTTGATTCAAAAGCATTTTCCTGCTTGTTTGCCGTTTCTTGCGGACGTTGTTTCTCCTATGCAGGCTCATTGTACCGAACTTAAAAAGAAACACCCTAACGCAAAAACTGTTTTTATAGGTCCTTGCGTTGCAAAAAAAGATGAAGCAGAACATTACGAAGGCATAGTTGACGCAGTTTTGACATTTGAAGAACTGACAAACTGGCTTAAAGATGAGAATATCCGCATTGAAATGGAAATGGACTATGACGAAAAGTCAAAAGCAAGATTTTTCCCGACAACAGGCGGAATACTCAAAACTATGGCAAAAGAAAAGTCTGATTATACATATTTGGCTCTTGACGGCGTGGAAAACTGCATTTCTGCCCTGAAAGATATAGAAAACGGAAACGTGCATAAATGCTTTATCGAAATGTCCGCTTGCGTGGGAAGTTGCGTTGGCGGTCCTGTTATGGAGAAAAACCGAAATTCTGCGGTGAAAGACGTTATGATTGTTTCTAAATTCGCAGGCAAAGAGGACTTTGACGTTTTGCAACCTAAAACAGAAGATTTGAGAAAGAAATTTGAATTTATTCAGCAAAACTCACTTGTTCCAAGCGAACTGGAAATAAGCAGCGTTTTAAGACAAATGGGTAAATTTACCGCCGCTCAGGAACTCAACTGCGGTTCGTGCGGTTATAACACCTGCCGTGAAAAGGCAATAGCGATATGTCAGGGGAAAGCGGAAATTTCTATGTGTTTGCCTTACCTTAAAGATAAGGCGGAAAGCTTTTCGGACACTATCGTTCGTAATACGCCAAACGGACTTATTGTTCTTAATGATAAACTGGAAGTTCAGCAGATTAACGAGGCTGCAAGAAAAATTATGAACATAAGATATGCGTCGGATATTCTGGGCGACCAAGTGGTTCGTGTGCTTGACCCGACAATTTTCCTTAATGTTTTGAAAACAGGCATAGGCGTTCGTGACCAGCGTACTTACCTTGCTGAATATAAAAGATACGTTGAACAGACGGTTGTTTACGACAGGGATTCTCACTTGCTTGTTGGAATCATGCGTGATATAACCGACGAAGAATCACAACGAGAAAGAAAAGAACGTATTAGTAAACAAACTGTCGAAGTAGCCGATAAGGTTGTTGATAAACAAATGCGAATTGTTCAGGAAATTGCTTCGCTTTTGGGTGAAACAGCCGCCGAAACAAAAATTGCTTTGACTAACTTAAAGGAGTTTATTTCTAATGAATGATTTGTGTGCTGATATCGGATATAAAAGTATAAATCATTACGGCGAACAGCTTTGCGGCGACCATATTGACATAGTTGAGCCTAACGAAAATTCCACGGTGATTGTTCTGTCGGACGGTTTGGGAAGCGGAGTTAAAGCAAGCATACTTTCTACTCTCACATCAAAAATAATCTCTACAATGATGGCGGAAGGATTGCCTTTGGAAGAATGTGTTTCCACAATTGCCGCTACGTTGCCGGTTTGTTCCGTGAGAGGCGTTGCGTATTCCACATTTACAATTATTCACCTGATTAACAACGAAACTGCGGAAATTATTCAATACGATAATCCTAAACTTATTCTCATAAGAGATGATGAAAATTTTGATTATCCCACAACAGAAATGAATATCGGCGGAAAGAAAATTTTAAAAAGCGTTATTCCGTTGCAGGAAAATGATATTTTTATCGCTATGAGCGACGGCTGTCCTCATGCGGGTATCGGTACGGCGTTTAATTTCGGCTGGAAAAGGGAAGACATTATTTCATATCTTGAAGGTTTGGCGCCTGTTGGGTATACGGCAAAAACTTTGTCAACTATGCTTGTTGACGAGTGTAATAAACTTTACGGAAATAAACCGGGAGATGACGCAACAGCCTGTATCGTGAGAATAAGAAAACGTGTTCCTATGAATATGCTTTTCGGTCCACCGTCAAACAGAGATGACTGCAACAGAATGATGTCGCTGTTCTTTTCAAAAGAGGGAAAACATATTATTTGTGGCGGAACAACTTCTTCAATCGCAGCAAAATATCTCAGAAAACCTATTAAAGCAAGCCTTAATTTTAACGGTTCGGATATGCCACCGACTGCCGAAATTGAGGGCGTAGACCTTGTAACAGAGGGAGTTATTACCGTAAATAGAGTTTTGGAATATGCAAAGGACTATTTGGGTGAAAATAAAATGTACGAAACATGGAATTTTCAACGTGACGGAGCGTCTTTAATCAGTAGGCTTTTGTTTGAGGAAGCGACAGATATAAACTTTTATGTGGGACGTGCCGTAAACCCTGCCCACCAAAACCCTGATTTGCCTATCAATTTCAATATTAAAATGAATCTGGTTGAGGAACTTTCAAAGTGTTTGAAAGAAATGGGCAAACGTATTAAAGTAAGCTATTTCTAAACAAGAAAGGATTACAATATGAAAACAAGAAAATTTGATACCAAAGTTCAGTATTTGAAATATAAAGTTCTGCGTGAAGTCGCAAGAGAAGCGTGGAACGATACTTTGCTTGAAAACGTTTTGGATATTCCAAAAACCATAGTTCCGGGAAAAACTTCCACTATGCGTTGTTGCGTTTATAAAGAACGTGCAATTTTGGGCGAACGTGTAAAAATAGCTATGGGCGGAGATAAGGATAACCCTAACGTGATTCAGGTTATTGATATCGCTTGCGATGAGTGTCCTGCCGCAGGTTACGAGGTAACAGATTCATGTCGTGGCTGTCTTGCACATAGGTGTGAGGACGTTTGTAAACGTGGCGCAATTTCGTTTGACCATAACCACGTTGCACATATTGATAAGTCTAAGTGCGTTGAGTGCGGACAATGCGCAAAAGTATGTCCGTTTACGGCTATTGTTAATAGAAAACGTCCTTGTCAGGCTGCTTGTAAAGTTAAAGCAATCAGTATTAACGACGATAACGCCGCTTCGATTGATAACAATAAGTGTATTCAGTGCGGTGCGTGCGTTTACCAGTGTCCGTTTGGTGCAATTACTGATAAATCGTACATACTCAATGTTGTTGATATGATTAAAAAGAGTGAAACAAACGGCAAATATAAGGTTTACGCAATGGTCGCTCCGTCAATTTCAAGCCAGTTTGCCTATGCAAAATTAGGTCAGGTTATTTCGGGACTTAAAGCGCTGGGATTTTATACGGTTGTTGAGGCGGCTCTCGGTGCGGATATGGTTGCAATGGAAGAATCAAAAGAACTTGCGGAAAAAGGCTTTTTGACAAGTTCTTGCTGTCCTGCGTTTGTTGCGTACATAAAATCTGCATTTCCTGATTTGGTTCCGCTTATTTCTCATAACCTTTCGCCAATGGCAACCCTTGCAAAGTATATTAAGGAAACCGAAGAAAATGCAAAGGTTGTGTTCATAGGTCCGTGTACAGCTAAAAAGGCTGAAGCGCAACTGGAAGAGGTTAAACCTTATGTTGACGCAGTTTTGACATTTGAAGAACTTCAAGCGCTTTTTGATAGCCGTGATATTGATATTACTACTCTCGAAGAAGATGTTTTGGATAACGCTTCGTACTATGGTAGAATTTTCGCACGTTCTGGCGGATTGTCTGACGCAGTTGCACAGGCTGTTAAGGAACAGAATATTCAGTTTGACCTTAAAGCAATCCCTTGCGACGGAATCGAAGCTTGTAGAGTGGCATTGCTTAAAAAGAGCAAAAATGTCCTTGACGCAAACTTTATTGAGGGTATGGCTTGCGTGGGCGGTTGTATCGGCGGTGCAGGTTGTCTGACCCACGGCGAAAAGAATAAATCCGAAGTGGATAAATACGGCAGGGAAGCATTGGAAAAGACAATTTCGGGTGCTGTGTCCGTAATTAAATAATCAAAAACTTTTTATCGCTCCCGTAATTTGTCGGGAGCGATTTTTTTGTAAAAACGCTCGGCATGATGTATTTGCAAAAATTTTCGTAAACGAAATTTTCGCAAATAACATTGAACGAAAACAACTAAAGCTGTTTTCGTCCAGATTGATTTCATCAATCCATGCCGAGCTTCTATATTTTTGATAAAATTTAAACCAATGCTTTTCCTAATTTAATACATTCTTCCATAGCGTCGTTGTCGGGTGCGTCGTTGCATATTACATAACCGCTAACTAAATTTGCACCGGCGTTTTTGCATTGTTCTTCCCAATTTCTCATCCATTCGCCGTCACCCCAACCGTACGAACCGAAAAGCCCAATCTTTTTTCCTTTTAACTTAGGCTCGCAAGATTCAAACATAGGCGAAAATTCTGATTCTTCAAGTTCTTCCGAACCGCTCGCAGGACAACCAAACGCAATTGCGTTAAATTCACTTATCTTGTCTTGACTGAATTCAGCCGAAGTGAATATAACACTTTCTCCGCCTGCTTGTTTTACGCCATCAGCCACGCTTTCTGCCATTTGTTGAGTGTTTCCTGTGCCACTCCAATAAACTATTGCTACTTTGCTCATAATAAAACCAAACCTTTCTGTTATATTTAACACGCAACCGTCAACTTGTCTAAACTTGTACCGCTTGCGTATAATTTGGTGTAAACCCTTGTGCATTTGTCGTATTTTGCAAATTTTCGTCTGGCACTTTCTACGTTATCGTAAACCCGCCATGTCCCCACAAATTTGCTCTGTTCAGCACCTTTTTCAATGAATCCCCATACGTCGTCAGGAGGATAACCTAAAAATAACCCTATCTCGTGGGGAAAATCCTCGCTGTCGCTTAATTTGTCCATTAAACTAATTATGCACCGTTCGCAGGATTTTAAACAGTAACCACGCCTAGAAAGTAATTCATATGCCTTTTCGTCTTTTAAATCCGTAAAAAGTTGCGACGGACGGTATATGTAAATTAAACCTCTGCCTTTTTCAAATTTTAACGGCAAAACCCGTAACCCTTTTTTGGTCAGAATTTTGTTCCAATCTCGTATGCTATTTCGCATTGCGGTGGCACTTTCGTATCTGCAACTGAACATATTTCCTGTCTTTAACCCCGCCAGAGTAGGGGAACAGTATCTTATAATCTGTTCGCCTGACATTATGTTTTCTCCTATTCTAGTTAGTCTATGCTAACTCTAAATTTAAATTTTACGCTTTAATCTTAGTTTAAGAAAAAAGCGTAAAAATATTATTTGATTCTTTTTGCTTCGTACCCCAAACGTCTAAGTTTTTTGATAATTACTTCGTCGTTTATGTTTTCGCCAAAATTAACAACAAGTTCTTTTGACTTTAAATTTACATTGCCTGAAAGTCCTCTGATGTCGTTTACGGCTTCTTCTACACGAACCTTACAAGCGTTGCACTTCATACCGCTAACTGTGAAGCTTTCTGTGTATAACACTTTGTCAAGCTTTTTTCTTTTTAACTTTAAATCTCCCGAGCCACAGCACCCACCTTTGCCCCTGAAGTGCTTAACTGTATAGCTTATTCCGATTATCAAAATTATAAAAAGAACAACGGCGATTGCGATATTTTCCATAAACTCACCCTTTTAAAATAGTAGGGGACGTAAACTTCACGCCCCCTTTGAGAAATTTAATGTGTTTGATTGTCTGTAACGTGACTGTGACAGCCTCCACTACATTTACTGCCACATTCCTTTGCATACGGACAACCAATGCAAGCGACACCTTTTTTCTTTTGTTTGTGGATATAGTAAATTATTCCACCGATAATAGCCACCAAAATAAGTATTACAATTATGTTAGTAATTATATGTATCATAAACTCACCATATCCTTTAATAATTAGTTATTAGCGTGTAAATCGTATTCTGTTTTAAGCTTTTTGTTTGAATTGATAATGAGCATTACTACAACTAATACCATTGCCAAAACTGCTACAAGTCCAGCGATTGCAGGTCCAACGCTAAGTGCTGAAGCGTCTGTGATAAGAGTACCGATTGTGTAAACCAAGTATCCGATTGTGTAACCTACACCAAGCTGAAGTCCGATTCCGCCCCAGAGCCACTTTTTGCTCTTCATTTCTGAGTTCATAGCTCCGATTGCTGCAAAGCAAGGTGGTGTGTAAAGGTTGAACATAAGGTATGCAAGAGCGGCAACCTTTGTAATTGCCATAATGCCTGCTGCTTCTGCACCTGAACCGATAAGAGCGAGTTCATCTACGTCGATGAGGTTTTCAAGTCCTACAAAGCATACAGCAAGTGTACCAACAACGTTTTCCTTTGCGATAAAGCCTGTTACTGCCGCTGCTGCAAGCTGCCAGCTCAAAACGCCTACGATTGGAACAAGCAAGTATGCAAACGGCTGTGCGATTGAAGCGAGAATTGAAGCGTCTGCTGTTTCGGCAACCTTGAAGTGCCAGTCGAATGTCTGCATAATCTGGACGGCTGTGTTACAAAGAAGAATGATTGTTGCAGCCTTTACGATGTATGCCCAACCACGGTTGCACATTGATTTAAAAGCACCCCAAAGTGACGGAGCCTTGTATTCAGGAAGTTCAATAATGAAGAATGACTTTCTTGCTTTATAACCTGCGATTTTGTTTACGAGCAAAGCACAAAGGAAAATAAGAACAATTCCTGTAAAGTACATAACAGCACTTACCCAGCCTGCGTCATCGAAGAATGCACCTGCGAAAAGTGCGATTACAGGGATTTTTGCACCACACGGCATAAACGGTGTGAGCATTGCTGTGGCACGTCTTTCACGTTCGTTTCTGATTGTACGGCTAGCCATAATTCCAGGTACGCCACAACCGATACCGATAACAAACGGAATAACCGATTTACCCGAAAGACCTACTTTTTTGAAGATTGGGTCAAGTACGACTGCGACACGGGACATATATCCACAGTCCTCGAGAAGTGCAATGAGGAAGTACATTACCATTACA
This sequence comes from uncultured Ruminococcus sp., assembly GCA_964480525.1. Taxonomy (GTDB): domain Bacteria; phylum Bacillota; class Clostridia; order Oscillospirales; family Ruminococcaceae; genus JAAZZIT01. Next base: position 10,082 of record CAYZOV010000013.1, read on the forward strand.
AGTGGCAAAAATCCTACTACGGCAGCCACACCACCGATTACACCGTCAACAAGAAGTGCCGAGAGAAGTGGGTTTGCGTCCTCTAAAAGTCCACCGACCCATTCTTGAAAGGTTTCAAGCCAGCCTACGAGCCAGTCTGCGATAGGTGTTCCGACCCATACCTGTGAAATTTGGAACACAAGGAACATTACTACTGCGAAAATCGGAATACCAAGCCATTTGTTAGTTAAAACAGCGTCAATTTTGTCGCCGAAGTTTTTGTCCTTTGTCAAAACCTTACGAGTTTCAACCTCTTTTACGATTGAATTTACAAATTCAAAACGCTTTCTGTCCTCTGCCTCAACAGCCTTTTTGTCTGTAAGGTCGATATTTGCCTGAACGTATGGAGCGTTCTGATATGTATTTGCCACCGCAACAGCCTTTTCAACAACGTTTTTCAAGCCGTTTGCAGATGTGGAAACTGTGTTTACAACAGGACAACCGAGTTTTTGTGACAAAAGGTCTACGTCAATAGTGTTTCCTTTTTTGTCCTTTAGGTCGCTTTTGTTAAGTGCTACAACCACAGGAATACCAAGCTCCAAAAGCTGTGTAGTAAAGAAAAGGCTACGGCTGAGGTTTGTTGCGTCAACTATGTTAATGATAGCGTCCGGATTTTCCTTTTTAACATACGAGCTTGTAATACTTTCTTCGCTTGTAAAAGGGGACATCGAGTACGCTCCCGGCAGGTCAACAGCCACTAGCTGTTCAAAGCCTGCGTAGGTCTTTTTAATAAGATGTTCTTTTTTGTCAACAGTAACACCAGCCCAGTTTCCTACCTTTTCGTTACGTCCGGTAAGAGCATTGTACATGGTGGTTTTACCACTGTTAGGGTTTCCCGTTAATGCAATTCTCATTGGGATTTTCCTCCTTGAAAAAATAATCTATACCTATCCTTTTTAAAAGGGTATATCCGTTAATTTTAGTTAGTTAAGCCTAACTGCTAATCAAAATTTTTGTTAGCTAAAACTAACTAGCTAACAAAAATTATAGCAACTCATATTGCGTGGCGAAAGATACTTTTTACAAATCATATTCTTAGTATCTTTGCCAACGCTTAATGATTGCTTTTATCCTACTAAAATAGCTTCCGCAAGCTGGCTGTCAATGTTGTAGCGACCGTCCTTTATGGAAACAACACAGCTACTCTTTTTTCTTGAAACAACCGTAATGTTTTCGCCACTGTAGCACCCAAGAGAAAACAAAAATGCGTCAAGCTCCTCGTCGTCGGTGTCTATTCGTGATATTGTGTATTCTTTTCCTTCCAATGCTTCGTTAAGTGTCATAATGTATACTCCCGATTTCTATTGTATTCAAGCTGTCGTTAAATTAGCGGTAACTAATTAGCGACAACTAACTTTACTCTTTAAAAACAGGTTAGTCCTCGCTAACCATATAATATTATATATCGAAAGCCGTTGTTTGTCAAGAGTTTTAGGAAAAATTTTATAACATTTTTAAGAAGATTTTCTAAAGGTTTTATGTTAATTATCACCAAAAATAACGGAAAATTAAAACAGACAAGGCAATTAAACCTTGTCTGTTTTGCGAAGTTATTTATGCTTGTTTACATACTTTTTGCAAAGACACTTTACTCCCTCGGTCAGAGTAATAACTCCGCCTGACGTAGCGATAACAACCGCCGAGGACGAAAAAATATTCATACAAAATCCTTTCTATTCTGCGTCTTTCAGAGCTTCGACCATGTTTATCTTTTTGTTACGTTTTGCCACCATAAGTCCTACTAAAAGTGAAACCCCGAAAGTAATAACGCAACCGATTAAAATGCTGAAAAATCCTATTGTTGTTTTTAATTCATATTCGCTTGCGAGTTTCTTGAATACATAATAAAGCGTACCATAGCTTGACGGAATACCGATTATTATTCCCAAAACCGTCAGCCAGATGTTCTGACTTATAAGCAGTTTTCCCACGGTTCTGTCACGAAATCCTAAAACTTTTAGGGTTGCAAGTTCACGTTTACGTTCGACATAACTCATTATTCCCAAATTGTACAAAACTACAATTCCCAAAATTATCGCTGCAATAACAAGAATTACAATCATTAAATTCATCATAGAAATATAACTGTTATAGCTTGAAATAATCTTATCTTTGTCTGATACTCCCGAAATTATGTCAGAGTTTGAAATTTCACTTGGCTTTTTGTTTGTGTATATTGAAGAAATAGAATATTCAAAACCGATTTTGTCCGCAAGAGTATCGCTCATAACAATACATTCGCTGGAGATGGAACGGACATAACCTGACACTTTGACATCAAAAGTTTTGTCGCTTCCATAAGGTGAAATTGTTACTGTGTCGCCTATTTCGGCTGTGTCTTTTAAACGCTGGCAAAGGTAAACCCCGTCGTCGCTGATTTCAATTGCTTTATTATCTTTGTCGATAACTTGAATTAAACCGTTTTCGTTATGGTAAATGTCAAGGGTAATAGTGTTTGCGTTATAGCTTATACCTGTCGAGGACTGCCAGTCACCGTTTAGAGAATCGCAAAGAGTTAGAATATCGTCTTTTTGTGCTGTTTCGGAAATGTTGATTTTCGTTTTGTAATTGCACACCGTTTCGTCGAGAGTTAACAAGAATCTATCCATTGTATCACGCATACCTAAACCTGCGAGAATAAGTACCATACAGCCGATAATTCCTATAAGCGTCATTGCCGAACGTGATTTGTGCCTTAAAATATCTCTCAAATTCCACTTTGTATCAAATTTAAGCTTTTTCCAAAACTTGAATTTTTCGATTTTAAGCTGTCGCATTGCCTTTGGTGTGTATGGTCGCAACGCTTCCGAAGCTGTTCCTTTAAGCATTTTCTTAACCGACAAAAAGCTTATGAGGGTTAATAAAAGAATTGTGAGAATTATTACAGGAACACAAAAAGCAGGCATTTTTAGTTTCCATTGTGGCAGGTCTACATATGTCGCCATCATGCCGTTTGGGTTTATTATGTACCAACCGATAATATATCCAAGCAATGTTCCCAGAATACTTCCTACTATGCCAATAAAAAGTCCAAATGAAGTATAATGCAAAAGTATTCTTTTATCACGGAATCCTAACGCTTTTAACGTGCCGATTTGAACCTTTTCGTTTGCCGAAATTCGGTGCATTGTTGTTACCATTGTTAAAATTGCAATCGCAAGGAACAAAACAGGCAAAAGCGAACCCATTGTTTTACCTTCGTCAATTTCTCCCGAAGCGCCTGAATAAGAAATGTGCAGGTCTTTTTCCACTATTTGAATAGTTTGTCCGACTGCGTTTTTGACCTGTGTTTCAAGGTCTTTTTTATCCATATTTGAAATAATGTTAATCTGCGGATAAAATGCAAATCCTAAATTATCTTCAAGCATTTTAGGTGAAATATAAACAAATCCGTGGGTGTTAAAATCCGGCATAAGCTGGGTTTCGTCAGCCACGCAAATTGCATTTTCGCCACTTTTGATTAGTCCTACAATTTCCCCCGAAATAGTCGCACCCTGATATTCAAGGGTCATTTTGTCGCCGATTGAGTAATTATTTACATCGGCAAATTTGTCCGAAAGCCATATTCCGTCTGAATTTTTTTGATACTCTTTACCGCTTGTAACTAACATAGTTGACACGTTAAAATCCTCAGATACATTCAATGTAACCGTTTTGTCGGTGTCTTTGATACCTGTAACAACCGATAAATAACGTGTTGCGCCCTCAACGCCATTGATTTTTTTAATGCTGTCAATGTTTTCTTTGGTAAAGCCTTTTTCGGAATAAAGTCTAAAATCAGCGTAAGCTGTTTCTTCAAAAAAACTATTCATATTGTATTCCAGAGATTTCCATTCGATATTCAAACCTGCAAAAATCCCGATTCCGATAGTAATCATCAAAATCATTGAGATAAATTGAGATTTGTAATACCACGCTGTTCTCAGAAGTTTTTTAGCTAATACCATTATTACCACTCCACTTCTTCCACATTCATAGGATTTTCCTGTTTTTCAAATGATTTGATTTTGCCGTTTTTAACTTTAATAACCACGTCTGCGACTTTTGCAATATTCTGGTTGTGAGTAACAATAACGATAGTTTTGCCGTAATTTTTCGCCATAGAAAGCAAGAGTTTCAGCACAACTACACCCGTCTGTGAATCCAAAGCGCCTGTTGGTTCGTCACACAAAAGAATTTTCGGATTTTTAGCCAACGCTCTTGCAATGGACACTCTCTGCTGTTCGCCGCCCGAAAGTTCAGCAGGGAAGTTGTTTATATGGTCGCTTAGTCCTACTTCAGCAAGCATTGTTTCGGAATCAAGAGCGTTTTTAGAAATCTCTTTTACAAGGTCAATATTTTCTTTTACGGTCAGAGTAGGGATAAGGTTGTAAAATTGGAATACAAATCCCACTTTTTCCGCACGGTAATCTGCAAGTTCGTTGTTTGAAAGGGTGGAAATATCTCTGCCGTCAACGGTTATTGTGCCGCTTGTCGGGCTGTCAAGACCGCCGAGCATATTCAAAAGGGTTGATTTTCCCGCACCACTTGGACCCAGAATAACTACAAGTTTGCCCTCGTCAAGGGAAAAACTAACATTGTCAAGCGCTTTTTGTTGGTGGTCGCCTGCCGTGTAAATTCTGGTTACGTCTTTAAATTCTACTATTGACATATAAACTCCTCCTGCTATTAGCATATGCTAACTTGTAACTTTTAAAATAAGCAACGCCTATTAAGTTAGACGTTGCTAACTACTTAAATTATAATACCAAAATTTTCATTTGTCAAGGTGTACAAATTATATTTTAAATTTTTGTTAAACTTGACGAGCGTGTTTTGTTTTAATTTAATCAAATTTAGCTTAATTAACAAACTATACTTTACTGGTATAGTTTGTTAATTATTTTTTTAGAATATATATGTAGAAATTCGCCCATACTCAATGTATTATGAAATAAAAGGAAAGGACGGATAATTATGATTATTACAAATGATATTAAGTATTTAGGCGTAAACGACCACGACATTGACCTTTTCGAGGGGCAGTATGACGTGCCTTTCGGAATGTCTTATAATTCGTATGCTATTATGGACGAAAAAATTGCGATTATGGATACCGTTGACGCACGATTTACTCACGCTTGGCTTGACAATATTCAAAACACTTTAGGTGAAAGAAAACCTGATTATTTGATTGTTCAACATATGGAGCCTGACCATTCTGCAAATATTGTTAATTTTCTTAAAACATATCCCGAAGTAAAGGTTGTTTCGTCTGACAAGGCGTTTAAAATGATGAAAAACTTTTTCGGTACGGATTTTGCAGATAACAGAATTATCATCAAAGAGGGTGATACTCTCAATCTGGGCAAACACACATTAACATTTATTTCCGCTCCTATGGTTCATTGGCCGGAGGTAATGGTAACATACGATATGACTGACAATGTGTTGTTTTCTGCTGACGGGTTCGGCTGTTTTGGTGCAAATGACAGGGAATTTGACTGGACAAGCGAAGCAAGAAGATATTATATAGGTATTGTTGGGAAGTACGGAAATCAGGTTCAGGCACTTTTGAAAAAAGCGGCAAAACTTAAAATTGAAAAAATCTGTCCGCTTCACGGACCTGTTTTGAGTGGCGATTTAAGCTATTATTTAAATCTTTACGATATTTGGTCGGGATACCGTGTGGAAACAGACGGAATTGTAATTGCTTATACGTCGGTTTACGGAAACACAAAAAAGGCAGTTTTACAGCTTTCTCAAAGGCTTAAAGACAACGGCTGTCCAAAGGTTGTGGTAAACGATCTTGCACGTTGCGATATGGCAAAGGCTGTGGAGGACGCATTCAGATACGGTAAAATCGTCTTTGCCACAACCACCTACAACACCGAGATTTTCCCGTTTATGAAAGAATTTATCAACCACCTTGTTGAACGAAATTTCAAAAACAGAACTGTTGCATTTATTGAAAACGGCTCTTGGGCGCCAATGGCGACAAAAGTTATGAAATCAATGCTTGAAAAATCCCAGAACTTAACCTATGCCGAAAACACGGTACGAATTATGTCGGCTCTCAATGACGAAAGCACAGCCCAGCTTAACGCTTTGGCAGACGAACTTTCGCAGGAATATATCGCACGTCAGAGCGAAACGGCAAACAAAAATGATTTAACCGCACTATTTAATATAGGCTACGGACTTTATGTTGTTACGTCAAATGACGGCAAAAAGGATAACGGACTTATTGTGAATACCGTTACGCAGGTGACGAACACGCCTAACAGAATTGCCGTAACAATTAACAAGGAAAACTATTCCTGTCACGTTATCAGCCAGACAAAGAAAATGAACATCAACTGTTTGTCTGTTGACGCACCGTTCAGCCTTTTTGAAAACTTCGGTTTCCAAAGTGGACGTGTTGCCGATAAATTTAAGAATACGGAAATTTTGCGTTCCGATAATGGACTTGCATTTTTGCCAAACTATATAAATTCGTTTATGTCGCTAAAGGTTGAGAATGAGGTGGATTTGGATACACACATAATGTTCATTTGTACCGTCACCGAAGCGAGAGTTATCACAAATGCCGAAACAATGACCTACACATATTATCATGAAAATGTTAAACCGAAACCTCAAACAGACGGCAAAAAGGGATTTGTGTGCAAAATTTGCGGATATATTTACGAGGGCGACACTTTGCCGGAGGATTTTATTTGTCCACTTTGCAAGCACCCTGCGTCGGATTTTGAACCGATTGCTTGACGTTTGTTATCTGGTTGAAATTCAATATGTGATAAAAATAGTAAACGTTTTCTGTGCATTTTGCACAATTTTCAAAAGAAAAATTTGTTACCGAATTGACATCGAATTTGAAAAAAATGCTGAAAACCCCTTGAAATTGTGACAATAAAGTGATATAATTGCAAATAGGAATTGGAAGTCAATTCTAGAAAAATAATTATTTTTATTGGAGGAGATTCATATGAAACTCAAGAAGATTTTTGCAGTTTTGGCTGCAACAGCAATCGCTGGTTCAATGGCTATCTCAGCTTCTGCTGATGACATTGGTTCATGTCAGACAAATGACAAGCTTCTTTACGAAATTGATTTTTCTAACTACACAGGCGAAGACCTTGAAAAGGTAGTTAAAGTTGAAGCTGATTTGGTTTGTGACTCAGGTTACATGAACGGCTTTATGGGTGGTAATATCGGTGGAACTTGGACTGATATTGGACAAACCGAAATCAATGATACTGATGTTCACACTTGGACATTGGAAACACCAGATGGCGGTCTTGCTAACTACATTCTCGATGAAAAGACAGGCGAAGTATCATCACAGCCATATTTCAAGGTTGAAATTTGGTGGGTAAATGCTCTTGAAGCTGAAGAAGATGGAACTGTTATTACAGCTGGTACTGCTACACTTAAAGCTGTTAGACTTCTTGACGCTGACGGCAACGAAGTTGCACCTTCAGGCAACGCTGGTTCAACAGAAACACCTGCTGATACAGACAAGCCTGCTGACAGCACACCTTCAACAGATGACAAGCCTGCTACAGACAACAGCACAAGCACAGGTCTTGTAGGTCTTTCACTTGCTGGTCTTGCAGTTGCTGGCGCAGCAGTAGTTGCTTCAAAGAAGAAGAACTAATTAGATTTTTATATCTGACATTTTAGAGCAATCCTTTCGGGTTGCTCTTTTTTGTTGTCTTGCATAAAAATTTCCTTTAAAAATTTATATTTTTTCTAAAAAAATAGTGGTAAATTTTTTCGATATGTGTTATAATATATTGTATGGCGTGTTGTCGCCAAAATTTTGCATTGGAGTTTGCTATGATTTTGAATTTTAAGGGACTTGATTTAAATTATGATTTTCGTGGTCAGCAAAACGAAAATGAGCCTTTGGTGGTTTTGCTTCACGGGTGGGGTGCAAATATAACCCTCTTTGACAATCTTATGAATGTTGTTTGCCAAAAATACCCCGTTGTGGCACTTGATATGCCGGGCTTTGGAAAATCGCAGGAAATGCCTGAACCGTGGGACGTGGGGCAATATACCGATTTTGTGATTGATTTTATTTCAAGTTTTAATTATAAAAACGTAATTTTGTTAGGTCATTCTTTCGGCGGTCGTGTGATTATAAAAATGCTAACTCAACGTGAAATTCCGTTTTCGGTTGATAAAATTATAATGGTTGACACCGCAGGAATTAAGCCGAAAAAGACCTTTAAACAAAAAGCACGTCAGCGTGTTTTTAAAATAGGGAAGTGGTTTTATAGCCGTTCTTTTGTGAAAAAAATCTCCCCGAACGGTCTTTCAAACTGGCGAAAAAAATTCGGCTCGGCTGATTATAACGACGCTAGCGAGATTATGAAAACTACGCTTGTTAAGGTCGTCAACGAGGATTTAACTGAATTTTTGCCTAAAATCAAGGCTGACGCTCTGCTAATCTGGGGCGAAAACGACACAGCGACGCCACTTTCAGACGGTCAGCTTATGGAAAAGCTTATTCCAAATTCTGGTCTTGTCACCTTGAAAAATGCAGGGCATTACAGCTTTCTCGACCAACAATTTACATTTAACAGGGTGATAAAATCCTACTTAAAAATCGACTAAAGGGGTATATTATGTTGACTTCTGTTTTTTTAACAATAACAATTCTTTGCTGTGCCGTCTTAGGTACGTTACAATTTATACACATTTTTCAGCTTAATTCTTACAAGCCGAAAGAACAGCTAAAATGGTACAAAAAGTATTTTTCCAGACTTTTGCCGTGCGTTATCATTTTTGTTTACTTAATAATTTGTGGAATTTTTCACGCAGAAAGCTTTTTGTTTACAATTCCCGCAATTATAGTTTCACTGTTTTTAAAGCCTAAAAAGGCTAAAAAACCGTTGGTTTTCACACCCCGTGTTAAAAGAATGTTCTGTACAAACTTTGTGATTTACGCAATTTTGTGTGTTTTAACTTTTACTTTTGACAACAAATTGAAATTTCTCATCGGTGCGATTTCCTGTGGTTTTGTTCCGCTTATCGTACTGCTTGCAAATTTAATCAACAAGCCTTTGGAGCTATCCATTAACAGATACTATATAAATGACGCTAAGAAAATGCTCCGTGCAAATTCAAATTTGAAAATTATCGGTGTGACGGGTTCTTTTGGTAAAACAAGCGTCAAATTTTACTTGAATACCCTTTTGAGGGCTAAGTACAACGTTTTGATGACCCCCGAAAGTTACAACACTCCACTTGGCATAGTTAAGACAATTCGTACAAAATTAAAGGCAACCGACCAGATTTTCATTTGCGAAATGGGTGCGAGAAATGTTGGCGATATTAAGGAAATTTGCGATATTGTTCACCCTCACCACGGCGTGATTACCACCGTGGGCGAACAGCATTTAGAAACCTTTAAGACCCTTGAAAATATTCAGAAAACTAAGTTTGAACTGGCTGACAGTCTGCCTGAAAACGGTATGCTTTTTGTAAACGGCGACTGTGAAGCAATTAGAAATTTTAATCACCAAAAGCTTGAAAATGCCGTAACCTACGGACTTTCAGAGGGTAATGATTACCGTGCATTTGACCTTAAAATTTCAGAGCGTGGCAGCGAATTTAAGGTTAAAACTTCAAATGGTGAAATTTGTGAATATACTACCAAACTAATAGGCACGCATAATGTTATAAATATAGTGGGTGCAATCGCTATTTCGCATAAAATGGGTATTCCGTTGGAAAAACTCAAGGCACAGGTGCGAAAGCTTGAGTGTGTTCCTCACCGTTTGGAGCTTATCAATCGTGGCGGAATTATAATGGTTGACGACGCCTACAATTCAAATCCGAGTGGTTGCAAGGCTGCACTTGAAACAATTCAGTATTTTGACGGAATGAAAATTCTTGTAACACCGGGTATGGTTGAGCTTGGACAGTTGCAGGAAAAACTCAACTTTGATTTTGGCTCGCAGGCAGGAAAAATGTGCGATTTTATCGTGCTTGTTGGCGAAAAGCAGACCCAGCCTATTTATAACGGAGTAAAAAATTCGGGATTTAATATGTCAAATTGCTATGTTGCGTCTGATTTATCCGACGCTTTAAATAAAGTTTACTCAATTTCCACAGACAAAAAGAAAATTGTGCTTTTGGAAAATGATTTACCTGATAATTATTGATTTTGAAAGGATATGACAATATGAAAGTTAAACTTGGTGTATTTTTTGGAGGAAAAAGCGTTGAACATGAAATTTCTATAATTTCAGCAGTACAGGCAATTTACTCTCTAGATAAGGAAAAATACGACATTGTGCCGATTTATATTACTAAAAACAACGAATTTTACACGGGAGAAAAGCTTTTTGATATTGAAAACTATAAAAATATTAACCAGCTTTTGAGCAACTCTCAGCGTGTTGTTTTGGTTAATACAGGCAATAAGGTTGAGCTTTTCAGATTTCCGTTTAAAAAGCTCGGCAACAATGTTGTTGATTATATTGACGTGGCTTTTCCGATTGTGCATGGAACTAACGTTGAGGACGGCTCGTTGCAGGGTTATCTCAAAACATTGAATTTGCCGTATGTTGGCTGTGATGTGCTTTCATCTGCCGTGGGAATGGATAAATACGTTATGAAAACGGTTTTGAAAGACAATGATATTCCTGTGCTTGACTGTAAATGTTATTTAACTAAGGATTTTGACGAGCCGGAAAAAGTTATGGACGAAATTGAGGAAAAAATCGGCTATCCTGTAATTGTTAAGCCTGTAAATCTCGGTTCTTCAATCGGAATTTCTAAGGCTGTTAATCGTGAAAAATTGTATGAATCCCTTTCTACGGCTTTTGATTATGCTTCAAAGGTACTTGTTGAAACTTGCATTGAAAATCTCAAAGAAATCAACTGTTCGGTTTGTGGGGACGTTGACGAAGCCGAAGCTTCGGAGTGCGAAGAACCTGTAAACGGCGACGAAATTTTAAGCTATGAGGATAAATATATCGGTGGAGCTAAGGAAAACGGCTCAAAGGGAATGGCGTCTACAAAGCGCTTAATTCCTGCAAATATTACTGAAAAACAGCGTGAAGAAATCAGAAACCTAGCTGTTAAAGCGTTCCAATGTCTTGGCTGTAACGGCGTTTCGAGAATTGACTTTATGATTGACAAGGACACCGACAAAATATGGCTTAACGAAATCAACACTATTCCGGGAAGCTTGTCGTTTTATTTGTGGGAGCCTATCGGTACGCCTTATGCAAAGCTTTTGGATAAAATGATTGAGCTTGCGATGAAACGTGAAAGAGAAAGCGAAAATATCACATATGCTTTTGATACAAACGTGTTGTCGGGAATAAAGTTGGGTGGAACTAAGGGTACAAAAATGTAATTTGTATAAACTTTGTGCGAACGAATATATTTCTTTTTACATAATAATAGCTAAATGTAAACGTTTTTCGTAATATTTGCACAATAATTTGATGTTAAATTGTGCATTAAGCTAATTGCAAAATAGAGATATTTTTGTTATAATCATTGTTGTAAATAAGCTTTTTAATAAAGTTTAAAAAGAATTGGAGGAAATTAACATGAAAAAGATACTTGCAATGGCACTTGCACTCACAATGACTTGCGGTGTTATGACAGCTTGCGGTAGCGACGATTCTTCTTCAAGCAAAGACGATTCAACAACTACTACAACCACAACAACAGCAGCTACAACAACTACTGCACCAACAACAGATGACAGTTCTTCAGAACCTGACGACGGTGGTGAAGAAGTAGCTCAGCCAAAGCCTATTGAAGATGTTGCAGGCGAACTTCTTAACAACGAAAATCCATCAGTTACATTTACTGCTGATTCAGACCTTTCTTGGATTACAATGTTCAACGAAGGCAAAACAGCTAAGGTAGACGGCGAATTTGTAAACCTTTATCCGGGTGATGAAGGATACGCAGGCGACGAAGCTATTCTTGATTTTTCAGTAGCAGAACTCGGCGGAGTTTCAATGCTCAAAATTGACAACTTGGGTCAGGGAAATGACGTTTTGACGTTCACTAAGGAAGGTAGCGAAGGCGTGTATTCAGACGGTTCATCAAAGAATCTCTGGTGGTATCCAAAGGTTCGTTTTGACATTGGTAAACTTTTTGAAGGTCAGGAAGATAAGCTTAACGAAATCTTCACAGTTACGATGGACCTCGTAGTTGTAGGTAACGAACCTGCTATTGCTGACGATACAGCAGGTAATGTTGCTCCAACAGAAACAAATATGCCTGGTTACGCAGGTGGTGCTTTCGGTACTAACAACAACGAACAGTGGAACGGTAATGCTCTTGAATGGTCTGTAAACGAATGGACTTCTGAATGGGCTTACACAGAACTCAAAATCCGTCCTGGTATTGACGCACTCTCAGGCAACCCTAAGTCATTTGCATTTGATAAGGATTTTGAAACTAACTACCTCACACTTATGGAATGGGGTATTGACCATGATGTAGATTTGTACATTGCAAACATTACATTCCTTAACGAAAACAACGAAGTTATTACACTTGATTAATTTTCGGTAAAACAATTAAGACCACTCGTTTGAGTGGTCTTTTTTTATAGCTTTATAAAATCCGAAATATCTATTATAATACTTTCGCCGATTTGAATATGATATGGATAATTATTTTTATCATATTCGACAATAATGTCGCTGCCTCGGAAAATACCTTTTCCCGTGACAGATTTGCCTGTATTTGTGAAATTTATCTTTTTGCTGTTTTTTAAATAATCCATACAGCTTGCTAAAGTGTTGCAAACATTACCCGTGGGCATATCTTCTCTTTGACATACGCTTTCTAGGTCTTGGAAATAAATTGTTGCATTATCATTGTTAAGTTTCACGACCATTCCGTCTATTTCGGCAGGGGAGTGTATGACAAATTCCCATTGGTTTGAAATAACCTTACCCGTGATTTTGTATGTTGTTTCGTCGGTGCTGATTTTTGCATTAAAGCTGTAATCAAAGTTTAAATCGGGTTTTGTAACTTCGTTATTTTTGCACCCTACTAACACAAAAACAAAACAAAAAAGAACAATCAGTACGCATTTTTTCAGGTTCATTAAATCATCTCAAATGTCCAAAATTTTGAACACATAAGGAAAATGAGAAATTATATCCGACCCTAGAATACCACGTTCCGACTGAGTATGTGAAAGTTCTTCGGCAGTAAATCCCATAATAAAGCTTGCTGTGGCACAGGCTTTCAACGGTTCAATTCCTTGTGCGATTATTCCGCAAATAAGCCCTGCGAGAATGTCACCGCTTCCGCCTTTAGAAAGGGCTGTGTTGCCTGTTTTTGAATAGTATGTGGTATTTGCGTCGGTAATATAAGTTCCCGCACCCTTTGCCGTTATAATGCAGTTGTATTTTTTGGCAAAATCTTTTGCATACTGCAACCTGTTTTCGCAAATTTCTTTCACCGTAACATTGCAAAGTCTGCTTAGTTCGGCAGGGTGTGGAGTTAAAACAATCTTCGCTTTTGCGTTCAATAGTACATCTTTATTCGGACAAATTGAATTTATTCCGTCAGCGTCGATTATAACGGGTATTTCCGAAAATTTTACAATTTGTTCAACTAAAATTCGTGTATTGTCATTGCACCCTAAACCGCACCCGATTAAAATTGCGGTGGAATTTTTTGTCTTGTCAAGTATAATTTTGCTTGCTTCAATGGGGTTTTGGTGGCTTATTACAGTAAAAATTCCTTCAGGGCAGAACGTAAAACAGCCGTCGCAAACGGATTTAGACGAAAAAAGTTCAACCAAACCCACACCGCTTCGCAATGCTGATTTTGTAGCCAAAAGCCCTGCGCCACGGTACATTTCACTTCCGCAAACAAGCAATGCTTTTCCGAACGTTCCTTTATGCCCGTTGGGATTTCTTTTTGGAAAAGCATTTGTGACAAAACTTTTATCAATGTTTAAGACATTATTCAAAACGTTCACCCCTTGTCAAAGGCTATTACTACGGCTGTGGCATATTGTTTTGTGTGGGAAATACTTACGTCAAAATCTAAATTCAGGCTGTCCGCAAGTGCCTTTGCGTTTCCTGAAAGTTCAATATACGGTGCGCCTAATTCGTCACGCAAAACGGAAATTTCGTTCATTGAAAAATCCCTGACACCTGTTTTTACCGCTTTTGCAAAAGCTTCCTTTACCGCCCAGTTTCCTGCCATTGTTTCAAACGGCAATTTTTTTTGCGAAAAAAGGGCAACCTCCTTTGGGGAGAAAACCCTTTCAATAAACCTGCCTTTTTCGGCACTTTTTTTAATTCGTTCAATTTCTACAATATCGGTTCCGACTGTCATAAAAAATCCTATCTTTTTACATTATCTCGAACAATTCTAGGCAATCCGTGAATTATCACGTCCAACATTTCGTCGTTCGGTGTGAAAACTAAGTAACATTCGCCGTATTTTTTACTTGAAAATTCCATGTACCAATGCTGTTCGTCATAATTTGACGAAGCGTCCACAACAGTTTTTTCGTCGTCAAATTCCACATCATCAGTATATTTTTCCAACTTCGTAACTTTTAGCATTTCGACGGTTACAAGGCGTTTTCTTTTGCGTTGACCCATTATTTTGTCAACGTCCAAATCTCCGTTTGTGTACAAATATTCGTACTCCACCTGTAAATCTTTCAGAAAATAAAACGCTCCGTAAATCATAAGACCGCTAAGAAAAATTGCCAAAAGAAAGCCTTGCTGAAAATACATCATTGATAGTAAAAGCAAAACTCCGCTAAGTGAAATTGCTGAAAGAATAAGTGAAAACTTTCTTATCGTGTCATTAGTTGTTACAGCTTTTTTAACATTTTGTTCCTTGTATGTATCCATTTTTGAATATACCTTTCTTTAATTGTATTTTCTCTTAAAATTATAACACAAAGACTTTAAAAATGCAATACCTACTTGACCATAAATTCGTTTTGGTGTAAAATATAATCATAGAAATTTAAGCGAGGGGAAAATTATGCTTTATACAGTTGAAAATGATAAGATTAAGATTTCCGCCGATACATTCGGCGCTGAACTTCATTCGATTAAAATGGGAAATACGGAATATTTGTGGCAATGCGGGGATTCGTGGAAACGCTATGCGCCGATTTTGTTCCCATTTGTTTGTAATACCAAAACAAAAAAATATTTTGCCGGTGGCGTTGAATATACTATGCCGTCAAATCACGGTTTTGCCAGAGATAGCGAATTTTCGCTTGTTGAAACAACTGCAAATTCAATTGCTTTTGAACTGACGAACAGCGACGAAACTTTAAAAGTTTATCCGTATAAATTCAGTCTGCTTGTAAAGTACACAATTTCGGATAACAAAATCTTGGTGGAAAATACGGTAATAAACGCTGATGATAAATCTATGTATTTTTATTTGGGAAGTCACCCTGCGTTTAACTGTCCTTTGGAAAATGGTCTTAAATTTGATGATTACAAGATTGTTTACGAAAAAAACGAAAACTTAATTCAAACTTTGTCGGACGGTTCGGAAAAAATAATTTTAAATAACGAAAACAGTTATAATTTAACAAGAAAACTTTTTGACAACGACGTAATTTTAAAGGATAAACCGAATTCAAAATCCATTACACTTTGTTCGGATAAGTCCGACAAAAAAGTGACGGTTAATTTTCCTGTTAGCGACTGTATCGCTGTCTGGTCGCCGACGGCGGACGACAATGCAACGTTTGTATGCCTTGAAGCATGGACAAGTGTGCCTGTTTATTTTGACGACAAACATAAGGATATAGAATCAAAACCTCATGCAATTAAACTGGCTGGTGGTTCGTGTTATAATTATCATTACGAAATAGTGATTGATTAGGAGTAAATATGAAAGTTGTAATTCAGCGTGTAAACCACGCAAGCGTGACTGTAGACGGCAAAATTACAGGCGAAATTCAAAAAGGGTATTTAATTTTACTTGGCGTAGCACCCACCGACACGGAAAAAGACTGCGACAAACTTGTTGACAAAATTAAGGGGCTTAGAATTTTTTCAGACGAAAACGACAAAATAAATCTTTCAATCAGCGACGTAAACGGTTCTGTGCTTGTCGTATCACAATTTACTTTGTACGCTTCTTGCAAAAAGGGAAATCGTCCGAGTTTTGTAAACGCAGCAGAGCCTGTTCTGGCTGAAAAACTTTATGAGTATTTTGTAAAATCCGTGCGTGAAAAAATTGACTCTAACGTACAAACGGGAATTTTCGGAGCGGATATGAAAGTCAGCCTTGAAAACGACGGACCTTTTACCGTTGTAATCGATTGTAATAACGGGGTGATTGAGTGAATATTCAAATTTTCGGGGTTCAGAAATGTTTTGATACGAAAAAAGCGCAAAGATATTTCAAGGAACGTGGCATAAAGTTTCAGTTTGTTGACTTGAAAGTTAAAGGACTAAGCAGGGGAGAACTTGACAGCGTTATTAAAGCCGTAGGTGGTTTTGACAAGGTTTTCAATGAAAATTCAAAGGAAAAAGACGCTGTGCTGGTGAAATATTTGTCCGAAATGTCTGCAAAAATCGAAAAGGTTTTGGACAACCCTTTGCTTTTGAAAACCCCTATTGTTCGTAACGGAAAAAACGCCACAGTAGGCTATTGTCCTGAAGCTTGGAAAAATTGGGAATAGCTTTTGCAAAAATAATCAAGTTTTTTTCAAAAAACGCTTGACAAACAAAAAACATTGTGATATAATATATTATCGTGACAGGGAAACTTGTCACACCCCCTTTTGCGCTGCTAGCTCAGTTGGATAGAGTGACTGGCTACGAACCAGTAGGTCAGGGGTTCGAGTCCCTTGCAGCGCGCCAGAAAAAAGTCGTCTTATGACGGCTTTTTTCTTTTGTTTAAAAATAATTTTTTGTTCATTTAAATATTACAAAAAAGCCGATTTTACCCCTTGCAATTTAACAAATGCTGTGCTATACTCACCTCTGTTGCAAATTTGAAATATAAAATTATTACAATTATTTGAGGTGTCTTATGTATACTTTGCTTTTGGCTGTAATTTATCTTGCTTTTATAAGTCTGGGACTTCCTGATTCTTTGTTGGGTTCTGCATGGCCTGTAATGAGAATCGAATTTGATATGCCGATTTCCTACATGGGATTTTTGTCAATGATTATTTCGGGCGGAACGATTATTTCGGGTTTAATGTCCGAACGTCTTACAAAAAAATTCTCCACAAAGTATGTTACTGTGGGTTGTGTTTTTTTAACGGCACTTGCGTTGTTTGGCTTTTCCGTTTCGCACAGCTTTTGGGTGCTTTGTCTTTGGGGGATTCCGTATGGTCTGGGTGCCGGTTCAATCGACGCCGCACTTAATAACTATGTTGCGCTACATTATAATTCACGTCATATGAGTTGGCTTCATTGTTTCTGGGGCGTGGGTACAATTGTCAGTCCGTACATTATGTCACTTGCTTTGACTTACTCAAAATGGCAAAACGGTTACAGATGGGTTTCGTTTATTCAGACAGGTATTTTAATTGTCCTTGTGGCAACTTTGCCGTTGTGGAAAATCCACAGCAAAACCGAACAAGAAACAAACGACGCTCCTGTTTTGGGTTTAAAAGGAAGTTTTAAAATCAAAGGCGTTCCGTATATTCTTCTGGGATTTTTGTGCTATTGTGCAGGAGAAAGCACTTGTATGC
The DNA here is from genome assembly GCA_964480525.1 of uncultured Ruminococcus sp. Classification (GTDB taxonomy): domain Bacteria; phylum Bacillota; class Clostridia; order Oscillospirales; family Ruminococcaceae; genus JAAZZIT01. The sequence goes on from CAYZOV010000013.1 coordinate 27,804, forward strand.
TTTGGACTTCAAGCTATCTTGTAGGCGTCAGAGGAATCTGCGAAGAAACAGCCGCCAGATTTGCTTCGCTTTTCTTTATCGGCATAACTTTGGGAAGATTTCTTGCGGGATTTATTTCTCCGAAACTGGGCGACCACAATTCAATCCGACTTGGAACGACAATTATTTTGTGCGGTATAATTCTTGTTGCGTTGCCTGTTCAAATTGACGTTTTTGCACTTTGCGGTTTTGTAATTATCGGTCTTGGGTGCGCTCCGATTTATCCTTGTATAATTCATTCTACGCCTGACAATTTCGGAAAACAAAACTCACAGGCGATTATAGGCGTTCAGATGGCGGCGGCTTATGTCGGTTCAACGTTTATGCCACCTGTTTTCGGACTTATCGCTAACCATATAAGTTTAAAAATTATGCCTTTGTATCTGCTTTTCTTTTTCGGGGTAATGATTTTGTCCGTTGAAAAATGCAAAAAATTATCTGTTGCGAATACAAATTGTTAATTATAATTATCGCAAAAAAACAAACAGATTTAATTAAAAACCGAACCTTTTTTTGCAAAATGAATAGTATGTAATACAGCATTGCTATTTATTATATTTCAGAAAGGTTGGGTTTTTATGAAAATTGTTGTGGTGAAAAGTCCTAAGGTTTTGAGTGGAATTTTAAGAGCGATTTTTAAAATAAAAAAGGAACAGAATTAAAAATTTGCCGAGGGTTATTCCTCGGCTTTTTTTTGTACTATGCAATGCCTTATGTACATAAAATTTAATAGGTGATACTATGCTGGAATTTAAGATAAAAAATGTAAATGTGGGTATATCCTTTAGCTTTTTTGCACTTTTTGCCGTGCTTTTTTATTCAAATGAGGGTGCGAAAATTTTGCTTGCTCTTATGTGTTGTATGTTGCATGAAGCAGGACATATTTTGCTTATGTGTTTTTATAAATGTACACCCAGAGAGCTTTTGTTTTACGGCGGTGGCATAAAGCTTACGCCAAATTGCAGAATTTTATCATATCAAAAGGAAATAGCCGTTTTGTCAGCAGGGTGTTTTTTAAATCTTTTGGTCGGAATTTTTCTGTTAAAAGCTAACACTTTTTTTGATTTTGCCGTGGCAAATATAACGCTCGGGCTTTTTAATTTGCTACCGTTTAAAGCCTTTGACGGGGGGCAGATTTTAAAAATTATATTTGACAATTTGCAAAACCAAAGCCTTAGCAGATATTATGACTATGTTGTTAAGTTATTGTGTGTCTTGTTAATTATTATCGGAATAATTTTTATGCTTAAATATAAAATGTCAATTTCTCTTGCTGTAACAATTTGTTATATAATTGTTTCCGAGGTTATGAGTTGAAATTTATAAAAAACTATGTTAAAATAAATATGTATGTACTATTATGAAAGGACTGTGCGTATTTGCACAAAAAATTATGGATAAAAAACTTGAACAGCTTTTGTTAAATACTCAAAAACCGGCACGATATATCGGTGGCGAAGCGGGAAGCATTGTTAAGGATAAGAGCAAGGTCGATGTAAGATTTGCCTTTTGCTTTCCTGATACATACGACGTGGGAATGTCGCATTTGGGAATGAAAATATTGTACGGCTTGAAAAACCAAAGAGAAAATTTCTGGTGCGAGCGTGTTTTTGCCCCTGATAAGGACTTTGAAAAAACAATGCGTGATAATGATATTTTGCTTTATGGTTTGGAAAGCTTAGACCCGATAAAGGATTTTGATTTTATCGGTTTTACCTTGCAGTACGAACTTTCTTATACTAATGTTTTGAATATGCTCGACCTTGCCGGACTTCCTGTTTTGGCAAAGGACAGAACCTCACTTATGCCTATCGTCGTAGCAGGAGGACCTTGCGTTTGCAATCCGGAGCCACTTGCAGATTTTATTGATATTTTTATTCTCGGCGAGGGCGAAGAGGTAAATCTCGAGCTTATGGATTTGTATGCAAAAATGAAACCGTCTAACCCTACAAAGCTTGAATTTTTAAGAGAAGCAGTAAAAATCAAGGGCATTTATGTACCTGCGTTTTACGATGTTGAATATAACGACGATGGTACAATTAAATTTGTTGTTCCAAACGAAGAAAATGCTCCTGCTAAAATTCAAAAAAGAATTATCAAGGATCTTGACAAGGTGTATTATCCTGATAATTTTGTGGTGCCGTTTACTTCAATCGTTCACGACAGAGCCGTTGTGGAGGTTTTGAGAGGGTGTATCCGTGGCTGTCGTTTTTGTCAGGCAGGCTTTATTTACAGACCTTTCCGTGAAAAAAATGTTGATACAATTAAAAATCAGACAAAGTGTCTTTGTGAGCAAACAGGCTACGAGGAGGTTTCTCTTTCGTCACTTTCCACCAGCGACCATACAAAGATTAACGAGCTTTTAAACAGCCTTGTTGATTATACAGACAAAGAGCAAATAAGCTTGTCGCTACCGTCACTTCGAGTGGATAATTTCAGCGACGACCTTTTGGAAAAAATTCAGCGTGTACGAAAAAGCGGTTTGACATTTGCTGCCGAGGCAGGAACGCAGCGTTTGCGTGATGTCATTAACAAAAACGTGACCGAGGAGGAAATTATGTCTACCTGTAAAATGGCTTTTGAGGGTGGATATACTGCTGTTAAGCTTTACTTTATGCTTGGACTTCCGACTGAAACGATGGAGGATATCGAGGGTATTGCACAGCTTGCACAAAGAATTGTAGATATGTTTTATTCTATCGACAGAGAAAAGCGTGGAAATACTATTCAAATTTCAATTTCCACAGCTACATTTGTGCCTAAGCCTTTTACTCCGTTTCAGTACGAGCCACAGGCTACACGAGAAGAAATTCAGGCAAAGCAAAAGCACCTTTTGGAGTCGCTTACAACGAGAAAGGTTCGTGTAAGTTATCATACGCAAGATGTAAGTATTCTTGAGGGAGTGTTGGCACGAGGCGACAGAAGACTCGGCAAGGCGATTTATACAGCGTGGAAAAAGGGCTGTACTCTTGATAGTTGGGACGAGTATTTCAAATTTAATCTTTGGCAGGAAGCTTTTGACGAATGCGGAATTGATACGCTTTTCTATGCAAACAGAAAAAGAGAATTTGACGAGATTTTGCCGTGGGAGCATTTGGATTATCTTGTTTCTAAGAAATTTTTTGAACGAGAAAACATAAAGGCTCACAACGCACAAACAACCCGAAATTGTAAAGAGGGCTGTTCGGGTTGTGGAGTTTCAAAAGAATGTGGAGGTGTTTACTGTGGCTAATCACCCGAAAAATCAAAACCTTGTTTTGACACGATACGTTTACAGACTAACTTATGCCAAGCAGGGTAGGGCAAAATTTATTTCCCACCTTGACCTTATGCGTGTGATTACCCGAACGCTAAGACGTGCAAAAATCCCTGTGTGGTATACTCAAGGGTTTAATCCTCATCCGTATATTATGTTTCCGCTTGCACTTGCATTGGGTACAGAAAGCCAAATTGAACCGATGGATATTGCTCTTTTGGAAAATATTCCCGATGACGAGCTTATGAAAAGAATGAACGAGGTTTTGCCGGAAGGCTTGAAAATTATGTCCGTTTCTAAGCCTTTGCATGAACATCTGGATATAAATAAATCGGTTTATGTAATTGAAATTGAAACGAGCGCAACGCCTAGTCAAACTAAGGAAAAATTTCTTGAGTTTATTAATGCAGAAACTGTGGAAATTTCAAAGCGTCACAGGGATAAGAAAACCAAGAAAATTTCATATCGTCAAATTGATGTAAAAGAGCATATCGAGCTTTTGGATATTTCTACGACAGACGAAAGCACAATTTTAACTCTAAAGCTTTCTACATCGGCTGGAAATAGCTTTAATTTAAATTTTGCACCTGTTTTGGAGTCGTTTTCGGAGAAAACAGGCATTGAAATTACACATATTAGTGCAAATCGCACAAAAATACTTTGTGAAAACGGTGAAAATTTTCAATAAAATATGTTGCACTTTCATCAAATGTGTGGTATAATATTTAAGCATTTGAATTACCGTCGGGCATTTTGCCAGACGAGAGTTAGTGCCATTGCGTTTGCGATAGGCGTAAACGCTGACATTAAAGGGGACAGTCCTCTGACCTATTTTGAATAGGTGTATGAATGTCTGAAAAATTAGGAGGTATTTAAAGTGGACGCTTTAAAACTTATTTCACAGTCAAGTATGAAGAAAGAAATCCCTGAAATCAACGTTGGTGATACTGTAAAGGTACACGTTAGAATTCAGGAAGGCGACAAGTCAAGAATTCAGGTATTCGAGGGTACAGTTATTGCTAAGAAGCACGGTGGTATTCACGAAACATTTACTGTAAGACGTGTTGCTCACGGTTGCGGAATTGAAAGAGTATTCCCTGTACATTCACCTGTTGTTGAAAAGGTTGAACTTGTTCGTTCAGGTAAGGTACGTCGTGCTAAGCTCTACTATCTCAGAAACAGAGTTGGTAAGGCTGCTAAGGTTAAGGAAGCAATCAGATAATTTCAAATTGCGAAAAGGAACAGACCACAAAGGCGGTTTGTTCCTTATTTTTTTATGAAAAAAGAATTTTTTCTAAATCACTTGCAATCTTAAAAGAAATTTGTTATAATGATTAAATGGATAATTTTGTTTCTTTCGGAGGTATAATATGAAATTTAGTGAAAAAAGTATTTTGATAGATGATATTTTTGATTGGCTTGAAACGTTGGTGCTGTATTGCTTTATAGCTTTACTGTTGCTGACTTTCGTTTTTAAGCTTGTTGTTGTGGACGGAAATTCTATGAATCCTACACTTGTCGATGGTCAAAGACTTATTACCACAAATGTGTTTTATACCCCGAAATACGGCGATATTGTTATTTTTCAGAATACCGAAGCAATAAACAAAAAAGTCTTGATAAAACGTGTAATTGCCACCGAAGGACAAACCGTGTCTATAGATTTTGACAAAGGCGAAGTTAAGGTTGACGGCAAAGTCCTTGACGAACCGTACATTAAAGAACTGACCACCAACCGTTTGGATTTTTACCAAAACGAAGTAGTTGTTCCTGATGGGTGCGTTTTTGTAATGGGAGATAACCGTAATAATTCTACCGACAGCCGTTCAAATATGGTTGGTATGGTGCCGACAGATACGATTATAGGTAAAGTTGTTCTTAGACTTTCGCCGTTTTCGTTCTTTTAAAATGGGAGATTTTAAATGTCAAAAAAAGAATTTATCCGTATTTTCGGTCAGGTTTTAGACTGGGCGGAGGTTGTTGCTAATTCTGTTTTGGTAATCATTTTATTGTTTTCTTTCATAATTTCATCAGTAATTGTGGACGGAAATTCTATGAACTGTACGCTTTATAATAACGATATTGTTTTGGTAACAAACATGGCATATACTCCGAAGATAAATGACATAGTTGTTGCAAATTCTGATTTTTTGAATAAAACAGTTGTTAAACGTGTGATTGCCACCGAGGGGCAAACCGTGGAAATCGACTATAAAAACAATACCGTAAAGGTTGACGGAAATCTTATTTCGGAAAATGAATACCTTAAAGAAAAAATAATGTACGACAACGAAAAATTTGACAGTAGATATTTCGACGCTGAAAGTGAAAAATATACTTATATTGTTCCGAAAGATTCGGTTTTTCTTATGGGCGACAACCGAAATCATTCTACCGATAGCCGTGTTTTCGGGTGTGTTGACGTAAAATGTATTGTGGGAAAAGTTTTTTTCAGACTTTTTTCTTCATACGGAGAACTGGGTTTTATGTAAAAATTTAGGAATAATTTTTGCAAATATTCTTATACAGTTTGGAAGTGATAATTTATGAATATGAATCAAAAAAGAAAAATTAGACAAGAAAAAAGTAATAATAATTCGGGTACGTCTGATGTAACAATCAACTGGTTTCCGGGACATATGGCTAAGACAAGGCGTTTGATGATGTCAAATTTAAAACTTGTTGACGCTGTTGTGGAAATCCGTGACGCAAGAATACCGTATTCCAGCAGTAACCCGGAAATGGACTATCTTGTCGGCGGAAAACCAAGACTTATTTTGCTTAATAAGTGTGACGCTGCTGATGATAATATTACGTCAATGTGGCTTGAATACTATAAAAACAACGGAAAATATGCACTTGCAACGGACTGCCGAAGCGGTAGAAACGTTAATAAATTTATTCCGCTTTTGAAAGATATTCTTGCAAATAAGATAGAAATGTGGAATAAAAAAGGTATGGTGGGCAGACCTGTCAGAATTATGATAGTGGGAATCCCGAACGTGGGAAAATCTTCGTTTATAAATCGACTTGCAGGCTCTAAGCACGCAAAAGTTGAGGACAGACCGGGAGTTACACGGGGAAAACAATGGGTTAGCCTTGCAAGCGATATTGAACTTCTTGATATGCCGGGTGTTTTGTGGCCTAAATTTGAGGACAAGCTGGTGGGAGAAATGCTGGCTTTTACGGGCGCAGTTAAAGACGACGTAATGGATATGGAATATATCGCTTGTCGCTTGCTTGAACTGTTTTTGAAAGACTATCCGCATTTAATAGAAAACAGATATAATATTTCTCTTGAAAATCTTCCCGAAACCGACGAATTTACCGCAGGTTGTCAAGTGGGTTACGAACTTTTGATGAGAATCGGGAAAAAACGTGGATTTTTGATTTCAGGCGGTGAAATTAACACCGAACGAACGGCGATTACGGTTGTTGATGAATTCAGAAGCGGAAAACTAGGTAAACTTTCGCTTGAAAAACCGAAAAAAGGATAATAATTATGAATGAACTTTTTGAGTTTGATAACAAAATAAGGGAAAATTATAAATGCTTTTGCGGTGTTGACGAAGCAGGGCGTGGACCTTTGGCGGGAGATGTCTATGCCGCAGCGGTTATTTTTGACGAGGGCGTTTTTATTGAGGGAATCAACGACAGCAAAAAGCTTTCGGAAAAGAAAAGGGAAGCCCTTTTTGATGAAATAATTGAAAAAGCTAAAGATTATTCAATCGCTACCGCTTCGATTGAAGAAATTGAACAAATCAATATTCTTAATGCGGCTATGCTTGCTATGAAACGTGCCATAGAGGGTTTGAAAATCAAACCCGAACTTGCGCTTATCGACGGAAATAAATCACCTTTGGTAGGGTGCGAAACTTTGACGGTAGTTAAGGGCGACGCCACGTCGCAGTCTGTTGCGGCTGCTTCGATTTTGGCAAAAGTCGCAAGAGATAGGTATATGAAACAAATTGATGAACAACTGCCTCAGTACCAATTTGCAAAACATAAAGGCTATGGAACAAAACTTCATTACGAAATGATAAAAAAATATGGCGTTTCAGAATATCATAGACCGAGTTTTTTAAAAAAGTTTTATGAAAAAAATGACTTATAATAATGCGAAAAAAATAGGTTACGACGGTGAAAATGCCGTTTGTGAATTTCTTAAAAAACATGATTATGAAATTGTTAAGAGAAATTTCACAATTAAAGGCGGAGAAATTGATATAATTGCTATGAAAGAAAACGTTGTTGCTTTTGTCGAAGTAAAAACACGAAAACCTAATTCGTTGTCTTGCGGAGAAGAAGCGATAACTTATTCTAAAAAAAGACTGTTGGTTAAAACTGCACAGGCTTATGTTGATAAATTCGGACAAGACAACCAGATTTATAGGTTTGACGTGGCGGTTTTAACAATGGAAAACGGTAAAATTTTAAAATTTAAATATTATGCCGGTGCTTTTGACGCCGGTAAATAACTTAAAGAAGGGTGTATACTTATGTATTACAAGTCAACCAGAAACAGCAATGTAAATGTTACATCTGCACAGGCAATCGCACAAGGAATTTCCGCTGACGGAGGACTTTTTGTTCCTAGCGAAATTCCGTCAATCTCCTTTGATGATATTAAAAATCTCGGAGATATGACATATGCTGAAAGAGCTGCTTTTGTTTTTGCAAAGTATCTTACAGACTTTACAGAAGCTGAAATTGCTTATTGTGTAAATAACGCATACAGCGTTAAGAATTTTGACAGCGAGAATATTTGCGAACTTGCACATCTTTTCGACGGTACATATATGCTTGAATTGTGGCACGGTCCAACTTGCGCTTTCAAAGATATGGCGTTGCAGATTCTTCCGTATTTGCTCACAACTTCAACAAAGAAAATCAATCTTGACAAAAAGGTTGTAATTCTTGTTGCTACTTCGGGAGATACAGGAAAAGCCGCACTTGAAGGCTTTAAGGACGTTGAGGGAACACAGATTCTTGTATTTTATCCTGAGGACGGAGTTTCCGCTATGCAGAAAAAACAGATGACTACTCAGGAGGGCGAAAACGTTGGGGTTTGTGCTATCAAGGGTAACTTTGACGACGCTCAAAACGGCGTAAAGGCTATTTTTACAAGCAAGGAAATCGGCAACAAGCTTGCAGAAAACGGATTTATGTTCTCGTCGGCAAACTCAATTAACTGGGGTAGACTTGCACCACAGATTATTTATTATGTTTCGTCATATGCACAGCTTGTTAAGGACGAACAAATTAAGCTTGGCGATAAAATTAACATCGTTGTTCCGACAGGTAACTTCGGAAACATTCTTGCAGGCTATTACGCTAAGAAAATGGGTGTTCCGGTAAACAAACTTATCTGTGCATCAAATGCAAATAACGTTCTTACTGAATTTTTGACAACAGGTGTTTATAATAGAAACAGAACATTCCACACAACAATTTCACCGTCAATGGATATTCTTATTTCATCAAACCTTGAAAGACTTCTTTACCACATTTGTGGCGAAAACGACGAAACAATCAAGGATTGGTTCGGAAAACTTGCTACAGAGGGCAAATATGAAGTAACAGATGATGTAAAGGCTATCCTCAAGGACGAATTTTACGCAGGTTGCTGTAATGACGAAGAAACTAAGGCTACTATTGATGAGATTTTCAAAAAGTATTCTTACATTTGCGACACTCACACAGCCGTAGCTGTTAAGGTTTACGAAGATTATGCTAAGGCAACAGGCGATAACACTAAGACTGTTATTGCTTCAACTGCAAGCCCATACAAATTCTCAAACAGCGTTCTTGACGCACTTGGTGAATTTGACGCAAACGCTGATGAATTTGAACTTGTTGACAAGCTTGCTGAAATCACAAAACTTGAAGTTCCGAATTCACTTGCAGAGCTTAAAAACAAGGAAGTTAGATTTACTAACTCAATTAACAAGGACAATATGAAAGAATTTGTTCTGGAAACACTCGGTATTTAATTAAAAATATGTAGCCGTCAGTTTTTTCTGACGGCTCATGTTGTGATTTGTATTACTTTCTTGCTTTGAAAGTTTTGCAAACTGTTTCGTCGCAACAGTCAGGGGTGTTGCAACAACGACAAACGTTGATTTTGCCTGCAACACATTCCTTGTCGTTTCTGTTGTAGATACAGTTTGATACATCACAGTTGATTCCGTAAATTCTTTCTTCCATCTTAAAAACCTACCTTTAATTTTTTAGGACATACGTCCGTAAAAGTATTATTAACCGATTCAATCGAATTATTACACTATTTTTTGAAACGGAGGATACATTTTGGCATTATTTGTAATAGCTGATTTGCACCTTTCTTTGTCCGTAAATAAGCCTATGGATATTTTCGGCGGTTGGGACGATTATGTAACCAGACTTGAAGATAATTGGAAAAATCTTGTCAAAAACGACGATACTGTGGTTATTCCGGGTGATATTTCTTGGGGAATGAATTTTAAAGACAGCGTTAAAGATTTTCAGTTTTTAAATTCTTTGCCGGGAAGAAAAATCATTTCAAAAGGTAATCATGATTATTGGTGGAATACAAAAACAAAGATGGAAAAGTTTTTTGAAGAAAATGGGTTTGACACCTTGCATATTTTGCAAAATAATCATTACGCTTATGAAAATATAGGTATCTGCGGAACCAGAGGTTGGATTAACGAAACCGACATTCCGGCGGACAAAAAAGTTCTTTTGCGTGAAGCGGGACGACTTAGTATGTCTATAGAATCCGCTTTAAAGGATAATCTTAAACCCGTGGTGTTTTTACATTATCCGCCTATTTTTGCAAATGATTATAATTTTGAAATATTGGAAGTTCTTCAAAAATATGGAATAAAACATTGCTTTTATGGGCATATTCACGGTAAAGGTCACTACAATGCTGTAAATAAGACGATAGATGGCGTTAATTATCAACTTATTTCTAGTGATTTTTTAAAATTTTGCCCAAAAAACATTACTGAAATTGTGCAAAATGACAATTTATAAAAAATCACTAGAAATTAAAATCATAATATGCTATAATTACAAAGATATATTATTTATTGGAGGAAATAAAAAATGAGTTTAAAAACAACTAACAAAACTGGTGCAAATACTTATGAATTGGAGATAGAGATTACTGCCGAAGCTTTTGAAGAAGCTCTCCAGAAAGCTTATCTCAAAGCTAAGAACAAGATTGCTGTTCCCGGTTTCAGAAAGGGCAAAGCTCCTAGAAAGGTTATCGAAAAGAACTATGGCGAAAACTGCTTCTACGAGGACGCTGTAAATCTTCTTTATCCAGAATACGTTAATTCTGCTATTGACGAAGCAAACCTTGAACTTGTTGCACAGCCTGACGTTGAAATTACTGCTGTTGACAAGGAAAACGGCGTTAGCATGAAAGTTATTTGCACAACTAAGCCTGAAGTTTCCGTAAAGGATTACAAGGGTATCGAAGCTGAAAAATCTGTAAGAGAAATTACAGACGAAGAAGTTGACAAAGAAGTTGACAAGCTTCGTGAAAAGGGAATGAGAATTATCGACGTTGATGACAGAGCTTGTCAGATGGGCGACGACGTTGTTATCGACTTTGAGGGCTTTAAAGACGACGTTGCTTTTGACGGCGGAAAAGCTGAAAAGTTCACACTTTCACTCGGTAGCGGTCAGTTTATCCCTGGTTTTGAAGAACAGGTTGCAGGTCACTCAATCGGCGAAGAATTTGATATTAACGTAACTTTCCCTGACGACTACGGCGCAGAAGAACTCAAGGGCGCTCCTGTTGTATTCAAAATTAAACTCCACGAAATCAAGGCTAAGGAACTTCCTGAACTTGACGACGAATTTGTAAAGGATACTTCGGAATTTGATACTGTTGCAGACCTTAAAGCTGATATTAAGAAAAGACTTGAAGAAGCTGCTGAAAAGACTTCTCAGAACAACTTTGAGGGCGCTGTATTCGATAAGGTTATCGAAAATATGGAAGCTGAAATTCCACAGGTTATGTACGACAGACGTGTAGCTGAAATGCTTCAGGATTTGGAACAAAGACTTGCTCCACAGGGAATTTCTCTTGAAATGTATATGCAGTTCACAAACCAGACAATTGATTCTATCAGAGAAACATACAAGGAACAGGCTGAAAAGCAGGTTAAGCTCCGTCTTGCTCTTGAAAAGATTGCCGAAGTCGAAAACCTTGACGCTACGGAAGAAGAAATCGAAGCTGAATTTAACAAGATGTCTGAAATGTATTCAATGGAAGTTGCTAAGATTAAGGAACTTGTTAGCGACAAGGACCTCAAGAAAGACCTTCTCGTAGGTAAAGCTGCTGATTTTGTTAAGGATAATGCTATCGTAAAGTAATTAAACATTAAACAATTCGCCCACTAAACCATGTGGGCGAATTTTACAAATGGTAAAACAGAATAATGTAGAATTTTCACGAACAATGATAGGAGGAATTTTTTATGGCTACAATACCTTATGTTGTTGAACAAACAAGCAGAGGCGAAAGAAGTTATGATATTTATTCAAGACTTCTTAATGACAGAATTATTATGCTTTCGGACGAAGTAAACGACACAACGGCTAGTTTGGTTGTTTCACAGCTTTTGTACCTTGAAGGTCAGGACCCTGAAAAGGATATCAGTATTTATATTAACAGCCCAGGTGGGTCTGTAACCGCAGGTATGGCAATTTATGACACAATTCAGTATATTAAGTGCGACGTATCTACTATTTGTATGGGTATGGCTGCGTCTATGGGTGCATTTTTGCTTTCAAGCGGAACTAAAGGCAAAAGATTTTCTTTGCCAAACAGCGAAATTATGATTCACCAACCACTTATTTCGGGCGGTTTAAGCGGTCAGTGCACAGATATTAAAATCCGTTCCGACCATCTTGTAAGAACAAGAGAAAAACTCAATGCTATTTTAGCCGAAAATACAGGAAAATCAATTGAGCAGATTGCTATTGATACAGAAAGAGATAATTTTATGTCCGCACAGGAAGCGTTGGAATACGGACTTATCGACAAAGTTATTAAGAACAGATAGGAATTGATTTGATGGATAATATGGAAGGAATGAAACGTTGCAGTTTCTGCGGTAAAGTGGAAAACAGAGCCAGAAATATGTTTTCGGCAGGGAACGTTCATATTTGTGATGAATGTGTAACTTTTTGTCATGACATTATGGAACGTCAAAACGGCAAACAGGTTAGAACTGTACAAAGACCTAAAGAAAACGACAAAAAACAAATAACGCTTTTGAAACCTCACGAAATAAAAGCTGTTCTGGACGAATATGTTATCGGGCAGGATTATGCGAAAACTACTCTTGCGGTGTCGGTTTATAACCACTATAAACGTATTTTAAATCTTTCTCAGGAAGATGATGACGATGTGGAAATTCAAAAGAGTAATGTTCTTTTGGTGGGACCTACGGGAACGGGTAAAACATTTCTTGCACAAACTTTGGCAAAACTTTTGAATGTTCCGTTTGCGATTGCGGACGCTACTACGCTGACAGAAGCGGGTTATGTGGGCGACGACGTGGAAAATGTTCTCACCAGACTTATTCAGGCGGCAGATTATAACATAGAGGACGCACAAAAGGGAATAATTTATATTGACGAAATAGACAAAATTGCAAGAAAATCGGAAAACACTTCAATTACCCGTGACGTAAGCGGCGAAGGCGTTCAGCAAGCGCTTCTTAAAATTATAGAAGGTACTGTTTCAAATGTTCCTCCGCAGGGCGGAAGAAAACACCCTCATCAGGAGTTTATTCAGATTGATACAAAGAATATTTTGTTCATCTGTGGCGGAGCTTTTGACGGACTTGAAAAAGTTATTCAAAAACGTACAGAATCTTCTACATTGGGTTTTGGCGGAAATCTAAAGTCAAAAAGCGATACTAAGGATATTTTCAAAAGTGTTCTTCCGGAGGATTTGGTTAAATTTGGTATCGTTCCTGAACTGGTGGGCAGACTTCCTGTTATTTCTGTGCTTGAAAATCTTGATATTGACGCACTTTGCAGAATACTTTCGGAACCTAAAAATGCCTTGATTAAACAGTATAAGAAATTGTTTAAACTTGACAATATCGACCTTATAATCACAGACGAAGCTAAGAAAGCGATAGCTGAAAAAGCTATCAAACAGAACACAGGCGCAAGAGGTTTGCGTTCGGTTTTTGAAAGCGCTTTAATGCAACTTATGTTTGACGCACCGTCTGATACAGATATTGTTTCGATTACAATTACCGAGGACGTTATCAACGATAACAAGCCGCCTAAAATTGAGCGAACAAAGAAAGTCGGAAAAATCACCAAAATTTCAGATTAAAATAAAAGTGATACATTTCTCATAATGAAATGTATCACTTTTTTGTTAGTTGTTAATTTTTTCAAGCGTGTTAAGGTCGTATGGCGTCCTCTGGTAAACACAATAGTTAAGCCAGTTTGCATACATAAGGTTTGCCGAACAGCTCCAGTTAAAGATTGGGGTATTTTCGGGATTGTTGTCAGGAAAATAGTTGTACGGTACTTTGATGTCCAAACCTTTTTCAACGTCACGGAAATATTCTTTTGCCAAAGTTTCTCGGTCGTATTCCCAATGACCCAAAAGGAAAAATTGTCGCTCCGTTTTGTCGCAAACAACGTGCAAGCCTGCTTCGTATGATTCCGCAACAATTGTTAAAGCGTCGATTTTTTCTATATCACATTTTCTGACTTCGGTGTGTCGTGAGTGAGGACAATGAAATACATCTCCAAATCCTTTCAGCAAGGTGTTTTCAGGGTGTAAAATGTGATGTTTGAAATTTCCGAACATTTTTTCATTAAGAGAATACTTTGGTATTCCGTAATGGTAATACAAACCTGCCTGCGCTCCCCAACAAATATGTATCGTTGAATAGACGTTTGTCTTTGTCCACTCGAAAACTTCGCAAAGTTCGTCCCAATAATCAACGTCCTCAAAATCTAAAAGTTCTACAGGAGCGCCTGTGATAATTACGCCGTCGTACTTGTTTTCTTTAACTTCGTCAAACGATTTGTAAAAAGCAAGCATATGTTCCTGCGGTGTGTTTTTAGAAACATGATTCATCTGTACAAGGTCAATTTCCACATGAAGCGGTGTGTTACTCAAAAGCCTTAAAAGCTGTGTTTCCGTAACGATTTTGTCAGGCATAAGATTAACAATTGCGATTTTCAAAGGACGTATATCCTGATGAAACGCTCTGTCGTTTGGAATTGCAAATATTTTTTCTTTTTCAAGCGTTGAAAAAGCGGGCAAATTGTCCGGTATAATAATAGGCATAATAAACCTCCGTAGTTTTTAATCTATATCATAACATTTTAGCACAAAAATAATTGTGTTGCAATAGTTTTGGCTTAATTTTCAGATTGCGTTAAATATTGTACTAAAAAAGTTTTATAAAATTTGAGTTTTGTTGACATTTAAATTTTGAAATGTTATAATTTAAATAATCTTAAAGAGAATCATTTCGCAAAAGTTTTCAGGAGGAAAAACAAATGGGAAAAAGAAAATCAACAAAAAATGCGCTTTATAATCTTAACGCTTTAGATGAAAAACAACTTGACGTTATAATTAAAGATTTTCTTGATTCTCATAGTGTTTCGGAAGATTATGTTCATAAGCTTGAAAAATTTAAAACCCTGCTAAGTTGTTTTTTGGAATATAATCATTTGGTTTTTGTACAATGGGGACAAGAAGAAAATGATACTTTGTTTATAGATGTGCTGACCTACATTTGGAATGTTGAGGCTGAAAACCGACTGGATTTTAAAGATTTGCTTGAAATTTGCACAATGGATATTGATTCCGAAATCGACGCAAAAGCTAAAGATGATTTTCCTCTTATGATTAGATTTACAGTTAAGGGGGCGGACCAATGATAAGTAGAGTAGGAAATGATTTGATTTATTCTTATTATGGCGAACCGTATCATTTCTATCTGGAAAAATCTATGGAGGCTCTTGATTATCAAATGACTTTTGCTCCGGAAGAAAAAAGAAAAATTGCCTGTGACTTTTACGGAATATTTTTAAAGTTCTGTAGCAGTTGTGAATCGCTTGAATTTTCACACATTTATATGCGAGATGAAGATTGCGTGGTT
The DNA here is from genome assembly GCA_964480525.1 of uncultured Ruminococcus sp. Lineage (GTDB taxonomy): Bacteria > Bacillota > Clostridia > Oscillospirales > Ruminococcaceae > JAAZZIT01. The sequence goes on from CAYZOV010000013.1 coordinate 43,248, forward strand.
TTTACGTTGTATCTTATGGGAAATGTTTATGATAAGGTTAAGGAAAATGTTTTGAATATGGCGGAATTTTCCGATTGCTTTTCTATCTGCAAATATAATTCCTTTGAATGGACGATAAATTATATTGTTTATCTTAGTTAAAGTGTATAATTTAAAATTATTTTTTCGTTTATTTGGCAGTTTTTTCAAAAAAATTGTCATAACCTCTTGAAAAATTATGCAAAATAGGTTATAATATTTTTGAAATATTTATTTAAGGAGTTTTTTCTATGAAAATGATGGATACTATTGGTTTTGTTGAAGAATTTGACAAAGAAGTCGGCGAAGCGCTCCAGTCTGAACTTAAAAGACAAAGGAGAAATCTTGAACTTATCGCAAGTGAAAATATCGTTTCGCCTGCTGTTATGGCTGCAATGGGAACAGTTTTGACAAATAAATATGCCGAAGGTTACCCTGCAAAGAGATACTACGGCGGTTGCGAATGTGTTGACGTTGTTGAAAATATCGCTATTGAAAGAGCTTGCAAGCTTTTTGGTGCAAAATATGCAAACGTTCAGCCACACTCAGGCGCACAGGCTAACACAGCCGTTTACTTTGCACTTGTAAACCCTGGTGATACAATTATGGGTATGAGCCTTGCTCACGGCGGACACCTCACACACGGTTCACCTGTAAATCTTTCAGGTAAATACTTTAACTTTGTTTCGTATGGTCTGGGTGATGATGAAACTATCGACTATGACGCAGTTGAAAAAATGGCTAAGGAAAACCAGCCTAAGCTTATCGTTGCAGGTGCGTCTGCATATCCGAGAGCAATAGATTTTGAAAGACTTTCTAAAATTGCAAAGAGCGTCGGAGCATACCTTATGGTTGATATGGCACATATTGCAGGTCTTGTTGCGGCAGGACTTCACCAGTCGCCTGTACCATATGCTGACGTTGTTACAACAACAACTCACAAAACTCTCAGAGGCCCTAGAGGAGGACTTATCCTCACAAATGATGAGGAACTCGCAAAGAAGATTAACAAGGCTATTTTCCCGGGAACACAGGGCGGCCCTTTAATGCACGTTATCGCTTCAAAGGCAGTATGCTTCGGTGAAGCTCTTAAACCTGAATTTAAGGCATATCAGGAGCAGATTATCAAAAATGCGAAAACTCTTGCAAAAGCGTTGGTTGAAAAGGGCTTCAGACTTGTATCAGGTGGAACAGACAACCACCTTATGCTTGTTGACCTACAGCCGTTTAACATCACAGGTAAGGAACTTGAAAAGAAGCTTGACGAGGTATATATTACAGTAAACAAAAACGCTATTCCGAACGACCCACAAAGTCCATTTATCACAAGTGGTGTGAGAATCGGTACACCTGCTGTAACAAGCAGAGGTCTTGTTGAAGAGGATATGCTCAAGATTGCTGAATTTATTTATCTTACTGCAACGGATTTTGAAAACAAGGCTGACGAAATCAGAGCAGGCGTTACTGCAATTTGCGAAAAATACCCACTCTACGAATAAATCACAAATACAACAAAAGCCACATCGCAAAATGTGGCTTTTGTTAAAAATATCAGAAAGGAGCAATGTTTTATGAATGAAATACTTAACACTTTTCTTGACGAAGAAGTAACTTCGGAACAGTATCACGAGCTTTTTGATTTTGTTGCGTCTGTGAAGATTACACGAGGTACGTTTATCGGAAATTCTCATACAGTTTTGAAAACAGCGGGAGATACTTTTATTATTTATCGTGAAATAATTACTCCTGAGAAAACCTTGAAATACGAAACGGCTGTTGTTGTGGGACAGGAATACCTTATGAAAAAAATTAACAGCATTGCGTATCAAAGAAAATTTTCTGATATAAGAAATATTATCTAATTTAAAACTAAGGAGTTTAACTATGGCTAAGCCATTGGCAGATAAAATTCGTCCTAAAAATCTTGATGAGGTCGTCGGACAAAAGCATATTTTGAGTAAAAACGGCGTTTTGCGAAGAATTATCGAAAGCGGTAAAATCCCAAATATGATTTTTTACGGCCCATCAGGCGTCGGGAAAACCACTGTGGCACGAATTATTGCCGAAAATACCAATCTTAAAATGTGCAAGCTAAACGGCACTTCAACTTCAGTTGCGGACATTAAAGACGTTATTGCTCAAACCGAAACAATAGACGGATTTAACGGAATTTTGCTTTATTTAGACGAAATTCAATATCTTAATAAAAAACAACAACAGTCGCTTTTGGAGTATATTGAAAACGGTAAAATCACTCTAATTGCGTCCACAACAGAAAATCCGTATTTTTGTATTTTTAACGCTGTTTTGAGCCGTTCTACTGTTTTTGAGTTTAAATCTATCGAACCCGAGGACGTAATGCCTGCCATAAGACGTGCTTTTCAGATTGTTGCAGAAGAACAACAGTTGAAACTTAAAATTGAAAACGGCGTAGTTGAATATATCGCAAAAGGCTGTGGCGGTGATGTGAGAAAATCTATAAATACTGTTGAACTTTGTGCGTTGACTGCCGACAGCGACGGCGAAAGCCTTATTGTCAGGCTGGATAACGTTAAACAGCTTACGCAACGTAGCAATATGCGTTATGACCGTGACGGTGACCAGCATTATGATTTGCTTTCGGCATTGCAAAAGTCAATTCGGGGAAGTGACGAAAATGCCGCAATCCACTATGCCGCACGGCTTTTGGAATCGGGGGATTTATTGTCGCTGTGCCGACGACTTTTGGTTATCGCAAGCGAGGACATTGGTCTTGCATATCCGCAGGCGATAGTTATTACAAAAGCTTGCGTAGACAGCGCATTGCAATTGGGATTGCCTGAAGCGGGAATACCAATTGCCGAAGCTGTGATTTTGCTTGCTACGTCGCCTAAGTCCAATTCTTCGTACATGGCATTGGCAAATGCTAAGGAAGATATTCAAAAGGGAACAACAAACAGTTTTCCGAGATGTCTGCAAAACAAACATTTTGACGGTGATGACGTTAAAGAAAAAGGACAGTTTTATAAGTATCCACATGACTATCCAAATCATTATGTTGTGCAACAATATTTGCCTGATGAATTAAAAAACAGAGTTTATTATGAATTTGGCGAAAACAAACTTGAACAAGCTTCAAAACAATACTGGGCAAAAATTAAAGGAAAATAATGAAATAACGCACATTTTCTGTTTTAGAAAAATGTGCGTTTTGCTTTATTCAAAAACGGATATTATTTCTTTTGGACTTTCGGGCGTTGAGTATTCCCACCGTTTAATTATTCCGTCGGTTATGTAATAATCAAAGTCTGTGTTTTTTATAGGTGAATCAAATACGTCCACGATTATAAGTTTAACTTTCATTTTTTCGGGAATAATCGCTTTAATATATACGCTTGCTTTTTGACCTGCTTTTGCCCCGTCGAAGCTTTCTGCAAGTCCTGCTAAATTCGGAGCAAGTTCCACAAAAACACCATAGCTTTCAACACTTCGGATTATTCCCGTTACGGTTTCGCCCACAGTAAACTTGTTTGCGTTTTCAATCCACGTTCCCAAAAGTTCTTTGTGTGACAAGCACACTTTGTTTGCTTCGACTGATTTTACCACCGCATATATTTCCTGATTGTTGTAAAACCTGTCTGTAGGGTGTGAAATTCTTGAAACAGATATTGCGTCAATCGGGATTAACGACGGCAAACCGCACCCTATGTCAACAAAGCACCCAAAAGATTCAAAATGCGTTATTCTTGCGGGTATAACCTGACCGCAAACCAAATTTCGCACATATTCTTTCAACGACTGCGTTTGTGCAAGTTTTCGTGACAAAATAGCGGTAACAACTCCGTCGCTGTCAAGTTCTATGCACAAAGGTTTAAAACATACAAATCTGTTGACTTTTGAAATTAAAGCTATGTCTTTTGTTGTTCCGTCGTCAATGCCAACAGCGCCTTCAAGACGTGGTATAATGCCTTTGCCAAAAGGAAGTTCAACAATAAGGTTGTGTTCGCTGTCACACATTATAACTCTGGCTTCGAGAGTAATGTTTTTGTCAATTGCTTCTTTGAAATTTTCTTGACTGCTTAGATATTTTTGGTTTTCTTCTGTAAAATACAATTTGCCTTCCGGATAGAAATTCATAATTTATACCTCCAATAATTTGAGAAATTCTTTCTCTTTTCTTATAAATTCTATGCCGAAAATTATATTTTATTACTTTGTTCTGATTGAAGTTGCACCTTGCGAAACTAAAATTTGGTGTATTGTTTTTGCCGAATCGGCAGGACAGCATATTGTTAGTTTAACGTGCGAAAATATAACAGTATCAAAAATGCTGTTTGTGGCTTTAATTTGCAAATGTTTGGCGTAATCAAGAGGGTGTTCGGTTTGGTCAAATGTTTCGTACGAAATGTCAATTGAAAAAACGGGAATCCCCAGACTTCGGATTTTCCCCATAATTAACTCACCGTTTTCCACAGAATTTAAATCGCAAGTAATAATTCTCATAATTTTTTATCCTCCTTGATAAGTATAATTGTATTATCTGTAAAATTCAAAAAAATAAGGAAAAGTCAAGGGGTTTGTGCGAAAAAGTCCGAAAATCTGCAAAGTTTGTTAATGTTGCACAAATAGTGGGCTTTGTTTTTGCATACTATGCTCTCATAATACTGTTGATGCAAGCCTCGTAAAGTTCAGCGGAGGTGTAATAGTCAAACATTTCTCTTGGGTAGTTGTTGATCCACTTTTCAAGTTTTCGTATTTCGGCGGGCGTTGTGTTGGTAAAATCATAGCCTTTGGGATAATGGCGGCGCACCATTTTGTTTTGGTTTTCGTTTGAGCCTCTTTCGTAAGAGCTGTAAGGGTGGCAATAATAAAGTTTCGTGCGTTTACGGTCCGGGTGTATGCTGCTTTGTTCTATACCGGCAAAGTCGGAAAACTCGGATCCGTTATCAACCGTTATGCTTTGGAATATGTGAGCAAACATCTCCGTGCCGAGTTCCTTTTCAAGTTTGTTTAATGCCGCCACAACGCTTGCGGCGGTTTTGTCGGGCATAAGGCGTATGATCTCATTACGGGTTTTGCGTTCCGTCAATACAAGCAATGTTTTCTTGGTACCCTTTTTACCCTCCACGCAGTCCATCTCCCAATGCCCAAAGGTTAAACGCTCGG
>CAYZOV010000014.1:0-40572 GCA_964480525.1 uncultured Ruminococcus sp.
CCCAAATGTAAACCGATAGGTTTACGTTGATTTTACTTTAAACTCTCATCAAACCGGGTACTTTTGCGGTTTCGCTTTAGCGAAATTGCCGTCGCTGTTGACGGCAAAGCAAAATGCCCAAATGTAAACCGATAGGTTTACGTTGATTTTACTTTAAACTCTCATCAAACCGGGTACTTTTGCGGTTTCGCTTTAGCGAAATTGCCGTCGCTGTTGACGGCAAAGCAAAATGCCCAAATGTAAACCGATAGGTTTACGTTGATTTTACTTTAAACTCTCATCAAACCGGGTACTTTTGCGGTTTCGCTTTAGCGAAATTGCCGTCGCTGTTGACGGCAAAGCAAAATACCCAAATGTAAACCGATAGGTTTACATTTATTATAACACATATTTTTCATTTTTGCAAGAGGGGGAAACATTAGTCTTTTGAACGGTTTTTCAAAAGCTTTAGGGTTTTAAGTCTGTGGAGCTTTCTGTAACATTTTTCGGCAAAGCCCACAAGCTTTTTCTTAAACGGCTTGAATGTGTAGAAAAATTCTCCTGCGTATGTGACAACTTCGCCCTGAAAGCCCTTTTTGAACTTGTAAACGCCGTAGTTAGGGTGAGTTTCGTCCTTGTAAAACGGTATTCCCTGAAAATCGTAAATGAAATTATCCCCGTCGATTGCCCATTTAATCATAGTCCATTGCATTAGATAGTTAGGGTAGGTATTTCTGTGGTGGTTTGCTGACGCTCCGTAAACATAACAGGTCTTGCCTGCGTACTGGGTGGTCACAGCACCCGACACAGGGATAGGCTCCTTGCCCTCTTCCTCGTAGTAGCACACAAAAAGTCGGCAATGCTCCTCGCCCAAAGCGTCAAGCATTTTTGCGAAATACTCCTTTGAACGAATGGAAAATCCGTCACGCTTGCCTGTTTCAATCATCATCGGGTAAAAATCGTCAAGTGCCTCTTTTCCACACGCCTTGCAAACAACGCCCTTTCTGGCGGATTTTCTGATTCTGTTTCGCCAATCGGACTTAAAGCTTGCCATAACTTCGTCCTCGGTTTTGCCCTGAATATTTCTTAGCATATAGTTGTTTCTCGCTTGAATAGTCGAAAGCTCCGGTGCGTCATCAATGTGGCTAAAGCCCAAAGAACGCATAAGTTCGGTAATGTCGGTTTGGTTTTCCTCATAGCACGGGTCCCACATAAATTCGTAGGAATTGTGCTTTTTCGCCAAAGCCTTTGCACCCTCCAAAAGGTCTGCCAAAGTTTCCTTGTCGTGATAATCGCACACAGGCCCGTGAGGTGCGTACAAAAATGTACAACCGAAAATCGGCACTTTTTTAATCAAAACAAGACAAGTACCCTTGATTTTTCCGTCCACACCTCTTGAAATAATTGCGTCCCAGCCCCAATTATCCTTTACCTTTGTCCATTTAAGCGACTGCATAAATACGCCGTTTTTGTGGGTCTTTGCAAAATTTTCAAATTCCTCGCAAAGGGCAGGGTTATTTTTATCTAAAATTTCCATAATTTCACATTCCTTTGTTCTGTTTAATCAATCAAATTTCAGTATAACACACAATATATTAAAAATCAAGACAAAAAGTTTAAATTAACCCTACAAAATGGGATTTTGGCGAAATTTAAGTTTTAAATTAAAAAGCCTATTGACAAAAGGCGTATAAAAGAGTAATATTGTATATGGTTAGATGTGGGTAACTTTTCGGGTATGTTTTACGGTTACTTTCGGCTAACTTTTTAGATTTGGAGGAATTTACATTGACGCTAAAAGACGCAAAAATCGGCACAACCGTTGTTGTTAAGAGGGTAAACGGTGAGGGTGCTATTCGCAGAAGAATTATGGATATGGGCATAACAAAGGGCGTAGAAATTTATCTTAGAAAAACCGCACCTCTTGGCGACCCTATCGAGCTTATGGTCAGAGGGTACGAGCTGTCCCTTAGAAAGGCTGACGCAGATATGGTCGAAATAGAAAGCTAAGGGGGAGTTATTGTGGGAATTAAAATAGCGCTTGCGGGAAACCCAAACTCGGGAAAAACTACGCTTTTTAACGCCTTGACGGGTTCAAACCAGTATGTTGGAAACTGGCCGGGGGTTACGGTTGAGAAAAAAGAGGGCAAATTCAAAGACGACAAGGACGTAATTATTACGGACCTGCCGGGAATTTATTCACTTTCGCCATACACTATGGAAGAAGTCGTTTCCAGAAATTATCTTGTTAAAGAACGTCCTGACGCAATTTTGAATATTATCGACGGCACAAATATCGAGCGAAATCTTTACCTCACCACACAGCTTGTCGAGCTGGGTATTCCTGTGGTGGGTGCAATCAACATGATGGATATTGTGCGTAAAAACGGGGATATTATCGACACCGAAAAGCTTGGCAAAAAGCTTGGGTGCAAATTTGTGGAAATATCGGCTTTAAGAGAAACAGGCATTGACGAGGCGATACAGCTTGCGATTGAGGTTGCAAAAGCAAAGGAGCCTGTAATGTTACAGCACAGCTTTTGTGGCTGTGTTGAACACGCAATAGCTCACATTGAGGAAGCAACCCCACTTCACGATGAAATCGAGGAGCAACAGCAAAGATGGTACGCTATTAAGATTTTCGAGCGTGACCAGAGGGTTATCGAGGATTTAAAGCTGTCCGAAAGTGCCGTAAAGCATATCGAAAAGGATATTCAGATGGCGGAAGCCGAAATGGACGATGACGCAGAAAGTATTATTACAAACGAGCGATATAATTACATAACGTCGGTTTTGAAAACCTGTTATATTAAGAAAAACAAAGGAAAAGCCACGGTTTCAGACAAAATCGACCGAATTGTCACAAACAGATTTTTAGCAATACCGATTTTCGCACTTATTATGTTTGTGGTTTACTATATTTCGGTTTCTACCGTGGGAACGTGGGCGACAGATTTTATGAATGACGGAGTTTTCGGCACAAAGTCGTGGAGTATCCCGACCCTTGTGGGAAAATTTTTGACAAAGGTAAACTGTGCCGAATGGCTGTCATCGCTTATTCTTGACGGAATGATAGGTGGCGTGGGTGCTGTTTTGGGATTTGTGCCACAGCTTTTGGTTTTGTTTTTGTTCCTTGCGTTTTTGGAATCCTGTGGATATATGTCCAGAATTGCGTTTATGATGGACAAAATTTTCAGAAAATTCGGTCTTTCGGGAAAATCCTTTATCCCTATGCTTATCGGAACAGGCTGCAGCGTTCCGGGAATTATGGCGTCGAGAACTGTGGAAAGCGAAAGCGACAGACGAATGACAATTATCACTACGTCGTTTATTCCGTGTGGTGCAAAGGTTCCTCTTATCGGACTTATTGCAGGAGCGTTGTTCGGAAATTCCGGCTGGGTGGCTGTTTCGGCATACTTTGTGGGAATTTTGGCTGTGCTTGTGTCGGGTTGCATTTTGAAGAAAACAAAGGGCTTTAACAACGAGGAAACGCCGTTTGTTATGGAGCTTCCGGCGTACCATATGCCTACTGCGTCAAGCGTTTTGCGTTCGATGTGGGAGCGTGGTTGGAGCTTTATCAAAAAGGCAGGCACGGTAATTCTTTTGTCGGCTGTTGTGCTGTGGTTCTTGCAGGGATTTGGCTTTACAAACGGCAAATTCGGTATGGTCGAGGATTTGAACAATTCAATTCTCGCAACAATCGGAAAAGGAATCCAGTGGTTCTTTATCCCACTTGGGTGGGGCGACTGGCGTGCCGCTGTTTCAACTATCACCGGGCTTATCGCAAAGGAAAATATAGTTTCCACATTCGGTGTGCTGTTTAATTTTTCGGGAGAAATTTCGGAAAACGGAAACGAAATCTGGTCACAGCTTGCTACACTTTTCACTCCGCTTTCAGCGTACAGCTTTTTGATGTTTAACCTTTTGTGCGCTCCGTGCTTTGCCGCAATAGGTGCAATCAAGCGTGAAATGAACAGCGGAAAATGGACAGCGTTTGCGTTGCTTTACCAGACGGGATTTGCGTATGCCGTGTCGTTGTGCATTTACCAGATAGGCTCGGCAATTACGGGAAATCCGAACATTTTGGGGCTTTGCGTAAGTGGCGTAATCATAGCGTTTATGCTGTTTATGTTTTTCAGAAAAAACAAGAAAACCGAGGTGTAATTTTTAAATGCTGAAATTTTTCATAGCAAATCTCGGTACGATTTTTGTGGGAATAATCGTTTTGGAAATAATTGTTTCGATTATTTTCAAGCTTAAAAAAGACAAAAAACAGGGCAAACTGTCCTGCGGTTGCGGTTGTGAAAACTGCCCCAACGCTAAAAATTGTCACAAATAAAACAAACCCTTAGTACGAAAATGTACTAAGGGTTTTTTAGAGCCTTTTTAAGCGAGTTTTGTGCTGTTTTCTGTAGATTTTTTATGAATGTTATAAATTTTTGAAAGCATGGCTTTACGGGTGATAATGCCCACGAAAAGACCACGGCTGTCAACCACGGGAACAAAGTTTTGCTCCATAACACGCTTGAAAACCGTTTCCATGTCCGTGTCAATCTGCACAGGCGGATTGAATCCCTGTGGCAAAATTTTCAAAACAGGCACGTCCTCCATAAGTTTCAGGTCGGAAGTTCCACAAGTGAGAATGTATGTGAGAAAATCTTTGTCACGAATTGTGCCGAGATATTCCCCCTCCCTGCTTATAAGCGGTACAGCCGTAAATCCGTGCGCCTTGAACTTTTCAAGCGCCTGCCTTAATGTACAGTCCGAAACCAAATAATCCACCTGACTTTTATGTAACAAAAGCATTGCAGGGTTCAAATCGTCATCTCCTTTGTTTATTTATCTTATTTAATTGTAACAAAAAATTCTTTATATGTCAATAATATTTTTGTGAAAATTCACCCGATTTTAAATTTTTTTCAAAATCCCCTCAACGTGAAAATACGACGCCAGATAAAGGCTTCCGCACACCGCAATCGTACCGTTTTTGCACATATCTTTTGCAATTTTAACCGCCTGCAAAATGTCGTTTTCGCAAATGGCATTTCCACCGTTTCGGGTGATAATCTCCGCCAATTTCTCTTTCGGTGCGTCCATTTGGGAAAAACCGTCAACCGCAATAAATTTGTCAACCACCCCGACAAGATTTTTTACCGCTTCGTCCTGATTTTTGTCGCTGTGCATACCAATCACCGCCACAACGGGTTTTGGGGCGTTTTTCAAAACCTCGCTAAGTGCCTTTGTGCCGTCGGGGTTATGTCCGCCGTCAACAATCATCAAAGGGTTTTGCCCCACAACCTGACACCTGCCCAAAAGCTGTGCTTTTTCAAGACCTTTCAAAACCGCCTGACGTGGCACGGGCAGAGTTTCGGTTGCAAATTTCACAGCGTCGATTACGGTCAGAGCGTTTGAAATCTGGTGTAATCCCTGCATGGATATTTTGTAATTTTCACCTTTATAATTGAATTTTGTGCCGAAAATCCCCATTTCTTCCACCCTACAAAGGCTAAGATTCGGAATACAAAGTTGTGATTGCATTTTCATGGCGTATTCTCTGACAACTTTTACCACTCGCATATCGTTGCCAGCCGACAAAACGCAAGGGCAGTTCGGCTTAATTATGCCGGCTTTTTGGGTTGCGATTTGTTCCAACGTGTCCCCCAGAATCGCCGTGTGGTCATAAGCCACCGACCCGATAAGACAAACCAGCGGTTTTTCGATAACGTTCGTGCTGTCCAAAAGACCGCCCAGACCGGTTTCCAAAATCACCACGTCGCATTTTTCTTCGGCAAAATAGCAAAACCCGATTGCCTGCGTTATTTCAAACTGGGAAAAATCCGTTCGCAACGGCGATTTTTCCACCAACGGTTTGATTTTTTCCACAATTTCGCAAAGGCGGTTTTTGGGGATATTTTCCCCGTTGATTCTGATTCTGTCCGAATACTCGATTAAAAAAGGCGACGTGAACAGTCCCGTTTTGTACCCCGCCTTAGCAAAAATTTCGCCTAACATTTGTGCCATTGAGCCTTTTCCGTTTGTTCCTGCAATGTGAATAAATCGTAAAGATTTTTGGGGATTCCCTACAATTTCCATAAGTTTTACGGCTCTTGACAGGTCGTTTGTCCGACTGCCTTTTCGGTCAAAAGAGGAAATATATTCCATACATTCGTTATAATTCATAATTTGTTCCTTAAAGTTCTTTAATAATTTTATAAAGTTCCGTGGCAATTTCACGGTTTACCCCTGCCACCGTCATAAGCTGTTCAACGTCGGCTTTTTTCAATTCGTCAATGGTTTTGAAATACAAAACAAGCTTTTTCGCCTTTGCGTCGCCTATGCCTTTGACTTTTGTAAGCTCCATTTGATATGTGGTTTTTTTGTGCCGTGCCGCCTGATATGTGATTGCATATCGGTGTACTTCGTCCTGTATTTGCGTGATAAGGTTAAACGCAGGGCGATTTTTGGAAACAGAAATTTCCTCACCGCCCGTGGCAATGGCTCTGGTGCGGTGTTTTTCGTCCTTGACAAGACCGAAAAGTGGCACGTTTACGCCCATTTCTTCAAGCACGGGTGCAACTGCGTTGACGTGACCTTTGCCACCGTCAAGAAAAATCAAGTCGGGAAGCCGTGCGAAACCCTCGTCCGTTCCCTCAAAATAATTTTTGAATCTTCGCTGTAAAACCTCACGCATACAAGCGTAGTCGTTTTGTTCAAAAACTGTCTTAATTGAAAACTTTTTGTAAAATTTCTTGTTCGGACGACCGTTTTCAAACACCACCATACCAGCCACCATGTCGCTAGACGCAAGGTTTGAAATGTCGTAACATTCAATATACTGGGGCGTTTTTGAAAGACCCATTGCTTTTCGCAGTTCTTCCAGAGCCACAATTTCTTTGCCCGTGCGACCGACCTTAATAGAAAGGTACTCGCTGGCGTTATTTTTTGCCAAAGTCGTCAATCGCAAAAGGCTTCCACGTTTCGGCACAGAAAGTGTAACCGCCCTGTTAGAAATTTTTCGCAAATATTTTTCCGTCAGCAAAATGTCCGAAATTTCCCCGTCAAGCAGAATTTCACGGGGGATAACGTCGGGAGAATTATAATATTGAAGCAGAAAATTTTCCCTCATTGCCACGTCGTCCTCCGCTTCGCCGAGGAAAAAATCCACCTTGTCCGAAAGCCGACCGTTTCGGTACATCAGCACCGACGCACAGGCGTTTTCACCGTTTATGGAAATACCCACAACGTCCACGTTTTTAAGGTTTTCGTCAAAAATTTTCTGGTCTTTCGCACCGTTTTGGATTGCGTTAATTCTGTCCCTAAGCCGTGCCGCAAGTTCAAAATTAAGTTCTTCCGAAGCTTTAAGCATGGCTTTTGTGAGGGTTTCCACCGACACCTGCGAACCCGTGCGAATGTATTCCACCGCCTGCGCCACGGTTTCGTTATACTCGTCGGCAGGGATTTTTCCCTGACACACGCCCGAACATTGTTTTATATAAAAATTCAAGCAAGGACGTTGTTTTTTAAAATCCTGCGGAAATTTTTTCTTGCAAGTGGGCAACATAAAAACCCTGTTTGCTTCCTCAACCGCCTGTTTTGCCTGATAACCGCTTGTAAACGGCCCGATATACTCCGCCTTGTCGTTTTCCTTTTGCAAGGCGTAGGTTATGCGTGGGTACGGCTCGTTTGAAATTTTGATATAACTATACCCCTTGTCGTCCTTTAGCAAAATATTATATTTCGGCTTATGAAGTTTTATCAGCGAACATTCCAAAACCAGCGCTTCGTACTCGGTGTCGGTGACAATAAAGTCGTAATCGTACACCAAAGACACCATTTTCGCAACTTTGGGCAGGTGGTCTGCGCCCTTTCGGAAATAGCTCGTAACACGGTTTCGCAGATTTTTGGCTTTACCAATGTAAATAATTTTTAAATTTTCATCTTTCATAATGTAAACGCCAGAAGAAAGCGTGAGTTTTGCCGTTTTGTCACGCAAAAATTCAAGCCGTGGGTTTACGTTTTCGCTAACGGTCATTTTTTTGCTCCTTAAATTTCAGCTGAATAATTTGTGAATTATTAAAAATTCTAAATTTCCCCAATCCCCGTGAAACTATCATTTGGGTGTTGTTTTCGGTGTAAATTCCGCCTGAATATTTCGGGAAAAATTTGCGTTCAGGCGACAAAATCCCCCCTAAAATCGGCAACCGCACCACACCTCCGTGAACGTGACCGCACAGCACAATGTCGGCTCCCCATTTAGCGTATTTTCCCATTTCAAAAGGGGAATGTGCAAGCAAAATCGTATAATTTTCACCCTTTTGCCCCAATTTATCGGTGAGGTAATCGTCGTCGAAAGTCGGCAGTTTTCGATAACCACCGTCGGGATTTTTGTAAAATCGACCTTCGGGTTCAAGACCCGCAACGGTGATTTTTTTGCCGTTTATATCCAAATTCACACTTTGATTTCGCAAAACCACCACACCGACTTTTTCAAGTTCGGCACAAAGTTGTGCGTAACTTTTCGGCACGTCTGCTTCGTGATTTCCGCCGACAAAATACACGGGTGCGATTTCGCCCAGCCGTTTCATAAACTCAATTTTTTTGCCAAAATCCTTTTCGCTTCGTGAAATTAAATCCCCCGTGAAAAAAATCCCGTCGTAGTGATTTTTAGGAATTTTTGCGAAGATTTTTTCGTAATTTTCCCCGAATTTTTTCTTATGCAAGTCCGAAAGGTGCAAAAAAGTCATACTTTTATCCGACGAAATTTCAACCTCCGTAACGTCGATTTTCACGTTTGAATACACCACAACCGCCAATATTATTATGCCTAAAATTGCTGAAAAATAAAAAATCATATTCTGCCCTCGTTGTCCAAAAAAGCCACCGATTTGGTGGCTTTTGGGTGTTTTTTAGTCTTTATCCGCAAGGGATTTTAACAGTTTTTCGTTTTCTTCCATAAGCTTGATAAGACGTTCTAGCGAGCTGTCCGGAATGGTTTCCACGGTGTCGGTCTGCGTCTTGGTCTGAAGTTTTTCCTCCGAAATTTCAGGGGATTGTTCCGATTTTTCCTCGGTTGTTTCACGGGTTTCGGTCTGTGGTTTTTCCAAAACTTCGTCCGAATTTTCCTGCGGTTCTTCCTGCTGTGGCAAAGGTTTTTCCTCAATTTTTTCCTCTTCTTCAACCACGGTTTCTTTCGGTGTTTCGGTGACTTTTTTAGTCGGCACAACCCTCACACGTTCAATTTTGACGGTGTTGTCTTTTGCAGGTTCAACCGCCGTAATTTTCGCCTTTTCCCTCTTGATTTTTTCGACTGTAGCGTCCACGTCCTGTGGCTTTTCCCCACGGATTTCGATTGTCGGTTCGTCCTCAATCGCAGGTTCTTCAAGTCCGAGAATAAATTCGTCAATGGTCAAAGGTCCGGATTTTGCCGAATGAGAAGCAAGTTTTTGAGGGTTCAGCGGAGAATTTTTCGCAACTACATCTTCGTCGGGACGTTTGTAATTTTTAGCATTTTTTGAATTGTTCTTTTCGATAAGATGAATAATAAGTTCCACAACCAACATCATCAAAAGCGGAATCACAACCAAAATCATTTTGCCTTTGATAGAGGTTACGAACGAAATAATTTTTCCCAAAGTCGGGTCGTAGGAAACCGCTTTGCCAACCATATTTTTGGCTTCGACTTCGTAAACCACATTTTTGTTGTTGTCGTAAAAGCCTTTGTAAACCACGGTTTCGGTGTTCGGAACGATTTCGCACAAACGCAAAACCGTCGTACCCACGCCTTTGACATTTTCGCACAAAACAGCGTCGCCCAGATTTTCGTTGGACGGGCTGTAATTTTTTACCATAACAAGCGAGCCTTTCGGAACAGCGTTTCCCATGCCGTCCTCGTTCATCAAATACACGCTGTAACCCATAAAACTTGGGGTAACATCGTCATTTTTGAACACAAGTGAGGTTAAAATTATGCCCGCAATAATAATCATTATCAATACAATAAATTCAATCAAAACGGCTTTGCCGATATTTTTTTTCCTTGTTTGTGCCATAGCTTACTCCTTTTTTTAATCTTCGTTTTGTTGTCTAAACGCTATATATGTACATTATAACACATCTTGAAAAAAAATTCAAACCTTTTTTGACATTTTTTTATGTATTACATCATAAATTTACCCGCTGATTTTTAGTAAAATTGCCAAAAGCGAGAAATTTACAATTGAAAATATCAATAAGTATCTTAAAATGTTTGCATTTTTGGATTTGGAATAAATTTTAAACGAAATAAGGCTTGCAAGTGAAGCTATGGGCGTTCCCAAACCGCCTATGTTCACACCTTTTAACAGAGCGGTGTAATTGTCCGTAAAACCGGACAGCATAACGGCGCATGGAACGTTTGATATAACCTGAGAAAGCATTGCCGACGTGAAAAGTTCACGGTTTTTCATGGCGTTTGAGATGAAATCTCGGACGGTTTCGATTCGTGCAAGGTTGCCCACAAATACGAAAAAGCACACAAACGTCAACAGCAGAGCGTAGTCGATTTTGCCAAAAACCCCTTTGTCAGCCGCCAAAAATCCCACAATGCAAACCGCCAAACACACTTCGTGAGGGATAATTTTCGCAACCGTCAGCAAGCAAACGGCGAAAATCAGGGCAAAAACGACGATTTTTCTCTTGTCAAGAGCCATGTCGGATTTTGAAATTTCGGCGAAATTTTCACCCGAAACCGCAAAACACAGCAGACAAAGAGCAACGTAACTCAGCACCCCCACGGGCAACAGAATTTTGAAAAAACTTTGTAATGTCAGGTCGTAGTAAGAATAAATGTACAAATTTTGGGGATTTCCCACAGGCGTAAGCATACTGCCCAGATTTGCGGCAACGGTCTGGATAACCACCGTGAGGATAAAATCCCGTGATTTTCCGCCGTTTTCGTAAACTAAAACGGTCAGCGGAACGAAAGTTATAAGCGCCACGTCGTTGGTGATGAGCATTGAGGAAAAAAAGCACACGTTCATCAGCAAAAATGCCAGCCTGCGGGCGTTTCCCGAATCTGCCAGAATATGGGAAATTTTGTCAAAAAGCCCCGCTCTCGCAAACCCTTGCACCGCACCCATAAGGCAAAAAAGCAAAATTAAAACGTCTGCGTCAACGTATCCTGTGTATTTTTTGTCGGGTTTGACGGCAAAACAGGTGGCGACGGCGCAAATGAGGGCAATGGACAGCACCGCCTGAGATTTAAACATTTTGTAAATTTTTCTAATTTCAATCAGTCCTTTTTTAACATCTGCAAATATTTTATCATATCAAGCCGAAAAAATCAATATTTTGTCGAAATAAAAAGCCAAATGTGATTTTTTTAAAACCCAACCTACCCGCACCGCCCAAATTTGAGGATAAATGCAACTTTACAATACGCCACACTTTCTGCCAAACGCTCTTTCAAGGTTTGTCCGTACCGCACTTTGACGGTCTTAACTGTAACTCTGCCGTTAAACCCACAAACATTATAAAATCGTCAGAATATAAAAGTTTTCGTCCACCTTTTTGAAAACGTGCCGTTTTCATAATTTTACACCGCACCGTGGTTTGTAGTGTGTAGCTGTAACATTTCTGTTAAACCCAACAAACTTTAAAACTTCGTCAGAACATAAAAGTTTTCGTCCACCTTTTTGAAAACGTACCGTTTTCATCAATTCAGCTCGCAACACTTTTGTTATTTGTCCTACTTTGTTTTGCTCGCTGGCAAAGTTTGAAATAGTTTAAAGTTTTAGTTTTTCGCAAACTTTAAAACCTCGTCAGAACATAAAAGTTTCATCAAACTGGGAACTTTTGCGGTTTCGCACAGCGAAACACCGAGTGTAACGAGGTGAGCAAAATTCCCATGCAAACTTTAGTTTGCATAACGAAACCGCAGTTTCGCATACGCCGCCGAACAAAACAAACTTTACTACCCAAAAAAAGCGTGGTGAGGTGAATTGATGAAAACGGTACGTTTTCAAAAAGGTGGACGAAAACTTTGTTTTTCTGACGAAGTTTTAAAGTTTGTGAGGATTCACGGCGAAGTTACAGTTACAAAAGCCAAACCACGGTGCGGACAAACCCCAAAAAAGTGAGTGGCAGAAAGTTCGGTTTACTTCAAAGTGGGGTTACAAGTAAAAATTGTGCTATACGTCTGGGTGCAGTATTATAAAATGCCAAAAAACTTTAATTTCTTGTCAAACAGGTTATTTTGTCACTTCTGACAAAATAGAAGATATGAAAAAAGCAGAAATCAAAATTGTGGAAATTTCAATGCATTAAAACAAAAAGGGTACTGAAAAATATCAGTACCCTTGATTTTTTTGCTTAAAGTCCGTAACGTGCCTTGTTTACCTTATAAAAATACGTTCTGACGTGCTTGTTTTTGAAAATATTTCGCACATAAAAAAGCTTTAGTACGCACACCAATGTGCAACACACAAATGTAGGAATGTTTTCCTGCCAATTTTCTGCACCCATAAGTGCAAGCCCCAGAAAGAAATCCATTACGTTGTAGAAAAACGTTGAGGTAATAAGTGCTGTTCCTACAACTCTTGTCACTCTGTTTGCCGAAACGGTCACTATGTCAAGCACCGAAATTCCCACGGCAAACAAAAGCAAAAGCGACAGTTCCACAGCAATCGGAATGTGTCTGTGATAGGACAATCCTTTTGTGAAAGCCAAAAAATTTACCACCATTAAAATTTCCCCGATAATTTCCGTCACGCACAATGCTGTGGTGACCTTTTTTCCTTTTTCAGCGTCACCCAAAAGGTCGGGATTATCGCTTAAATTGTCGTATTTTTTCATTTTTTCGTCCTTTCAAACAGTGGTTTTAGTTTCAAAAAACTGCCGAAATTTTTTGGTTTCGGCAGTGATTTTTTTACTTGTTAAGAGCCTCGATAGACTGCAAAATTTTAGCCATTTTTTCCTCTGCCTTTGCAAGTTTTGCCTTTTCGGCATCTATAAGCTGTTCAGGTGCTTTAGCCAAAAAGCCCTGGTTGTTAAGTTTTCCGTTTAAGAAATCCAAATCTTTCTGAACGGTTTTCTTTTCCTTTTCAAGTCTTGCAAGCTCTTTTTCGGTGTCAACAATGTCCGAAAGCGGAATGAAAATTCTTGCTACGTCTGTTACGACAGTTACGCAGTCTGCAATTTCCCACTTGTCAGCCACCTCGACCTCGGACGCAGACGCAAGACGCTCGAAGAACATTTTGCCTGCTTCAAATGTGTCCTTTTCGGCTGTTTCAATGTAAACCTTAGCCTTAACCGATGGCACAACGTTCATTTCGGCACGTCTGTTTCTGATACCCTTGATAGCCTCGATAACCATTTCAAAGGATTTTTCTTCCTGTGGGAATGCCAGTTTTTCATCATAAACAGGGAAATCCGACACCATAATGATTGAGCCGTCATTTACAAGTGCCTGCCAAATTTCCTCGGTGATGTATGGCATAAATGGGTGCAAGAGTTTGAGCATACCTTTCATAATGTATACAAGCACCTGCTGTGCTGTGTGAGCTGTTTCGCCACCTGCGTTAATTCTAGGCTTTGTAAGCTCGATGTACCAGTCGCAGTAAATATCCCAAATGAAGTCGTAAAGTTTTTGAACAGCAACGCCCAAGTCGAATTTTTCGAGATTTTCGTTAATTTCCTTAGCGAGTGTGTTAAACTTAGAAACAATCCACTTGTCCTCGGTGTTGAGGTTTTCAGGGAGCTTGTCGGCTGTGAAGTCCTCAGGGAGATTCATCATAATAAATCTTGCTGCGTTCCAAAGTTTGTTAGCAAAGTTACGGCTTGATTTAACCTTTTCTTCGATAAATCTCATATCGTTTCCAGGTGAGTTACCTGTTGCGAGCATAAATCTAAGTGCGTCGGCACCGTACTGGTCGATAATTTCCAACGGGTCGATACCGTTTCCGAGAGATTTAGACATCTTTCTGCCCTGCGAGTCACGAACAAGACCGTGAATTAAAACTGTGTCAAACGGAACTTTTCCTGTACATTCAAGAGCCGAGAACATCATTCGCATTACCCAGAACGGGATAATGTCATAGCCTGTTACGAGAGTGTTTGTCGGGTAGAAATATTTAAAGTCCTCTGCGTTTTCGTCAGGCCAGCCAAGTGTCGAAAACGGCCACAATGCCGATGAAAACCAAGTATCGAGGGTGTCCTCGTCCTGACGCATAGGTTTTCCGCACTTAGGGCAAAGAATTTCGCCGTCCTCTTTTGAAACCACCATTTCGCCACAGTCGTCACAGTAGAACGCAGGAATTTGGTGACCCCACCAGATTTGTCTTGAAATACACCAGTCACGAATGTTTTCAAGCCAATGGAAGTAAATCTTTTCAAATCTTTCAGGAACAAACTTTGTCTGTCCGTTTTTAACAGCGTCAATAGCAGGCTGTGCAAGAGGTTTCATCTTAACAAACCACTGTGTTGAAACCATAGGCTCGACAGTTGTGCCACATCTGTAACAAGTACCAACGTTGTGGCTGTAATCCTCAACTTCAACAAGGAAACCGCCCTTTTCCAAATCCTCCACAATTTTATTTCTTGCTTCGTATCTGTCCATACCTGCGTATTCAGGGTAGTCGTCCACGATTTTTGCGTCGTCTGTCAAAACCTTGATAACTTCTAAGTTGTGACGTTTTCCGACTTCAAAGTCGTTAGGGTCGTGAGCAGGTGTAATCTTTACAACGCCTGTTCCGAATTCAATTTCTACATAATCGTCTGCGATTACAGGAATTTCTCTGCCTACAAGTGGCAAAATGAGAGTTTTTCCGATAATGTCCTTGTAACGCTCGTCGTTAGGGTTTACGGCAACGGCTGTGTCGCCGAGGAGTGTTTCAGGTCTTGTTGTTGCAAGCTCAACATAACCGCTTCCGTCCTTGAGAGGGTAACGCAAGTGCCAGAAGTGTCCTGCCTGGTCCTCAAACGTAACCTCTGCGTCCGAAAGCGAAGTTCTGCAATGCGGACACCAGTTAATCATACGCTCACCACGGTAGATAAGTCCTTTTTCGTAGTATTTTACGAAAACTTCCTTAACTGCCTTTGAACAACCCTCGTCCATTGTAAAGCGTTCTCTGTCCCAGTCACAGGACGAGCCGAGCTTTTTAAGCTGTTCGACAATTCTGCCACCGTACTGCTTTTTCCATTCCCAAGCACGTTCCATAAAGCCCTCTCTGCCGAGCATTTCCTTTGTAAGACCCTCTTTTTTCATAGCCTCAACAATTTTTGCCTCGGTAGCGATTGCTGCGTGGTCTGTTCCCGGTAGCCACAATGCCGAATATCCGCTCATTCTCTTCCAACGGATAAGAATATCCTGCAAAGTTTCGTCAAGGGCGTGACCCATATGGAGCTGTCCCGTAACGTTTGGCGGTGGAATTACGATTGTGTATGGCTTTTTCTTGCTGTCACGTTCAGCGTGAAAGCACTTGTTGTCCTGCCAGAACTTATAAATTTTATCTTCAACCTGATTAGGTTCGTAGAGCTTTGAAAGTTCCTTTTTCATAGCACACATTCCTTTCGATAATTTATTTTGAAAAACATTTTCACTAATAACATATTATCTCATAAATTAAGCGTTTTGTCAACTGTCATTTCAAACAAAACTTGCACAATTTCACCGATTGACTTAAACTTCGTAATGTGTTACAATTGTGTAAAAGGAGTTGTAAAAAATGAAATTCAGACCTTGTATAGATATTCACAACGGCTCGGTAAAACAGATTGTGGGCGGAAGTTTAAAAGACGAAAATAATTCTGCGGTGGATAATTTTGTTTCGGAAAAAAACGCCGATTTTTACGCAAAACTTTACAAAAGCCACAACCTCACAGGGGGACATATAATTATTCTAAACCCCGAGGGTAGCGAGTTTTACGGCGCCGACCTAACCCAAGCAAAACTTGCACTTAGCGAGTTTCCTATGGGTATGCAGATAGGTGGGGGAATTAACGACAAAAACGCAAAAATGTTTCTTGATATGGGTGCAAGCCACGTTATTGTCACGTCGTTTGTATTCAAAAACGGCTGTATTAACTACGACAATTTGAAGCTGATTAACCGCACGGTGGGGAAAAGTCGTCTTGTAATTGACCTTTCGTGCAGAAAAAAAGGCGACAAATACTTTATCGTCACCGACCGTTGGCAAAAGTTTACGGAAGTTGAGTTAAACCAAGAAACATTGGATTTTTTCTCTAAATACTGTGACGAATTTTTAATTCACGCCGTTGACGCCGAGGGAAAAGCAAAAGGAATCCAATCCGACGTAGCAAGCTTTATGGGGAAAAGCTGTGATATTCCGTCTACATACGCAGGGGGAATTTCGTCACTTGATGATATTGACCTTTTGTGCAAATACGGCAACGGCAAAATCGACTACACGGTGGGAAGTGCGTTGGACATTTTCGGCGGGAAAATCCCGTTTACAAGTCTTATTTAAACAAAAAACCAAGAGGATACGTCCCCTTGGTTTATTTTTTTAGTATCTTGCTTTCCAAATTTGTGCCGAGTACGGTGGCAGGAAGCTTCCCCCTGCGAAATCGTGAATTTCACCCGTAACAAGGTCGTCTGCCGTAGCACAGCCCGTATCAAAGTACGCCATAAAACCCTCACCGTCAGCGTTAATTGCTGTCCAAATTTTTTCGCCGTCGCACTCACGACAAATAACGCATTGCTTGTTTGTCAAAACAGGCACGGAAATTGAGCCGTAGCAAATAGCTTTTTCATTTTTGTGAATTTCCGAAAGTTTTGAAATCCACGCAGAAAGCTCGTTTTCAACAGGCTTTTCAAAACTTGCTCTAAGAGCAGGGTCGCCCTCGCTTTTATGAGCCTTAGCCCCCCACTCGCTGCCGTAATAAACGCACGGAATACCCGGCATTGTCATCATTAAGGCGTAAATGAGCGGAAGATGTTTTTCGTTTGTCAACGTGCTTGCAATTCTGGAAACGTCGTGGTTATCCACAAAGGACAAAAGGTGCATTCCACGGTATCTGCACCAGTTTTCAGGTCCAAACTGGTTTTTCAGCGAATGGCAAATTTCAAACATATTCATACTGTTAAAGCTGGAATACAAACCCTTGTAGCACTCGTAATTTGTTGCCGAATGGAGCATTTCGCCATTTACCCAGCGTGAATAATCTCCGTGCAAAAGTTCGCCGATAAGCACAAAATCGGGTTTTATGCTCTGGCAAAATCCCCTCAATCTCTTTAAAAAATCAAAATCCAAACAGTACGCTACGTCAAGTCTAAGTCCGTCAATGTCAAATTCCTCAATCCAACCACGGACGCAACCAAAAATGTGATTAACTACTTCTTCGTTTCTCAAATTAAGCTTAACAAGGTCATAATGACCCTCCCAACCCTCGTACCAAAGTCCGTCGTTATAGTTTGAATTTCCGCCGAAATCCACGTTAAACCACCATCTGTACGGGGAATTTTCTCTGTTTTTCAGCACGTCCTGAAACGCCCAAAATCCACGTCCAACGTGATTAAACACACCGTCAAGCACGACCTTAATGCCGTTTTGGTGAAGTTCTGTGCAAACGCTCGCAAAATCTTCGTTTGTGCCAAGACGACAGTCAATAGTTTTATAGTCACGGGTGTTATAGCCGTGGGTATCCGACTGGAAAACAGGCGAAAAATACACAGCATTGGCATTTAACCCCTTAATGTGAGGTATCCATTCCTTGACCTTTTCAATTCTATTTACAAGCACTCCGTCATTTTCAAAAGGCGCTCCGCAAAATCCCAAAGGGTAAATTTGATAAAAAACACTTTCATATGCCCACATAAATAAAAAATCCTTTCTTTGTGCGTTTTATAAAACGCAACTATTAAATTATACTAAATCGATTTTGTTTTGTCAAGTGCAATTTGTACATTTTAACCAATATTTAATTTTTAGCAAAAAAACAAGCTCCCACCCATAGTGAGAGCTTTGCAAATTGAAATTTTAAACCTTTGATTTTATTTAGATTTAACTTTTTTCAGCACCAATAGTGAAATTTCAGGCACTTCAAAAGCCTTTTGTTCCAGAGGAAAATTAACCGATTTTCCGTTTTGGTTAAACCGCACATAAAACCTGCCCAAATCCCAAAGTTCCTGCGGAATTTCAAACTGTCGTGGGTTGTGGTAGGGATTTATCGCCACCAAAAACACCTCGTCGTCACGTCTAAGGGAATACATTAACAAATTTCCGTCCTGCTGACCGTAAAATTTATGCACTTGCTCCACCTCTTGTTTGGCGTCAAGTCTGAATAACTTTGAGGATTTTCGCAGAGCGATAAGACCTTTATAATAATCGAAAACGTCCTTGTACTTAACTTTTCTGTCCCACTTTATGGAGTTTGTATAGTCGGGTGCGTTCCAGCTGTTTTCGTCGTAAATATTCCAGTCGTTCGGTTCAACGCCCTCCGGCAAAATTTTCGGCTTAGTTCTCAAAAAGTCCTGTCCGCATTGGATAAACGGCACACCCTGTGACAAAATGACGATTGCCGCCGCCAATTTATCCATTTTAATTCTCGTTTGCTCGTCCTCGTCCTTTGCACTAATACAAAGTTTATCCCAAACGGTGTTGTTGTCGTGAGCTTCGCAATAATTTATCGCCTGTGTTGGTTCAAAAGCCCAACAGCACTCCTGATGATGTCCGTTAAGCTGGTAATGTGGCACACACCCCGTCAAGGCACGGCAAATCGTACCCGAAGCGTTCATATTTCCGCTGACGTAACCACGGCCGTAGGCGTTAAACGTACCGCCCTTTACGCCGTCACGAATGTTGTCGTTAAAAAGTCCAACCCTGCCAAAACTGTAACTGTTCCACTTGTACGCAAGTTGGTCTGACGGCAAAGGCGATTCTCCGCCCGTCCAACCCTCACCGTACATTAAAAGTTGTGGGTTGATTTTGTTTAGTTCATCTCTAAGGTAATTTACGGTTTCGATATCGTGCAATGCCATCAAATCAAATCTAAAACCGTCCACCTTGTACTCGTTTACCCAAAATTTAAGGCTGTCCGCAATAAATTTACGAACCATTTTTCTTTCGGACGCAGTTTCGCAACCGCACCCCGAACCGTTTGTAAATTCGCCGTCTTTTGTTCGGTGATAATAAAACGGAAATGATTTATGAAATGCCGATTTATCGCTGAAATAGGTATGATTGTACACAACGTCCATAATCACGCCGATTCCACGTTTATGAAGTTCCATAACCAGCGTTTTA
This sequence comes from uncultured Ruminococcus sp., assembly GCA_964480525.1. GTDB lineage: Bacteria > Bacillota > Clostridia > Oscillospirales > Ruminococcaceae > JAAZZIT01. The sequence goes on from CAYZOV010000014.1 coordinate 19,221, forward strand.
AACTCTCTTATTCTCACCTTTGGGTCGTCGGGGTCTGTAGAATAGCTCCCCTCAAGACAGTTATAATTTTTCGGGTCATAACCCCAATTATACTGTGCCCTATGCGGTTTTGATTCGTCAACCGTTGCAAAATCTTCCACCGGCAAAAGCTGGACGTGGGTTATCCCCAATTCCACCAAATGGTCAAGACCTGTTTTAACGCCGTTAAACCGTGTTCCCGTTTCGGTAAATCCCAAAAATTTGCCACGGTTTTGCTCGGTTACACCGCTTGTAATGTCAATAGAAAAATCTCTGACGTGGGTTTCGTAAATCACGGCGTCGCACGGGCTTTCGCACACGGGATTTTTCACCTTGTCCCACCCGTCGGGGTTTGTGGTGGCAAAATCCACAATTGCACCACGGTCGCCGTTTACACCGCAAGCTTTTGCGTAAATGTCGATTGTTTCTTCCTTTTGGTTTGAGTATTCGTAGGTAAATGTATAAAAATATCCGTCCAGATTTCGCAAAATTTCAACAAACCAAACCCCCGTCCAATGCCGTTCCATAGGCAAACTTTCAACAAGGTTGTCGCCTTTTCCGTCGATATAAATTTTTAAATAAACGCCCTTTGCATACGGCGCCCAAGTGCGGAATTGCGTTTTGTCGTCAACAATTTTCGCTCCCAAATCGTCCCCGTCGTAATAATGTTTTTCGTCAAATTCCCTATAATCCTTTATACTATGTGGCATAAAAAATAAGCCGTTCCTTCCGATTTTCTTTTAGATTTTTAATCCCTGACCGCCAGAGTTCTGCCCTGTTTGATTATGGTTTCAAAACCCTGTTTTGTGCGGTTTATAAGTTTTTGGGGCGGTTTAATCATGCCGTTTTGCACAAACACGACTATGGTTGAACCGCCAAATTCAAATTTCCCTTTTTCGCTCCCTTTGAAAACACGCTGCACACCCTTATGACAGTTGGAAATTTTTCCTACAAGGGTCGCCCCCACTTCCATTTGAACAATTTCGCCGAAAACGGGCGACGTAATCACGCAATACTCTCTGGTGTTTTCCTTAAACACCTGAAAATGTTCAAACGCAACAGGGTTTACCGTGTGAAAAACTCCGTCGATATGCACATTTTTGCCCTTTTGCCCGTCACAGGCATAGCAATATCTGTGATAATCGTCCACGGTCAAGCGAATAACAAAAGCATATCCGTTTTGAAACTTTTTTGCAAGAATTTTGTCTTGCAAAAGACTTTCGCAGGTGTAATTTGAATTTTTAATTTCAAAAACGCTCTTTTCGTTTATCTCAAAAACACTCACTTTGCCGTCGGCAGGACTAATCAAGGCGTTTTCGTCCTTTTCCACGGGGCGGTTTTCGGGTTTGATTTTGCGTGTAAAAAAGTCGTTATAACTTTTAAATCTGCTTTTTTCGTAAAGGGACAAGTCAATATTATTGCGTTTGACAAACCCCTTTATGAAAATTTTTGAAAAAGAGCACGAAAGGATTTTTCCGCCAAGTTTTGACACCCACGGCGAAACCCCGATTTTAATTATACATCTGCCGAAAAAATTTCGGTAAAGTTTTTCCAAAAATTTATCCTGAGAGGTCTGCACCTCAAAGGTTTTGCCGTTTTCGTCAACATATTTCATTACAAAATACCCTCAATAAATCCCAAAACGATAATTACCGCAAGTATTCCCAACAGCAAAATGCCTTTCAAAGTCGGCTTTTTAACCTTGATATTAAGCACGAACAAAATTGAAATCAGCACCATAAAGCCTTGAAAAAAGTATGGGAAAACCGCCTTTGACATATACTCTTTTCCTATGTACAAAAGTGGCAGAATTATTGCGGTGGACGTAACGGGAAGTCCCTGATATTCCTTGCGGTTTTCGGTTGTGGAACGCTGTCTTTCTTCTTCCATAACATTGAAAAATCCCAAACGGATAACCCCGCCCAGAACAATAAGCATTGCCGAAACAAGTCCCAACCCATAGTTAAACCCAAAGGAATAACCGATTACGGCAGGGAAAACCGTAAAACAAACAAGGTCGCAAAGGCTGTCAATCTGAATACCGAAAACTTTTTCACGTTCGGTACGTTTTTTGCAGGTTCTTGCGATTTTGCCGTCGAAAAGGTCGCAAACCCCCGAAAACAGCAGGCACAAAAACGCCACGGGATAATTTTTATCCACAACTTGAGTTATTCCGAAAACCGACGAACACAGTCCGATATATGTTAAAATAACAGTATAGTTATAAAATCCTATCATTTAAATTTCTCCTTTTTTAACGTTTTTGCGGTTTTAAATTGCAATTGCGATAAAAGCTCCGGAAACAATACATTGCAAAATTACAAGTCTGAAAACTGTCTGGGTATCGCTCCAGCCGTTGTTTTTTCTCAAATGGTCATGAATCGGTGTGCGGATATTCTTCATGAAATTTTTAAGTTTGAGATAACGTATTGCCGACAGTTTGATAAGTCCCATACCGCCGTCAATAACAAGCACAATCGCACACGGGATAAACATTATCGGTGCGGAAGTTTTCAAAAAGCACACCGCAAGCATAACCCCCAACGCTCTGGAACCTGCGTCGCCCATAAGCATTTTGCTGGGACTTGCGTTAAACCAAAGATAAGCAAGAACGCAAGCAATCATTATTACCACAATTTCCTCAAAGTGGCTGTCGGGTGCAAGTTTGTGAATAAGCACAATGGACGACATAAGCGACACCACGCAAAGGCTTGCGCAAAGTCCGTCCACACCGTCGGAACAGTTTGTCACGTTGATACTAGCCCACACCAGAATTGTACCGAGAACAACAAAAAGCACAGGTGGAATTGTGAAATCAATTCCGAGGGTTGCAATAACAATATGGGACGAATTGAATTTATAATAAGCATACGCAAGCGCTACCGAAATAACAAGGTCAAGCACGCCTTTTTTGCCTTCGCCCCACGGCGTAGACGCTGCGTCGTCGAAATATCCCGTCATCATAGAGCAAAAAACAAGCAAAATGTAGGAAATATATTCCACGTCAAGGCGCACCGTCAAAACACAGGAAATCACAAACGCAATAATCAGAATAAGTCCCGCACCACGGGGTTTGCCCTCGCTTAAAGCGCCGTTTACGGCAAATTCTCTGCCCTGGTCCTTTGGCAAAATTTTTCTGAAATGCACAAATCCCAAAAAGGTTATCAAAAACGGCAACATTATTGTAAAAGCAAGTTCCAGACCTGCATATTTTCCGTTAAACAAAATCTCCAACATAACATACTCGTCCTTTTCATTGAATTTTTAAACAAAATTTTCTGTCATACATACTTATTATAATATATTTTTTCAAACTTTTCAATATGTTTTTGCACAAAAAATTTCACACCGTTAAATATTTCTTATTGAAAATTTGTGCAAAATGCTGTAAAATTAAGTTTGAAAGAAAAATCAAGACCAAAAAGGAATGAAAAATATGACTTTGAAAGAAAAATGCAACCGCATAATTTTGTTGCTCGAAGAAAAATACCCCCACGCAATCTGTTCGCTTGAATACACCCAACCTCACGAACTTATGATTGCGGGCAGACTTTCGGCGCAATGCACCGACGCAAGGGTGAATATTGTCACAAAAGAACTTTTTGCAAAATACAAGTCGGTTGATGACTTTGCAAACGCCGATATTTCGGAAGTTGAAGAAATTATAAAACCGTGCGGACTTTACAAAACAAAGGCAAAATCCGTGGTGGAAATGTGCCGACAGCTAAGAGATAACTTCGGCGGTGAAATTCCGAAAACCGTGGAAGAACTGACCACTTTGTCGGGAATCGGCAGAAAAACCGCAAACCTTGTTATGGGGGACGTTCACGGACTTCCTGCGGTGGTGACAGACACCCATTGCATACGGATATGCGGTCGTTTGGGGCTGACGAAAAACAAAGAACCGAAAAACGTTGAGGACGATTTGAGGAAAATTCTGCCCCCTGAAAAATCTTCGGATTTTTGCCACCGAATGGTGCTTTTCGGTCGTGAAATCTGCAAGGCACGGGGCGAAAGGTGCGATATATGCCCTCTGAAAAGTTTGTGCGACAGCCGACAAAAATAGTTATTTCATAATATGCAAAAAGCCTGCTCTTTGGGAGCGGGCTTTTTTACATTTTTAATTTCAATAAATCCTCAACCATTTTCAGCAAGGTTTCCAGAGTTTTCGGCGGCAGTTTTTCCACCATATCGTTAAGTTTTTTGAAAACGGAACTTGACTGTGGGTTTTCGTTAAAAGGTTCAAAAAGTTCCCCGACGGAAATGTCAAGTCCGTTTGCCAGTTTTTCAATAGTTTCAAGTGAAGCATTTTTTTCGCCACGTTCGATTTGACCTATATATGTGTTGTGCAAACCACTTTTTTCCGCAAGTTTTTCTTGGCTCATACCCTTTTCTTTTCTAAGCTGTCTTATGCGTTTCCCGAATTTTTCGGCAATAGTCATCTTTATTCACCTCTAAAATATAGACTAAAGTATATATTTTATTTTTTCAACAGACTATTGACATTATTCAACAAGAGTTGTATACTATAAGTATGATTTTTAATTAAATATGCACTATTGATAAGACTTGTACGTTTTAAGGAGGAAACTTATGAAAACACGAAAAATTTTGGCTGTCGGTTTAGTTTTTCTAACGGTAATCGGTTTTGTCGGGTGCAGTAGTGAAAATGAAAGTGAAACACCGAAAACGGCTACATATAATGACGTAGAGTACGAAAGAGCTTTTTTATGTTCAGGTAAAGACGGATTGCGTTCAAGATTCAGTTGTGTATATCTTTTTAACGAAGATGAAAATAAAGTACAATATTTATTAAGAACTACTGCAGGCGGCTTAAAAATCCGTGGAATGTATGGAACATACGAAGGAAATTTAAATGAAAAGGTGGAAATAACTTGGGAAAAATCGGATTGGGAAAAATCCGACCCCACAACTACGTTTGAAGTTTGCGACCCCGACAAAAAAGATTATTGGTCTGACGGAGTGAGGGAATACGAAGAAGTAGATGTCGTACACGGTCTATATGAAGTAATATGATAATTATAAAATTTCAGGGAGGAATTTTTATGAAACACGCAAAAAGATTATTAGTAACAGCGTTCGCCGTGGCTATGGCATTTAGCTTGGTGGGGTGTGAATGTGACCACGAATGGGAGGACGCAACTTGCACCGACCCCGAAACTTGCGAACTTTGCGGTGAAACTTTCGGAAAACCTCTGGGTCACGACTGGGAAGAAGCCACCTGCACAGAGCCTAAAACCTGCAAAACCTGTGGCGAAACAGAGGGCGAAGCGTTAGGTCATGACTGGGAAGAAGCAACTTGCACAGAACCTAAAACCTGCAAAAACTGTGGCGAAACAGAGGGCGAAGCGTTAGGTCACGATTGGGAAGAAGCTACCTGCACAGAGCCTAAAACTTGCAAAAACTGTGGCGAAAAAGAGGGCGAACCGTCAGAATGTAAAAATTTCAAAACAGAATATAGTGATATAGACCACATGACAGCAACAAGAGATTGTACAAAAGTATGTAAAGACTGCGGAAAAGAAAACGGCACAACCAAAGAAACAGTTTCTTGCTTTGTGGAAGATTATCGTTTTACTTTTACAATTGATGAATTTTGCGAGCGTTTAAACAATGTTATGACTACATCTTATACCGGCAGTAATTTTACGGCAACAACTAAAGTTTTGGAAGATTATGTGGTTATTACTGTAGTTGACAAGTACGGTTTTGATGTGGGTGTAATTTCATTTTTTGATGAGAACGTGGAAATGATAAACAGAGAGAATAGATATGAGAGAAAATTGCTTGCAGGGTATATTACTGAACCTTTGGATTCATATTATTATTCAACCAGCGATTTGGCTGACCTTATGACTTATACCGTTATGACAATTGACCCTAGTATTACATATACAGATGCCAAATTACTTTTGCTTGAAACTTTAGCAGGAAAAACTCCGATAGAAAATAGCGTTATATATTACGCTGAAGAAATTGACGGAAGAGATAATGAAACGATTTATTTTACAATACCGGATTATTATGACGGCGAAATTGAAACATAACTTTTTAGCGGAAATTCTAAATAAAACTCAAACCCCCTGCTCTTATGAACAGGGGGTTTGTTATGCGTATTTGGTTTTTAATTAGTTATTGATAAACTTTTCTTCGTCAGCCCAGCTGTAAAGCTTTCTGATTTCTTCGCCCACAACCTCTGCCGGGTGTTCGCTTGCGAGCTTTCTCATAGCCTTGAAGTGAACCTGCGAGCCTGCGTTTGACATATCAAGCAAGAAGTCCTTTGCAAATGTTCCGTCCTGAATGTCCGAAAGAACCTTCTTCATAGCCTTCTTTGTTTCGTCTGTGATAATCTTTGGACCTGTGATATAGTCGCCGTATTCAGCAGTATTTGAAATCGAGTATCTCATTCCCGCAAAACCTGACTGGTAAATAAGGTCAACGATAAGCTTCATTTCGTGAATACACTCAAAGTATGCGTTTCTTGGGTCGTAGCCTGCCTCAACAAGTGTTTCAAAGCCAGCCTGCATTAAAGCACAAACACCACCGCAAAGAACAGCCTGTTCACCGAAGAGGTCTGTTTCGGTTTCGGTTCTGAATGTTGTTTCCAAAACGCCTGCTCTTGCACCACCGATACCGAGTGCGTATGCAAGACCGATTTCAAGTGCGTTTCCTGTTGCGTCCTGTTCGATAGCGATAAGACAAGGAACGCCCTTTCCTACCTGATATTCACTTCTAACCGTGTGTCCCGGACCCTTTGGAGCAATCATAATTACGTTTACGTTCTTTGGTGGAACGATACAGCCAAAGTGAATGTTAAAGCCGTGTGCAAATGCAAGTGTTTTGCCCTCTGTGAGGTTTGGTTCGATTTCCGATTTGTAAAGAGCAGCCTGCTTTTCGTCAGGAATAAGAATCATAATAACGTCAGCAACCTTTGCTGCTTCTGCTGTTGTCATAACTTTAAGTCCCTGAGCCTCAGCCTTAGCCCAGCTTTTTGAACCCTCGTAAAGACCTACTACAACGTCAATTCCACTTTCCTTGAGGTTAAGTGCGTGTGCGTGTCCCTGCGAGCCGTAACCGATAATTGCAACTGTTTTGTTCTTCAAAACACCGAGGTTACAATCCTGCTGATAATAAATCTTATTTGCCATTGTTTTTTCCTCCTAGTATGTAAATACTTTTATTTAAGCTTTCCAATAGGCAAGCCGTTTAACTTAATTTTTCTGCAATTTCGTAATGCTGTCCGCACCCTTTTGAATTGCAATAGTACCTGTTCGCACCTCTTCCACAATACCGTACGGCTTGATAATTTCCTCAAACCTTAAAATATTCGGATAAGTGTCTGCAAGCTGTAACGTCATTGTCGTAGGCGAAATGTCGATAATTTCAGCCTTTGTAATTTCGGCAATAGTCATAATTTCCGACCTTTTTTGTGCCTGTGCCGAAATTTTTACTATAACAAGCTCTCTTGCGATAAGCTCGTCGGAATTTAGACATTTAACCTTTATAACGTCAATAAGCTTGTTTAACTGTTTTTCAACCTGCTCCACCGTATAGTCGTTTCCGTCCACGATAATCGTCACTCTCGAAACGCTCGGGTCGTCCGTCACGCCCACGGCAAGGCTGTCGATATTAAAGCCACGTCTTGAAAAAAGCCCCGAAATTCTCGACAGAACACCCGGCTGGTTTTCAACAAGAACGCTGATTGTATGTTTCATAGAGCCTGCTCCTTTTCGTTAATCTTTTAAGGTCGAATGAAAATCGTCAACAACGCACTCTACAAAAAAGCTACCCTTTTCGGTGCTTAGCTTTTCAATAGCCTGTTGTGCCTCCTGTTCGTTCGTCACCCTCATACACGGCAAGCCGTATGCTTTTGCAAGGGTAATAAAGTCAGGCGAACCGTCCAACGAAACAGCCGTCAATCTGTTGTCGTAATTAAGGGTTTGCAATTCTCTAACCATTCCCAAATAGTGGTTTGTCATCACAACAACCTTAATGCCCACCCCGTGCTGAATAGCCGTTGCAAGCTCCATAAACGACATCTGAAAGCTTCCGTCACCGCAAATTGCCACGACTTCGTTTTTCTCGTCCGCAAGTTTTGCACCGATTGACGCAGGAATAGCGTACCCCATTGTACCCATTCCGCCACTTGTCAAAAATCTGCCCTTGCGTATTTTATAGCTTGTTGCCGTCCAAATTTGGTTTTGTCCGACGTCTGCCACAACCGTTGTTTTTTCGGGCATTTTTTCCGAAAGCTGTGCGATAAACTTTCTAGGGTTAATCGTACCCTCTCTTGTCTGCTTGTAAACAGGCTCGGTCACATACCCACGGAGCTTTTCAATCCACCCGTCGTGATTTAACGGCTTAGCGTACCCAAGCATTTGCTTTAAAACAAGTTTTGCGTCGCCAACCAGCGGAACGTCCGTAGAAACATTTTTGCCGATTTCGGCAGGGTCAATGTCAATATGTATTATCTTCGTGGTTTTTTCCAAAAACAGCGGTGTTTTAACCGCACGGTCGCCAACCCTTGCACCGACAAGCAACAGCACGTCGCAATCCGTCACAGCCTGATTTGCACTTTTAACTCCGTGCATACCTAACATTCCAAAGTACAACGGATTATCGCTTGAAAATACGGAAATTCCCATCATTGTGGTAATTACGGGAATTTGCATAACCTCGCTGAGGGTTACAATTTCTCGCTGTGCGTTTGACGCAAAAACTCCGCCGCCCACGCAAATAAGCGGTCTTTCGGCTTCTTCCAGAGCCTTTATAACTCTCTTAATCTGCGCCACGTTTCCTTTTCCCGTCGGTTTATAACTGCGGATTTCCGCCTTTTCGGGATACGAAAAATCTATTTCGGTATTCTGAACGTCCATCGGCACGTCAATCAAAACAGGCCCCGGTCGTCCGCTTCCTGCGATATAAAAAGCTTCTTTGATAATTTTCGGCAATTCGTTTGCATTTTTTACAAGATAGCTGTGTTTTACAAAAGGTTCAGCCGAACCCGTTATGTCCGCTTCCTGAAAAACGTCACGTCCGATTTGGTCGCAATTTACCTGACCCGTGATACAAATAAGTGGGATTGAATCGGCATAGGCTGTTGCGATAGCGGTAATGAGGTTTAACGCACCCGGTCCGCTTGTAGCGATACACACAGCAGGTTTTCCCGAAATTCTTGCATAACCGTTTGCGGCGTGACCCCCGTTGGCTTCGTGCCTAACCAAAATATGCTTAATGTCGCTTTCCAAAAGTTTGTCGTAAAACGGGCAAATCGCCGCCCCCGGATAACCGAAAACAACCTTTATCCCTTCAGCTTTAAGACATTCAACCATAGCCTGACAAGCCTTCATTTTAGCCAAATTTTTTCTTCCTTTCTTAGTTTTGAATATCTAAAAATCCGTGCAAAATCACACAATTCCGCACTCGTCATAATCTTTCCATCTGTCCAGATACGCCTTGTTGCTCAAAAGCTTATAGACGAAAAAGGCTGTCGAAGCGACGACCAGAATCAACGCTCCCATAATTGTATAAAATGCTTTTTTCTCTGCGCTTTTTTTCATAATTAACCAACCTTTCTGTTTGTCTTAAAAAGTTTTGTACGTTTGCTTTAAAAAACCTCTGAATCAGCCCATAGTTTTTTATGTATACATCATTTATTTTATCACACATTTTTTAATAAGTCAATCACCAAAACGCCATTTAAACGAATTAAGAGGAATTTTTTTGCATAAAATTTTCTTAAAAAAAGAAAGGATTTTTGATGTGAAAGACAAAAAAAGAACATTTCTCGCAATTTTGGTTACAAGTGTTGTGTTAAGCATAGGATTTTGCGGTGGAATTATGTTTACAAAAGGCAAATTTATTTTGGAACTTTCGGGCAAAATTTTGCAAAAAAGCAACACGGTTGAACAAAAAATAACCCAACAAACCACGCCGTTTGCCGTTGCGGTGGATAATTTTTCCAAATGGGAATGGGCAATGGAACTTGCGCCCGACGAGGACGAAACCCCTTTTGAGATAACCCCTTTGCCGACGCCAAGTCAGGAAATTCTGGACGCTATTCCGTACCCCGAAAACATTGACGACCACGACGGGGTTATACAGACCTTTCAGTACGGAATTTACACCGACAAAAATTACATAAATCTGAAAAACGGCGGTCAGGTGCGAAATTGCACGTCTGTTTCAAACGACGAACTTTCACAACTTTCACAACAACTCCCCGATTTTAATATTGAACTTAATTCCCCCCAACCCCAAGTTTTGATTTACCACACCCACACCACCGAAAGTTTTGAACCGTACACCAGAGATTTTTACGACAAGGATTTCACCTGCAAAACCACCGACATAACCATGAACATGGTCGCCGTAGGCAACGAAATTCAAGCTCAACTTGAAAGTGCGGGCATAACCACCCTGCACGACACCACCGTACACGATTATCCAAGTTACAACGGGTCGTACCAGAGCAGCCGTGAAACCGTGCAGGAAATTTTGGAGAAATACCCCTCAATAAAAGTGGTTTTGGACGTTCACCGTGACGGAATCGAACGTGAGGACGGCACCCGAATCGCCCCTGTGGTGGAAATTGACGGAAAACGTTGTGCGCAAATTATGATAATATCATGTTGCGACAACGACGGAAATATACCGAATTTTCGGGAAAATTTCAAGCTTGCTTGTCTTTTTCAAAGTCGGCTTGAAACCGATTATGAGGGCATAACCCGACCGATTTTGTTTGATTACAGATTTTACAATCAAGATTTATCGGTGGGAAGTTTGCTGATTGAAATAGGCTCCCACGGAAATTCCATAGACGAAGCGAAATATTCAGGTCAACTGGTGGGAAAATCCATTGCAAACGCCTTAAAAACTCTAAGCGACTGATTTTTTGTACAAAAGCAAAACGCACCCCGAAAGTTTTGCCTTTTGAGGTGCGTTAAATATGTTTAAATATAAAATTTCGTTAGCCGATTTCAACAATTTCGCCGAAAAGCTCTCTGCCTGCGCCGATAGCGTTTGATTCGTCGGTGTCGATGTGCATTGCTCTTGCAAATTTAGGGCTTACACGGCACACAACGTCGCCCAAAATAGCGCTTCTTTCTGCTGTGTTCACCTTAACCCAAACAACCTGCTTGTCTGTTACGCCAAGTTCCTCTGCGTCCTCCGGTGTGAGGTGAATATGTCTTTTTGCAACGATAACGCCCTCGCTGATTTCAACTTCGCCACATGGACCTACGATTTTACAACCTGCCGAACCAGCGATGTCGCCCGATTCTCTGATTGGAGCAGTTCCAAGACCGATTGAACGCGCGTCTGTTGCCGAAAGTTCAACCTGTGTTGCAGGTCTTACGGGACCGAGAATTGATACGTTTGCAAGTTCTTTCTTAGGGCCTACGATAGTAACTCTTTCTTCGCAAGCAAACTGTCCCGGCTGTGAAAGGTCTTTTTTGTGCGTGAGGGTTGCGCCTTTGCCGAAAAGTATTTCAAGATGTTCCTGTGTAACATGAACGTGTCTTGCTGATGTTTCAACGATAAAATTTTTCATTTAATATATCCTCCCAAAAAATGATTTCTGATATTATTTTACTACTCTTTTGCCGTTAGGTCAATAGTTTTTTTAACAAAATTTTGAAATATCGGACAATTTGTCGTTATTTTGTATGAAAATTTGAAAAAACTGTTGATTTATCGGAAATTATGTATTATAATGTATTGTGTATCTTTATACAATTTTTGAGAATATGAGAAAGGAACGTAGCATAATGTCAGACGAAAAACGTTATGACCCAAACAGTCAAGACGAACTTGATTCATCTCTTGAAGATTTGCTGTCTTTGGCTTTTGTAAAAAAGAAAGAAAAAGAACAAAAGCGCGGACTTGATTTTAAATTTTCGGACAACAATTTAACTAAGCAAACAATTCACGAAAACAGGGAAGAAGTTTTTAACACCTCTGCCGTAGACGTTGACGATATTGTTAAACAGGCAAACGCCGTTAAGTCAAACAAGGCGACAATTCACAAAATAGATTCGCAAAAAGAAGATTTGCAAAACGAAGAAGATTTTGACCTTGTTTCGGAATCCGACGAAACAAAGGAAATGTCCATAGAGGACATGGTTGCAAACGCCATGAACGGCAGAAAAAAAGGCAAAACACGGGTTATTGAACGTGTTGCAACGGAAGATGACGCAATAAGCGACGAAGAACTTGAAGAAGTTTTGGCAAACGACGAAATGTACAAACAGTTTGTTGAACACGCCGACGAAGTGGAAAAGAAAAAATGGTACCAAAACAAGGCTCTGATTGTGGGGTTGTCGGTTACGGCGGTTTTTCTTGTTATGGTGGGAATCGTTACGGCGATATTCTTTGATTATTACGGAAAAATCAAGGACGAAACCATATACAAACCCCAAGCGGGAAACCAGGGCGAAGTTACGCCCGATGACACGGTGGACGCATACGATTATGAAAAATGGCTTAAAGACCAGCTTTCGGGAATTGCGGACAACACCATGTCAAACGAAAACGTAACGAATATTCTTATCATTGCCGAGGACTTGCGTGACACCACGGGCGACAGCCGAGGAAACACCGACGTTATGATTCTGGCGTCAATTAACAAAGAAGCCAAAACCCTCACTTTGTCGTCGTTTATGAGAGATATTTACTGCGATATTCCGGGATATTACGCCGCAAGACTTAATTCGGCATACGCAAAGGGCGGGCCGGACGTCCTTATGAAAACCTTGCAAACCAACTTCGGCGTGGTTGTGGACAAGTATGTTCTTGTTAATTTTTATTCGTTTATCGACATTGTGGAAGCTATAGGCGGAATCGAAGCCGAAGTTACGCAAGCGCAGATTGACGCAATGTTTGCCCCGATGAACGAACAAAACAGAATTTTAGGAAACGCACACGGCACGGATTATATTTACAAACCGGGAAAATACACCTTAAACGGAAACCAGGCTCTTGCGTATGCGAGAATCCGTAAAGGCGTTGGCGATGACTTTGGCAGAACGTCAAGACAGCGTGAAGTTATTTTCACCGCAATAAGCAAGGCGAAAAATCTTTCGATGTTTGAAATCAAGGCTCTGGTGGACAAGATTCTTGACAACAACATGGTTAAAACCAACCTCAGCGAGGGCGAAGTTGCGTCGCTTATCCTTAACTGTTTTGAGTACATGGATTACGAACAGCAACAGCTCCAGATTCCGAGCAACGGAACATGGTCGGGGGTTATTATCCGAGGAATGGACGTTTTGTCCGTAAACTTCCTTAAAAATGCACAGCTTTTGCAGGAAACTATTTACGGAAGCTCAAATATTGACCTTTCGGGCGGAGATGGCGAATACATAAACACCTACACCACCACGACCACAACAACCACAATTGCCACAAATCCGCCTACGGTGACAACCACAACCCCTACGCCTGTGACAACCCCTGTAACAACCACACCGCCTGTGACGGTTTCGTCGCCAACCGCAACAACGACTACGCAACCGCAAGTTTCGGACAGTCAAACAGCAACGACGCCGGAAGTTACCACACCACCTGAAACGTCGCCAACAAGCGAAACGACCCCGACAAGCGCAACGGGAGAAACCACTACGACGCCGGAAGTTACCACACCTCCTGAAACGTCGCCAACAAGCGATACGACCCCTACAACTACAACGGAAAAAACAGTCGTCGGTGAATAATTAAATTTAAAAACAGCAAAACCACTCGATTTTTAAAAGTCGGGTGGTTTTTTTAGCGAAAAATCAAATCAGTTTTAAAATCCAATAAATTAAACCGTAAATAAAACTTGCAAGAGTTCCGTACAGGATAACAGGCCCGCAAATGGTGAAAATTTTTGCGCCCAGTCCCAAAACAAACCCCTCGGATTTAAATTCGATAGCCGCCGAAACAACGGAATTTGCAAAACCTGTTATGGGTACCAAAGTGCCTGCGCCTGCGTATTTTGCCATAGTGTGGTAAACCCCCAAACCCGTCAGAACAGCCGACAGAAAAACCAAAGTTATGGACGTGAGGGTCGAACTGTTTTTGTCGCTTAGTTCTAAAAATTTGTAAAACTGCTTAATGCCCTCACCCAAAACACAAATTGCTCCACCTGTCACAAAGGCGATAGGAATATTTTTGTAGGATTTTGTGGGTGGGGACGCTTTTTTGTACATTTTTTTGTACTCATCTTTTGTAATGTTCATAAAAATTCTCCCATAAGTTTAGTATATTTGAAATTATTTTGCTCCGAAAAGCATAAAATATTCACACAGGTTTAATTATCGCAAAAACAAAAAAACGCAAAAACTTTTCGTTGAAAAAAAGCTTTTGCGTAACTGTTTTAAAAAAATCGCATATATTAAACTAGAGGTCAACGTGGCTTATAAAAACGCCGTTTGGTTCGATGTCGATAAAAGCATAAGCGGGATTTTTCCCGTCACGGGGGCATGAAGCACTTGACGGATTTAAGATGTGCAAACCGTTTTGATATTCGTTGATTCGGGCGTGAAGATGTCCGAAACACACAATGTCGGCGTTGTTGTAAAGCGCCTGATTGATAATTTTTGTCATTGTAAAACTCACGCCCAGCGCGTCGCCGTGGGTGTACAAAATTTTATGTCCGCCCAGTTCCAAAAAGGCTATTTTTGGAAATTTTGACGCTATGTCACAATTGCCTGCCACAATGTAAAAATTTTTGTCGGGATAATCCTTAACCGCCTGACAAATTTCACGGTTTCCGTCGCCCAGAAAAATAAAGTGCGATACGTCCTTGTTTTTCTCCATAATTTTATTCACCGCAAGCCCGTTTCCGTGAGTGTCGGAAAACACAACAACACGCACAAAATCACCTCCCACAAAGTATGTTTTCATTTTAACACATATTTACAATTTTTGCAATACGAAAGGAGAATTTTTATGAATTTTAATCCAAATCAAAAACAGTTCGACAACCTTTTGAAAATCGCAGGACAAAAGTTGGGGACTTCCCCGGAAAATCTTAAATCCCAAATTGAAAACGGCACATTTGATTCGGCAATTAAGGGCATGAACCCACAACAGGCGAACATTTTCAGACAGGCTTTATCAGACCCGAAGTTTGCCGAAAAAATCCTTTCTTCACCGCAAGCGCAAGAAATTTACAAAAAATTAACAGATAACTAAACGAAAGGGCGATAGCAAATGAGCGACCTTATGGAAAACATTCAGAAAGTTATGAGCGACCCCGAAAGCGTCAAGCAGTTATCCCAATTGGCGCAATCGTTGGGATTGGGGGAGCAAGCGCCGTCGGGCGGATTTTCGGGACAAAGTGCAAAGGCGGAAGAACAGGCGGATTTTTCAAAGTTTTTGCAAAATTTAACGCCACCGCCCCAGCCAACTTCGCCCACGCCTGACATAACAAAACTGATGGAATTTTCAAAACTTTTGGAAACAGCGTCGAAAACCGACAAAAACACCGAGCTTATACTGGCTCTGAAACCGCATTTAAAGGCGGAAACACAGCAAAAAGCCGACCGACTTGTAAAAATTTTCAAGCTTTTGTCGGTTTATCCGTTGTTAAAAGACAGCGGACTGTTGGGGGGTGATTTTTCTGGCAAACCTTAACCGCCCAAATGCGTCACAGCTTGAAAAAATGCAACAGGAAGCATACGACCGTGTAAACGAAATGCACAGGCGTTCCCAGGCAATTGTTCAGGGCGAACCCCCACCGCCGCCGCCCGAAAATCCGCCCCCGCCGTCAAAGCCGTCGTTTTCGCCCCAAAGTCAAAACCCGTTTCAGGATTTTTTCAAAAATATTTTTCCTCACGGTGAAAATGTGGGAAATCTGGCTTCCATGTGGGATTTTAAAATCGACGAAGAAAAGGCGCTTATCGGCATAATTATTTACATACTTGCAAAAAACAAAGCCGACCCAAAGCTTATTATCGGGTTGGGATATTTGCTTTTGTAGGCGTTACACGGCAAAAAAGTAGCTCCCGAACAATGTCGGGAGCTACTGCTATTTTTTAAACTTAACGCCCAAAAGGTGAGATAATCCGTCTTAAATTACTTAGAAGAATTTCTTCTCTTTTTTGACGTAACCGCAACTGCGCCTGCAAGTGCGAGTGTGCAAAGTGACATTGCCACGCCTGTGTTCGGAACATTGTCCTTGTTGTCAGGTTCATCAGGTGTATTCGGCTCGTCAGGTGTGTCAGGTTCGTTCGGTGTATTCGGTTCGTCAGGAGTTTCTTCATTTCCGAAAACAACCTGAATTTCTTCCTTAACGCCATTTTCCGCAACTGCGTAAATTGTCACGTTTTCAGCCTTTAACATTGTTACAACAGCCGTAACATAGCCGTTTTCGTCAACGTTCATAGAATCCTGCGAAATTTCGGCAACCGACTTGTCGCCTGCAACAAACGCTACAAGACCGTCGGTGTTTGTCGGATTAACCTTAACCTTGATTTCAAAGCTTTCAGGGATAACGCCCTCATCAAAAGTGAACGTATCTTCGTCGGCTTCAAGGCTTTCGACAGGGGTTTCTCTTGTCGGAGCGGTTTCTACGAACACAACGTCCGAAAGAGTAAACGTAATTTCGATTGTTGTAGGCTTCATTCCGACGAAGTTTGCAACGTGGTCTGCACTTGAAACTTCTTCAACAGCCGAACCGTCCCATGCGTTTACAGGGTCGTTTGTGTCAAACACACCGCTTGATTTAAGAGCAGATTTAAAATCGCCCTTTGTAATAGTCAACGCTTTTCCGTCAACCTTAATTTCGTCGTATCTGATTTTTGCGCTTGTAAGAGGTGATTTTGTTGCATTACCCAAAGATACGTTCTGGTCCTGAATGTAAATAGCCGTAAGGTTGGAAATGCTTGTAATACCTGCTTTTTGTCCGTCCTTTGAAAGGTCGGTTGAAAGGTCAAACTTAACAGTATACTGACCGTCGCCCTTTACGGTTACGGTTGAACCTGTTTCAGTTCCCCAGTAAGATTTTGAAGAATCGTTATACAAAACTTTCAGAGCAAGTTCGATTTCGTCGGTTGTCAAAGCGTCCTTGACAATTACGGTAACAGTCTTTGTAACACCGGTTGTCGAAGTAATAACTATCTGTGCCGAACCCAAACCTGTGCCTACGATTTTGCCCAAAGAGTTTACGGTTGCAACGTCCTCGTTGAGTGATTCAAACGTAACGTTTTTGCCGTTTGAAGCCGAAGCGTCGATTTCAACGCCTTTGCCCACAACAACAGTATAAATATCCTTATCTGTTGTAATTTCCACCTTTTCGTCGCTTTCTTCTGCCTTAACAGTCACAGCGATTTTCTTTTTAACTTCGCCGTTCTGCGAGTAAACGTGGATTGTTGTTTTGCCGATTCCCTTTGCGGAAATTTTGCCGTTAAATACAGTTACAACATTGTCGTTGTCGGTTGACCACAAAACAACGTCGTTTGAATTTTCCGGAGCGTATGTTGCGGTGATAGTTTTTTCTTCGCCGATTGTAAGTTCAACGCTTTCTACAACGTCGATTTCCGTAATCGGAGTTACAACGACATCTGCGTCATTTTTAGGAATATTTGAAAATTCATATTTTTTGTTTTCGTCAACGATTGCGGTGTAATAACCTCTAATCATAGCGTTTGTAACAGCCGTGTGAAGCGATACGCAATCCTGTCTGTCCCAATATGTGAAAATTCCGCTCTCGTATTTGTCATCAACACTTCCGTAACCCTGGTCCCAAACGATTGGACAAACGCCCGCAACCTGACAAAGTGTAGCCGTAACTTCTTCTAAGTATCTTCTGTCGCTTTCGCCGACCTTTGAGCCGTATTCGCCGAGGTACATTGGTACGCCCTTGAATTTCTTAGCCATAGCTTTAAGTCTTTCGGCTGTTCCCTGTGCGTCAGAGTAAATATGAGCCGCAAACATGATTTTTGCGTCGTCGTTATAGCTGTCTACAGGAAGTTTAAATGTATTTGTAGAACCGTTGTTAGCATAATGCGAAACAGCAGCAAGCCATCTCTTTGAGTTGTTTGAACCTGTTGAACGAACAACGTTTACGAAAAGCTGGTTAAAGTTTACGATAATAGGCGTGTCGTAAGCAACGGCGTCACTACCGTTTTTAGAGGTTTCCGAACATGAAATTTCGTTCATTGATTCAAAAATAAGGTGTTCGTCATAATCCTTGAAGTATTCGGCAATATTTCTCCAAACACATTCAAATTTGTACATTACTTCGTCAATATCGTCTGCGGCAACTCTGAGCCAGCCTGTCTGTTCAGCACCGTCGTGGTGGATATTGATAATTGCGTACATATCCTGTTCGATACAGTAGTCAACAATGTCCTGAACTCTGCTGAGCCATGCTTCGTTAATTGCGAAGTTGTTTTCGTCGTCAATCATAGTACCCCACGTTACAGGGATTCTGACTGTGTTATAACCTGCGTCGTGAAGAGCCTTGATGTATGCCTTTGTTGTGGTAATAGGCTGCCACGAAGTTTCGTTTGGTGTAAATCCCGAATGTCCGTCAAGGGTGTTTCCGAGGTTGATACCAACGCCCATTTCGGCTACGACCTCATCAGGTGTAAGTTCTCTGAAAGGCATAGCGTTTTCGTCGTCTGCGTTTTCGTTTACGAAAATAAGACTAGCTTTAACGTATTCAATAGTATCTCTTGCTTTTTTAAGGCTGTCAACAGTCGCTTTTGAGTTTTCGTATTCAGCCTGTGCCGCAGGAACAGCGTCCATAAGAGCGTTCCAGCTTTCTTCTGTATAAAGAGTTTTGTCCATGCCTGCGATATAATCAAGCGTAAGTTTAAGGTTTGCTCTTCTCATTTCAACGGTCTGTTCCCAAACGTCGTTTACAACGCCCTCTTCAGGGTCAAGAGCCGTATTCTCGCATACAGGCGGTTTAAATCCGTTTGTAATTGTTCCGTCCTCGTTAATTGTAAAGCTTTCGCCTGACGAGAAAACCACGCCCAGCGGAGTTACCTCTGTGTCCTTTGTGTAAACCGTCAATTTGAAAACCATATCGTCGGCGCTCTTTGCTTTTTTGGTACTGCAGTCAGGGAACTTATAATTCGCCGTTCCCGCAAGACCTATGCCGTCGTTGTTTGCGGAATTTTGAATATAGTTTTTGCCGTCGTTACCCATAGTACATTGCGAACCTACAAGCGCTCTGTTTGAGCCGCCGCCTATAACGCCGCCCGCTGTCGCTCTGATTCTGGAATAAACGTTAGCTTTTTCAACGTGAACATAGAAAACAGCGTTTGCGGCTTTCTCATAAATATGGTCAACGTCAAGACCCTCAACGTTTCTGAGCTGTTCGCCTGTTACATAAAAAATCTGTTCTGTCGGATTAAGCTGATAATCGGTTTCGGAAAGCTCAACACCGCCTGTTTCAGACGCAGTAAGACAAGCATAGGATTTGAGCGTTACTGCCGGCTCTGCCTGATTAAACGAAATGTTGATTCCTTGCAAAGTTCCTCCTGTGGAAAGTGACTGAATTATCTTTTGCGTTGGATAATAAGCAGTATAAATTCCCGTAGCTGTATCATAATCAGCGTCACCCACAGTAATTATGTTTTGTTCCCAACCACTCCAATTAGTGTCAAACGGCTGAAAATTAAACACCATTGTTTCATCGTCAAAATCACCCTCGATAGTGAAAGTTACTTTGAGATAGTCGCTTTCAAAGAAAGCGGAATCGCTTGATTTGAAGGTTGACTGGATATAACCGTCATACTTGCTGCCTACATGGGACGAGCTGTTACTGATAAGAGCGTTACCTGACGCTGTCAAGACGTTCTTTTCGGTGTACGTTCCCTCCGGTGCGCTTGCAACGGAAACCAAACCCTCAGACGCAAGAACCGACACCATCATAGCCATACTGACGGCACCGGACAAGATTCTTTTGCCTAGTTTCATATTTTTTCCTCCTTTGTAATAGTATTTCAGATAAAAAACCAAGACAATTTATCATCTAACATTATATCATTTTCTGAGAACGTTTTCAATAGAACGTAAAATTTTCTCCGTTTTTTATATTGAACAGACGCCTTTTTTGTTCATTTTAAACAAAATCGGTGTAGATATTTGGTCTTTAATGTTACAAATTAAAACACAAAGGCACATCTTTTAATTAAACCTGAAAAAATGGCAAAAAAAGAACGCAATTCACGGGTTAATGAATTGCGTTTTCGTTTAAAAATTAAAAATTAGTTTGCCTTGTTAGCAAGTTTAGCAAGCTGTGACTTCTTTCTTGCAGCCTTGTTTTTGTGCATAACGCCCTTAGCGCAAGCCTTGTCAACCTTTTTGATAGCTGTTGTTACAGCAACATCAACGTTTTCGTTAGCTTCAACAGCAGCGTTAGCCTTTTTGATAGCTGTTTTGAGGTCTGACTTGATAGCCTTGTTTCTGAGAGTTTTGGTTTCGATAACCTTTACTCTTTTCTTAGCTGACTTAATGTTTGGCATAAAAAAATCCTCCCGATAAAAACTTTTCGCTTATTTTGTAAGACAACTGTACGACTGAGAGGTGAGTACAGTTTGCGATATTAAACAAGCATTAGAAATATAATAACACACCTTGCGAAAAAAAGCAAGAGCCAATGCGAAAAATTTTCAATAAAAATCGGGCAAAACTTTGGTTATTTTTCACATAAAGGGGGAAACTAAGGGTGCGACAGAAGAAAAAAGCGAAGATTTTTTTAAAACCCGACTTTTTTGAGAAAGGTGTAATTTGATACTAGCCAAAATTTGAGGTGGGTCGGCGTTTCTGCCAAACGCTCTTTCAAAGTTTGTTATAACCGCACTTTGTCTTTTGTAACTGTAACTCTGCCGTGAATCCTAACTATCTCCCAAAGTCCGTCAGAAAAATAAAGTTTTTGGTCAAGCCTTTTGAAAACGTACCGTTTTCATCATTTCACCTCACCACGCTTTTGTTTGGGCGGATATGTTTGTTTTGTTCGGTGGCGAAGTTTGAAATGGTTTAAAGTTTTAGTTTTTCGCTAACTTTGAAACTTCGTCAGAACATAAAAGTTTTCGTCCACCTTTTTCAAAAGGTGGTGGGGGTTGAGGGGGCAACGCCCCTCATCGCTGCTCGCAAGCAGCGAAATCCCCTATTCCATTAAGCGTTTTTCGGGGGGGGAGCAAAAACATAAGCCATTATGTTTTTGCGATGGGGGACTTTTCAAGTAAAAAGTCCCCCTACTTGCAAGGTTTAGCAAACTCCCCTCGCAAAATAGTCCGGTGGACTATTTTGCGACGTACAAAGTTTGACAGCTTTAAAAAGCTAGGCAAACTTTCTTGTCGGCAACTAAAGTTTG
>CAYZOV010000015.1:0-38354 GCA_964480525.1 uncultured Ruminococcus sp.
AAGCTCAGTTCGGCGGACAGAGATTCGGAGAAATGGAAGTTTGGGCTTTGGAAGCATACGGCGCAGCTTATACACTTCAGGAAATCCTTACCGTTAAATCCGACGATACTATCGGTAGAGTTAAAACATACGAAGCTATTGTTAAGGGACAAAATGTTCCGAAACCTGGTATTCCTGAATCGTTTAAGGTTCTTATTAAAGAACTCCAGTCACTTTGTCTTGATGTTAAGGTTTATAATGCCGATAACGAAGAAATCGACCTCAAACAGAACTTCGACGATGACGACGACTTTACACCGTCACAGGTTTCCGAGGACGAAAATATGGACTTTACACTTGATGACGGCGATTTGTACGACGGCTTTATGGCTGAGGACGAAGACGGCGTTTCAGAACTGGATTTTGACGATGAACCGATGGAATCGGAAATGGACGGCGACTTTTTTGAGGAATAATGCCGATGACCACAATAATCAAACTTTTATTTTAAAGGAAGAAGGGTCGTATATTGGAATTTAATACTTTTGAATCAATAAAGATTGGTCTTGCGTCACCTGAACAGATCAGAGAGTGGTCTTATGGTGCGGTTGAAAGACCTGAAACCATAAATTACAGAACTCAAAAGCCTGAAAAAGACGGACTTTTTTGCGAAAAGATTTTCGGACCTTCAAAGGACTGGGAATGTCATTGCGGAAAATACAAAAAGATTCGCTATAAGGGAAAAGTCTGCGAAAGATGTGGAGTTGAAGTAACCAGAGCGAAAGTCAGACGTGAAAGAATGGGACATATTGAACTTGCTGCGCCTGTTTCACACATCTGGTATTTTAAGGGAACTCCATCAAGAATCGGTCAGATTCTTGACGTTTCTCAAAAACGTCTGGAAGAAGTGCTTTACTTTACAAAATATATCGTAATTGACCCGGGTAATACAGGACTTATCAAAGGTCAGCTTTTGTCGGAAAAGGAATACAACGACGAAAGAGAAAAGTATGAGGACGGCTTCTTTGCTATGATGGGCGCTGAAGCTATCGAAATCATGCTTAAAGAATACGGACCTGACAGATTTGAAAGCTTCATTTCTGCTCATAAGTCGCTGTTTGCTCAGATTACGGGTCTTGACCTTTCGGAAATCGACAGTTTCCTCAACGGTAGATACTATTATATCACAGCAAATGAAAATGTTGCCGACGCCGAAGAATACGAAATCGGTTCGGTAATTCCTAGAGAAACTTATTACGAACTTATGCGTGCAGCCGAAAGAGCAAGATTTACCTACAAAGACCAGAATCCTGGCGGAAATACCGACCATATCGTCTTTGAAGCTCTCAGCTTCTCGGCATACATTAAAATGCGTTTTGACGAAAACTGGGAAAACTTCGCTGATGATGAGAATTATTCGGCTGTTGCACCTGAAAACTGGCTCGACAACCTTAAAATGCTCTCTAATGAACTTAAAGAAGAACTCAGCGGACTTCCGCAGGGACAGAAGAAAATCAAGCTTCTTAAAAGACTTGAAATTGTCGAAGCTTTCATTCAGTCGAAAAATAATCCTGCTTGGATGGTTTTAGAAGTTGTACCTGTTATCCCGCCTGACATCAGACCTATGGTTATGCTTGACGGCGGAAGATACGCAACTTCTGACCTTAACGATTTGTACAGACGTGTTATCAACAGAAATGACCGTCTTAGAAAAATGCTCCAGCTTGAAGCACCTGAAATTATTATCCGTAACGAAAAGAGAATGTTGCAAGAAGCTGTTGACGCTCTTATTGACAACGGCAGACACGGCAGACCTGTTACAGGTCCGAACAACAGAGCTTTTAAATCTCTTTCGGATATGCTTAAAGGTAAACAGGGACGTTTCCGTCAGAATCTTCTCGGTAAACGTGTTGACTATTCCGGACGTTCGGTTATCGTTGTAGGACCCGAACTTAAAATGTATCAGTGCGGGCTTCCAAAGGAAATGGCTCTTGAACTTTTCAAGCCTTTCGTTATGAAACGCCTTGTTGATACAAACCACCAGATTAACATTAAATCTGCAAGAAAGAAAGTTGACAGAGCAGACGCCGAAGTTTGGGACGCACTTGAAAACGTAATTCAGGGACACCCTGTTATGCTTAACCGTGCGCCTACACTTCACAGACTGGGTATTCAGGCGTTTGAACCTGTTCTCGTAGAGGGCAGAGCTATCAAACTTCACCCGCTCGTATGTACAGCGTTTAACGCTGACTTCGACGGCGACCAGATGGCTGTTCACGTTCCGCTTTCGGCAGAAGCACAGGCAGAAGCAAGATTCTTAATGCTGGCTGCTAATAACCTTCTCAAACCTTCAGACGGACGACCTGTTGCCGTTCCTTCACAGGATATGCTTTTGGGTTCGTACTACCTCACCCTTGAAAAGAAAGGTGAAAAGGGCGAAGGCAAAGTGTTCAGAGATGTAAACGAAGCATTGATGGCTTATGACGCAGGAATCGTTTCGCTCCACGCTTCCGTTAAGGTTAAAGTTACAAAGACTATCGGCGATAAGACAGTTTCAAAACTTATCGACGCAACAGTCGGCAGACTTATTTTCAATGACTATATCCCACAAAATTTGGGCTATGTTGACAGAACAAATTCCGATAAGATGTTTGATTTGGAAATTTCGTTCCTTGTTAAAAAGAAAGAACTTTCGGACATTATCGACAGATGTATTCGTGTTCACGGTACAACTACAACTTCCGAAGTCCTTGACAAAATTAAATCAAACGGTTATAAATACTCTACAAAGGCGGCTATTACAGTTGCGGTTTGCGACGCTGAAATTCCTGAAGCTAAAAAGGATATTCTTGCTGCCGCAGACGCTAAGATTGCAAAACTCGAAGCTCAGTATAAGAGAGGTTATATTTCAAGAGAAGAAAAATCTAAGAAATTTATCGCTGTTTGGGATAAGGCTACTGACGACGTAACCGAAGCCCTCAAAGCAAGCCTTGACCCGTATAACCCTATCAATATGATGTCGGATTCGGGTGCCAGAGGTTCTATTTCACAGCTTCGTCAGCTTGCAGGTATGCGTGGACTTATTGCAAATACGTCAGGTACAACTATTGAAATGCCTATTAAGGCTAACTATCGTGAAGGCTTGAACGTTCTCGAATACTTCATCGCTTCCCGTGGTGCGAGAAAGGGACTTGCTGATACCGCCCTCAGAACTGCTGACTCAGGTTATCTTACAAGACGTCTTGTTGACGTTTCTCAGGACGTTATTATTTATGAGGACGACTGCGGTACTAACGAGGGTATCGAAGTGTTCGACATTAAGGACAACAGCGGAAAAGTTAAAGAACCGCTTTCTGAAAGACTTACCGGAAGATACCTTTGCGAAGACCTTATCGACCCTGATACTCAGGAAGTTGCGGTTTCTCACCATAAACTTATGACCGAACATGACGCTCAGAAAGTTTGCAAGATTCTCGAAGCAACAGGCAGAGATAGAATCGCTATCCGTACTGTTCTTAAATGTCAGTCAAAACGTGGTATTTGTGCAAAATGTTACGGTTCCAGCCTTGCAACGGGTAAACCTGTTACTGTCGGCGAAGCAGTCGGCGTAATTGCGGCTCAGTCAATCGGCGAACCTGGTACACAGCTTACCATGAGAACGTTCCACACAGGTGGTATCGCTTCGGGCGGAGATATTACACAGGGTCTTCCTAGAGTTGAAGAACTCTTTGAAAGCAGACGACCAAAGGGCGCTGCGATTATTTCTACAATCGACGGTGTTTGCAAGATTCAGGAAGTTAAGAAAACAAGAGAAGTTGTTGTTACAAACGATTCTCTCGACGAAGCTTCGGAACAGAAATACCAGATTCCTTACGGTTATAGAATTAAGATTACAGACGGACAGAGAGTTAAAGCCGGCGAACCTCTTACTGACGGTTCGATTTATCCGGGCGATATTCTGGAAGTAAACGGCGAAAGTGCTGTTGAAAACTATATCATTTCCGAAGTACAGGTTACTTACCGTAGCCAGTCGGTTGATATTAACGATAAGCATATTGAAGTAATCATCAGACAGATGATGAGAAAAGTCAAGGTTGACGACAGCGGTAGCAGTTATCTTCTTCCTGGCGCTCTTGTCAGCAAGTCCGAAGTTGACGAAATCAATAAGCAGATTCAGGAAGAAATCGACGCAGGAAATGTTACGGCACGCCTTGTAACCACAATCCCTGTAATTCAGGGTATTACAAAGGCTTCGACAAATTCCGATTCGTTCTTGTCGGCGGCTTCGTTCCAGGAAACCACAAAGGCTCTTACCGACGCGGCTATCCGTGGAAAAGTGGATAAACTTGCTGGTCTTAAAGAAAATGTTCTTATCGGTAAGCTTATTCCTGCCGGTACAGGTATGGACGTTTACAATAATGTTGAAATTAAGAAAACCGAAGTTGCTCCGGATTTCAGCGCCAGAGATTTAATTTCTTCGGAATTTACCGACATTTTGGCAAACAGAACTACAATTTAATCTGTTAAATCAAGCAGTATCGTGTTTTTATGCGGTACTGCTTTTTTGTGTTGAAAAAATTTATAAAGTGTGGTACAATTAAGCTGAAGATTTTTTCGTGAGGTGTTAAAAATGAAAAAACCAATTTATCCTGTGCTTGGACGACAAACCAGACTGCCTTTTTATCTGACGGGAATAGGCGTTGCAGACCCGGAATATCACGTTGTCAGGTCGGCTGGGCTTGTTTCGCACCAGTTTTTGTATACCCAAAGCGGTGTGGGAATTTTGAGGGTGGACGGACAGGAATACCGCCTGAAAGAGGGTTCGTTGTTTTACGTTGCGCCGAAAGTTGTACACGAATATTTTCCCGAAAAAGGCGACTGGAAAACCAAATGGTTGGTTTTTCGTGGGGAATACGCCGACTTGCTTTTGAAAAATATTGGGCTTGAAAGATTTGTTTTGTGCGAAAATTTTAATTTTGAAGAATGTGGCAGAATCTTTGACAGAATTTTTACAACCGCCAAAAACCCTTTGAATGTGGGCGAAAAAGAATCCGTTTTGCTGTACGATTTTATCCTGAATGTGCAAAAGGGGATTTTTAACGTGGAAACGGAAAACCCCGACGGCGAAAACCCTATTGACAAAGCTATTATTTTTATCGAAGAAAACTTCACGCAGGATATTCAACTTGAAACATTGGCGGGTCTGTCTGATATTTCTTTGCAACATTTTTGTAGGCTTTTTAAGGCGAAAACTTCTATGCGACCTATGGAATATTTGGCGCATAAACGTATCAGCGAAGCCAAAACTTTGCTTATTGATACCGACGAACTTGTTGAAAATATCGGAAAAGCCGTCGGATATAACGACCGCAATTATTTCGGGATTGTGTTTAAAAAAATTGAGGGCGTAACTCCCGGTGAGTACCGCCGTCAACGTGGTACGGTTGTGTTTTAACTTGCAAAGAAATGTTCAAATCTTAATAAAGCTAAAAATTTTATATTGACGAAAATAAATTCCTTTTGTATAATTTAATTAAAAGGATAAGCGCAAGTTTAACACTTTTTATTGATTATTGAGAGGAGATTTCTGTTATGAAGAAAATTCTAAAGGTTTTGGCTTCTGTTACGGCGTTTGCAATGATGTTTTCGTCTGTTCCGTTTAACGCTTTTGCAGATGAAAATGTTAATACCAGAGCCATTGTTATTGACGGAGATAAGGCAAACACAAATGAAAATATGCTCTATCGTGGGGCAGGTATGGTCAGCGGAAACAACTCGTCACGCCTGCTTATGGACTACAAAACCGAAAATCCCGAAAAATATCAGGAAATTTTGGAATACCTTTTCGGTGATGAGGGTATCGGAATTACACACCTTAAACTTGAAATGGGTTCTGATGTAAACTCATCTTCGGGTACGGAACCTAGCGTCAAGCGTTATGAGGACGAGGACACAGACGTAACCCGTGGTGCGGGATTTATGCTTGCTGCGGACGCAAAGAAAGTAAACCCTGACTTGACTTTGGATATGTTGTGGTGGAGCGAACCGAAATGGATTACCGATTCTGACGACGTTTACGCAGCACGTTATAAGTGGTATAAGGAAATTTTGGATTCGGCATACAAAACATACGGACTTGTTTTTGATTACGTCAGCGTTACCCAAAACGAAAGGAGCTGCGACGTTGACTGGATTAAATACCTTGCAAGCCACCTTGATTCCGAAACAGACGGAGCATATGATTATTCGCAAATTAAACTGGTGGGCGGTGAAGAAGTTTGTACATGGAATTTCGCCCTCAGAATGTTAAGGGACGAAGAACTTATGGAAGCCATTGACGTAGTTGGTAGCCATTATACAAGTTTTTCAAATGCAAACGCTCAGAAACTTGCTGACGAATACGGCAAAGAATTGTGGTTTTCCGAAGCAAGCTCCTCAATGGAATATGCCCAGGGTAGTTACAGATATGACGAATCGGGTTCGGGTATGGCAAACATAAACGGTATTCTTGACATTGCAAACAGAATTATCGGTATGTACCCTAACGGCAAAATGACCCTTTACGAATATCAGCCGGTTATTTCTTCGTACTATGACGGCGTAACTTATTGCCAAAAACAGCTTATTTCCGCACAGGACCCGTGGAGCGGATATTATATGCTTGACAGCGGATTCTTTATGTCGTTGCATTTTTCACAGTTTATGAAAAAAGGCTGGGCTTTCGTTGAGGACGCTTCCTATTCCGACGGCGTAGCAGGTGGCGACGGTCACGCAATTGTTGACGCCGTGTACAGCTATATGACTGCCACAGACCTTGAAACCGACGATTACAGCACGGTTATAACTAACACTACAAACGAACCGATTGTTTACGAATTTACCGTTAAAAACCTTGATAAAGCTTCGTCGCAAGTTGGCGTTTGGGAAACACGAGGTCCTGACAACGGAGATTATGACGAAAATTATTTCAAACTTCGTGAAAATATTACTCCGACCGAGAAAAACGGCGAATATACATATTCCGTAACCGTTAAACCGTATTCAATCGTGACTGTTTCAACCGTAACTCCGACAAAAACAGAGTACGAAAATATGGACGATTCCGACAGAACTGTTTTGGAACTTCCGTATTCAGACGACTTTGAATACACCGATTATGCAGAGGATTATTTGGCTTCGAGAGGTTATGCTCCACGTTATACAACCGACGAGGGCGGCGCTTTTGAGGTTGTTAATAAGGACGGAAATAACGTTCTTATGCAAAAAATCACACCTGACATTAAGGCGAAAGAGTGGGGTTCGACCCCGGCTCCGACCACAAATTTCGGCGACGACAGATGGTATAACTATTCTGTTTCAGCTGACGTTATGCTTGAACAGGCGGAAGATTCTTCTAAAAACTATGTGGGCATAGGTCTTAGATATAACCTTGCTTGCAACGGTCAGAGCGGTTATTGGACAAAACTTTACCAAAACGGAACTTGGGAACTTTTTGCTAATAATAAAAAATTGGCAAACGGCGAACTTGAAAACTTCGACAGCACGGCTACGCACAGAATTAAAATTTCAGCAGAATACAACAAAATCACTTTGTACTTGGACGATAATCTTCTGACTGAATACGAAATTACAGACCAGTCCACAATCGGTGCGGGCAGAGCCGCTCTT
The DNA here is from genome assembly GCA_964480525.1 of uncultured Ruminococcus sp. Lineage (GTDB taxonomy): Bacteria > Bacillota > Clostridia > Oscillospirales > Ruminococcaceae > JAAZZIT01. Next base: position 7,648 of record CAYZOV010000015.1, read on the forward strand.
TATAGCTCTTATAACAACAACTGTTACGACAATATCGAAGTAACGGCCATTGAAAACGTTGATACTTATATTACAAGATACGACAACACCGACGCTTGCTTTAGCTATGACGGAACGTGGACGCACAATACAATGAGTAGCTTTAAAAATTTAAAGCGTACAATTTCCACAGGCGAAGAAAACGCAGTCGTAACTGTTGAATTTGACGGAACAGGCGTTGCAATCACAGGCGAAACAAAGGCAAATTCCGTAATTGTTCCGACTGTTGACGGCGTTGAACAACAACCAATCACAGTTTGCGCAACCGGTTCCAGAGAGGTTTCGTATCAAATTTCAGGTCTTGAAAACGGACGCCACACCGTAAGTATCAAGGTTTCGTCAGGCACATACAACGTTGACGGAATGGAAGTAATCGGCGGAGAAATCCCGTTTGAAAAAACAGCCGACGAAACTCCGAACACCGACGGCACAGATAATTCAAGCACTTCTACGCCTACAAATACAACGGATAAAACCAAAGATTCAGCCGACAAAAACAGCGTATTGCCAATTGTTTTGGGCGTTGTGGCTGTTGTTATCGTTGGTGCCGTAGTGGTAATTCTAGTTATTAAGAAGAAAAAGAAATAACTTTTCTCCAAATTCTGTTTAACAGCGTCTTGAAAAACAAGGCGCTGTTTTTTTGCGTTTCGGTGTGAAAATTTGGTGATAATTGTTGACAATATTAAAATTTAAGGGTATACTTAAAGTGTATGTATTTTACGGAGGTGAGATTTTGTTTGGCTATGTAAGAGCGTTAAAACCACAACTTCGGGTGTGGGAATACGACGTATATAAGTCGGTTTACTGCGGGCTGTGTAAGAAAATGGGCAGGGAATTCGGTCTTGTTTCACGGTTTACCCTGAGTTATGATTTTACATTTTTAACGCTTATGAATATGGCTCTGAACGATTTTGAAGTTTGCCACAAAAACGAAATCTGCATAGCCCACCCTTTGAAAAAATCGCCTTGTTTAAAGTGCGAAAAAGGTTTTGAATTTCCGTCATATTCGGCGATAATTCTTATTTACCATAAACTTAAAGACGACTATGCGGACAAAGGTTTTAAGGGCAAATTCGTCGCTATGTGTACATTGCCGTTTTTGAAAAAAGGATATAAAAAGGCAAAACAAAAATACCCCGAACTTTCTGAAAAAATCGAAGAATATATGCAAAAACAAAAAGAGATTGAGGAAAAAAACACAAAATCTCTTGACGAAGCAAGCGAAAATTCATGCTTGATGATGAGCGAAATAGCGTCCTATTTAAGCGACAATGAAGAAATTAAACCGACGCTAAAGCGGTTTGGGTACTTTATCGGACGGTATGTTTATTTGTGCGACGCTCTGGACGATTTGAAAAAAGACTGCAAAAACGGGAATTTCAATCCTCTTAAAAATTATTTCGGGTTTGAAAACACCGAACTTTCTAAGGAAGAATTTCAAAAAGCGAGAGATTTTGCACTTGACAGCGTTAATATGACTTTGGGTGCAATGGCGGAGTGCTATGTTAAACTTAACCAGAATAATTTTAAATCCATAAATGATAATATAGTGTATCTGGGCATGAAGAATACGTTTAATTTGATATATTTAGAAAAATTCGGCAATAAAAATTTGAAAGGAGATTTAAAAGATGAAAAATCCTTATGAAGTGCTTGGGGTTAGTCCAAACGCCACCGACGAAGAAATTAAAAAGGCTTATAAAACGCTTGCGAAAAAGTATCACCCTGACAATTACGCACAAAGCGGTTTGAGTGAAATTGCGCAGGAAAAAATGCAGGAAATTAACAACGCATTTGACGAAATTATGAATATCAGACGTGGCTCTGCAAACGCAGGTCAAACAAATTATGGAGGGTTTAACATGAATAATACTTATATCAGAAATTTAATTCAGAGCGGGGACATAACTCAGGCGGATAATATGCTTAATTCTGTTCCTCAAAACCAAAGGGATGCTGAGTGGTTTTTCTTAAAGGGAAGCGTTTGCTATGCCCGTGGCTGGCTTAACGAAGCGTATGACAATTTCACCACAGCTTCTAATCTTGACCCCAACAACATGGAATATAAGGCGGCTCTTGACCAGATTAACCGTAATAGGGGCGGTTTTATGAACGGAAACCCAACGCCACAGTACAATACAAATCCTAATGTGTCAGGCTGTAGCGCTTGCGACGTGTGTAACGGGCTTATTTGTGCCGACTGTTGCTGTGAATGTATGGGAGGCGACCTTATTTCTTGCTGTTAGGCGGAAAAATTGCATTATGAAGAATAATTCCAGTTTTAACGTGGCTCTGGGTGGAATTTGCGGAGCGTTGGCGGTTATGTCAATGCTTGTTACGGCGATTGTGCCTGTGCTTGATTTTGCTATGCCCGCTATTGCAGGCAGTTTAATGGCAATAATTGTAATTGAAATTAACAAAAAATGGGCAACTGTCACATATGCGGCGGTTTCTCTTGTCAGCTTGCTGATTGTTCCGTCAAAAGAAGTCAGCCTGCTGTTTGTAATGTTTCTGGGATATTATCCGATATTAAAATCATTGTTTGAACGGCTTAAATCTCAATTTGCCCAATGGATTTTTAAAATCGGATTGTTTAACGTTGCCGTGGTGATTTACTATTACATGACGGTGAATTTGATTTCTTCAACTGAACTTATGTCGGAAGCAGAGGAAATAGGGAAGTACGGACTTTGGGCGTTGCTTGTCGTTGCGAATGTTGTTTTTGTAATCTACGACATTGCTCTGACCAGAGTTATAAGTATGTACGTCAATTGGTTCAGAAAAAAATATCTTAGAAAATAGCTTGTTAAAAAAGAAGGGGTATGATGAAACACAAAATTAACAAAGACAGCATGAAGTATAAAATTGCCGTGTTGGTTGTGTATTCGTTGGTTATAATCGGACTTAGTATTGCCTGTATTCCGCTGGCAAAAGTTTTGTTAAGCGACGGCGGAATGGCAAAACTTGAACAAATTTTGCGACAGTACGAACATTTCAGCATTGTTATTTTCGTCTTAATTCAAGCGATTCAAGTCCCTATTGCGATTTTACCCCCTGTCCAGATTGTGGGCGGAATGTTGTTCGGAAGCGTTTTCGGAAGCATTCTGTCGGTTGTGGGATTGTGGCTTGGAAGCGCCTTTGTTTTTTGGGTTGTCAAAAAGGCGGGCGTTCCTCTCGTCGAAGCCATAATTAACAAAAAACACCGCAAAAGGTTTAAATTTTTAGAGGACGGCGAAAAGGTAACTTTCGTTTTGTTTGTCCTTTATCTTATTCCGGGAACGCCAAAAGACGCTCTGACCTATTTTGTTCCGCTGACAAAAATCGACTTGAAAACTTTTTTGTGCGTGGTTTTGCCTGCAAGAATCCCTGCGATTGTCATTTCCGCATTGTTTGGCAGCAGTATTTCCAAAGAAAACCACGTTTTAACCGTTATAATTTCCGTAATTATTGTTCTGTCCGCAGTTTTTGGGTTTGTTTTCAGGGATAAACTGGTGGATAAAATTAAAAAAATTGTTGTAAGAAAGAAGAATGGTTAATTTAAACAAAAAGGTCGGCGAAAATTTTAAAGAATTTGACGAGAAAAATCTCAAAAAAGGGTTGACAAACGTGCTTTTTAGTGATATAATAAATATCGTTCTAAAGAACACATAAACCTTGCGGGTGTAGTTCAATGGTAGAATCCCAGCCTTCCAAGCTGGTTGTGTGGGTTCGATTCCCATCACCCGCTCCATGCACCATTTGGTGCATTATTTATGCGTTTTTAGCTCAGCTGGATAGAGCAACTGCCTTCTAAGCAGTAGGCCACAGGTTCGAGTCCTGTAAAGCGCGCCACAACAGCACGACGGCGACAATTTGCCGCCGATTGTGCTTTTTTAATATATGGTGGGTATAGCGTAGTTGGTTAACGCGTCAGTTTGTGGCACTGAAGACCGTCGGTTCGAATCCGACTATCCACCCCATGAAAAAAATCCTTTTGTCTGTTAGACAAAAGGATTTTTTTAACTAAGTGTGCCTAACGGCACGATAAGCGCACCTGCGGTGCGTGAAGTAACGCTATGCGTTGTGAAGAAGTTATTTTCAAGGCACACTTAACTTCACTTCGTGCGAAGCACGATACTTCACCGCAACAACGTTGCAACTTCACTTAGCGAAAGCTAAACTTCACTATAATTTTCACATCAGCTTTTGCTGATATTTCACCAAACCCTCTTTCAAATATTGATAAATTTCCGTAATTAGCAAATTTACACATCAATAGCGTTTCCATGTCGCTTAGCGAAAGCTAAGTGCTTTTTTCAACTAAATTTGCCCTTTTAGGTCAAGCGAAATTCCGATAAATCGGAGTGAAATTGCTTCGCAGTGAAGTATTTGCTGCGCAAATGTGGGCAAATTTCATATCATTTTGTGCAAGGCACAAAATTTCACATTTTCCGTAAGAAAATATTTCACCGTAAGCGTAGCGAGCGATTTCACTTGAATAATAAAAAGACCTCAACAAAATACATTTTGACAAAAAGTATTTTGAAAAAGACTAAAGGATTTTTTTAACTAAGTGTGCCTAACGGCACGATAAGCGCACATGCGGTGCGTGAAGTAACGCTATGCGTTGTGAAGAAGTTTTTTCAGCGCACTTAACTTCACTTCGTGCGAAGCACGATACTTCACCGCAACAACGTTGCAACTTCACTTAGCGAAAGCTAAGTGCTTTTTTTATGTAATTGCTTCGCAAGTAATTACCCTGCAAGCGTGAGGTTATTTCAAGATTTACAAAATAAAAAATGAGTGAAATAGTTTCACTCATTTTTGTGTTTTTAATCCATCTTTTGGATTATTTTATAGTAACTTTAATTAATATTAATATAGCTTAAGTCATTGTTACTAATAACTAGGCCTTGTCTGAAACAACTTTTTTCATAATCGGTTTTAGACATTTCAATAGTACTTTGTGTTGTCGGGTCACTTAAAATTAAAGAATTGTCTGTCATACCAATAAGAAGCATACAACGAATGTTATCAGGCCACCTCATACCAGCTTTTGTAAGTTTATCAAAATATGCTACTTTATAAGATACATTTTCACCAATCCATACAATAACAAAGTTATTTTTACTAAAATGATAATTTAATGTGTCGAAAATATCATTTGCAATCCATTCACAATTAATATTAATATTGTTGTCTTTTTTATACAAATTAAATGCTTCATAGATTGGAATTGAACCAGAACCATATTTAGTATTAGATGGATTTCCGACAAAAAAATGATTTGGATTTGGACCATATAATTCCTCATCTTCTTCATAAAATTCTGAATCAATTTTAAGATAGCTTACCATGTCTTTTTGACTAGAATTATAGCCATAATATTTTAAAACTTGTTCAATACATGCAAATGCAGTGGCAGAACTAGTATATTCTGCTTTTATTGGCTCAATTTTAAATTTAGCTTTTTCTATTGGAGTTTTTTCTATAGCTTTTGTGGTTGTAGTAGTTTTTGATGTCTTTTTCGGTGTAGTCGTAGTGGTTTGCGATGTTTTAGCTGGCGTAGTTGACGTTTCGGTTTTTGTCATTACCGTCGTTGCCGTTGTATCCTTCGGCATATCCTCGGTTGTTGGTGAGGGCGTTGTCAATGTTGGTTGTGTTGTTGTAACCGGAGCTGTTGTAGTTACGTTGGTTGTGGATACGGTAGTTGTGATTGCAGTTGTCACTTCGTCCGTAGGTTTGTCATAATTATTGCACCCCGAAAAAGACGTTATAACTGCGCAAATAACAGTACACAGTATAATTTTTCTTTTCATATAAATCCCTCTTTTGCAAATTTTTACTAATTCAAGTATAACACATCAATTTTATTTTGTAAAGAGTAAAAAGGCACAAAATTTGCCACGACGACAAAATTTGTGCCTTTGTTGTTTTTAATATAAATTTATTCAATTACTCCACCGACAAAAATTCTTCATGAACGTTTGAATAAATATCTTCTATAAGCTCCATGTTGAAAATGTCCAATCCGTGGGCGTATGCAAGCTCCTGATTGTATTCCGACAGCGGATAAATCTGTACGTCGCTATAACCCGCTCCGAAATGGGTGATAATCGGTATAACTTTCGGACTTTCAATTGTAATTTCGCCACTAGCCGTGTCTTTTGTTATGGTAAACGAACCCAGACCGCCCATCATTGCACGATTGTCGCTCATTGCCGAAACAAAATTTCCTAAACAATAATAAACAAACGCCTTTGTGCCGTCCTCACGCTCAATCCAGTTGCACTCCTGAATCGTGTGTGGCTGTGTTCCCACGATTATGTCAGCGCCCCACTCGGCAAATTTCTGTGCAAGTTCTCTCTGTTGGTTCGTAACCTCGTTTGAAACCTCAACTCCGAAATGTGGAGAAACAATAACCACGTCCGCAATTTCATCAGCCTTTTTAATCTGCTGTTCAATTAAATCCAATTCGTCAAGGTAAACAAGCTCCGTGCCTTTTTCGCCCGTGTGCGTAATGCCGTTTGTATGCTCCATGTAACCCAAAAATGCAAATGTAATGTTGTTAATCTCGGTCACTCTGATGTTGTTCATGTCCTCGGTGTTTCTGTACGCCCCGTATCGAATAATGTCAGGGTGTTTTTCGTCCCAGTAATTAAGCGTTGCGATAAGTCCGTTTTCGCCCTTGTCCAAAACGTGGTTGTTCGACATTGAAACAGCGTCAAAACCAATCTCCACCATGTAATCTCCCAACGCTTCTGGCGAACAAAAACACGGATAAGTTGACGGTTCGTAATCGTCCGTAACAATTGTTTCCTGGTTTAATATTGCCAAATCAGCGTCCTTGATGAAGTGTTCGACCCTTTCGTAAACAAACGAAAAATCGTACCCGTCGCCACCTGCACGTTTGTTTGCTTGTTCGTAAATTGTGTCGTGAATTAAATTATCCCCCGCACAAATAACGCTCACCGAAGTTTTTTCAGGCAAAACTTCCTCCGGTTCTTGCGCCGTAGTTGTTGTTGAATTTGAATTTATTGTTGCCATTGTTTGTGTGCCAATGTCCTTGTTGTCAATCTTGTGACCGCAACCTGAAAGGGAAGTGCTTGCTAAAGCAATTGCAACGGCACAGCTTAAAATTTTGTTCTTTTTCATTGTTATCCCTCGTTAATTTTAAATTTAAATGTTCAAACAAAAGCCTATTCTCTAAAAACAGTATAACACATTTAAATTTATAATGCAATATTTTTCAATAAATTTTCACATAAATATCGACTTTATTAGCTAATACCTTTTAATCACCTATATTAAAAATTTCATCATAGCTTATGTTTAAAATTTTCTTTATCAGGATAATTTCATCAGGGTAAAGGTGCCTTTGCCCAACCTCAATTTTAGCAACAGCACTCCTTGTTATGTCACAACCATTAACTTGTAGCTTCGTTGCCAATTCGTCCTGAGTTACTTTCTTCTTTTCTCTTAAAAGCTTTATGATGTTCAAATCAGAAAGAATTTGAGCAACTTATAGATGATTTTGTTACAATGGGTTACACTATTGATTCTCAAGGTGAAAATAATGCTCGTCTTGTGAAAAGAGCTAAAAAAAATCATGGAAAAGTAGCTCTTCTTACTGTTTGGTGGACTTGTGGTCTTGGTAATCTTATTTATTGCTTTATTCCTGCTAAAATTGAAGATGAAGTATTGATTAAGATTGAGCAAAACTAAAAAAAGCTCGGTATTCATAAAAGTTTGAATACCGAGTCTTTTGTTTTAAACAGTAAATAAAAAAAGTCAATGGATTTTTCACCATTGACTTTAAAAATATTCTGTTGAAATTTACAAGCTTACAGCAAATCTTTCATAGCGTACATACCCGCCGATTTTCCACAAAGGAAAACTGCGGCGTTTACTGCGCCTACCGCGAAAACCTGTTTGGAGTGTGCTTCGTGTTTTAAGGTGATAACCTCGTCACGTCCCGCGAAAATTATCTCATGTTCGCCCACGATAGTTCCACCACGAACAGCGTGCATACCGATTTCGTTTTTCGACCTTTTTTGTCTTACCGAATGTCTGTCGTAAACGTAATTGCAGGAATTGTCAAGCTCCTCGTTAATTGCGTTTGCAAGCATAATTGCCGTGCCACTCGGAGCGTCAATTTTCTGGTTGTGGTGCTTTTCGATAATTTCAATATCAAACTGTCCACCCAAAATCTGCGTAGCTTTCTTAGCTAAATCCGTCAAAAGGTTAATTCCCAACGACATATTAAATGTAAAGAATACAGGGATTTGTTCAGACGCTTTATTGATTTTCGCAATCTGCTCGTCGGTGTAACCTGTCGTTGCCAAAACAACAGCCACCCCGTTTGTCAAACAGTATTGAAGCAGCTCGTCAAGTAATGACGGGTGCGAAAAATCTATAATTACATCTGGCTTTTCCGGAATTTCGCACAATTTTTCAAAAACAGGGAAGTCTGCATATGGTTCTGCTACCTTGTCAACACCGCAAAGCGTCACACAGTCATCTCTTTCGGAAATTACGTCGTGGATAAATCTTCCCATTTTTCCACAACAGCCACATATAGCAATCCTAGTCATTTTTTTCAATCCTTTAATTTAAATTTACTTTACAAGTCCGATTTTTCTCATAGTTTCTGTCAAAACAGCCTTTGAATTGTCGTTCATTGAAATAAGTGGCAATCTGCACTCACCAACCTCAAATCCCATAATGTTCAAAGCTTCCTTAACAGGGATAGGGTTTACATCAATAAACAAGTTGTTTGCAAATTCAAGGTACTTGTTTGCCAAAGCTCTTGCTTCGTCGTACTTGTTTTCAAGACAAAGTGCGCAAATTTCGTGGGTCTGCTTCGGAATACAGTTTGAAAGCACCGAAATAACGCCTTTTCCGCCCAATGCCATAATTGGAACAATCTGGTCGTCATTTCCTGAATAAATGTCAATCTTATCTCCGCACATTGCGGCGATTTTAGCAATCTGCGAAATGTTTCCGCTTGCTTCCTTAATTGCAACAATGTTTTTGTGTTCGCTAAGCTTGCAAACAGTTTCAGGAGCAATGTTTACGCCTGTTCTTGAAGCAACGCTGTACAAAATCATAGGGATATTTACTGCGTCGGCAATAGTTGTAAAGTGCTTAACAAGACCTGCCTGTGAGGTTTTGTTGTAGTAAGGCGTAACCACCAAAAGTGCGTCAGCACCGATTGCTTCGGCTTCTTTTGAAAGTTCAACGGCATATCTTGTATCGTTGCTTCCCGTTCCTGCGATAACAGGCACTCTCTTGTTTACCTTTTTAACAGCGTATCTGATACACTCAACGTGTTCTTCGTCTGTCATTGTAGAGCTTTCGCCCGTTGTTCCACAGATAATAATAGCGTCCGTACCGTTTTCAATGTTAAATTCGATAAGTTCGCCCAATTTTTCATAATTGATACTTCCGTCAGCGTTCATAGGCGTAACAATAGCAACGCCTGCACCTGTAAAAATAGTATTTTTCATAGGAAAATCTCCTTTCATAAACTAAATATGGTTAATCGAAAACGAAACCCAGCCGTCCTCTTGTTTTGAACCCATTGTTTTGTAAAAATTTCCTGCATTTATGTTCCACGACTGGCATTTCCATTCAATTTTACAACAGTCGTTTTGATTTGCAATTTCTCGTAAACGTTCAAAAAACTTCCTGCCAACGCCTTTGCTTCTAGCGTTTTCGTCTACAAAAATATCTTCAAGGGTCAAAATGTGTTTTCCCGAAAAAGTCGAAACACAACTTGTATAATAAAGTGCAATTCCGTTTACTTTGTCGCCCTCCATAGATACAAGTGCGTTTACGGACTTTTCGTCGAAAATCATTTCCGACAGCTTTTTTTCGTCAATTTTAAATTCATCACTCAAATGTTGATATTCGCTTAGCTTGAATAACAAATTATAAATTTGCGGAATTTGTTTCTTTGTTGCGTGTTGTATTTCAAAACTCATTAGTCAAAATAACCCTTTGCAGCGAGAAGTTCAGCCAAAAGAACAGCACCGCCTGCCGCACCTCTTAGTGTGTTGTGTGAAAGACATACAAACTTGTAGTCGTACTGTGTATCTTCACGAAGTCTGCCGATTGAAACAGCCATACCACCCTCAAGATTTCTGTCAAGTTTTGCCTGTGGACGGTTATCCTCTTCAAAATAGTTGAGGAACTGCTTCGGAGCAGATGGAAGTTCAAGTTCCTGTGGAACGCCTGCAAATTCTTTCCAGTCGTTGAGAATTTGTTCCTTAGTTGGCTTTTGGTCAAACGAAACAAATACTGCGGCTGTGTGTCCGTCTGAAACAGGTACTCTAAGGCACTGTGTTGTGATTTCAGGCTTAACTGCGTCAACAATTACATCGCCCTCGATTTTACCCCAAACCTTGAGAGGTTCTTTTTCCGACTTTTCTTCTTCGCCGCCGATAAATGGGATAAGGTTATCTACCATTTCAGGCCAAGTTTCAAATGTTTTGCCTGCACCCGAAATTGCCTGATATGTGCAAGCCAAAACCTTGTTTACACCATATTTCATAAGTGGGTGAATTGCAGGAACGTAGCTCTGAATTGAACAGTTTGACTTAACGGCAACAAATCCTTTCTTTGTGCCAAGTCTTGCTCTCTGCGACTTGATAATTTCAATATGTTCCGGGTTAATTTCAGGCACTACCATTGGAACGTCAGGTGTGTGTCTGTGAGCGGAGTTGTTTGAAACAACAGGAACTTCAGCCTTTGCATAAGCTTCTTCCAAAGCCTTAATTTCGTCTTTTTTCATATCTACTGCACAAAATACAAAGTCAACAAGCTCTGCAACCTTTTCAATGTCAGCAGTAGCGTCAAGCATAATCATATTTTTCATCTTTTCAGGCATTGGCGTTGTCATTGCCCATCTTGAACCGACAGCTTCTTCGTATGTTTTGCCTGCACTTCTCGGTGAAGCAGCAAGACAAACTACGTTAAACCACGGGTGGTTTTCCAAAAGTGTTGCAAAACGCTGTCCGACCATACCTGTTGCGCCGATAATACCTACGTTGTACTTTTTCATAAAAAATATCTCCTTTTTTAACCCAAATGTAAATTTTTTGGGTAATTTTAAACTTTACATAAAAAAACCGGCTGAAAAAACCGGTTCATCATACAATATGGAGTTGACATATTCAAAGAAAAATATTATAATCAAAATAATATGTCGATAGCACTCCATCATGAATATGATGACAATTGCAGATTTATTCAACCTGCAATCAGATTTTGCCTTTCACCCTAAAGCAAAATCTTCGGCAATCTCACCTTTGGCTGTCTGACACGGGGTGGTGTTTGCAAAAAGCAACAGACAACTACTAATCTTGATTGCACCTCTATCTTATGTTTCTTTAATAATAACAGACTTTATTCCGTCTGTCAACACTTTTTGCGAAAATAATTTATTTTTGTACATTTTTTAAAATTTATATAGGCTAGGAGAGTTAAAATGCTGGATATTAACAATATGAAAAAGTCGGATTTTTATTATGAATTGCCTGACGAACTTATCGCCCAAACCCCTGTAGAACCGAGAAATTCTTCAAGAATGTTAAAAGTTGACCGAAATACGGGCGAAATTGAGCATAGACATTTCTACAATTTATGCGACTATTTGAAAAAGGGTGACTTGCTTGTTTTAAACGATTCCAGAGTTTTGCCTGCAAGAATTTACGGCGAAAAAAAAGATAATAAAAGTTTTATAGAATTTTTACTTTTGGAGCAAAAGGAAAATATGGTGTGGGAAATCCTTTGCAGACCGGGGAAAAAGGCTAAGATAGGTACTGTTTTCACCTTTGGCGACGGACTTTTGGAAGCAGAGGTAATCGACATTAAGGACGACGGAAACCGTGTTGTTAAGTTTTCTTGTGACGAAAACTTTTTTGCAGTTCTTGACCAAATCGGACAAATGCCACTTCCACCGTACATTACGGAAAAACTAAAGGACAAGGAACGTTATCAGACTGTTTATTCCCGTGAAATAGGCTCTGCGGCGGCACCTACGGCAGGACTTCACTTTACAAAGGAAATGCTTGAAGAAATCAAGGCAATGGGTGTAAATATCGCTTATGTGACTTTGCACGTCGGTTTGGGAACATTCCGACCTGTTAAAGAGGACAAGGTTTTAGACCACAAAATGCACAGCGAACACTACGAAATGCCCGAAGAAACGGCACGTCTTATTAACGAAACAAAGAAAAACGGTGGCAGGGTTATCGCTGTGGGTACTACTTCCTGTCGTACCCTCGAAAGCGTGGCAACGTTCAATAACGGTGAAATTAAGGCTTGTGACGGATTTACGGATATATTTATTTATCCTGGGTATAAATTCAAGGTGCTTGACGGTCTTGTGACTAACTTCCACCTGCCTGAAAGCACACTTATAATGCTCGTGTCGGCATTTATGGGATATGAAAATACAATGAACGCCTACAAGGTCGCCGTTGAAGAAAAATATAGATTTTTCAGCTTTGGGGATTCTATGTTTATTCTTTAAAAAACTAGGAGAGTTTTTATGAAAATAAAAAATTTAAAACTGCCCCAAAATTGCAGAATTTTAGCTGTAAGCGATATTCATACACATTGGCAGATTCTTGACAGACTTCTAAAGAAAGCTAAATACAACCCAAACGAGGATTATTTGGTAATCGTGGGCGATATTCTCGAACACGGAGAGGATAACCTTAATACCCTGAAATACGTTAAAAATCTCACCGAAAACAGCGACAAGTGTATTGTTTTAATGGGAAATAACGATTTTATGACCGTGGAAATGGCGTACTTGTACGATTTTAACGACTTTCAGCGACAGTTTTATCGCAACGACCACAACACCTTTCGCCAAATGGCTAGAAATATTGGTTTTAACGACTGTTGGGAAGAAAACTGGCTTGAAATAAGAGAAAGGGTTTTGGACGAGTTTAAGGAGTATATCGAATTTATTCGTGATTTTCCTACCTGTCTTGAAACCGAGGATTTTGTGTTTGTCCACGCAGGTGTTGAAAATCGCCACGACTGGCAAAACACAGACGATATAAAAGCTATAACAATGGATTGGTTTTTGCGAAAGGAAAATCCTACAAATAAATGGCTTGCATTTGGGCATTATCCCGTGTATAATTATAGTAGGTGTAATTGTACGAATTTGCCCATAATTGATTATGCTAAAAAGATGATAGCCCTTGACGGTGGAATGACAATTAAGCAAGCAGGACAGGTGAATTTGCTTGTTATTACAAAGAAAAATTCCGACTATGCTTTTGAAAGCCTGTTTGATACAGACACCCCAAAAATGACCGTATTAAAGGACTTTTCAAGCGATTTAAAGCCTTTGTATGTGGATTGGGAACAGCAGGATATTGAGGTTTTGGACGACAGCGATTATCTGGTAAAACTTCGGGATAACCACACGGGCTACGAGGGAGTTATTCCTAAAAATCAGCTTTATTATTTTGATGAAAAGCCACATATTTATCAGTTTATGTCGTCGTTTCCGACTGTTAAAAAGAACGAGCAGGTTTTTGTTTTTTACAAGGACGAAAAAATGGCTCTTGTTATAACTCAAAACGGTTCGGTAGGGTGGCTGCCGATAGAAATTATTCAATAAGGAAATTAAAAATGGAAAACTTTGAACTTTTAAAAAGCGTTCTTGAACAGGACAACGCACCTATTGTGATTTGTAATCTTCAACACGAAATTGTGTATATGAATCCCACGGCAATAAAAAGATACGAAAAATGGGGAGGAAAAAGCCTTTTGGGAAAATCTCTTTTAGCGTGTCACAACAGCCAATCGACTGAAAAAATCGAAACGGTGCTTGCGTGGTTTAAATCGGACAAAACCCACAACAGAGTATTTACTTTTCATAACGAAAAAGAAAACAAAGACGTGTATATGATAGCCTTGCGTGACGAAAAGCAGGCTTTAATCGGTTATTATGAAAAGCACGAATACAGAAATTCGGAAAATCAAAATCTATACGAAATGAAATGAGGATAATAAATGTATAAATTACTTAAACAAGAGGGAAATGCAAGACGTGGTGAGTTTGTAACACCTCACGGAACAATACAAACGCCGGTGTTTATGAACGTAGGAACCTGTGCGGCAATTAAGGGCGGTATTTCGTCTATAGACCTTGCAAATGAGCTTAAAACACAGGTTGAACTGTGCAACACATACCATTTGCACCTTAGACCGGGTGACGACATAGTTTACAAAATGGGTGGACTTCATAAATTTATGAACTGGCACAAGCCTATTTTGACCGACAGCGGTGGATTTCAGGTGTTTTCACTTGCAAAACTTAGAAAAATAAAGGAAGAGGGCGTATATTTCAGCTCGCACATTGATGGACGAAAGATTTTTATGGGTCCCGAAGAAAGTATGCGTATTCAGTCAAACCTTGCTTCGACTATTGCTATGGCGTTTGACGAATGTGTGGAAAACCCTGCCGAACACGAGTATTCCAAGCAAAGTTGTGACCGTACTGTGCGTTGGCTAAAGCGTTGCGTTGATGAAATGAAACGCCTTAATTCCCTTGAAACTACGATAAATAATAAGCAAATGCTTTTCGGCATAAATCAAGGCTGTACATATGACGATTTGAGAATTGAACATATGAAACAAATCAGGGAGCTACCACTTGACGGATTTGCTATCGGTGGTCTTGCCGTGGGTGAGCCTACCGAGGTTATGTACCACGTCATCGAACAGGTCGAACCGTTTATGCCAAAGGACAAGCCACGTTATCTTATGGGTGTTGGCACTCCGTCAAATATTATTGAGGGCGTGTACCGTGGTGTTGACTTTTTCGACTGCGTAATGCCTAGCCGAAACGCCCGCCACGCTACGATTTTCACTTGGGGCGGAATAATGCACGCTACGAACAAAAAGTACGAAACCGACCCACGCCCACTTGACCCGCATTGCGATTGTCCTACCTGTCGAAACTTCTCACGAGCATATATTCGCCACCTTTTCAAGGCAGACGAACAGCTTGCAGGCAGACTTGCTGTAATGCACAATTTGTATTTTTATAACACTTTGACCGAAAAAATCCGTGAAGCTTTAGACAACGGCAACTTTACAGACTTTAGAAATTACTACTCACCGCTTCTTGAAAGCAAACTTGACGACTAATTTAAGTTATGCAAAATACAATTTCTATAATTATGAGTTATGTAACTTATAAGATATTTGTATACGCTGTATAAGAAAAATCCACTATCTGTACATAATATCTTAATTTCTGTGTAGTATTATAATTATGACGAAAAGTGAAGTGATAAGACGTGATTAAACTTGTTGTTTTTGACCTTGACGGCACACTTGTAAATTCGGTTTACGATTTGGCGGACGCTGTGAATAACGTTTTGAAACGAAACGGATTTGAAACCCATAAGCTTGAAGAATTTTATCATTTTGTGGGCAACGGAACAAAACTTTTGGTTAAACGTGCTATGCCACAAAATGCTTCGGATAAACTTGTTGAGAAAATCCACAACGAATTTTTGGACGAATATTCAAAGCATTGTCTTGACAAAACGGTTTTGTATGACGGAATCGAAAGTTTGGTTGACGAGCTTTCAAAACGAAACATAAAGTTTGCCGTTGCGTCAAATAAGACCGACGAATTTACGAAAAAAATTGTAAAAAAGCTTTTTCCAAACCACAGTTTTTTTGAAATTTCGGGTTTTGTCGAGGGAGTTCCCAAAAAGCCGTCCCCTGAAATTGTACTAAACATACTAAATAAAGCAAACGTTTCAAATGACGAGGTTTTGTACATAGGCGATTCAGACGTTGACGTTCAAACGGGACATAATGCAAAACTTTTGGTGTGCGGTTGCGAATGGGGTTTCCGTGGCAAAGAGGAACTTTTGAAATCAGGCTGTGATTATTTACTTGAAAAGCCTGGCGATTTGTTGGATATTATTTTAAATTTTGAATAAAAAGGAGAGAATGATATGACTTATAACATTAAAGAAGTAGCTGAAAGATTGCACGGACTTCGTGTTGGCTGTGACCTTTCAATTGAGGAATTTTGTGAAAAAACCGAAATCAACGTTGAAGATTATACAAAAATCGAAGAAGGGGAAAAGGATTTTTCCGTAACATTTCTTTATAAATGCGCCGAGCTTTTCGACGTTGACCTTGTTGAAATTCTGACGGGTACTGCTCCGAAACTTTCTACATACTCAATCGTCAGAAAAGGCAAAGGACTTCCGATTGAACGTCGTGAACGTTTTGCTTATCAGCATTTGGCGTACAGATTCAAAAACAAAGACATTGAACCGCTTTTGGTAAAAGCACCGTATGACGAAGCTGAACAGGACAAGCCAATCAGACTTTCTGTTCACGAAGGTCAGGAGTGGGACTATGTTATCAAAGGAAGCCTTAAATTTGTTATCGGCGACCACGTTGAAATTTTGAACGAGGGCGATTCGCTTTACTATGATTCAAACCAGCCACACGGTATGATTGCGTATAACGGCGAAGATTGCGAATTTCTCGCTGTGCTAATCAAAAAGTAAATTTTGGAAGGACTATTTGTGATGAAGGATTTTTATAAAAGATTTGTCGATGAAGAATTTGATGAAAAGGGTAATCTTGTTAAGTTTGATTTAAATTGCCCTGAAAACTATAATTTCAGCTATGACGTAATTGACGAAGTTGCTAAAATGTACCCTGACAGAGTAGCCGTGCATTGGCTTAACGAAGCAGGCGAAGAGCATAAGTTTACGTTTAAGGAACTTTCGGAAAAGTCAAATCAGGTTGCTAATATGTTCAGGGACCACGGAGCTAAAAAAGGCGATATGGTTATGGCTGTGCTTAAAAGACACTATGAGTTCTGGTTCTTGGTTTACGGACTTATGAAACTGGGCGTTGTGGTTATTCCCGCAACCGACCAGCTTATGGTTAAGGACTATGTGTACAGATTTGAATCTGCGTCTGTAAAGTATGTTGTCGCAACAGGCGAAGGTCATACCGTTGGCGAAATTGAAAAGTCTTTGGAAAAATATGACGGTATTGCTGAAAAATTTATCACTCACGGGTCAAAGGACGGCTGGACGGATTTTCTTGCTGAAATTGATAAATATCCGAAAACCCTTGAAAGAGTTGAAACCAAAGTTGACGAACCTATGCTTTTGTATTTTAGCTCCGGTACAACAGGCTATCCTAAAATGGTTCTTCACAGCTATTACTATACGGCAGGTCATATTCTCACCGCAAAACATTGGCACCATGTGGGCGAAGGAACGCTCCATTTGACAATTTCCGATTCGGGTTGGGGCAAATGTGCATGGGGTAAGCTTTTCGGACAGCTTACTTGTGGTGCAACGGTATTTGTTTATGACTTTGATAAGTTTAACCCTGCTAAAATGCTTCAGATTATTCAGGATTATAAAATCACATCTTTCTGCGCTCCGCCGACAATGTACCGTTTCTTCATTAAAGAGGGAATCGAAAATTACGACCTTTCTAACTTGAAGTATGCGACCATTGCAGGTGAGGCTCTTAACCCTGAAGTGTTTAAGAAATTCTACGAATATACCGGAATTAAGCTTATGGAGGGATTCGGACAGACCGAAACGGTTTTGTGCGTCGCTAACCTCTACGGTATGGAACCTAAGCCGGGTTCAATGGGTAAACCTGTTCCGCTTTATGACGTTGATATTGTTGACGAGGACGGAAACTCTTTGCCTGTTGGTGAAGTTGGTGAAATGGTTGTCAGAACTAAGAATAACTATCATAAGGCTCTCTTTAAACAGTATTACAGAAATCCGGAGGCTACCGAAAAGGCTTGGCATGACGATATTTATCATACAGGCGATACAGCTTGGCGTGACGAGGACGGCTATTTCTGGTATGTGGGCAGAACCGACGACCTTATTAAAGCGTCGGGTTACAGAATCGGACCTTTTGAAATTGAAAGCGTTCTTATGGAACACCCGTCTGTTTTGGAATGTGCCGTAACAGGTGCTAAAGACCCAATCAGAGGTAATGTTGTTAAGGCTACTATCGTTTTGGCAAAGGGTTGGAAGCCGTCTGACGAACTTGTTAAGGAATTGCAGGTTTATGTAAAGAACGCAACAGCACCTTATAAGTACCCTAGAATTGTGGAATTTGTTGACGAACTTCCTAAGACAATTTCGGGTAAAATCAGACGTACCGAAATCAGAGCAAAGGATAATCAATAGTTGAAATATAAGAAAACAGCAGTGATTTTCAAAAAACGGAAATCGCTGTGTTTTCATATTTTCAGAAAGGCAAAAATAATGCTTGTTTACCAATATCCGCCAAAAATTGACAGAACAACCATGCAAATGCAGGAATTTAATGCTTCTTTGGAACGCAAAAAATACAAAAAAGACAGCCTGAAAACCGTCTTTTTGGGTCTTTTGTTGTTTGCTATTTCGTTTTTTGTGCCGTTTGTTCCCGTGAAAATTTTGTTGTATGTATTTTGCCTGTTTCATGTTTTTATGGGGATTTTAGTGTATAATTACGCAAAAAACATAAATTCAAAGGACAATTTCACAAAAATTTACGACGACCGAATCGAACATTCACAAAAAAGTCCTGTTACTATGCGTGTTAAAAAGTTTACTGTTTTCTTTGACGACGTGGAAAAATCCTGCCAAAATGTTGTGGGTGAACTTTGTATAACGCTAAAATCAGAGCATAAATCCGTTTGCCAAGTTGTAACCAAAGACGGTGTTTCGGAAATAAATATCAAAAACAACCAAATCTCCCTATGTTTTCCTGACCCTGAACCGAAATTGTATATAATTAACGAATTTTACGAAAAAATTCATTATCCCAAAAAAGTGTATAGGGAAATTATAGATGATGAAGAAGATGAATATTAAATTAGGCTAGATTAACAATAATCTTTAAACAAAGTTGTTCAAAATATATAATTTTCTTTAAAGCACTTGTTATTTTTGAAATAATAGAGTATAATGTAATAGTAGCAAAATTCTTTGCTCGCTATTTTACTAAGGTATAAAGCTAATTAAGGAGGAATAGCCAATGCACGACCAGACAATGACCTTTTCCGTCAAGGACGACAAGGAAAAAGAAATGAAAAAAACCTTGATGATTATATACGAAGCTTTGAGAGAAAAAGGCTATAATCCGATAAATCAGATTGTGGGGTATATTCTTTCAGAGGACCCGACATACATAACCACCTACAACAACGCTCGCAGTCTTATCAGACACATTGACCGTGACGAACTTTTGCAGGCGCTTGTAAAGTCATATTTAAATCATTAAAGAAAATTTAGGTGCGAACTTTTTTCAAGGTCGCACCTTTTTTCTTGAACTTTTACTGTTTATCTTTTTTTGAAATTGAACTTTCGGCGTTTGCCTGTTTGTCAGATTTTGTAATTGCTTTTGGTATAAAGCTGAACATTTCGTTGTAGGCTTCAAGTTCGGTTTGGCTGTTTTGCCCCGACGGAATTAAGCCTGTCATTTCGCCCGTACTGCACACGGGACAATCTTCGTCAAGGTTAATATTTCTTTTTTCATTTTTCAAGCTAAACATCTCCTTTCGGTTAGTATTCCCGAAAACAAAAAATCGAACCTGAAAATTTTTTTCAAGTTCGATTATTTTTTATTCAAGATGGTTAGCGTTATACGAAAGGGTCAGCAAGCTGTCGCCCAAGTGAACATTTTCAACTGCGATACCCTCGTAATCAAGCCCTAAATCGTAGTGGCTAAAGTTCCAAAATGCTTTAACCCCAAGCTTTATAAGACTGTCGGCAATGCTCTGTGTGTTAGCTTTCGGAATACATAGCACAGCTACCATAGGTTCGTTTTCTTTGCAAAAATCTTCAAGTTCATCTGTGTGCTTAATTTTTATCCCCGAAACCTCAACCCCCGTAAGGTCAGGGTTTTGGTCAAAAATTCCGATAAGCTTACAGCCACGGGTTTCAAAATTTATGTGTGTGGCAATGGCTCTGCCCAAATTACCTGCACCAATTAAAATTGTCTTGAAATTTTTGTCTACGCCCAAAATTTTTCCGATTTCTTTGTGGAGTTCCTCAACGTTGTAACCATACCCTTGCTGTCCGAATCCGCCGAAACAGTTTAAATCCTGACGAATTTGCGACGCTGTTAATTTCATTCTTAACGAAAGTTCTCTTGAAGAAATCCGTTCAACACCGTCTTTTAAAAGTTCGCCCAAAAACCGATAATAGCGGGGAAGTCTTTTGATAACGGAATTTGAAACATTCACGTTTTTAGCCATTGTTGATTACTCCTTTAAAAATTAAAGCATTTCTTTAAGTCTTGTACCAACCTCAACAAGGAAGTCCTCTGTGTTTACCTTTCTCTTGTTTTCCAAAGTTGAAAGCAAATAAAGGTCGCCTGTCATTACGCCGTCCTCAATAGTCTTGATTGTAGCTTTTTCAAGACAATCCGCAAAGTTCATAAGTTCAGGGAGATTGTCAAGTTCACCTCTCTTACGCAATGCACCGCTCCAAGCGAAAATTGTAGCAACAGAGTTTGTAGAGGTTCCTTCGCCTTTGAGATGTTTGTAATAATGACGCTGAACAGTTCCGTGTGCAGCTTCGTATTCGTAAATTCCCTCTGGTGAAACAAGTACCGACGTCATCATAGCAAGCGAGCCATATGCTGTCGCTACCATATCTGACATTACGTCACCGTCGTAGTTTTTGCAAGCCCAAATGTAACCGCCGTTTGAACGGATAACTCTTGCTACTGCGTCGTCAATAAGTGTGTAGAAATATTCAATGCCAGCAGCTTCAAATTTTTCTTTGTACTCTGCGTCGTAAATTTCCTGGAAAATATCCTTAAATGTGTGGTCGTATTTCTTAGAAATTGTATCCTTTGTTGCAAACCAAACGTCCTGTTTCATATCAAGTGCAAAGTTAAAGCAAGCTCTGGCGAAAGAACCGATTGAATCGCTCTTGTTATGAAGTCCCTGAATAATTCCGTCACATTCAAAGTTGTAAATTGTTTCCTTTGAAACATTTCCGTTCTTGTCTGTTACGCAAAGTTCAGCCTTTGCACCTGCAGGAACTTTCATTTCTACGTTTTTATAAACGTCACCGTAAGCGTGACGAGCGATAGTAATAGGTTTTGTCCAAGTAGGAATGTATGGTGTAATTCCCTTAACGAGAATAGGTGTTCTGAAAACTGTACCATCAAGAATAGCTCTGATTGTGCCGTTTGGAGATTTCCACATTTCTTTAAGGTTGTATTCAGGCATTCTTGCAGCGTTAGGTGTAATTGTTGCACACTTAACGGCTACACCGTACTTCTTTGTAGCGTTTGCCGAATCAATAGTAACCTGGTCGTTGGTTTCGTTTCTGTGAACAAGACCGAGGTCGTAGTATTCGCTTTTAAGGTCAACAAATGGATTGATGAGAATGTCCTTGATTTCCTGCCAGATAATTCTGGTCATTTCGTCGCCGTCCATTTCAACAAGCGGTGTTTTCATTTGAATTTTTGCCATAATTTTTACCTCCCGTGATTTAATTAAACCGTGTATTTGTAAATCCATACAAAAAATAATCCAATAAAAACTGCAAGAATTATAAACATTATCAAATAAGGTTTTATCTGTTCTTTTATAGGTATTTTTTGCTTTCTGAAATTTTGTAAATTTTTAAGGGGTAAACTATTTAGCGAGTAAATTACAACCGAAACTGTCAAGATTGGTATAATAAGCTTCATAGTTATTCCCCCTTAAAATTATTTAGTTAAGTTACTTCATTGATTCTCTGGTGTAATCGAGAAGTCCTCCAGCCAAAACGATGTCTTTAGTTCTGCCTGTAAGCTCGCAAAGTACAGGAATTTCCACGCCTGTTGTCTTGTTTACAACAGTAAGCTGTGTTTTGCCGTCCTCAATAGCTTTTCTAACGTCTGCAAGAACAAGTTCGTCGCCCTGTGAAATCTTTTCGTAATCGTCCTCGTTTACAAATGTAAGTGGCAAAATACCTGCGTTAATGAGGTTTGCTCTGTGAATACGAGCGAATGATTTAACGAGTACAGCCTTAACGCCGAGGTAGAGTGGAGCAAGTGCTGCGTGTTCTCTTGAAGAACCCTGTCCGTAGTTTGAACCGCCTACGATAATGCTTTTGCCGAGTGACAATGCTCTTTCAGGGAAGCTTTCGTCACATACAGCGAAACAATGTTTTGAAATAGCAGGAATATTTGAACGAAGTGGCAAAATCTTTGCACCTGCCGGCATAATGTGGTCGGTAGTAATATTGTCGCCGACTTTAAGCGAGCAAGCCGCTTCAATAGATTCATCAAGCGGTGACGTAGCAGGGAATGGCTTGATGTTTGGTCCACGGAGAACCTCTACGCTGTCCATGTCCTTTTCATCAACAGGTGGAACTATCATATTGTCGTTAATTTCAAATACTTCAGGGAGCTTAAATTCCGGCATATCTCCGAGCTTTCTTGGGTCAACAAGCACGCCTGCGATAGCCGACGCAGCAGCAAGTTCAGGAGAAACAAGGTAAATCTGTCCGTCCTTTGTTCCTGAACGTCCCTCAAAGTTTCTGTTAAATGTTCTCAATGAAATACCCTTAGAGTTTGGCGACTGTCCCATACCGATACAAGGGCCGCAAGCAGATTCCAAAATTCTGGCACCTGCGTCAATCATAATTGACAAAGCGCCGTTCTTAGCAAGCATATTCAAAACCTGTTTTGAACCCGGAGCGATAGAAAGTGATACGTCAGGGTGAACAGTTTTGCCCTTTAAAATGTGTGCAACCTTGAGCATATCAAGAAGTGATGAGTTTGTGCAAGAACCGATACAAACCTGGTCAATCTTCATTCCCTCAAGTTCCGTTGCAGACTTGATGTTGTCAGGTGAATGTGGACAAGCAGCCATTGGTGCAAGTTCCGAAAGATTGATTTGAATTACTTCGTCGTAAACTGCGTCCTCGTCAGCAGAAAGTTCAACCCAAACGTCCTCTCTTTCCTGTGCTTTCAAAAATGCTCTTGTAATTTCGTCAGATGGGAAGATAGAAGTTGTTGCACCTAGTTCGGCACCCATATTTGTAATTGTTGCTCTTTCAGGAACAGAAAGTGTTTTAACACCATCTCCGCAATATTCGATAACTTTACCAACACCGCCCTTAACAGACATTCTTCTCAAAACTTCAAGAATTACGTCCTTTGCGGCAACCCAGGAATTAAGTTTGCCTGTAAGTTCAACCTTAACGATTTTCGGATAAGTAATATAGTATGCTCCGCCACCCATAGCAACAGCAACGTCAAGTCCGCCTGCACCAATGGCAATCATACCGATTCCGCCACCTGTCGGTGTGTGGCTGTCCGAACCGATGAGAGTTTTGCCAGGAACGCCGAATCTTTCAAGGTGTACCTGATGACAAATGCCGTTACCCGGTCTTGAAAAATAAATACCGTGCTTTTTAGCAACTGAACCGATAAATCTGTGGTCGTCGGCATTTTCAAAACCTGACTGAAGTGTGTTGTGGTCGATGTATGCAACCGAGCGTTCTGTCTTAACTCTCGGAACACCCATTGCCTCAAATTCAAGATAAGCCATAGTACCTGTTGCGTCCTGTGTAAGGGTCTGGTCGATACGAATACCGATTTCGTTACCCTTTACAAATTCACCGTCAACAAGATGTGCTTTTAAGATTTTTTCTGTTAATGTCAAACCCATTTCTTTAACATCCTTTCTTAAAATCAATAGTACATTACTATTTTAGTCTAAAATACGTCATTTGTCAAGAAAATAACAACACTATTCACGAAAACTTTTTTTAATTTAATTACATTATTCTTTCTGAACGGGTTTAAACGGGGAATTAACACATTTTTTAATGGTCAAAGTTTGGGTTTTGTCTATTGACATAACGAAAAAATAATCCTAAAATAAAGATAAGGCATTATGTGTGAAAATTTTGTGATATTCCATTGGTTTTTGGAAATTATACTTGAAAAATTCAAATTTAAATGTTACAATAGAATAGAAAAATTATATTCAACCCCAAAACGGAGGTGAGTTTACTTAGTGAAAAGAATAATGTCCTTTTTGCTGGCGGGCGTTGTTTTATTCTCATTTAGTGCCTGCGAAAACAATAATAACGACGATTCTTCGACTTATACCCCGTCTGTAAACGCAAATGACAATTTGCGTTTTGTGACAAAATCCGTCAGTTATTCGTTTCCCGATTTTTTAACGGACAACGACAGTATTTCCGTTCTTAGCCGACTGGTGTATAAAAGTTTTGATGTGGAAAAGAATAATAAAATATCGGACGAAACCGAAAAAACCCCAAACGGTTATGTGTGCGACGTGTCGTTTTTAAACGGAAAACTCAAAAGGTTTAAACACCAAGACAAATTCGGACTGGTGGACGAAAACGATAATGTAAAACTTCAGGGGAATTATTCCTCAATCGTTCAGATTCGACCTGAACTTTTTGAACTTGTTAAAGACGGCAAAAAACAGTATGCTACGTTTGACGAAAATTATGACGTGAAAATCATTGACGGCAAAGATTTTGACTGGGTTTTCAAAGACGGAAGCGTCAGTATTTCAAATGTTCCGTCCGACAACGCCGAGGTTTCAGCCGAAATAACCGACGCAACAAAGTATACGTTAAAAACACCCGACGGGAAAACGGTTTACGATAAATCTTTTGACAGCATAAACGAAACGTCAAAAGAAAATTTCGACCCCGACGCCAAAAACGTTTATACGGCATATTCGGGCGAAACTTATTACATTATAATCTTCGATAAGTATTATAATTATTCCGTTTATGAGGGGTGTTACGGAAATATAAACATAAAAATCGGCGACCAAGAGGGAAATTGCTATATTCTGAACCACGACCATTATGTTCAGCTTTTGAGTTTAACGTCGTGTTTTGATTATAGCCAGACCGATAATGAAAACAAGTCCGAAGATTATGTTTATGTGGATTTTTCCGTTTCTAAAAACAACCAAACCAAATTTTTGATTTTCAACAACGGATATTGCGAAATTTCAAGCCCGTCCGAAGATTCAGGCGAAACGGTTACGAAAAAATACATGGTTTCGCAGGAGTGTTTTGCGGACGTTGTGGATTGGATTTGCACAAATCTATCTCATGATTATGGGGAGTGAGGATTATGAGTTCAAACAATAAAGGCACAAACGATACAATTACACCGCTTATCAAAAAGATGTACCCTTATGTTATTCTTATGAATATTCCCGTGTGGCTTATAAGTCTTTTGTGGGGGTTTGAATTGTCAATGATTGTGGGGCTTGTCGTGGGTACGGTGTATTGCATTTTAGCGTATATTTATCTGGGCAAAACCATAAATTATGCCGTAAATTTCGGCGAAATAAAAGCAAAACGCCTTATGCTCAGTTGTTATATCATAAGATTTATCGGACTGGGTATTCTGGGATTTTTGGCTTTAAAATTTAGTTTTATGAACTTTTTCGGCGTGCTGATTCCACAGTTTTATCCGAGAATCGTTTTAACATTTATGGGATTCAGTAAAAAGAATAAGTTCTGATTTATGAAAGGCGTGGTGATTTTATGGACGGACCAAAGGTTTCGTTTGTAATACCAAAACTTAATATCGAAATTACCGAAACTTTGGTAATCGGGTGGATTATTATACTGGCGGTTCTTTTGATTTGCTTGTTTTTAACAAGAAATTTAAAGAAAATTCCCGAAACCAAAAGTCAGGTTTTGGCTGAGATGTTTGTAAATTTTATAAACGGAACAGTCAAGAAAACTATGGGCGAACGTTTTATGTACTTTGCACCGTATATCGCAACGATTATCGTTTATTCAATTCTCGGCGGAACAATAAGTATGTTGGGACTTCGTTCAATGACGGCAGACTTTAACGTTACCCTTTGTTGGGCGCTTATGACGTTTACCCTCATAACATTTTTCAAAATTAAAACAAACGGCGTGCTGGGCTATTTCAAAAGCTTTACACAGCCTATCAAACTTATGACGCCACTTAACATTATAAGTGAAGCCGCAATTCCTGTTTCCATGTCATTCCGTTTGTTCGGAAACGTTGCAGGCGGTATGGCTATTTCGTCGCTTTTGTATATGGCTTTGGCGTCGGCTTCAAGTGCTTTGCACCTTTCGTTTTCATTTGCAGGACTTGACTTGAACCTGATTCAGGTTGGTATTCCTGCGGTGTTGTCTATCTACTTTGACCTGTTCTCGGGTTGCGTTCAGGCATACATTTTTGCAATGCTGACAATGGTTTATGTTAGCTCTGCAACAGAATAATTTAGCAAACTGTGTGATATTTTTCACATTGATTTAATAAAAAATAATTTTTTGGAGGAAATAATTATGGCAATTAGTAATGAAGCATTTGTATTGGGTTGTTCGGCTATCGGTGCAGGAACTGCAATGATTGCAGGTATCGGACCTGGTATCGGTGAGGGTTATGCAGTAGGAAAAACTATCGAAGCTATCGCAAGACAGCCTGAAGCACAGGGAGATTGTACAAGAACAATGTTTATCGGTGTTGCAATGGCTGAATCAACAGGTATTTACGCATTCGTAGTAGCACTTCTTCTTATGTTTGCAAATCCTTTCCTTAAAAAGCTCTAAAAATTTACAAACTTGAAAGGGGGATAATGTCCTAATAGGTTTAATTTAGGACATAATCACAATATGATTTTAGCAGGTAAAGTTACAGACTTCCTGACTATTGACCCTACGACAATTCTGGGTACGTTGCTTAACACGTTGCTTTTGTTTTTGGTGCTGAAAAAATTTCTTTTTGATAAGGTAAACGCAGTTATCGAAAGCAGAAAAAACGATATTAAGAAAACCTACGACGACGCTGACGAGGCAAATTCCAATGCTAAAAAGCTTGAGGCAGAATACGAAGAAAAGCTTTTGCACGCAAAGGAAAAATCTGCTCAAATCGTTAGCGACGCTACAAAGAAAGCCCAGACACGCTCGGACGAAATTATTTCTGATGCAAAAAATGAGGCAAAGGGAATTGTGGACAAGGCTCACAACGAAATTGAACGTGAGAAAAAGCGTGCTGTTAACCAGATTAAGGATGAAATTACCGACATTGCATTTTCTGTTGCGTCAAAGGTTGTTGAAAAGGAAATCACACCTGATGACAACGAAAAGCTTATCAGTGATTTTATAGATAACGTGGGTGAATTGTAATGGCAGGAAAACTTGAAAAGGTCTACGCAGACGCTCTTTTCGAGCTGGCAATAGAGGATAATACTCTTGATGAAATTTACAATGAAATGATTGCTGTTTGCAATGTTTTAAATGAAAATCCCGATTTTGTAAAGCTGTTGGGAATACCGACTGTTTCAAATGAAGAAAAGAAAAGCCTTATTTCAAATTGCTTTGAAGGCAAGGTTTGCGACAAGGTGTTTAATTTTCTAAATGTTCTTTGCGACAACGGAAGATTTAAATACTACTCGTCAATTACCGATGAATTTAAAGCTTTGTATAATGATAAAAACGGCATTTTGGAGGTTGAGGTTGTCACAACTTCAAGTCTTTCGGATAATTTAAGACAAAAGCTACTTGAAAAGCTTTCAAAAAACAGTGGCAAGAAAATCATTTTAAATGAAAAAATCGACCCGAGTATTATGGGAGGTATTGTGCTTAAATACAACAATACCCAGATTGATGCCAGCGTTAAGGCACGACTTGATAATATGCGTCAGCAGATAGACTCAATTATTGCGTAAGGAAGTGTAATATATGAATTTACGTCCTGATGAAATTACAGGGATAATTAAAGAACAAATTAAAGGCTATAAATCTCAGCTCGAGCTTTCTGACGTTGGTACTGTTGTTACAGTAGGTGACGGAATTTCCAAAATCCACGGTCTTGAAAAATGTATGTCAGGCGAGCTTTTGGAATTTGATTGTGGCGTTTACGGAATGGCACTCAACCTTGAAACAGACTTTGTAGGTGCCGTTCTTTTGGGAAACGATGACCAAATCAAAGAGGGAAGTCAGGTTAAGCGTACAGGCAGAATTGTGTCTGTGCCTGTTGGTGACGAGCTTTTGGGACGAGTAGTAAACGCTCTTGGTGAGCCGATTGACGGCAAGGGTGCAATTTTGACTACCGAAACTCGACCGATTGAGTCGCCTGCGTTTGGTATTATTACCAGACAATCGGTAAATCGCCCACTCCAAACAGGAGTTAAGGCTATTGACTCAATGATTCCAATCGGAAGAGGTCAGAGAGAGCTTATTATCGGCGATAGACAAACAGGTAAAACTGCTATCGCTCTTGATACAATTATAAATCAGCACGATAAGAACGTAATTTGTATTTACGTTGCTATCGGTCAAAAGCGTTCAACAGTCGCAAACGTGGTTGATACGCTTACAAAAGCAGGAGCTATGGACTATACAATCGTAGTATCGGCTACTGCGTCGGAGCTTGCACCGTTGCAGTATATCGCACCTTATACAGGCTGTGCAATGGGTGAGCATTTTATGTTGCAGGGCAAGGACGTTTTGTGCGTTTATGACGACCTTTCTAAACACGCTGTTGCGTACAGAACAATGTCACTTTTGCTCCAAAGACCAACAGGGCGTGAGGCATATCCGGGTGACGTATTCTACCTTCATTCAAGACTTTTGGAAAGAGCCTGCAACCTTAACAAGGATTATGGTGGAGGTTCGCTTACTGCGTTGCCTATTATCGAAACACAGGCGGGTGACGTTTCGGCATATATTCCGACAAACGTTATTTCAATTACAGACGGTCAGATTTTCCTCGAAACCGAGCTTTTCCATTCGGGTGTAAGACCTGCTGTAAACCCTGGTATTTCCGTATCTCGTGTAGGTGGTTCTGCACAGATTAAGGCTATGAAAAAGGTATCGGGTTCTTTGAAACTTCTATATTCTCAGTATCGTGAATTGCAGTCGTTTTCACAGTTCGGCTCAGACCTTGACAAGGATACAAAGGACAGACTTGCACAGGGTGAAAGAATTGTAGAGGTGCTTAAGCAGGGAAGAAATTCACCTGTTAAGGTTGAGCATCAGGTTTGCATTATTTATGCAGTAGTAAACGGTTTTCTCAAGGATATTGAGGTTAGTGATATTGGGGAATTTGAAAAGGAATTGTACGAATTTTTGGATACAACTCACCCTGAAATTCTAAGCTCGATTACTCAGACTAAGGAACTCACCAAGGAAAACGAAGAGGCATTGAAAGAGGCACTTTCACAGTTTGTTGAGAAATTTCTTCAGTCTAAATAAAGGAGAAGCTTATGGCAACAGCTAATATGAAGGACGTTAAACGTCGTATAAAAAGTGTTGAAAGCACTAAACAGATTACCAAGGCTATGGAGCTTGTTGCGTCATCAAAATTAAGAAAAGCAAAGGAACGTGCCGAAAAAGCACAGCCATATTTTAAAGAGCTTTACTCCACAATGTGCGATATTGCTCAAAATAAAGCTTTTTCATCAAGATTTATCTCGGATAATATTGTAAAAACCACGCTTGTTGTGGTTATTGCAGGCGACCGAGGTCTTGCAGGTGGATTTAACCACAATGTTTTGAAGCTTGCGACAACTAAATTTGACGAGGCAATTCAAAACGGAAATTCGGTAAGGGTTATGCCAATAGGCAAAAAGGCTGTGGAATATTTTGAAAAAAGAAATTATGAAATAGTAAATCCTTGTCAGCAAATCGCAGAGGGAATTACGATTTATAAATCTCAAAATATTGCAGACGAAATTATTTCTCAGTTTAAAAACGGAGAAATCGGCAAGGTGGAGCTTGTATATACCACTCTTGTATCGGCGTTGTCCCAAGAGCCTGTTTTTGTGGAGGTTTTGCCGGTTAAAAATCTTGACGATGCGTCAGATGCAAAGCCACAAAGCTTGACGATTTACGACCCGTCACCCGAAGAGGTTTTTGATGACCTTATTCCAAAGTATATAAATGGAATTATTTACGGTGCTGTTGTGGATAGCTTTGCGTCCGAACAAGCAGCAAGACGTACAGCTATGGAATCTGCAAGTGATAACGCAAGCGAAATGATAGACAGTCTGTCGCTGTTGTACAACAGAGCAAGACAGGCACAGATTACACAGGAGCTTACTGAAATCGTTTCGGGCTCTATTAAACATTAAATCCTAAGCTTTTATGAAAGGTGGATTTTTTAGATGAATGAAAAAAATATAGGAGTTGTCGTTCAAATTGTCGGTGCAGTTGTGGACATTAAATTTGAAAAAGACAAGCTTCCTAACCTTTTAAATGCTATTGAAATCGACAACAACGGTCAAAGACTTGTTGTTGAGGTTGCACAGCATATTGGCGATGATGTCGTGAGATGTATCGCTATGAGTTCCACAGACGGACTTGTCAGAGGAACAAAAGCCGTTGACACAGGAAAGGCAATTTCCGTTCCTGTGGGTAAAGAAACACTTTCGAGAATTTTTAATCTTTTGGGCGAACCTGTTGATAACAAGCCTGCTCCACAAACAGAAGAAAGATGGGAAATTCATCGTCAGCCACCATCATACGAGGAGCAAACAGCCTCAAATGAAGTTCTTGAAACAGGTATCAAGGTAGTAGACCTTATCGCACCATACCTCAAGGGTGGTAAAATCGGTCTTTTCGGTGGTGCAGGTGTTGGTAAAACAGTTCTTATTATGG
>CAYZOV010000016.1:0-37511 GCA_964480525.1 uncultured Ruminococcus sp.
CCAACGCACTCGTAAATTTCCTGTGGGCTGATGAGGTATTCAGCACATCTGTACTTAACTTTCCACGGTTCGTCCTTGTCAAGAATACAAGCCGAGAAGCTGTATACAAATCCGTTACAGCTTTCAAGAACACCGTGGTAGAAGCAGAGCCAGCCCTCTGATGTTTCGATTGGGATTGGACCTGCGCCGATTTTCTTTGATTCCCAACCCTTGAGAGGTCCCATAACGTGTCTATGTTCGCCCCAATATTTCATATCAGGTGACTGTGAAATGTACATATCGCCGAATGGTGTATGACCTGAATCAGACGGTCTTGAGAACATAAGGAATTTGCCGTTAATCTTTCTTGGGAACAAAACGCCGTTTCTGTTAAATGGCAAAAATGCGTTTTCAAGCTGGTAGAATGTCTTAAAGTCAAATGTATAGCCTACGCCGATTGTTGGCTTCCAGCCGTAAGCGTTACACCATGTAACATAGTATCTGTCCTCAATCCAGCAAACTCTTGGGTCATAACCGTAACCCCACTGGTTTACTTCTTCGGTTGCAGGGTCAGCCTGTACAAAGTGGATTCTTTCTTCGTCAAGCTTCCAGTTGATACCGTCATCTGAAAATCCTGCGTGAAGTTCCATATTTCTCTGCTTGTCGTCGCAACGGAAAACGCCTGCGAATTTGCCCTCGAAAGGAACTACTGCCGAGTTAAAAATTGAATTTGATGTTGGAATAAGATTTCTTGGAATTACAGGGTTGTTTGAGTATCTCCAAACAACTTCTTTACAGCCCTCCGGTCTGTCCTGCCACGGCATATTCGGAATTGACTGACCGTTGATAATTTCTACTGCCATTTTAATATCCACCTTTCATATTTAAAAAAATAATATTTTTCGCTTTCAAGCTTATTTATATTAAACCACAAACTTCTACTTTTTGCAAGTCTTAATTTTTTCGGAAAACGATTACTTTTTCGCTGAAAACGTTTAATTTCCGCTTTTAACAAATATTTTACATTTCTTCGGTTTACACCGTTAAAGCATTGTTTCATATTTTTATATTTAAACTTAACATTTTTCTTAAATTTTTCCAAAAAAAGCAAAACCCCACCGAAAGTGAGGTTTTGCAAATTTCAAAAATTATTTAAACATAGCTCCGTAAGTTTTGCAAGCACGGAAATCCGCACCCTCCAAATCCTTTGTGCCGAAAGCGCTCCAGCAATGAGGACGGTAGATTTTGTCGTCGTCAACATTGTGCATTGAAACAGGGATTCTAAGCATTGACGCAAGGGTGATAAGGTCGGCGCCGATATGTCCCGCCGCAAGCGAGCCGTGGTTTGCACCCCAGTTTGCCATAACGCTGTAAACGTCCTTGAACGCACCTTTTCCCGTAAGGCGTGGCGCAAAGTAGGTCGTAGGCCACGTTGGGTCAGTTCTCTTATCGATAATATTGTGTGCTTCGTCAGGGATAACGCAGGTTGTACCTTCGGCAATCTGCAAAACAGGTCCAAGCCCCGCAACAATGTTAAGTCGAATCATTGTCACAGGCATTTCAGCCATATTTCTCCAATGTGACGAGAATCCGCCACCTCTAAAGTACAACAGGTTCGCAGGACGCCAATCGGTTGCCGCCAGACAATCCTCGATATTCTTGTCGGTCATATCGTACCAGGCTTTAAGTTCGCCGTCCGCCATACCTGTTCCGTCAAGAGCAGCAGCACCGGAGTTTATAAGGTGGATAAAGCCGTTTTGTGCCGAGCCGGTAAGCTTAACACCCGAAACACGTTCCACAGCTTCAGGACTCCAGTATGTACGAACGTCAGCAAAAATCGACGCAGAATGAGTCAAAAGTTTGCCGAAAAGCATAGAAACCCCGTTAAGTCCGTCGTTTTCAGTAGCAAGAATAATCGGAGGTTTTTTGCCGTTCCAGTCAAAGGTGGAGTTTAAAATTGCCTCTGTAAAGTCAGCGTTCGGCAAATAGTCCGTCCATTGTCTTTGACCCTGAAAACCGCCCAAGATAGCGTTTCTTCCGCAAGATTCTTCCTCATAACCCATTTCTTTAAGTTTTGGATTTCCCAGCATAATATCACGGATAATGAGGGTCATTTTAATAACAAATTCCCAGTCTTTTACTTTTCTTTCGTCGGTCATCTGTGGTGTGTTTGCAATGTCCTCACCGTCAGGACAATTTGCATTTTTCCAAGCAAGAGCCTTTTCGTATTCGTCGTGGTCGTAAATTCCGAGGTCAATTCTTCTCTGAATTTCAATCATATCAACCCATTCAGAGCGAAGTCCCAGATAGTTTTTGAAAAATTCAACGTTGCAATACGAGCCTGCAATACCCATTGAAACTGCACCGATATTACAGTAAGCCTTGTTTTTCATTTCGCCTACTGCAACAGCACATTTTGCAAATCTAAGTATCTTTTCCTCAACGTCGCAAGGCACAGTTTTGTCGTCTGCGTCCTGAACGTCGTGACCGTAAATCGCAAAACAAGGCATTCCGTTTTGAGCATACGCAGCCATAGCCGCCGCAAGCAAAACAGCACCCGGTCTTTCTGTTCCGTTAAATCCCCACAAACCCTTGATAGTGTTAGGGTTCATATCCAAAACCTCTGTGCCATAGCACCAACAAGGTGTAACCGTCAAGGTTGCTGTTACGTTTTCCTTAGAGAATTTTTCCTCGCAAAGAGCGTTTTCATAGCCACCACCGATAGTTGTGTCGGCGATAATGCACTTTACAGGTGTTCCGTCGGAATATTTTAGTTTTGACGAAATAAGGTCCGCGGCAATTTTTGCCATGCCCATTGTCTGTTCTTCAAGGGATTCTCTGATTCCCTTTCTTCGACCGTCAATTACAGGTCTGATACCGATAATCGGGTGTGAAATAATCATACTAATTTCTCCTTTTTTATTTTATCTTCGGCTCTCTTTGGAGCATAATTTCAAGAAATTTTTCATACGCGGTTTTAATTTCTTCACTTTGGGATTTAACCGTATAAGCGGTGGTTTTTTCGGAATTTTTTATAATTTTTCTTGCTTGCGAAACGTCCTTAATTTCACCGTGAGCTATAAGCTGAATTGCGATATTTCCCAAAACAGTCGCCTCCACAGGCCCTGCCACAACTTCTTTTTCGCACACGTCAGCACACATTTGGCACAAAAGCTTATCCTTAATGCCACCACCCACAATGTGAATTTTCTCATATTCTTTGCCCGTTGCCTGCTTGATAAGGTCAAGGCTGTATTTGTATTTCATTGCCAACGATTGGTAAATACACCTCATAACCTCGCCGTCTGTTTTAGGCACAGGCTGGTTAGTTTTTTCGCAATACTCCCTAATTCTTCGTGGGATATTTCCCGACGGCGTAAACGCAGGATAGTCGGGATTTATAAAGCTTACAAACGGCTCGCTTTCAATCGCCATTTTTTCAAGGTCGGCGAAAGTGTATTCCTTGCCCTCTCTCGCCCATTGACGCTTGCTTTCTTGAATCAGCCAAAGTCCTATAATATTGTTCAAAAGGTTAATTTTGTCGCCAAAACCCACTTCGTTTGTGAGGTTAAGCTCAAAAGCCTTGTCGGTCAAAATCGGCTTGTCAATTTCCGTGCCGAACAGCGACCACGTTCCGCATGAAAGGAAAATAAAGTCGTCATTTTCACTAGGCGTTGCCAAAACAGCGTCCTGGGTGTCGTGTCCGCACACAGCCACCACAGGCACAGGCTCGACCCCAAGTTCGTGGGCGATTTCGTCGGACAAATTCCCCACAATCGTTCCGCTTTTTATAATTTCGGGGAAAATTTCCTTTGGCAAATTTAATTTTTCAATAACCTCAAAATTCCAATCCTTTGTCACAGGGTCAACAAGCTGTGTTGTGGACGCAATAGACATTTCGGCGAATTTTTTGCCTGTCAAAAAGAAATTTAAAAGGTCGGGGGTCAAAAGCATTGTTTTGGCGTTTTGCAAAAGCTTCGGTCTGTTTTTCTTAACCGACAAAAGCTGAAAAGCCGTATTTATCTCCATTAACTGGTTGCCCGTTTTAAGGTAAAGTTCTTTGTTCGATAGGAAATTTTCGCTGTATTTCAGCATACCCTCGGTTCGCTTGTCACGATAATTTACAGGGTTTTCCAAAAGTCGTCCGTTTTCGTCCAACAGTCCGAAGTCCACGCCCCAAGTGTTAATTCCAATGCTATCGAATCCACCCGAAAGTTTCGCCTTTGTTATACCGATTTTAATCTCGTGAAAAAGTCTAAGAATATCCCAATAGAACGTTCCCGACAGCATTACGGGGTCGTTTGAAAAGCGGTGAATTTCACGCAAAACAATTTTTTCACCGTCAAATTCACCCAGCATTGCTCTGCCACTTGACGCACCAAAGTCAAAAGCCAACACACGTTTTCCCAATGGAAATACCTCCTATTTTTCGCTGTATTTCTTATATCCTGGGTGTTTACCCGTAACGCCGTAATTTGGGCGCATACCGATAAGACGGTCGATATTTTCTTTTGAAATATCCTTAACCCCGCCCAAAAGTCTGGCAACAAGGGAAATTTTCGCCTGCAACTCCAGCGTTTCCATTCTGTAATAAGCCGTTGTCAAATCCGCACCAACTGTTAATGCACCGTGATTTTCCAAAAGCATAACGTCATGTTCCTGCAAATAAGGCGTAATTGCGTCAGGCACTTCGTATGTAGACGGCGTTCCGTATGGCGTCAGCGGAACCGAACCCACGGCGATAACCGTTTCAATCATGCAATAGTCGTCCATTGGAATTTGAGCGCAAGCAAAACCCGTTGCAACAGGCGGGTGAGCGTGAACCACCGCTCCCACGTCTGGTCTTTCACGATAACATCTAAGGTGCATTTTGACCTCGCTTGACGGTCGCCAACCCTCTTTTGCTTCGATTATATTAAAATCGTCGTCGATAAGTCCGATTTTGTCGGTGGTGATTTCAGCCTTGCTAACACCCGTCTGGGTTGCCAAATATCTTCCCTCTGCGACCTTTACGGTAACATTTCCGTCATTTGCCGCAACCCAACCTTGTTGCCACATTTTATGGCAAATTTCCACCATTTTTTCTTTAATTTCTTCGTACATAACAATCTTCCTTTCGTTAAAAAGATTCCTAAGAAAATTATAGTGCATTTACCCTTAAAATTCTACAATAAATAATTAACATATCTATTTTCGGTGTAAAATTTATCCTCAAAAATTTAGTTACTTTGCACAAATTCAATCAAGTTATCCCAAAATAATTAAAACAACCCCCAAACATATTAAAAACCAATATCGTGCGTAAAATCTTAATATTTTACTAAAAACAGCAAAAAAAGAACGCACCCTTTTGGGGTACGTTCTTTGTGGTATTCAAATTAAACAAGCTGAATAATAGCCATTTCTGCAGCGTCACCACGACGTGGACCAATCTTAACGATTTTTGTGTAACCGCCGTTAAGGTCAGCGTACTTAGGTGCGATTTCGTCAAAAACTTTCTTAGCAACGCTTTCTTTTGTTACATACGAAAGAACCTGACGTTTTGAGTGAAGGTCGCCCTGTTTGCCCAAAGTAATCATTTTTTCGGCAACAGCTCTAACTTCTTTAGCTCTTGTTACAGTTGTTTCAATCTTACCGTTTTCGAGAAGGTAGGTAACCATTGCTCTAAGCATAGCTTTTCTGTGGTCGGTTGCTCTACCTAACTTTCTTGTTCCTGGCATAGATATTCACTCCTTTTATTCATTTTCTTCAGAGCTAAGGTCATAACCCAATGATTTGAGCTTTTCCTTAACTTCATCAAACGACTTCTTTCCGAGGTTTCTGACTTTCATCATTTCTTCTTCGGATTTTGCAATCAAGTCGTTTACGGTATTTATTCCTGCACGTTTCAAGCAGTTAAACGAACGTACAGAAAGTTCAAGATCCTCAATGGTCATCTCAAGGATTTTTTCTTTGCCCTTATCGTCCTTTTCAGCCATATAGTCTGTATTTCCTGTTTCTTCTGACAAGTTAATAAACAGGTTGAGATGTTCAGTGAGAAGTTTGGCTGCTATGGATATAGCTTCTTTTGCAGAGATTGTTCCGTCTGTCCAAATCTCCATAATAAGCTTATCATAGTCGGTAATCTGTCCTACACGGGTGTTTTCAACCGTATAGTTTACCTTTAATACCGGTGTGTAAATACTGTCAACGGCAATTACTCCGATTGGGGCGTTTGTCATTGCAGCCTTATTCTTTTCTGCGGAAACATATCCTCTGCCTTTGTCGAGGACGATTTCCATATAAAGCTTCGCGCCTGCTCCGAGAGTTGCGATATGCATATCCGGAACAAGGATTGTTACCTCTGAATCAGTTTTGATATCGCCGGCTGTAATTTCGCCTTCGCCTTCGGCTTCGATATAAACTGATTTATCTCCGTCACATTCAAGCTTTGCTGTCAATCCTTTAAGGTTAAGAATGATTTCCGTTACATCTTCCTTAACGCCCGGAATTGTTGAAAGCTCATGGTGTACGCCGTCAATCTTTACAGATTTAACCGCAACACCTGGGAGTGATGAAAGAAGTACACGTCTGAGGCTGTTTCCAAGAGTTGTACCATAGCCACGTTCAAGTGGTTCAAGACTGAATTTTCCGTATGTTCCGTTACTTTTAAGTTCCAGAACTTCGATTTCCGGCTTTTCGATTTTTTCCAGCATTTAAAACCCTCCCGTTTCAAAAACTCTATTGGTTTTTAGCGAATGAATTTTGCAACACCCTTTTGAGAAACGTACCAAAGTCGTTGTTAAGGCACGTTTCAACAAAGGACATAAAGCTATATCGATTATTTTGAGTACAACTCAACGATAAGGTGTTCTTCGATTTCAAAGTCAAGGTCTTCCTTAACCGGAAGTCTTGTTACCTTAGCTGAGAGAGCGTCCTTATTCATATCAAGCCAAGTAGGAACAAGTCTGCCGTTTGTTGCTTCGATGATTTCCTTAAACTTTACGCTCTTTTTAGAATTTTCTTTAAGTGAAATAACATCACCCGGTTTAATTCTATATGAAGGGATATCTACTCTTTTTCCGTTAACTTCAAAATGTCCGTGAACAACAAGCTGTCTTGCTTCACGTCTTGTCATTGACAGGCCCATTCTGAATACTACGTTATCAAGTCTTGTTTCAAGCATTGAAAGAAGGTTTGTACCAGCCTGTCCTTCCATCTTTTCAGCAAGCTCAAAGTAGTGGTGGAACTGTTTTTCGAGCATTCCGTAGATGAACTTGAGCTTCTGCTTTTCTCTAAGCTGAAGTCCGTATTCACTTACTTTCTTTCTCTTGTTAGCGTTAGGGTCACGCTTTGTTTCCTTTGCAATACCCATTACCATTGGACTGATTCCGAGAGCTTTACATCTCTTGAGAATCGGTTCTCTACTTACTGCCATAATAATTTCCTCCGTTATTTAATGTTGTATCGGGTCTTAAAGATTTTCTTTTACCCGACTTTGAGTAAACTTATAAAACTCAAATTTGTTGATTATACACGTCTTCTCTTTGGTGGTCTGCAACCGTTGTGTGGGATTGGTGTAACGTCCTTGATAAGTCTTACTTCAAGTTCTTCTGTCTGCAATGCTCTAATAGCAGCTTCACGTCCTGCACCAGGTCCCTTTACGAATACTTCAACAGTTTTAAGACCGTGTTCCTTAGCAGCTCTTGCAGCTACTTCAGCGGCTGTCTGTGCAGCAAATGGAGTAGACTTCTTTGAGCCTCTGAAACCAAGTCCACCGGCAGACGCCCAAGAAATAGCATTTCCCTGCATATCTGTGATAGTAACGATTGTGTTATTGAAAGTAGACTGGATATGAACCTGTCCCTGTTCAATGTTTTTTCTTTCACGACGACGGCGAACCGCAGTCTTTTTCTTAGCCTGAGCCATTGTTCATACCCTCCTTACTTCTTCTTGTTAGCGATTGTTTTAACCGGACCCTTACGAGTTCTTGCGTTAGTCTTAGTTCTCTGTCCTCTTACAGGCAAGCCTTTTCTGTGACGAAGACCACGGTAGCAACCGATTTCTGTAAGTCTTTTGATGTTAAGAGCAACGTTTCTTCTAAGGTCGCCTTCTACTGTGAGGTTCTTGTCGATATATTCACGAAGTTTTGCAACGTCGTCTTCTGACAAGTCCTTAACTCTAATATCAGGATTTACTCCTGTTTCAGCGAGGATTTTTCCTGCTGTTTTCTGACCGATTCCGTAGATATATGTGAGACCGATTTCGATTCTCTTATCTCTTGGAAGGTCGATTCCGGCAATACGAGCCATAGTTTATTGCACCTCCATAAATGGTATGTTAGCCCTGACGCTGTTTATGCTTTGGGTTTGCGCAAATTACCATAATTTTTCCTTTACGCTTAATAACCTTGCACTTTTCGCAGATTGGCTTAACTGAAGGTCTTACTTTCATTGAAAATACCTCCTTAATTTACGACAGGGGTTTTTCCCCTTAAACTTAAATACCTGTGGTTTGTTTTACTTAGATCTCCAAGTAATTCTTCCCTTTGTCAAGTCATACGGTGACATCTCAACCGTAACCTTATCGCCGGGAACGATACGAATGTAATTCATTCTGAGTTTTCCCGATACATGACCGAGAATAACGTGTCCGTTTGCAAGTTCTACCTTAAACATTGCGTTTGGCAGTGCTTCAAGGACAGTTCCTTCAACTTCGATTACATCTTCCTTTGACATTTCTCATACCTCCCTTTAAGGTTAGGTTTTTCAGGAATTTCGGGTTTCAAATTCCTTCAAGATTTTTCGTAGTTCTTTGTTTGTCATCTGTTCTATAGCAATTATCTCATGCGTGGGTGAAATGTGCTTTGTGTTTTTTTTCTTAGGCTTTTGAAGTTTTCGTTCTTTGCCGTCGGAAATTTCCACAAAACCGTCGTGAACCCCAACCACTGCAAACCAGCGGTTTTTCTCACGACCAGCACAAGCCTTGACTATCGAGCCGATTTTTATATTCACAACACTACCTCCTAAAGTCTGGTGAGAATAACTGCGCCATTGTTAGTGATAGCAATTGTATGCTCAAAATGTGCAGACGGTTTTCCGTCGCAAGTTTTGACAGTCCATTTGTCA
Organism: uncultured Ruminococcus sp.; assembly: GCA_964480525.1. Lineage (GTDB taxonomy): Bacteria > Bacillota > Clostridia > Oscillospirales > Ruminococcaceae > JAAZZIT01. The sequence goes on from CAYZOV010000016.1 coordinate 9,087, forward strand.
GGCATAACTTTAATTTTCGCTGTACCCATATTTATCATAGGTTCGATTGCGAAAACCATGCCCGCCTGAAGTCTAGGACCTCTGCCTTCTTTTCCGAAGTTCGGTACTTCGGGTTCTTCGTGCAAGTCCTTACCAACGCCGTGACCAACATACTCACGAACAACGCTGTAACCGTTTGATTCGTTATATTTTTGGATTGCGGCACCGATGTCACCCAATCTTACACCCGGTTTAGCCATTTCGATAGCGATATACAGGCTTTCTTCCGTAGACTTCATCAAATCGAGAGCTTCTTTTGAAACATTTCCCACCGCAAAAGTCTTGCAAGAATCGCCGTGATAACCGTCGATATACGCACCAACGTCCACCGAAACAATGTCACCGTCCATAATTTTTCTTGAGCCTGGGATACCGTGGATTACTTCGTCGTTTATCGAAATACACGCCGAAGCCGGAAATCCGCCATAGCCCAAAAACGAAGGCTTTGCGCCGTGAGAGGTAATATATTTGCGTACAACCGTGTCAAGTTCCTTAGTGGTCATACCCACTTTAATTGCCTCCTCAGCGGCATTAAGAGCGCCGGCAGTAATCGACCCTGCCTTGCGCATTTTTTCAATTTCGCTGTTTGACTTAATAATAATCATCTAAAGCGCCTCTTTACTATTCCTGAATTGCTTTAAGTGTGAGCTTAGAAGTTTCAGAAACCTCGTCCTGACCGATTACGGTAACAAGTTTGCCCTGTTTTTCGTAATAATCTTTAAGAGGAGCTGTCTTTTCGTGATAAGTCTTAAGTCTGTCAAGAACTGTTTCAGGCATATCGTCTTTACGAACAACAAGTTCTTTGCCGCAAACATCACAAACGCCGTCAACCTTGCTAGGTTTAAAATCAACGTGGTATGTTGCGCCACAGTCAAGACAAACACGTCTGCCTGAAAGTCTTTGCTGAATTGTTTCATCAGCAACATAAATTTCTACAACCTTGTCGATTGTAACCCCCATTGCGTCAAGTGCTTCAGCCTGTGGAACGGTTCTTGGGAAACCGTCAAGGATAAAGCCGTTCTGAGCGTCAGGTTCTTTAATTCTGTCCTTGAGAATACCGATTACGATTTCGTCAGAAACAAGTGCGCCTGCGTCCATAGCTTCTTTAGCTTTAAGACCGTACTCTGTGCCTGCCTTAACAGCGGCTCTGAGCATATTGCCCGTTGAAATAGCGGGAATATTAAGTGCTTCGCAGATTACTTCTGCCTGAGTACCTTTTCCGGCACCCGGGGCGCCGAGAAGAATAAGATTCATAAACAATCTCCTTTCTTATTCGAGGAAGCCCTTGTGATGACGCATCATCATCTGAGATTCCAACGCTCTGACTGTTTCAAGTGCAACGCTTACTACGATAAGGATTGAAGTTCCGCTAAGAGCGAGGTTCATTCCGGTAAACTTAGCAAGGAAGATTGGAATTACTGCGATTATACCGAGGAAGAACGCACCAAACAATGTAAGCTTTGAAAGAATCTTAGCGATAAAGTCTGATGTCGGTTTACCCGGACGAATACCAGGAATACCGCCGTTGTTCTGTCTGAGGTTGTTAGCAATTTCAATCGGGTTATACTGCATTGAAACATAGAAATAGTTAAATCCGATAATCAAGAGCAGATAGATAATAGCGTATACAGGGTGTGTATAGCTAAACCACTGCAAAAGTTTAATATAAACTTTCATGAAGAAGTTATCAGATGTGTAATTTGGTGAAATAAACATCTGAAGTGTTGACGGAAGCGAAACAAAAGCCGAAGCGAAGATGATTGGCAAAACACCGCTCATTGCAATCTTTACAGGAATGTATGAAGATTGACCGCCGTACATTTTGTTGCCCACAACACGTTTTGCGTACTGAATCGGGATACGTCTTTCGGCATTGTTCATAAAGATAATGAACGCAATCATAGCGAGGAAAAGGATTCCCACAGCAATGAGAAGCAAATATGCCTTGAATGTACCCTGCTGAACAGCATTAACGATAAGACCGTAAATATCAGCAGGACATCTTGCGATAATACCTGCAAAAAGAATCATTGAGATACCGTTGCCGATTCCCTTTTCGTTGATTCTGTCGCCCAACCAAATAATGAGTGACGCACCTGCCGTAAAGCAAGCGATAATTACGATTTCCGAGAAAACTTTGTCAAAACCTTCTGTGTATCTTACTGCGCCAGCCTTTTTAAGCGTCAGGTAATAAGCCCACGACTGGAACACAGCGATAGCCAGTGCCGCCCATTTTGTGATTTTGTTAAGTTTCTTTCTACCTTCTCCGCCCTCTTTTGAAAGTCTTTCAAGAGGTGGCAAAGCGTATGTCAAAAGCTGAATAATAATCTGTGCGTTAATGTACGGTCCAATAGATAAAGCCAAAAGAGTAGCCTTTGAGAAATTATCTCCCGAAAGCATATTCAAATAGCCGAAGAACGAACCTTCGCCGGCACTTTCAAACCAGCTCATGACAGCCGCAGAATCCAGAAACGGAACAGGAATTGCTCCGCCGATTCTGAAGATGATGATTATTAAAAGTGTATAGAGAAGTTTTTTTCTGAGGTCTTGAACTTTCCAAGCATTACGAAAAGTCTCGAACATGCTTAAATCACCTCAACCTTCCCGCCTGCCTTTTCAATCTTTTCCTTAGCTGCTTCTGAGAACTTTGCAGCCTTTACTGTGAGTTTCTTTGTGAGTTCACCGTTTCCGAGAATCTTAACTCCTGCCTTTTCGTTGTTTACAAGACCTGAAGCTTTAAGAAGTTCAATGTCAACAACAACGTCGTCGTTAAATTTTTCAAGGTCCGAAACGTTTACAATAGCGTATTCGGTTCTGAAAATGTTGTTAAATCCTCTTTTCGGGATTCTCATACTCATTCTTGTCTGTCCGCCTTCAAAGCCCGGCTTTACGCCGCCGCCTGAACGAGCATTCTGACCTTTGTGTCCCTTACCAGCAGTTTTTCCCCAGCCTGAACCGTGTCCTCTACCGATTCTCTTTGAGTCGAATTTTGAACCTGCTGCAGGTGATAATTCGTGCAATTTCATTTAATTCGCACCTCCTTGCATTTACGCTTCGGTTACTTTAATAAGGTGAGATATTTTACTAATCTTTCCCTGAGTCTGTGCATTGTCCGGCTGAACTGTTGTCTGACCGATTTTTTTAAGACCGAGGGAATAAGCTGTAGCAACCTGGTCCTTGGTTCTGTCGTTAAGACTTCTTACAAGTGTAATTTTTACGTTTGCCATTGCAAATTTCCTCCTTAGCCTAAAATTTCCTTTGCAGTCTTGCCTCTCTTTGCAGCCACTTCGTTTACCGAACTAACTGACGCAAGACCGTTAATTGTAGCTCTTACTACGTTGCAAGGATTGTTTGAACGAAGTGACTTTGTTCTTATATCCTTGATTCCTGCCATTTCGATTACGGCTCTGACAGGTCCACCTGCGATAACACCGGTACCGGCTGGAGCTGGTCTCAAAAGAACCTCGCCTGCGCCGAATTTACCAACGATTTCGTGAGGAATTGTTGTACCTTTAAGTGAAACTCTTACAAGGTTTTTCTTTGCGTCCTCGATACCCTTGCGGATTGCGTCCGGAACTTCGCTTGATTTGCCCAAGCCGAAGCCTACGATTCCGTTTCCGTCACCAACAACAATGAGTGCTGAGAACTTCATAATACGTCCGCCCTTAACAGTCTTTGATACTCTGTTAATTGCTACAACCTTTTCGCTGAGTTCCAATGTAGAAGCATCTATTAAAGCCAAAAGTATACCCTCCTTCTTAGAACTTGAGTCCGCCTTCGCGAGCTCCGTCTGCTAAATCTTTTACACGTCCGTGATACAGATAACCGCCTCTGTCGAATACAACTTCGGAGATTCCCTTTTCTGCTGCGTGCTTTGCAATAAGCTCGCCAACTTTCTTAGCGCCTTCTTTGTTTCCGCCGTTGCCTTCAAAATCTTTTGAAAGGCTTGAAGCGCTGCAAAGTGTTACGCCGTTTACGTCGTCGATGAGCTGTGCATAAATATGCTTAGCGGAGCGGAATACGTTCAAACGTGGACATTCAGGTGTTCCTGAAATCTTTGCACGAACTCTGGTATGTCTTTTTGCTCTTGCTGCTTTTCTATCAAGCTGTTTTACCATAGTGATTTCACTCCTTTAATTACTTCTTGCTGCCCTTACCAGCTTTACCTTCCTTACGAATGATGTATTCACCCTCGTAACGAATGCCCTTGCCCTTGTAAGGCTCTGGTGGACGCTTTTCGCGGATTTCACAAGCAAACTGACCAACTGCCTGTTTGTCGATACCACTTACTACGATTGTGTTTGCGTTTGGAACATCAAGCTTGATTTCATCTGTTTCAGAGAAAATTACCTGATGTGAGAAACCGAGGTTCAAAACAAGGTCTTTGCCCTGCTTTGTAGCTCTGTAACCAATACCTTCAATCTGAAGTGTTTTTGAGTAACCGTTTGTTACGCCTTCGACCATGTTTGAAATAAGAGTTCTTGTGAGTCCGTGAAGTGACTTGTGAAGATTGCTCTCTGATGGACGGCTAACAACGATTTCGTTGTTTTCCAACTTGATAATCATATCTTTGTGGAATGTCTTTTCGATAGTGCCCTTTGGACCCTTAACAGAAACTACGTTTCCGTCAGCGATTTTTACATCTACTCCGGCAGGAACACTTATAGGCTTAATACCAATTCTTGACATAATTTAAGTCCTCCTTACCAGATAAATGCGAGAACTTCTCCGCCTACGTTAAGTTCTCTAGCCTTTTTGTCAGTAACGATACCCTTAGAAGTTGAAACGATTGCGATACCCAATCCTCTCATAACCTTTGGCATATCTTCACAGCTTGAATAAATTCTCAAGCCCGGCTTTGAAACTCTTCTGAGACCAGAAATTACAGAAGCGTTGTTCTCATCATATTTAAGAGTAATTCTAATAATACCCTGTTTTCCGTCATCAATAATCTGGAAGCCGTTCAAGTAACCCTCGTCAACGAGAATCTGAGTAATTGACTTCTTCATATTTGATGCAGGAACGTCAACTGTTGCGTGCTTAGCAGTACTTGCATTACGGATTCTTGTCAGTAAATCTGCTATTGTATCAGTAATCTGCATACTGTTTACCTCCTTTACTGAATTAAATTACCAGCTTGCCTTCTTTACTCCTGGGATTTGACCGTCGTGTGCCAATTCTCTGAAGCAGATACGGCAGATGCCGAACTTTCTCAAATAAGCATGAGGTCTTCCACAGATTTTGCATCTGTTGTAAGCACGAGTAGAATACTTTGGCGTTTTCTGCTGCTTGTTAATCATAGCCTTCTTTGCCATTATTTTATCCTCCTCAAATCTTACTTAGCAAATGGAGCGCCCAAAAGTTCGAGCAACTCTTTTGCTTCTTCGTCTGTTTTTGCAGTTGTGATAAAGTTAATATCCATACCACGAACCTTGTCGATTTTATCGTACTCAATTTCAGGGAAAATAAGCTGTTCCTTGATACCTGTTGAGTAGTTTCCTCTTCCGTCGAAAGAATTTGCGTTAATTCCTCTGAAGTCTCTAACTCTTGGGAATGCAACGTTGAAAAGTCTGTCAACGAATTCGTACATCTTTTCAGCTCTCAAAGTAACCTTAACACCGATTACCTGTCCTTCTCTGAGCTTGAAGTTAGCTACTGCCTTCTTTGATTTACAAGCGATTGGCTTCTGACCTGTGATTGCTGCAAGGTCAGTCATAATAGCTTCGATAACCTTTGTGTTATCCTTGTCCGCACCACAACCAACGTTGATAACAACCTTGTCGAGCTTTGGAATCTGCATTACGTTCTTGTAACCAAACTTCTTCATCATAGCAGGAGCTACGCTGGTAACATAATAATCCTTAAGTCTAGCCATTACGTTTCTCCTCCTTAAAATTCCTTACCGCAGTTTTCGTTTTTGCAAACTCTAACTGACTTTGTCTTATCGCCTTCTGTAACAAGCTTGTGGCCCGGCTTGGTTGGCTTACCGCAGCTTGGGCAAACTGCCATTACCTTTGACGCGTACATAGCAGCCTCAGCCTTAACGATACCGCCCTGTTCGCCCTGTCTTCTTGGCTTAACGTGCTTTGTTACCATATTAAGTCCTTCAACGATTACCTTCTGTTCCTTTGGTGAAACCTGAAGAACCTTACCCTGCTTGCCCTTATCCTTACCTGAAAGGATAACTACGGTGTCGCCGGTTTTTACGTGTAATTTATTCATCGTCGACCCTCCGTTTAAAGTACTTCTGGAGCAAGTGAGAGAATCTTGTTATATTCCTTATCACGAAGCTCTCTTGCTACAGGCCCAAAGATACGAGTACCCTTTGGGTTTTTGTCTTCTTTAATAATTACAGCAGCGTTTTCGTCGAAACGGATGTATGTTCCGTCCTCACGACGAAGACCCTTAGCTGAACGTACGATTACTGCTTTAACAACATCGCCTTTCTTAACAACTCCGCCTGGTGTTGCTTTTTTAACCGAAGCAACAACGACGTCGCCGATGTTAGCATACTTTCTTCTTGTACCGCCCAATACTCTGATACACATAAGTTCCTTTGCACCGGTATTGTCAGCGACCTTGAGGTATGTCTGCATCTGAATCACAGCGAGTTCCTCCTTTCAAATTTCCGTGTCAAAGGGCGTGTAATCAATGCCCTCTGACTTGTTATTGAAAATTTACTTAATTACTTAGCTTCTTCGAGAACCTTTACAAGACGCCATCTCTTGTCCTTTGACAATGGACGTGTTTCCATAACTTCAACCTTATCTCCGATATTGCAGATGTTGTTTTCGTCATGTGCCTTGAGTTTAACTGTTCTCTTGATGATTTTCTTGTAGAGTGGGTGCTGAACGTTGTCCTTGATTGCAACAACGATTGTCTTGTCCATCTTGTTTGAAACAACCATACCTACTCTTGTTTTTCTAAGATTTCTTTCGCTCACAGTTAAATCCTCCCTTCATTACTGCTGTACTGCGGATTCTTGCTGGCGAAGAAATGTCTTAATGCGAGCAATATCCTTTTTAACAGCCTTCATTCTCAATGGATTATCGAGCTGATTTACAGCGTGCTGAAAACGAAGGTTGAAGAGTTCTGCTTTAAGTTCACCGAGCTTTTCGTTAAGCTCTGCTACTGTCATATCCTTGATTTCATTCGTTTTCATTATTGCTCACCACCCATTTCCTTTTTAACAAACTTACATTTTACAGGGAGCTTATGCATTGCAAGTCTCATAGCTTCTCTTGCAACTTCTTCGCTTACGCCTGCGATTTCAAACATAACTCTGCCCGGCTTTACTACTGCAACCCAGTATTCAGGTGAACCTTTACCTGAACCCATTCGAGTTTCAGCTGGCTTTTCAGTAATTGGCTTGTCTGGGAAAATCTTAATCCAAACCTGACCGCCTCTCTTGATGTATCTTGTCATAGCGATACGGGCTGCCTCAATCTGGTTAGAAGTAATCCAAGCCGGTGACAATGCCTGAAGTCCGTACTCACCGTAGGTAACTGTGTTACCTCTCATAGCCTTACCGGTCATTCTTCCTCTGTGTACTCTTCTGTACTTAACTCTCTTTGGAAGTAGCATTATTTGTTACCCCCTTCTCTATTTTCTCTAGGACGTCTGTTCTGTGGCTTTCTGTCGTTGTTGCGACGCTTTCTTTCAGGTCTGTCGTTAGTCTTGCTAACTTCGCCCTTGAGAACTTCGCCTCTGTAAATCCAAACCTTTACGCCGATACGTCCATAGGTTGTGTGTGCTTCTGCTGTACCGTAGTCAATGTCAGCTCTGATTGTCTGAAGCGGAATTGTACCTTCGTGGTATGTTTCTGCTCTTGCGATTTCTGCTCCACCAAGACGACCTGAAACTCTTGTCTTGATACCCTTTGCTCCGAGCTTCATAGCTCTGCCGATTGCCTGCTTAGTTGCTCTTCTGAAAGAAATTCTGTTCTCGAGGTCGAGAGCGATTTTTTCAGCAACAAGCTGTGCGTCGAGGTCAGGTGACTTAACCTCAATAATGTTTAATACTACTGGCTTACCAATCATCTTTTCAACGTCAGCACGAAGCTTTTCGATTTCAGCTCCGCCTCTGCCGATTACAAGACCCGGCTTAGCACAATGAATGTGAATTTTAACTTTATCTGCAAATCTTTCAATCTCAATGCGTGGAACACCTGCTGAATACAAGCTCTTCTTGATGAAGTTTCTAACGTTGTAGTCTTCTACAAGTGTGTCGCCGAAAGTGCTTTTATTTGCAAACCAGCGGGAATCCCAATTCTTAATTACTCCGACACGAAGTCCATGTGGGTTTACTTTCTGGCCCATAGTTTACCTCCTCTTTCAGCTTATTCCTTTTCCTTGAGAACAATCGTAACGTGTGATGTTCTCTTCAGGATTCTGTATGCTCTGCCCTGTGCTCTTGGCATAATTCTCTTCATAATAGGACCTGGACAAACGTAGCACTCAGCAACATAGAGGTTGTTTTTATCCATGTTGTGGTTGTTTTCTGCGTTTGCAGCAGCCGATTTAAGAAGCTTTTCAAGATATTCACAAGCAGCCTTTGGTGTGTGCTTTACTGTTGCCATTGCAACATCGTAATCTTTTCCTCTGATAAGGTCAAGAACAATCTGAACCTTACGAGGAGCAATACGAGCGTTTCTAAGAATTGCTCTTGCTTCCATTTGAATTTCCTCCTTCCGGCCTATCTCTTACCATTGTTTGAGGTCTTTGAACCTGCGTGGCCCTTATAAGTTCTTGTCGGTGCAAACTCTCCGAGTTTATGTCCAACCATATCTTCAGTTACATAAACAGGAACGTGCTTGCGTCCGTCGTGAACAGCGAATGTATGACCAACGAAATCAGGGAAAATTGTTGAAGCTCTGCTCCAAGTCTTGAGAACTTTCTTTTCGCCTGTTTCGTTCATAGCTTTAACTCTCTTCAAGAGAACCTCCTGAACGTAAGGTCCCTTTTTAATAGATCTACCCATCTTACATCTGCCTCCTTTCGATTACTTACCGTTTCTGCGTTTAACGATAAACTTATCTGAACGGTGATGCTTAGCACGAGTCTTGTAACCAAGAGTTGGCTTACCCCAAGGTGTAACTGGTGATGGACGACCTACCGGTGACTTACCTTCACCACCACCGTGAGGGTGGTCGCAAGGGTTCATTACAGAACCTCTAACTGTTGGTCTCCAACCCATATGACGTTTTCTACCTGCTTTACCGAGGTTTACGTTTTCGTGATCGAGATTTCCTACCTGACCGATGGTTGCCATACAGTTGATAGCAATCTTTCTCATTTCGCCTGATGGTAATCTTACAAGTGCATAATTTTCTTCCTTACCCATAAGCTGAGCCATATTTCCAGCTGAACGAACAAGCTGTGCACCCTTACCCGGGTAAAGCTCAATGTTGTGGATGAAAGTACCTGTTGGGATGTTTGCGAGTGCGAGTGCGTTACCTGGCTTGATGTCAGCGTCAGCACCTGCTCTGATTGTATCACCAACTGAAAGTCCGTTTGGTGCGAGAATGTATCTCTTTTCGCCGTCTTCATACTGTACAAGAGCGATAAATGCTGAACGGTTTGGGTCGTACTCGATTGTGAGAACTGTTGCGTTCATTCCAAGTTTATTTCTCTTGAAGTCGATAACACGGTATTTTCTTCTTGCTCCGCCGCCTCTATGACGTACTGTAATTCTTCCGTAGCTGTTTCTGCCTGAATTCTTCTTAAGTGGTTCAAGCAAGCTCTTTTCCGGAGCAACCTTTGACAAACCTGAGTAATCGGTAACTGTCATACCACGTCTACCGGCTGTCGTTGGCTTGTAGCTCTTAATTGCCATTAAATTTTCACTCCTTCTGAGGTTTTGCGAAAAGCCTTTAGCTTTCCATACTTACACGCTTAAATCTTAGCGTCTTCCGTTTTATACGGGAAACTTACATAAGTCCGTCAAAGAATTCGATTGTCTTTTCGCCTTCTGCAAGTGTTACGATTGCTTTTTTCCAGTCCGGTCTGAAGCCAACGCTTCTGCCCATTCTCTTTTCCTTGCCCTTAACGTTGATTGTGTTTACCTTAGCAACCTTAACTCCGAAAAGTTCTTCAACTGCCTTAGCAATTTCAATCTTGTTAGCATTCTTAGCAACCTTGAAAGTATACTTGTTCATCTGCAAAGCGTCCATTGAAGCTTCTGTGATGATTGGCTTGAGGATAATGTCCTGTGCTGTCTTAATCATTACGCATATACCTCCTCAATTTTAGCAACTGCATCCTGTGAAACTACAAACTTGTCGTAGTTAAGGATATCATATACGTTGAGTGTGTTTACAAGAGTTGCCTTAACGCCCGGGATGTTTGATGCACTCTTGATAACCTTTGCATCAACCTCCGGCATAACGATGAGTGCCTTACCCTCAACATTGAGAGCCTTGAGCATATCAACGATAGCCTTTGTCTTGAACTGGTCAAGTGCAATCTTGTCTACTACTACGATTTCATTTTCCATAGCCTTTGAAGAAAGCGCAGACTTCATAGCAAGTCTCTTTTCCTTCTTGTTGAGAGAATAGCCGTAATCTCTAGGCTTTGGTCCGAGAGCAACACCACCGTGTACCCACTGAGGAGCTCTGATAGAACCCTGTCTAGCGTGGCCTGTTCCCTTCTGTCTCCAAGGCTTTCTACCGCCGCCGCTTACTTCTGTTCTTGTAAGAGTTGACTGTGTGCCTTGTCTCTGGTTTGCAAGGTAATTAACTACCATTGCGTGCATAATTGCTTTATTTGGTTCGATACCGAAAACTGCATCGTTAAGCTCAGTGTCAGCAACCTGCTTGCCTGTCATATCAAAAACTGAAACCTTTGGCATATTACTTCCTCCTTCCACTAAGCCTTCTTAACGCAATCACAAATTGTAACTGTTCCGCCCTTAGGACCCGGAATAGCACCCTTAATTGCGATAAGGTTATTTTCTGCGTCTACCTTAACAACTTCGAGGTTCTGAATTGTAACTCTTTCAGCACCCATATGTCCAGGCATACCCTTACCCTTGTAAATTCTTGAAGGTGAAGAGCAAGCACCCATTGAGCCTGCGTGTCTGTGTACAGGACCCGAACCGTGTGTTTCCTTAATTCTTGAGTTGTTGTGACGCTTGATTGTACCTGCGTAGCCCTTACCCTTGCTTGTTCCGCAAACATCAACGATGTCGCCTTCAGCAAATGTATCAGCCTTTACAATGTCGCCTACGTTTACTGTTGAGATGTCGTCAAGTCTGAATTCCTTGAGTGTTCTCTTCAAAGCAACGTCTGCCTTCTTAAAATGTCCAGCGAGAGGCTTGTTCACTCTCTTTGCTCTGATTTCGCCGAAACCGAGCTGTACAGCCTCGTATCCGTCATTGTCAACAGTTTTCTTCTGTACAACAACGCAAGGGCCTGCCTCTACAACTGTTACAGGAATTACCTTTCCTGTTTCATCGAAAATCTGCGTCATACCGATTTTCTTTCCGATGATTCCCTTCTGCATAATTTTTCCTCCTAAATTTGTCTTTGTTTCAAGACAAGGTTATTGGTTGAGATAAATCCCAACATGACCTGCGTGAGCATCATTTTGAAATCGAACATTTACGATTTCCTTTGGAAATTACTTGATTTCCATTACGATGTCAACACCAGCAGGAAGTTCAAGGTTTTCGAGAGCTGATGTAGTTTCAGCTGTTGGTCTGAGAACGTCGATGAGTCTCTTGTGAGTTCTGAGTTCAAACTGTTCTCTGCTGTCCTTGTACTTGTGAACAGCTCTGAGGATTGTGATGATTTCCTTGTCTGTCGGAAGTGGGATTGGACCACTAACCTTAGCGCCTGAACGCTTAGCAGCATCAACAATCTTAGCAGCAGCAGCGTCTACAACTGCGTGTTCGTAACCCTTGATTTTGATTCTGATTTTTTCATTGACTGCCATTTGTTTCGCCTCCTTAGTGCATGAGTTGTTGTTGGAGGGCTTTGTATTTCCGAAAGCTTTGAAAACGGCTCAACTACTTTACAACGTTTCCGTGTGTTTCGTGGGTTTTCATAAAAAAATCCGAAAAAACTTTCGTTTTTCGGAACGCCGTCAATAGCCTTTTAGTATTCGCAAACGCATAAGAAACCCGTCTTTTGACAGACCTCTTTCGCAAGAAGCATTCGCACAACACTTGTGTCGGTATTACAGTCGCCCGGTTTAAAATCGGACATACTCCACGGAAATTACCTGACCTACCGTCAGCAACCTTCCGTTTCATCGCATATCATTTATTGCAGTCACGCAAGATATATTATAACACGCCAAACCCCATAAAGCAAGAGTTTGGCGTGATTTTTCTCATTTTTTAACGTAGAATTTTTCGTTTGTTTTTCTTAAAAATTTATGCACTTTGCACAAACCAGCGTCATTTCGACAAATTACTTCAAATTTTCAAAAACTTCAGGTTTTTTAACGCTGTCCACCGAGTTTTGCTGTTTAATTTCAATTCGATAGCTGTACTCCGTAATTTTGCCGTCCTGATTGTACCGGGAAATTTCGTCTAAATAAATAAATTCTCCCTCGTCGTCAAAGGCGAACGTGGTTTTAAATTCTTCAAGTTTACCCAGATTTTCCTCACCCGTAATCGCCGAAACCTCGTAAAAATAGGTGAACACGTTCCCCTCGGACTTTACGTCCCCTAGTTTTTCCGACGCAAAATACAAATAATCCTCGTCCGTCATGGGGTATCTCACGTCGGCGGTGTAGGTTTGATAATCGCTGTCGCTTTTTGTGATTTTTGAAATTTCTCCGTTTTCTTGGGTGTAAATTTCATATCCGTTGCAAAACTGAATATATCCGTCGCCTTCAAGGGTATAGGTGAAAATCCCCACTTCGTCATACCGAAAGGTCAACGTCTGTTCGACCTCGTTAGTCAAATTGTTGGTCACAGTAATAACTCCGCTGTTCATCTGCGACAAAGTTTTTCTTGCGTTTTCAACAAGCTCCTGCCCTGCCACCTTTTCGTCCTCGATTTGACACCCCGAAAGTGCTGTTAAACCAAACCCTATTATAAATAGTATATTTGTAAACTTTCTTGCGATTTTCATTTAATTTTTTCTCCATTACAAGCTTTTGCAAGTTTTACAGAAAATAAAAATCGAAAGTGCGATTGTAAAAATTTGCGCAATTGTCACGTCGATAACAAACCCAAAGGTCAGTTTCAAAATCATCAAATCGATAGTCACCGATTCAATGCCCACGCTTTTGCCCCACGCAAGCCAGTTCAACGCACCTTTGCCCTGACAAATATAGCTTATGAAACTGCCCAAAATCGCACCTGCGAAAATGAAAAATATAAACGCAATCGTCTTTTTAAAATTCTTTCCCATAAAAATTCCTTTCGTTAAACAAAAAGGCGAACCCTGTTTTCAGTCCGCCGTATTTGCATGAGTTAATGATTTTTTTAACTAAAATTTACAAAAAATTATCTTCTTCTTTGTCTTGTTCTCTTTATGTCCTGAACATTTTTCAAATCCGAAAATCTTTCTTCGCTTGCCGCCTTAAATTTACTTAACATTTCCTCGAAATTTGCGTCTGACGACGGGCCGTTCACGACGCCGTATCTATTCTGGAGAACCTCAAAATCTTTCGGCGGAGCATTTTTTGTGACATTTTTGCTTTTGTCAGACGGGCGATTCTGGGTTTTGTTGCCGTTTTTATCTCCGTTTTGGCGATACCCTCTGTTATCCCCGTGATTTTGTCTGCCATCGGTTTTTTTGTCGTTGCCGTTACGGTTGTTGAAATTTTTCCTCGGTCGTTCCTGTTGTGGCAACGCTTTTTTGATAGAAAGGCTGATTTTCCCCTCGTCCGTAACGTTTATAACCTTGACTTTAACCTGCTGACCGACTTTCAGATGTTCGTTTATGTCGTTGACAAAAGTGTTTGAAACCTCGGAAATATGTACCATTCCCGTTTTGCCCTCGACCTCCACAAACGCTCCGAATTTTGTAATTTCACATACCTTGCCTTCATAGATTTTTCCGATTTCAAGCTGCATAAAAATTCCTGCTTCTCCCTGTTTGAAAAATTTAATTTAAAACAGCACAAATTTTAAGAAAATGCGCTGTGAAAATTCACACTTAATTTACACCCATTGCGTAATAACGTCTTTCGTTTGCGTAACCGTACCCCATTTTTTCAATAGCAACACGTTCCATATACGCCTTTTCGTCCTCGGCGCTTAGCGCTCTGACAAGTTCGTCGTTTTCCTGTTGTGCTTCCGTAATTTCGTCACGGATTGTCTGCAAATTCGCTTCGGACTTAGAAATTTCCGCTTGTTGAGTAATTATGGAAATAATCGCATACACAATCAGCAAAACAATTATTGCAGTAAATGCAAAATTTATCAAACCGCTGTTCTTTTTGTTTTTTGACTTAGTTGCCCTAGAGTTATCCGCCACAAAATCACTTCCTTTTTTAAAATTCATCTAATTTTCCGTTTATATTATACACCATACTGTTGTCAACTTTCAAGTGGTTTTTTCGACTTTTTTTACTTTTCTCTAATCTTTTGCAATTTTGCACAAAAGCGTTAAATGTTTTAGTGTAAATTTTACTAAACAATCTTAAAATCGGCTTGACCGTCACCGACCACAACGGCAAAATTAGCCATTTTTTAATTAAATTAACAATACTTTTCACAACAAAAACCGCCACGTTTCCCGCCGTAAAGTGAAACAGCAAAAAACCTATCAGATTTCCCGCCAAAACAAACCCTCTTATCGCACCACGGACAAGTTCCATTGAAAAGATAAAAAAGCAAAAAGCGCAAAAAATCATAAACAAAAAATCTTCGGCAAACACAACCCATTTTTTGTGTGGAAAAACTGCCCTCACAACCCTAAACAAATCGTAAACCGCCCCGAAAAACACCCCCAAAAGACACGCACAAACAAAAATAAACAGTTCTTCCTGCGTTGAAAAATACACTTCCGTATTCACAATTCACGCCCCGATTCTTTAATTTATTTAAACAATTTTGCCAAAACGCTCGGCTTTTTTCTGATATCTTTGTCGCCGTACACCAGCGCCGAAATATCCCCCTCAACCGACAAATCCCCCGTTTCGACGTTCATCACGTTAATATGAAGATTCTTCCCACGAATCACCAGTTCTCCCAGTTGGGTATACAGCAAAATCGCACTCTCGTCGAAGCTATCCACGTCCGTAACCCCCGTCAAAACCAGATTTTTGCGGTTTTCAAGTATCAAATTGTGGTTTCCCTGACTGTTTTCACCGTTCATAAAAATTCTCCTTTCACACCTTTTAAAAAATCGCTACACATTTAATTGTATTCATTATACCTTATCTTCTATTCATTAACAAAAAATTTAATTTAGTAAAAACGTTTTCTTGACCCTTAACGTCTTGCAAAATAGTTTTATTATGTTATAATTAAGGTGAACATTTTTTTGAAAGGAAATTAACTATGGCTATTTTTTATAATGAAAAGGAAAAATCTTTCAGACTTGACGCTAAGGACACGTCGTATATGCTCAAAGTCATTGACGAGGGGTATCTCGCTCACGTTTACTATGGCGAAAAGCTCCCTGACGAGGATTTGGGTTATCTTTTGCGACTTGACGAAATCCCAACTCCGTCGGTTAAAAACCGTGAACGTGCAACCTTTATGGATTCAATTCCATTTGAATACCCTTGCTTCGGTTTGGGCGACTATCGTGAAAGCTGTCTTAAAATCACCGACGTAAACGGTATGACCACCTGTGATTTAAGATACGACAGCCACAAAATTTACAACGGAAAACCTGCTTTAAAAGGACTTCCGGCAACCTTTACAAACAGCGACGACGAAGCGCAAACTTTGGAAATCAACATGGTTGACAAGGCAAACGGTTTATGTGCAACTCTCATTTACACAGCGTTTGAAAACCTTGACGTAATCACCCGAAGCGTAACCTTAAAAAACAACGGAGAAAATCCAATCAATATTTCCCGTGTTCTTTCTACCTGCGTTGACTTTGACAGCGACAAGTACGATATGATTACCTTAAACGGTTCGTGGGCTAGGGAACGTCACATTGAACGTGCGCCGCTTCACCACGGAAAACAGCTTATCGATTCGCAAAAGGGCGAAAGCTCCCACCAGAACAACCCGTTTGTTGCTCTTTGCGCTAACAACGCTGACGAAGATATGGGCGAAGTTTTCGGATTTAACTTTGTTTATTCGGGTAACTTCTTTGCACAGGCAGAGGTTACACAGCACAAAAAAACAAGATTTGTTATGGGTATAAATCCTCTGGACTTCGGCTGGCTTTTGGAAATCGGCGAAGAATTTGTCGCTCCTGAGGTAGTTATGGTTCACTCGAACGAGGGTTTGGGCAAAATGTCACGCACATTCCACGACCTTTACAGACAAAACCTTATCCGTGGCGAATACAAGGACAAGCGCCGTCCGATTTTGATTAACAACTGGGAAGCTACATACTTTAATTTCGACACCGACAAACTTATCTCAATCGCACAGCAAGCGTCAAAACTGGGTATTGAAATGCTGGTTATGGACGACGGCTGGTTCGGTCACAGAGAAAGCGACAACTCCTCATTGGGCGACTGGTTTGTAAACGAAAATAAAATCAAGGGCGGACTTAAATATCTTGTTGACGAGGTAAACAAGCTGGGTATGAAATTCGGTATTTGGTTTGAACCTGAAATGATTTCGCCTGATTCCGAACTTTACAAGGCACACCCTGATTGGGCAATTCAGGTAACAGGCAGAGATTTAACACAATCAAGAGAACAGTACGTTTTGGACTATTCAAGAAAAGAAGTCCGTGACTACGTTTACTCTATGATGAGAAAAATCCTTGACAGCGCAAACATCGAATACATCAAGTGGGATATGAACCGTCAAATTACCGAACCTGGCTCAACCACACTTCCTGCAAATAGACAGCGTGAAATTTGGCACAGATATGTTTTGGGAGTTTACGACCTTATGGACAGGCTCACCACGGATTATCCGCATATTCTTTTGGAAAACTGTTCGGGCGGCGGCGCAAGATTTGACGCAGGTATGCTCTATTACAGCCCGCAAATTTGGACGTCTGACGACACCGACGCTATCGAAAGACTTAAAATCCAGCACGGAACTTCCATGTGCTATCCTTGTTCCGCAATGGGCGCACACGTTTCGGATTGTCCAAACCACACCGTCGGCAGAACTACGCCGTTCAAGACAAGAGGTCACGTTGCTATGGTGGGAACTTTCGGTTACGAACTTGACGTAACAAGAATTCCCGAAGAGGACAGAAACGCTATTCCACAGCAGATTGAAGAATTTAATAAATACAACAAGCTCGTTCGCACAGGCGACCATTACAGAATCGGAAACACCTTTGAAAACATCGAGTGGGACGCTTGGATGTTCGTGGCAAAGGACAAGAGCGAAGCATTGTTTGAATATGTTCAAATTCTCGCAAGACCTAACTTCCATTCAAGACGTATTAAACTCAAAGGTCTTGACCCTGACGCTTATTATTACGAAGAAAACAACCCTGACGAAAAAATTTCGGGTAAAGCTCTTATGAACGCAGGTTATAACCTCTCAAAGGCTTGGGCTATGGACGGAATTTACGGAGATTTCAGCTCTAAAATTTTCCACTTTGTAAAAGCTTAATAATAATTTTTATTAAAAAATCCAATCGTCAAAAACAAACGGCGGTTGGATTTTTCTTTTGTAAACTTTTTGTTAATTTGCAAATTAGCGGTTAAAAAGCCACTCTGTAATCGTTATCTGAAAACGTTTAACCCTGTTTAGTAGACAAAATTCACAAAAAAGTCGGGGGTTTATATTGCATAATGACGATTGACTTAATTTTGGGTTTAATATATAATGTAGATGTAATATAATGAAAACAAAATGTGTACGGACGTTTTACGGCTGTACTAAACTTTTTGAGGAGGAAAACCTATGAATTTAGCAAAAAGAATCCTTGCGGGTACTTTGGCTTTGACATCTGTGTTCAGCCTTGTTGGTTGTGGCAAAGATGAAAAGGGCAACGACAACACCGCAACGACTACAACAACCATTAAAGCTACGCTTAATCAGAACGAAGAAGAAATTATCAAGAGCAAAGTTGACACTCTTGAAGGTTTGCCTGAAGTTGAACTTGAAAACAAAGAAGTTAAGTGGCTTGCTCACTATGCAATGAACCCTAACAACGACCAGGCTGCTTCTGCTGACCTTAAACTTTTTGAACTTAAATACGGCGGAAAAGTTATCGACCGTGTTACAACATGGGAAGCAAGATACACAGACCTTGCTTCACAGGTACTTTCAGGCGACGCTCCTGACTGTTTCCCTGCTGACGACATGGACGCATTCCCTAAGGGTGCAATTCGTGATATGTTCCAGCCAATCGACGATTATATCGACCTTGACGACGCACTCTGGAGCGACGTTGCAAATGCAGCTGACAGCTTTGCAATCAAGGACGACCACTATGTGGCAGTTATCGAAGTACAGCCGTCAATTGTTTGTATCTACAACAAAAAGACAATGGAAGCAAACGGTTTTGACGACCCTGCTGAACTCTTTGCAAAGGGCGAATGGACGCTTGATACATTTGTTGAAATGTGTAAAGACTTCGTAAACGCTGACGAAGAAAAATATGCTCTTGACGGTTTCTGGTACTATGACGCTATCCAGCAGACAACAGGTGTTCCTATGATTGAACTTTCTGATGACGGAACGCTCGTAAGCAACCTTTCTGACCCTAAGATTGAAGCAGTTGAAAATATCATGTACGACCTTTCTAAGTCAGAAGTTGTATGGCCAAGAAAAGACCACAACTGGGAAACACGTTGCGGTAACGACGGTAAGGGCGTCGGCGAAGGCAAAACTTTGTTTGTTCCAATGGGACTTTGGGGAATCACCAGCAAGCCTGCTTCAACAGCTAACTGGGGCGATGTAGAAAAGGGCGAAGTTATGTTTGTTCCAATGCCACTTAACACAGACGGCGGAAATGAAACACACTATATTTCATCAAGAGTAAACGGTTATCTCCTTTGCTCAGGTGCTAAGAACCCTGAAGGTTTTGCAGCTCTTATGGCTTGTAAGAAGGCTTGCAACCTTGACGAAGACATCAGACAGCTTGGCGAAGACCAGCTCAGAAACGAATACAAGTGGACTGAAGAAATGATTGAAATGAAGAACACCATTTACGAGATGGCTTTGGAAAACCCTGTATTTGAATTCCATCAGGGCGTAACCGCTGAACTCGCTACATTGTTCGCAAACACAATCTGCTCGGCTACAATGAACGAAGGCGATAACGGCACAACTTCATGGACTGAGGTTGTTTCCGCAAACAAGGGTACTGTTGACTGGCTCATTAACGAAGTTAACGAAACACT
Source organism: uncultured Ruminococcus sp. (assembly GCA_964480525.1). Classification (GTDB taxonomy): domain Bacteria; phylum Bacillota; class Clostridia; order Oscillospirales; family Ruminococcaceae; genus JAAZZIT01. The sequence goes on from CAYZOV010000016.1 coordinate 28,535, forward strand.
TGCAGCTGAAGAATAATTATACTTAACAAAACTAAGGCGGACTGAGATTTCTCAGTCCCCTTTTTTTGCACAAAAAACCCACGCTGAAAAACGTGGGTTTTTTCATATTCTAAAGTATCTGCGACTTTTCGTCCTCGCTCATCATAAGCACAGGACTGACCACAAAACACGGGTCGCCTGTCTGCCTTAAATACATACACGTTATGTATCTGGTGAACGCTTCGCCGTTTATCTTCGGGGATTCCGAAACCTTTTGTACGTCCACATCTTTAAGCTTCAAAACGTCGTCGGCAACAATTCCAATGCTTTTTTCACAGTCAGTTTTGCAAATAATCACGCACCGCCTTTCGGGAACTTCGGCGGTTTTTGTGCCGAATCGGTACGCCGTGTCAATAACAGCCACCGACTGACCTTTCACGTTCGCAAGCCCCATTATGTATTTTGGAAATTCAGGCACGGGCGTAACTTCGCCAAGCTGTACTATTTCCAGAACTTCCGACGTTTCGACCGCAAAAATTTTTCCCGATATTACAAATTCAAGAAAAGTCCGCACCTCAAAGTTTTTTTCTTCTTCAAAATCAAAATAATCCTGATATTCTTCCATAAAATTCTCACTTTTTCTTAATTTTCGTTAAGTTTATGAAAAATCACGTCTGCAATTTCTTCCAAACCTGCCTGAACCTGAACCGCACCATACGCCAACGCCACTTTCGGCATACCGTACACCAGACTGGTTTCTTCGTCCTGCCCCACCGTGAATCCCCCGGCGTCCTTGATAAGTCCCAAACCTCTTGCTCCGTCCGAACCCATTCCCGTTAAAATCACACCGCAAGCGTTTTCTTTGGCGCAAATTGACACCGATTCAAACATTACGTCCACCGACGGGCAATGTCCCGACACTTTTTTTCCGCTGGAACAGGTGATAAAATACCCGCTTTTGTCCCTGAAAACTTTCATGTGCTTGTTGCCCGTGGCAATAACCACCATGCCTTTTTTAACGTACATTCCCGATTTTGCTTCCACAACTTGGGAATGAGGACAAGCGCTCGCAAGTCTTTGGGCATAAAGTTTGGTGAAACCCTCCGGCATATGAATAACTATCACGCACGGCGGAGTATTTTCGTCAAATTGCGAAACTATCACAGGCAACGCTTCGGTTGCACCCGTCGAACCCCCAATGGCGATAATTTTCCCTTCGGCATTGTGGATTCTTTTGTCGTGGCTTCGCTCTTTAACCTGATAAACGCACTTCCCCGCACGGATAACCTTTGCGGTCACAGCGGTTTTAACCCTGCAAATCAGGTCGTCGCCGAACTTTTGCAAACTGTCCGCAGAGGTTATCACAGGCTTTTTAATATAATCAACCGCCCCCGCTTCCAAAGCGTCAAAGGTGCTTATCGGCAACGACGACACCACCACCACGGGAATCGGAAACTGGGGTATAAGTTTTTTCAAAAACTGTATTCCGTTCATTCGGGGCATTTCTATATCCAAAGTCATTACGTCGGGTTTAAATTTAACAATGGCGTCCCTTGCTTCGTATGCGTCGCCTGCCGTGGCAACCACTTCAATATTTTCGTCGCCCTCCAGAAGTTTCTGAAAAGTCTGTCTTATAAGCGGCGAATCGTCCACCACCAACACTCTGATTTTATCCAAAAAATTTCCCTTCTTTCAAACTACTCACACTCTAATTTTTTCTGATAAACCGCCGGTTTCAGCTTGACGTACTTTGTATTTTCAGGCATAACCTCCGCATGACCGATATACAAAAAACCGTCGTTTTCCGTAGCGTCGTAAAATCTTTTGCAAAGACCGTCACGGGTTTTTTCGTCAAAATAAATCATCACGTTTCGGCAAAGAATCAGATTGAAATTGTTTTTAAAATTTATTTCGTCCATAAGGTTGTGATACCTGAAAACAACGTCATTGCGTATTTTATCGCAAACCTGATACAAATTAGGCGAAACTTTGACAAAGTATTTATCAATCCATTTGTCCGACAATCCAGACAAAGCTTCTTCCTTGTACACGGCGTCCTTTGCGGTCATCAAAGCGTTCAGCGAAATATCGCTGGCTAAAATACGACAATCCCAGCTTCGTTTTCTGAACCCGAAATAATCGTCAATAAACATTGCCAAATTGTACGGTTCGTTTCCGAAACTGCACCCCGCACTCCAGATACGCATATTTCTTTCTTTGTTGGTCTTTTCCATAAACGGTAAAAATTCCTCTGTGAGGTGCGTAAAATGTTCGGTTTCACGCATAAAATATGTGTGGTTTGTGGTCAAAAGATTGATAACATTCGCCACCTCAAAACCGCTTTTGTCGTCAAAAACCATGCTCAAAAAATCCGTAAAATTTGAAAATCCACGCTCTAAAGCATAGTTTGACAGGCGGTTTTCAATAAGCATTTTTTTGTTTTCCAGATTTATGCCGTACTTTTTTCTGACAAACGTCATAAGTTTAACATAATCATTTTCGTTTAAAATCATACGATTTACCCCTTAATTTCACCCTACAACCTTGTCAAAATCAATCAAATGTCTTATTTCGCCGTTTTTTGTAATAACATGGCTGACAAAACTGTTTTTTCGCAACGACTTTGAAATTTCGTCGGCACGAACTTTTTCCGTGTCAATAACTCTGTCGGCGATTATTCCCACCGAAAATTCCTGAACATTCAAAACAATCACACAGGTTTTTCGGTCATAATTTATCTTTTCAAGCCCGAATCTTTCACGCATATCCACCACAGGCACAACCCGTCCACGCTGGTTTATCACGCCTTTTATATAATCGGGCATAAGCGGAACAGCCGTAATTTCGGGCAATTCTATAATATCCGTCACCATTTGTATATCCACGGCATACACCACTTCGTTGATTTTAAACGTCAGCACGGTTCCGCCGTTTTCCGCCAAATTTTCCAGCAAACTCATAAAAATTTCACCACTCTAAAGAAATTTTTCAAACAAAGACTTAACGTCCAAAATGAACGTTATCGCTCCGTCGCCCAAAATCGAACAACCGCTCATGCCGTTTTCTTTAACCCCGTTGCGGTTAAGAAGCGGCGAAAACGGTTTAACCACCACCGACATATCCGACACAATTTCGTCCGCAAAAAGGCAGACGCGTTTGCCGTCGGCTTCGCACAAAACCATAATTCCGTCCTCAAAATTCTCTTTTGCACCCGAAATTTGATACTTTGAAGCCAAACTTATCACAGGGAAAAACCGTCCTCTAAGGCGAATCATGCGGTTGCCCTCGTTGTCCGAAACAATGTTTTCTTTTGTGGCTCTGAAACTTTCACGCACCGACATAATCGGTATGCTGAAATAAGTTTTGCCCACCATAACGCCCAAAACGTCAATAATCGACAACGACAGCGGTATTTTTATAACAAAAGAACTTCCCCTGCCAAGCTCCGACAAAACGGTGATTTTTCCGCCGACTTTTTCTATATTGGAACGCACAACGTCCATTCCCACGCCACGTCCCGAATATTCCGTAACTTTTTCGTTTGTGGAAAAACCCGCCTGCATAATCAGATTTAACGCTTCAGAATGGGTATAATCGCTTTTCGGTTTTGTCAAAATGCCGTTTCTTTCGGCTTTTTGCAAAATTTTTTCCGTGTCGATTCCCGCACCGTTGTCCGACACTTTTATCACAACTTCGCCCGATTCTTCATACGCAGACAATGTTACCCTCGGCGAGTCGGTTTTGCCTTTTTCGGCACGCACCGACGGTTCTTCGATTCCGTGGTCAACGGCATTTCGTACAAGGTGCATTAAAGGGTCGTTAAGAATATCCACCACCGATTTATCCGCTTCGGTGTCCTCACCCTCAAAAACCAGCTCCACGCCTTTGCCCAGTTTGTTATTCATGTCCCGCACAACTCTGTTCATTTTCGCAAAAGCGCCTGCCACAGGCACCATTCTGACGGACATAACAATATCCTGCAATTCGTCCGTGAGCTTTTTCAAACGGCGTGAAGATTTTGAAAACTGTTCAAGAGGTGCGTCAATATTTTTTAAATCGGGGCTTGAAAAAACCATGCTTTCGGTTATGACAATTTCGCTAACCAAGTCCAAAAGTGCGTCAAGTTTTGACAACTTAACCGACAAAATAGAATCCGCCCCCGACTTTTTACCGTCGCTTTTTTGCAAAACTTTCGGTTGTGATTCCTTGATTTGTTCTTCTTTTTCGGGTTTTGTTTCTTCCAAAACAGCCTGCTTAGGCTTTTTACGTTCAACCCACCGAAAATTTTTTATGTTAAGAGAATTATTTATAACTCTTTCAATTTCACTCACATTATCTTCGGCAACAACACGGACAAAAAAGCCGTTTTTCGTGATAAAATCCCCTGCGCTGTCGTCGTCAATGTCCTCCGGAATTGTCCCCACAACCTGACAAACATTCCCCAACGACCTTATCAACAGCATTGCCCTAATCGCAGGCATAAGACAGCTTTCGTCGTATGTAATTTTTACCGCCTTAATGCTTTCGGGGTCGCTTTCGTCATAAACCCGAATTTCTTCGGTTTTGTCGGACTTATTTTCTTCGGGGTTTTCCCCTTTCATCACGGCGGCAAACTTTTCGATTTTTGCCACAATTTCCGAAAAATCCGACAATTCTTCACAGTCGCCTTGTATAAGTTCAACTTCGTTTTTCAAGCTGTCTAAACCCTCGAACAAAATCCCGTACAATGCGTCTTTGTCGTACTCAACCGACGGATTTTCACGGATAATGTAAAACAAATCCTCCACGGCGTGAGCAAGCGTTGACATATTTTGCAAACCCATCATTGCCGACGAGCCTTTAACCGTGTGCATTATTCTGAAAATTTCCCCAATGTCGTCAGGTTCAAGGTTGCTTTTTTCGGTGCGAATCAAAATATCGTCAAGCTGTTCCAAAAGGGTTGTTGTTTCAAAAATAAATGTGTCAACCAAACCCTCCATACCCTGCTCAAAAACCCACATACCAATCACTATTCCTTTCCGTGGAGCATAGCATTTCTTATCTTAAAGTATAACAAAAAATCTTTGTAAAATCAAGTGTTTTTTGTAACATCAGCCAAATATTTTTCCGTTTTCTTTTTCGGCGTTCACGAAATTTTCGTTGCAAAACAGTAACCCGTTAAGTTTTATAACTTCACGGGTGTAATTGTATGTAAAAATATTGCTTGTCAATTCTCCGATTAGACAAATTTTTCGGGAAAAATTTAGCATTTGTCACAAAAATAACGGTAAATTTTTGTGAACAATCTGTTTCCAACATAGGCTTTTCAAAACGGTTTTCCAACAAAAATGTTGAAAACTTTGTTGAAAACGTTGAAAACTCCCCATTTAAGGGGTGAAATTTTCAAAAGTTTTCAAAGTTTTCAACATCAGTCCGTTTTTTTACGCCTATGAAAATATGAAACACCATATATTAAAATTCCCGAAAATTTTCGTTGGCTTTATTCTCACTTTTTCATCTTAGTATGATAACGCTTTAATCTAAAAAAGTTTTGGATTTCTATTGCATTTTTCAGCTAACCGTGCTATAATTGTATTGCAACGCACGATTTTATTCGTAGAATATAGGAGGGATTTTTTTGGAAAAAGTTTTGGAAGTCAAGGCGCTTTCTAAAATGTACAAAAAAGGCGTTTACGCGTCCGAAAAAGTCAGCTTTGACGTAAACAAAGGCGAAATTTTCGCCCTCATCGGTCCAAACGGTGCCGGCAAAACCACCACAATCCGTATGATTTCAACACTTTTAACAGCCACCGAGGGTGACGCCGTTGTGTCGGGTCACAGCATACTCACCGAACCTCAAAAGGTGCGTGAATGTATTACATACCTACCCGACGAAGCGGGTGCGTACAAGACCATGACGGGCAAAGGCTATTTGGAATTTATGGCGAAAATTTACGCAAAAAACAAAGACGACGTCAAGCTTTTTGTGGACAGAGCCGTAAAAATGGCTGAACTGGGCGACAGAATTAACGACAAAATCGGCAGTTATTCAAGAGGTATGACCAGAAAACTTTTGCTGTCACGTTCGGTTATGTCACGCCCTGATTTGGCGATACTTGACGAACCGACAAGCGGTCTTGACATTTTAAACGCTTTGGAAATTCGACAGATGATTAAAAAGCTTGCAAGCGAAGGAATGAGTTTCTTGCTAAGCTCACACAATATGCTTGAAATCGAGTTTGTTTCCGACCGTGTGGGCATTATCGCAAAAGGACATCTTTTAGAGGTGGGAACTCCGTCGGAGTTAAAGGAAAAATACAACGCAAACAACCTTGAAGAAGTTTTTGAAAGGGTGGTGAAGAACAGTGAACTTTTCTAAATTTTTAAACCTTTTCAAAAAGGAGCTTAAAGAAATGCTCACCGTTTCCACTATCGTAACAATGGTGGGAATTATGCTTTTGCTTATTTTTGTGGGCGACGCTTTTTCGGGAATTATCGAGGACGTTGCCGAGGACGCTTCCACGATTACGATTTGCGACAAGGACGACACCGAACTTACCCAGAGCCTTATCAAGGCTTTGACCGTTACGGAAATTGACGAAAAAACAGGTATGCCGACAAAATATGATGACAGCCTTGTAAAACTTGTTGACATTTCGTCCGAGGATTACCCGTCCGAACTTAAAAAACTTGACGTTAAAAATGTTATTGTTATCCCGAAAGGCTTTACGGAAAACTTTTTAGCAGGAAACCCAAGCGAGCTTTTGAATATCGGAAGAATGACTTCGGGAGCTGCTATGTCGAACGTTTCGTCAAATGACAGCGCCGTGGAAGCAATCAAGGAAACCTTAAAGCAGACCTATCTTGTACAATCGGGGCTGACTTTGGAACAGCTTGCAACCAGCGAAAATTTGATTACCGTTGTGGACAAAACTATTGTTGACGACAAAATTTCGGACATAAGCTCGTCTGTTGTTTCATCTCTCACAATGATGCAGACAATGTTTTTGCCGATTATCGTTTATGTTTTGGTAATTTTTGCGTCACAGATGATTATTACGGCTATCAGCACCGAAAAGCTTGACAAAACTTTGGAAACGCTCCTTTCTGCACCTGTTTCCAGAATTTCGGTTTTGTCCGCAAAAATGCTCTCTGCCGCCGTTGTTGCCGCCCTAAACGCTATTGCTTATATGATAGGCTTTAACAAAATGATGGACGGTTTGTACGGAATGGAAACAGACGGTCTTGACATGAACCAAATTCTTGCGGATTTGGGACTTAAAATGACCGCAGGCGACTATGTTCTTTTGGGAATCCAGCTTTTCCTGACGGTGCTTATCGCACTTTCGGTTTCGCTTGTTTTGGGCGCTCTGGCTAAGGACGCAAAATCGGCTCAAACGCTCATTATGCCGATTACGTTTATGGCTATGATACCGTATATTTTGTCTATGATGATTGACATTCAGACTTTGCCGACGGTGGTACGTTATCTGATTTACGCTATTCCGTTTACCCACACATTTATCGCTTCGGAAAACATTCTCTACGGCAACATGACGCTGTTTTACGGCGGTATGATTTACCAGATTGTACTTCTCGTTATTTGCATGAGTTTTGCTCTGAAAGTTTTCACCACTGACAGAATATTCACGCTTACCATTGATTTCAACAAAAAATCCAAATACGACAAAAAGAAGAAAGGCGCAAAAAATGAAAATTAAAGGAAAAATTTTACTTGCAACTTTTTTGGCAACGCTTTTTGCTTTTTCCACGGGGTGTAATGAAATGTCGTCTGACGATTCTTCAAAGACGGAAGCAACCACCACTTCGGCGGAAGATTCTTCAAAAAATCCCACCCCCGATACAAGCACGGACGAAATTACCCCTGCGCTGTGGAAATTAACCACCGAAAGCGGAAAAACCGTGTATTTTATGGGAACAATGCACGCTCTGCCTGACGAAGCTTATCCGTTGCCCGACGTGATTATGAACGCATACGAATCAAGCGAAGCTATCGCCGTAGAGTGCGACACCGTGGCTTTTTCCGAAGATATGTCGGCGCAGATTCAACTGTCCGCCGACATGGTTTACTCCGACGGAACAACGATTAAAGACCACATTTCCGCCGAACTTTACGACGCACTTGTAGAAAAAACCACCGAGTGGGGATTTTACAACGCAATGTACGACTATTTCAAACCTGCCATGTGGCAGTCGCTTATTGAAAATTATTTTATCGACCGTTCAATTGTTAAATCGGAAAACGGCATTGACACATATTTCATGACCCTGGCTAAAGCCGACGACAAAGAACTTATCGAAGTAGAAAGCGTAGAATTTCAGATGAGTATGCTTATGGGATTTTCGGACGAAATTCACTCTTTGCTTTTGGAATCGTATTTGACAACCGACGAGGACGAATATGTTGCCGAACTTGAAGAACTTTACCAAATGTGGGCAACTGGCGACGTTGAGGGGGTTTTCCAGTCGGACGAAATTGACGAAAGCGAGTTTACAGCCGAAGAACTGGAAGCATACGAGGACTACAACAAGCAAATGCTCACCGACCGCAACGTGACCATGGCGAACAAACTTGTAGAGCTGTCAAAGGGCGACAAAAACGTGTTTTATATGGTAGGGCTTGCGCATTTCGGGGGCGACGACGGCATTTTGAAGCTTCTCGATAACGCAGGGATTGAGTATGAAAGAGTGGAATATTAGCAACAAAAAAGACTTCACCTAGCGTGAAGTCTTTTTTGAAAACGTACCGTTTTCATCATCTCACCTCGCCCCGCTTCGTGAAAACTTTTCATTTTGTTTCGCTCGGTGGCTAAGTTTGTGAGGGTGAAAAAGTATTTTTTTCGTACCGTTTTCATCATCTCACCTCGCCCCGCTTTGTAAAAACTTTTCATTTTGTTTCGCTCGGTGGCTGACTTTGTGAAAGTGGGAAAGTATTATTTTTGTGTGCCGTTTTCATCATTTCACCTCACCACACTTCTGTTGGGGCGGATATGTTTGT